>NZVE01000081.1 GCA_002697345.1 Paracoccaceae bacterium | reverse complement strand
AAGGCGGTAGAACAGTCGGTGCGGGTGTTGTTTCAAGCATCATCGAGTAAAATTAATAAAAAGGATTAAAAGAGGTTAAGTTATTAAATCTCTTAAAATCCTATTGCCCTGAAAGGCTGATAAAATGGCGGCAAAAAGCCAAACTATAAGAATAAGATTGAAGGCGTTCGATTATAGAGTGTTGGATGCGAGTACACAGGAAATAGTTAGTACCGCTAAACGCACTGGTGCTGACGTAAGGGGGCCAATTCCAATGCCTAACCGGATAGAAAAGTTTACTGTTCTGCGTGGTCCCCATGTAGATAAAAAGTCTAGGGAGCAGTTTGAGATTAGAACTCATAAAAGGCTTTTAGATATTGTTGACCCGACACCTCAAACCGTGGATGCGCTTATGAAGCTGGATCTTGCGGCGGGTGTCGATGTTGAAATTAAAGTATAGGGAGGGTTAATGATATGTTGCGCTCCGGTGTAATTGCAAAAAAAGTTGGTATGACACGTTTGTTCATGGAAGATGGTAAGCAGATTCCTGTGACTGTCTTACAGTTAGATAAATTAGAAGTTGTCGCAAACCGTACTACAGAAAAAGATGGTTATTCCGCTGTTCAATTAGGTGCGGGAACTGCAAAAATTAAGAGAACGTCCAAGGCGATGAGAGGTCATTTTGCGATAGCTAAAGTAGAGCCGAAACGGAAGATTGCAGAATTTAGAGTTGCTGCCGAAAACCTGATTGAAGTCGGCGAAGAGATAACTGCTAATCACTACTCAGCAGGTCAGTACGTTGATGTTTCTGGTACATCTATCGGTAAGGGTTTTGCTGGAGCGATGAAGCGCCATAATTTTAAAGGCCTAAGGGCGTCTCATGGTGTTTCCATCTCTCATAGATCGCATGGGTCTACTGGGCAATGCCAAGATCCTGGGAAAGTATTTAAGGGAAAGAAAATGGCAGGGCACATGGGTGCGGCACGGGTTACTACTCAAAACTTGCAAGTAGTTAAAACTGATGTTGAACTTGGTATAATCATGATAAAAGGGGCCGTTCCTGGATCCAAAGGTGGCTGGGTTACCATTAAAGATGCTGTGAAAAAAGATCTTCCAGATAATGTTATTTACCCTGCTGCTTTACTAGCTTCAGTAAAGGACATTGAAGAGGTTGTGAACGTTTCTCCTGAAGAAATCGAAGAGAAAGTTGCTAGCGTCGGTGCTGATGATAGCGAAAATCAATTAGCTGTTGGCACAGCTCCTGAGGGAGGTAAAAAAGATGAAAGCTGATGCAATTGATTTAGATGGAAAAAAAGCAGGGTCGATTGAGCTTAGCGATAAGATATTTTCACTGGACCCTAGAGTGGATATATTACACAGGGTCGTTAGATGGCAGAGAAATAACGCTCAGGCTGGTACGCACAAGGTAAAAACTCGATCAGAAACCTCGTATTCTACTCGAAAAATATATAAGCAAAAGGGCACTGGTGGTGCTAGACACGGTAGTAGAAGTGCACCTATTTTTCGTGGTGGTGGTGTTTATAAAGGGCCTACCCCTAGGAGTCATGGCCACGATCTTCCGAAAAAAGTGCGAAAGCTCGGCCTTATGCATGCTTTATCTGCTAAAGTTGCAGCAGGAGAGTTTGTAATCGTTGATGTTTCTAAGTTAACAGATATGAAGACTAGTCAGTTAGCAAAGAAAATAAAGGAATTAGGGTGGAAAAGAGCGTTAGTCATTGATGGAGTTTCTGTTAATCAGAACTTTGCTAAAGCGGCAAGAAATATTACAGGCCTAGATATCCTGCCATCAGTTGGTGCTAATGTTTATGATATTCTAAAGCGTGATACCTTAGTGTTAACTAAAGAAGGGGTTGCGGCGATGGAGGATCGACTTAAATGAAAATGAAAGCTGAATATTATGATGTAATACGAAACCCGATCGTGACCGAAAAAGCTACGATGGCCTCAGCGTCGAATGCAGTAGTTTTTGAAGTTTCGATGAGTTCAAATAAAATTGTTATAAAAGAGGCCGTTGAGGCGCTCTTTGGAGTTAAGGTAAAGGCGGTTAATACTTCGATTACTAAAGGTAAAGTAAAGAGGTTCCGTGGCCAACTGGGTAAGAGGAAAGATAGAAAGAAAGCGTACGTGACGTTAGAAGAAGGTAATACTATTGACGTTTCAACAGGGCTTTAATTTAAATAGGTAACCCTTATTGGTTGGTTTTGACCGATGAGATAATTTTAACAAGACCTTGATAAGGTCTTAATTAGACGGAAGACAGAAAGCATGGCACTAAAGTCGTATAAGCCGACCACGCCGGGCCAACGAGGGTTGGTTCTGATTGACCGTTCGGAACTTTGGAAAGGTCGTCCACTTAAATCTCTTACAGAGGGGTTAACGAAGAATGGCGGTCGTAACAATACCGGACGAATTACTATGCGTCGTAAAGGTGGAGGTGCAAAGCGTCTCTATCGTATAGTTGATTTCAAAAGAACAAAATTTGATATGGTCGGTGTGGTTGAGCGTATAGAGTATGATCCAAATCGGACTGCATTTATAGCATTAATTGCCTATGAAGATGGAGAGCGTGTTTATATTCTTGCACCTCAACGGTTAGGAGTAGGTGATAAGATAATAGCTTCCTCAAAAGCAGATGTTAAGCCGGGTAATGCGATGCCGTTCTCTGGGTTACCTATCGGAACAATTGTTCATAATGTAGAGCTAAAAATGGGTAAAGGTGGGCAAATTGCAAGAGCAGCTGGAACTTATGCACAATTTGTTGGAAGAGATGGTGGGTATGCGCAAATACGACTGTCTTCTGGTGAACTCAGGTTAGTTAGGCAAGAATGTATGTGTACTGTTGGTGCCGTTTCAAACCCAGACAATTCGAACCAAAACCTTGGCAAGGCTGGTAGAAATAGGAACAAAGGTATTAGGCCGTCAGTTCGTGGAGTTGCCATGAACCCAATTGATCACCCGCATGGTGGGGGTGAGGGGCGGACTTCGGGAGGTCGACACCCCGTCACTCCTTGGGGAAAGCCTACGAAAGGTGCTCGTACGCGTAACAAAAACAAGGCCTCAAGCAGATTAATATTACGTTCACGTCACGCTAAGAAGAAGGGTCGATAATATGTCTAGATCAGTTTGGAAAGGTCCATTTGTTGATTCTTACGTCTTGAAGAAGGCCGAGAAATCTAAAGAGAGTGGAAGAAACGAAGTTATAAAGATTTGGTCAAGAAGATCGACCATCCTGCCTCAGTTTGTTGGCTTAACATTTGGTGTTTATAATGGACGAAAACATATACCAGTCGCTGTTTCAGAAGATATGATAGGTCAAAAGTTTGGAGAGTATTCACCAACACGGACCTACCACGGTCACACTGCTGATAAAAAAGCGAAGAGGAAGTAGGTCATGGGTAAAGAAAAAAATCTACGTAGAGTCGCTGATAATGAAGCAATGGCGAAGCTTAAAATGCTTAAAACATCTCCGCAAAAGCTAAATCTTGTTGCGCAGCTCATTCGAGGAAAAAAGGTTGGCAAGGCACTTTCTGACCTGACTTTCTCGAAGAAAAGAATATCAGATGATGTAAAAAAATGTCTACAGTCTGCTGTTGCAAATGCCGAAAATAATCACAACTTGGATGTTGATGAATTGATTGTTGCAGAGGCTTATGTGGGCAAAAATATTACACTAAAACGAGGTAGGCCAAGAGCTAGAGGGCGTTTTGGAAAATTATTGAAACCTTTTTCGGAGCTAACTATAAAGGTCCGTCAAACTGAGGAGCAAGCTTAATGGGGCAAAAAGTAAATCCAATTGGGATGCGCCTTCAAGTCAATCGTACTTGGGATAGTCGATGGTATGCCGACTCAAAGGATTTTGGAAATCTATTGCTTGAAGATATAAGCATTAGAAATTTCATTAAGGAAGAATGTAAGCAATCTGGTGTAAGTAGAATAATAATTGAGCGTCCTCATAAAAAATGTAGAGTTACAATTCATACTGCTAGACCAGGCGTTATAATTGGTAAAAAAGGTGCTGATATTGAAGGCTTACGTAAGAAAATTGCGAATCTAACACAGAGTGAGTTACATCTAAATATAGTTGAAGTACGTAAGCCCGAACTCGATGGTCAATTGGTAGCGGAGTCTATAGCTCAACAGCTAGAGAGGCGTGTATCGTTTAGAAGGGCAATGAAAAGAGCGGTTCAGAATGCGATGCGAATTGGAGCACTTGGAATTAGAGTGAATGTCGCTGGTAGACTTGGTGGAGCTGAAATAGCTAGGACGGAATGGTATAGAGAAGGACGTGTTCCTTTGCATACATTGCGAGCAGATATTGACTATGCGTCCTCTGAAGCGATGACTGCTTATGGTATTATTGGCATAAAAGTTTGGATTTTCAAAGGCGAAATTATGGAACATGATCCGGCTGCACGGGACCGTAGACAACAGGAAATTCAAGATGGTCCGGCGCCACGTGGTGCTGGCGGACGTCGGTAAGGGAGAGGTCTAATGTTACAGCCAAAGAAAACAAAATTTCGCAAAATGCATAAAGGCCGAATCCACGGTGAGGCAAAAGGTGGTACATTGGTATCTTTTGGTACTTATGGGTTGAAAGCCACAGAGCCAGAGCGTATTACCGCTCGTCAGATAGAAGCTGCCAGACGGGCTATGACGAGGCATATGAAACGACAAGGCCGAGTATGGATTAGAGTTTTTCCAGATCTTCCCGTTACATCTAAACCTACAGAGGTAAGGATGGGTAAGGGTAAAGGTTCTGTAGACTTTTGGGCGGCAAAAGTTAAGCCTGGACGAGTGATGTTTGAGATTGACGGGGTCACTGACTCTGTGGCAAGGGAAGCTCTTAGGTTGGCAGCAATGAAACTACCCATTAAGACGAGAGTCGTCATTCGTGAGGATTGGTAGAATTAGTAGGATTTAATAACCGAATTAACACTTAATGTATTGCTCTATGATAATAAATGAATTAGGCGGGGCACTCTGATGAAGAGGAATAGGCGATGGACGCCAAGGAATTGAGAGAAAAGACTAGTGATCAACTGAATGAAGAGTTGGAAACCCTTAAAAAAGAAGGGTTCAATCTTCGCTTTCAACAGGCAACTGGTCAAGTTGAGAATACAGCTAGAATGCGTCAAGCTAGAAGAGAAGTGGCACGTGTAAAAACGATTATTAACGAAAAATCCACTAAAGTTGTGGTAGAATAAGGAACATACTAAAATGCCAAAGCGTATTCTTCAGGGTAATGTAACTAGCGATAAAAATGAACAAACTATAACTGTTCAAGTAGAAAGACGTTTTACACATCCTGTACTAAAAAAGACAATTCGGAGTTCAAAAAAGTATAGGGCTCATGATGAAAGTAACATATTTAAAGTCGGTGACATGGTGCGTATCCAAGAGTGCGCGCCTAAATCAAAATCAAAGCGTTGGGAGGTAATCGCGGAGTAAGCGGTTCTTGCCACTAATCGAAACCCTGAGAGAAATTTTCAAAGGTCGGGAGAAAAATAAATGATCCAGATGCAAACTAATCTGGATGTAGCTGACAACTCCGGCGCACGCCGAGTTCAGTGCATCAAAGTACTAGGCGGATCTAAACGGCGGTACGCGTCGGTAGGTGACGTAATAGTAGTCTCTGTTAAAGAAGCCATTCCTCGTGGAAGAGTTAAAAAAGGCGATGTCCGTAAGGCCGTGGTTGTTAGGACTGCTAAGGAAGTCAGAAGAGATGACGGTACGGCTATTAGGTTCGATACAAACGCTGCTGTAATCTTAAATACTGCTAATGAGCCAATAGGAACGCGTATTTTTGGTCCAGTTGTTCGAGAGTTAAGGGCAAAAAACTTTATGAAGATAATTTCTTTGGCTCCGGAGGTTTTGTAAGATGGCTGCAAAGTTAAAAAAAGGCGATAAAATTATCGTTTTAGCTGGAAAAGATAAAGGCAAAGAGGGTGAGATATCTAAGATAAACCCAAGTACTGGAAAAGCAATCGTTGAGGGTGTCAACATTGCAATTAGGCATATTAAGCAAAGTCAAAACACTCAGGGTGGGAAAGTACCTCAACCTATGCCGATTCAAATAAGTAACCTTTCGTTGGTTGATGCTAATGGAAAAGCTACACGGGTCGGTTTCAAAATTACTGATGGAAAGAAAACTCGTTTTGCTAAGACAACAGGAGATTTGATCTGATGTTGGATTCAGAAAATTATACCCCAAGGCTTAAAGAGCTTTATAATAGTGTGATAAGAGCATCTCTAAAAGAAGAGTTCTCTTACAAAAACGATATGCAAATACCTGGCTTACAGAAAATTGTGTTGAATATTGGTTGTGGCGCAGAAGCGGTTAGAGATACAAAAAAGGCTAAAGCCGCCCAGAAAGATTTAACGGCAATTGCTGGTCAGTTAGCCGTTACAACTATTGCAAAAAAATCAATCGCAGCTTTCAGAGTTCGTGAAGACATGCCTCTAGGAACAAAAGTTACATTACGGGGTGACCGTATGTTTGAGTTCCTTGATAGGTTAATTACCGTTGCTATGCCGCGTATTAGGGACTTTCGAGGTGTCTCTGCAAAATCGTTTGATGGTACTGGCAACTATGCAATGGGAATGAAGGAACATATAGTTTTCCCTGAAGTAGATTTTGATAAAGTAGATGAAATATGGGGGCTGGACATAATCATTTGTACCAGTGCCACTACAGATATAGAAGCAAAGAGCTTGTTGAAGAAATTCAACATGCCTTTCAACAATTGATCCGCTGGAAGGACTAGACATATGGCTAAGAAAGCAATGATTGAAAGAGAAAAAAAGAGGGCAAAGCTTGTTAAGAAGTATGCTTCCAAGAGACTTGCACTAAAGACGATCGCGGATAATAGGGATCTACCTATGGAGGAGCGGTTTTCAGCACGATTAAAACTTGCAGAACTTCCTAGGAATGGTTCGGCGACTAGGCTTCATAACCGCTGCCAAATAACAGGAAGGCCGCATGCTTATTATCGTAAATTAAAGATTAGCAGAATTGCTCTACGAGATCTTGGTTCTAATGGACAGATACCAGGTATGGTAAAGTCGAGTTGGTAGGGGAACGCAGGTATGAATGATCCAATAGCAGATATGCTTACACGAATCCGTAATTCTCAAATGCGTGGAAAATCAATAGTAATGTCGCCAGACTCAAAGCTTAGAGCTTGGGTTCTAGATGTTTTGAGAGATGAAGGTTACATCAGGGGTTATGAGAAAAAATCTGATAGTAGCGGATTTCCAACACTTGAGATTAGTTTAAAGTATTATGATGGCGTACCCGTAATTCGGGAAATCAATAG
The DNA here is from genome assembly GCA_002697345.1 of Paracoccaceae bacterium. GTDB lineage: Bacteria > Pseudomonadota > Alphaproteobacteria > Rhodobacterales > Rhodobacteraceae. The sequence continues at coordinate 106,939 of NZVE01000081.1, read as the reverse complement.
GGTTTCTAAGCCAGGACGACGTGTTTACGTTGGAGCAAAAGATATTCCTACTGTGCGCCAAGGCCTAGGGTTATCCATTGTGAGTACACCTAAAGGAGTTATGTCTGACGCAACAGCGCGCTCTCATAATATTGGTGGTGAAATAATTTGTACGGTCTTCTAGGGAGAATTTAATGTCACGAATTGGAAAAAAACCGGTGGAACTTCCTACAGGAGTGTCAGCAACTTTGTCGGGCCAAACAATATTAGTTAAGGGACCAAAAGGTGAGCTATCATTTACGGCTACAGATGACGTAACTGTAAAAATATCAGATAGCGCCGTTGCGATAGAGCCAAGGGGTAGTTCTAAGCGAGCACGCCAACAATGGGGTATGAGTAGAACTATGGTATCAAATTTAGTCACTGGCGTCTCCTCTGGTTTTAGAAAACAGCTTGAAATAAATGGGGTTGGTTACAGGGCGCAAGTGTCTGGCAAAGTCTTAAAGCTTAATTTAGGGCTTTCTCACGACGTGAACTTTGAAATACCGGACGGCGTGAATGTTACTGCACCGAAGTTAACCGAGATAGTTGTTGAAGGAATTGATTCTCAGTTGGTAGGTCAAGTTGCTGCCAATATTAGAGCTTGGAAAAAACCTGAGCCCTATAAAGGGAAAGGTATTAAATATAAAGATGAGTACATTTTCCGTAAAGACGGTAAAAAGAAATAAGGAACTCAGAATATGGCCAATAGTAAAAGGAATTTGTTTCTAAAACGCCGTTTACGCGTACGAAATAAGTTAAGAAAAGTAAATGTGGGACGTGCAAGACTTTCTGTATTCCGTTCTAACAAAAATATAAGTGCTCAGTTAATCGATGACGTTGCTGGAAAAACATTAGCTTCAGCATCTTCATTGGAAGTTTCCTTAGGTGAAGTTGGTAAAAACAACACTCAGGTTGCTATTGCTGTGGGTGTTGCAATTGCTGAGAGAGCAAAAAAAGCTGGCGTAAAGGAAGCATATTTCGATCGTGGTGGATATTTGTTTCATGGGAAGGTTAAAGCATTAGCTGAAGCCGCTCGTGAAGGTGGATTAAAAATTTAAGGAGAAGATGGATGGCAAAAGAACCAGGAAATCGAGGCCGTCGCGATCGCGAGGAAACTCCGGAGTTTTCGGATCGTCTCGTTGCGATCAACCGGGTATCAAAAACTGTTAAAGGTGGTAAAAGATTTGGGTTTGCTGCTTTAGTGGTTGTCGGTGATCAGAAGGGACGTGTTGGGTTTGGTAAAGGGAAAGCAAAAGAGGTTCCCGAGGCAATCCGAAAAGCAACAGAAGAAGCTAAAAGGCAGTTGATACGAGTGCCACTAAAGGAAGGCAGAACGCTCCACCATGATGTAAATGGCAGACATGGTGCTGGAAAAGTTGTAATGAGGACTGCACCTCAAGGTACTGGAATTATCGCTGGAGGCCCAATGCGTGCTGTTTTTGAAATGCTGGGGGTTCAAGATGTAGTGGCAAAGTCAATAGGTTCACAAAACCCCTATAATATGGTGCGAGCTACAATGGATGGACTTAGAGATGAGTCAAGTCCTCGAATGGTTGCGCAGAGAAGAGGAAAGAAGGTTTCTGAAATTCTTCAAACGTCTTCAAAAGTTGTAGTGACTGAACCGCTGGCGGAAGTGTGAGGGCATGATGGGAAAAAAAATTGTAGTCAAACAGACTGGTTCACCTATACGCAGACCTGGAAAACAGCGTGCTACGTTGGTGGGTTTAGGTTTAAATAAGATGAATAAAAGTAGAGAGCTTGAGGATACTCCTTCAGTGAGGGGCATGGTTAACTCTATTTCTCATTTAGTAAAAATTACTAAAGAGATAGGTTAGTTTTAAGATTAAAAGATACAGCTGACTTTCATAATTGGTATTCTGAATATCAAAGGCAGCAAAGGAGATAATAAAATGAGATTAAACGAACTCCATGATAATCCTGGTGCAACTCGGAAAAAAAAACGTGTGGGGCGTGGTCCTGGATCAGGAAAAGGAAAAACCGCTGGGAGGGGGATTAAAGGTCAAAAATCCAGGTCAGGAGTTGCCTTGAATGGTTATGAAGGCGGACAAATGCCTTTATATATGCGTTTGCCTAAACGTGGGTTCAACAAACCAAATCGTAAAAGCTACGCCGTAATTAACCTCGGTCTTATTCAAAAGTTTATTGATTCTAAAAAATTGGACGCTTCTAAAGAAATCAATGAAGATTTATTACTTGAAACAGGAATAGTACGTCGTAAGCTTGATGGAGTAAGGGTCTTGGCTAAAGGTACTGCTACATCAAAATTAAATATTTTAGTGACTGGTGCCTCTAAAGCGGCAGTTGATGCAGTTGAGAAATTAGGAGGAGTTTTAAAAACTTCTACTTCTAGCAAATAGTAATAAAATAACAAAGGTAATTTTGAGTATATAGAATTGAAATTTGACATAAATTCAGAAATATAGTCTTTTTATTATTAGTAGAAAAAACAAGAAAGTCTTAGTCCATGGCATCCGCAGCAGAACAAATGGCGCAGAACATGAGTTGGTCAGCTTTTGGCAAGGCGACTGAGCTTAGACAAAGAATACTTTTTGCAATAGGCCTGCTTATAGTTTACCGCCTTGGGACCTATATACCTGTTCCCGGAATTGACTCAGAAGCTCTTAAGTCTTTTGTTGAGCAAGCTGCATCAGGTATTGGTGGGATGCTTAACATGTTCACTGGTGGTGCGATTGGTAGGATGGGTTTATTTGCTCTGGGGATAATGCCTTATATCTCTGCATCCATTATTGTTCAACTTATGACCGCAATGGTGCCTTACATGGAGCAACTAAAAAAAGAGGGTGAACCTGGGCGTCGAAAGATAAATCAATATACTCGTTTGGGAACGGTATTCTTAGCAACACTTCAAGCATATGGGTTGTCAGTAGGTTTGGAAGGATCAGGTTTAGTCACTGATCCAGGTTGGTTTTTTAGAATAACCTGCATAATCACTCTTGTTGGTGGGACGATGTTTCTTATGTGGCTCGGAGAACAAATAACAGCTAGAGGAATAGGAAACGGAATTTCTTTAATTATTTTTGTAGGAATTATTGCGGAAGTCCCTGCTGCAATTGCACAATTCTTTGCTCAAGGGAGGTCTGGGTCAATTAGCCCAGTGGTGATTATAGGGGTATTTATAGTTGTTATAGCTACGATTACCTTCGTGGTATTTATGGAACGAGCTTTGAGAAAAATTCATATTCAGTACCCAAGAAGGCAGGTAGGCATGAAGGTATATGATGGTGGTGCATCAAACTTACCTGTTAAAGTTAACCCCTCTGGTGTTATCCCAGCAATTTTTGCTTCCTCATTACTTCTTTTGCCGACTACATTAAGTACTTTCTCAGGGACTCAGACTAGTTCTGCTATGTCAACAGTGTTAGCTTACTTTGGACCTGGTCAACCTCTTTATCTTCTGTTCTTTACTGTGATGATAGTCTTTTTCGCTTACTTTTATACCTTTAATGTTTCATTTAAACCTGAAGAGGTTGCTGAAAATCTTAAGAGCCAAAATGGTTTCGTCCCTGGGATTCGACCTGGAAAAAGAACAGCTGAGTACCTTGAATATGTTGTTAACCGTATTTTAGTTTTAGGAGCAGCTTATCTCGCAGCTGTCTGTCTGCTTCCTGAAATATTAAGATCACAACTTGCCATACCATTTTATTTTGGCGGAACATCGGTTTTAATTGTTGTGTCTGTCACTATGGATACAATTCAACAAGTTCAAAGTCACCTTTTAGCGCACCAGTATGAAGGCTTAATTGAGAAGTCCCAGCTAAGAGGTAAAAAAAGAACAAAACCAAAACCACAGAGACGATGAATGAATATTATCTTTCTTGGAGCACCGGGAGCTGGTAAAGGAACTCAAGCACGCAAGCTGGTTGCGGAGTTTGATCTTGTTCAACTATCAACTGGTGATATGCTTCGAGAGTCCCAAAGCTCTAATACTGAAATCGGCAAGAAAGTTGCATCCATAATGAATCCTGGTGAGCTTGTTTCTGATGATATTGTAATTTCTCTAATAAAAGAACGTCTATCTAAAACTCATGCAAGGGGCTTTATATTTGACGGATTCCCCAGAACAATTGGTCAAGCAAGTGCATTGGACAAACTTCTTGATATTCATGATACCTGTATCACAGCTGTAATTGAAATGAAGGTAGATAACGAGGCGCTCGTAGATAGAATTACTGGGCGTTATAGTTGTGGCGAATGTGGCGAAGTTTATCATGAAAGGTCAAAACCACTTTTGAGTACCAGTGTCTGTATTAAATGCGGTGCTGCTAAACTAAAAAAGAGAGTTGATGATAATGAAGAAAGTCTACGGACGAGGTTAGATGAGTATAATAATAAGACTGCTCCATTAATAGAGTACTATTTAAATAAGGGAATTCTCTATTCTGTTGATGGATTAGCAGATATCGAAGTAATCAATTCTGCAATCAATAAAATTTTATTGAAATAACTTAAAACTGCGCTTGACGATATAGAAAAAAAACCCTACTCACCCAACTCTAGGCTAAATAGGTTTATGAAGTGTAAAATATTACTTATTGAAGTCTAAGAAGCTTTCGATCCTTGAAAGGGTTGAAAGATAGTTGTGAGAAAAGATTCTGGTGTTACGGAATCGCGACAGGAAAGGAAAACCAAATTGGCACGAATAGCTGGCGTAAATTTGCCTGATGGCAAACGAGTACCTATTTCTTTGACCTATATAACAGGCATAGGAAATACATCCGCAAGAACCATATGTGACGCGGTTGGGATAGAGGCTTCAAGGCGAATGAATGAGCTGACAGATAGTGAAGTCCTAAAAATAAGAGAATACATTGATGCAAACTTCGAAGTAGAGGGAGATTTGCGGCGTGGTATACAAATAAATGTTAAACGATTAATGGATTCTGGTTGTTATCGTGGTCTTAGGCACAGAAGAAACCTTCCTGTTCGAGGCCAAAGAACTCATACGAATGCTCGTACCCGCAAAGGACCAGCAAGAGCTATAGCAGGTAAGAAGAAGTAGGGGACCAGAAAATGGCAAGAGATAAAGTAAGGGCTAAAAAGAAGGCTCGAAAGAATATTGCGGCTGGAGTTGCTCATGTAAACTCCTCATTCAATAATACTAAGATTCTAATCTCTGATGTTCAAGGTAATGCAATTGCTTGGTCGTCAGCGGGGACAATGGGATTTAAAGGCTCAAGAAAGTCTACCCCTTATGCGGCTCAAATGGCAGCAGAAGATGTAGGACAAAAAGCACAGGAACATGGAGTAAAAAGTCTTGAAGTTGAAGTTCAAGGACCTGGATCTGGCAGAGAGAGTGCCTTAAGGGCATTAGCCACGTTGGGGTTTCAGATATCATCTATTCGTGACGTAACACCAATGGCCCACAATGGTTGTCGACCGCCTAAACGACGACGCGTTTAATCATTAAAGACTCGGTATTTTCCCCGAAAATATTATGAGTAATCCAATTTAACCTCGGGTGTCTTTGTTTTTGGACATGGAACAAGGACTAGTATGGAGGAAATAATATGATCCACAAGAACTGGTTAGAGTTAATTAAACCAAGTCAGCTAGATGTAATAGCAGGTAGTGAACCAGGTAATAAAGCTACCGTAGTAGCCGAACCGTTAGAACGAGGTTTTGGTTTGACTCTGGGAAATGCCTTAAGGCGCGTTTTAATGAGTAGTTTGCAGGGTACTGCGATAACAGCTGTTCAAATAGATAATGTGTTACATGAATTCTCTTCGATCTCAGGTGTAAGAGAAGATGTGACAGATATTGTTTTGAACCTAAAAGGCGTAGCAATTTGTATGGAAGTTGAGGGTCCAAAAAGGCTCACAGTAACTGCAAAGGGACCAGGTGTGGTTACTGCCGCTGATATTTCTGAGAGTGCTGGGATCGAAATCTTAAATAAGGAGCATGTTATTTGTCATCTTGATGATGGAGCAGCGCTTTCAATGGAATTAACATTAAATAATGGAAAAGGTTATGTTTCAGCCGAAGAGAATCGTCCTGATGACGCTCCAATAGGGTTAATTCCGATTGATGCTATTTTTTCTCCAGTCAGGAAGGTTAGTTATGATGTTCAACCAACTCGTGAGGGTCAAGTTCTTGATTATGATAAACTCACTTTAAAAGTTGAGACAGATGGATCGATTACTGCAGACGATGCTGTCGCTTTCGCGGCCAGAATATTACAAGATCAATTATCTATATTCGTAAATTTTGATGAACCAGAGAGTGAAAGTACTCAAAATGATGAAGACGAATTAGAATTCAACCCACTACTACTGAAAAAAGTGGATGAGTTGGAGTTGTCTGTGAGATCAGCAAATTGCCTAAAAAATGACAATATAGTCTACATAGGAGATTTGATTCAAAAAACTGAGGCTGAGATGCTAAGAACACCAAACTTTGGTCGAAAATCGCTTAATGAAATTAAAGAAGTTTTATCTAGTATGGGCCATCACTTGGGTATGGATATTGTTGATTGGCCTCCAGAAAATATTGAGGAGCTTGCTAAGAGATTTGAAGATCACTTTTAAGTTTAAAAAATGTCCACAAGTGTGGAGAATTACTGGGTAATAACACCCCAAGGAGAGCGCTCCGACACGCATCGGCGGCGCCAGACAAAGTATAAACATAAGGAATGAGATTATGCGTCACGCAAGAGGCTATCGCCGGTTAAATAGAACACACGAACATCGTAAGGCACTTTTTAGTAATATGGCCGGTTCACTAATAGAGCACGAACAAATTAAAACTACCTTGCCTAAGGCAAAAGAATTAAGGCCAATCATAGAAAAGATGATTACTTTAGCTAAAAGAGGTGACCTACATGCTCGAAGGCTTGCCGCTTCTAAGTTGAAGCAAGACGCTTATGTTGCTAAACTTTTTGATATTCTTGGGCCAAGATACAAAGATCGTCAAGGTGGATATGCCAGAGTACTAAAAGCGGGATTTAGATATGGTGATATGGCGCCAATGGCGATCATAGAGCTAGTGGATAGAGATCCAAGTGCAAAGGGGTTAGTTGACAAAGAAAAGGCGATCAAGGAAGAAACTACTGAGGAGTAGTTAAGTAAGTTAATAAAACCAAACAGCCCGCGGCTTCGTGGGCTTTTTTTTTGCTCTTTTCAGGGGTTATATTATTTTGTTTCCTATTAGCTTGTGTTTAGCTAAGCTAAATAAAAACTTTTATAAGAATTATATATAATGTCTGATTTATTTAACCAAGCGCAGCCTGAGATATTGGTGTCAGTTAAACGACCTTTAGCTGACTTGATGAGACCAACTAGTTTTGATTTTGTTGTTGGCCAAGAACGCTTATTAGGACCAAATACTACTTTAAGCCTAATGATAAGTAGGGGCTCTTTGAGTTCATTTATTCTATGGGGGCCTCCTGGAGTAGGTAAAACGACGATTGCACGTTTATTATCAACCTCATTTGAAATACATTTTGAGCAGCTTAGTGCAATTTTTTCTGGTGTTAAGGAATTAAGAAATATTTTTGATAGTGCAAAAATTAGGAAAAAAAATGGTAAATCAACTCTATTGTTTGTAGATGAAATTCACAGATTTAATAAATCTCAGCAGGATGCTTTTCTACCCTACATAGAGGATGGAACAATAGTACTTGTGGGAGCGACAACTGAAAACCCTTCATTTTCTTTAAATTCTGCTCTCCTGTCACGATGTCAGGTTTTAGTATTAGATCGCTTGTCTGTTCAAGACTTAGAACAAATTTTGACTAATATTCAAATAAAAATGAATAATACACTTTTGTTGTCTCTGGATGCAAAGAATGCCCTTATAGACCTTGCTGATGGTGATGCACGCTCACTAATTAATATGATTGAACAGATTTTTAGCTGGAATTTAGACACACAATTAGATCGTGAGAGTTTGACTGAAAGGCTCTCCAAGCGCATGCCTAATTTTAACAGAACTGGAGAGGAGCATTTTAATTTAATTTCTGCTTTACATAAATCTATAAGGGGGTCGGACCCTGATGCGGCACTTTACTGGCTTTCAAGAATGATGGACAGTGGAGAAGACCCGAATTATTTATTTCGTAGGCTTACAAGAATTGCCTTGGAGGATATTGGGTTAGCAGATGAAAACGCCAAACGCATGTGTCTAGAATCCTGGAACGTTTATGAGAGGCTGGGAAGTCCCGAAGGAGACTTAGCATTGGCAGAGGTAACAATTTACCTGGCGCTAGCTGTTAAATCAAATGCTGTATACACAGCCTTTAAGAATTCCAATTCAGCTGCAATTGATAATGGTTCACAGTCTCCGCCAAAACATATTCTCAACGCCCCTACTATGCTGATGAAAGAGCAAGGTTACGGGGAGGGGTACAAGTACGACCATGATTATGAAAATAGTTTCTCTGGACAGGATTACTTCCCTAACTTGATTAAAGATCGTGAATATTACAACCCCAGCGATCAGGGGGCTGAAAAAGATTTAAGAGCAAAGTTGGAATACTTTAAGTCGTTGAGAAAATCTAGAGAATCTTGACATCAGGTATTTTAGCGCAGACAGGTTGGTTATGACTTTTACATTTTTTCAGGTAGCATTGGGTGGAGCTCTAGGAGCAACATTGCGGTACGCAACAGTGATAAGTGCTGCACGTATCTTAGGTGCAGGCTTTCCAGTTGGAACCATTTTCATAAATATCCTTGGCTCTTTCATTATGGGCTTTTTAGTTGTAGCGCTAGATGAAAGAAATTGGTTGAACCTATATCCTTTTTTAATGGTTGGTCTGTTGGGTGGTTTTACAACTTTCTCAGCGTTTTCATTGGACACGTATATGCTTTATGAACAGGGCAATATTGTGGGGTTGATGTTATATGTCACTATATCTGTTTTATTTTCTATAATGGCTCTTTTTGGAGGTATTTGGTTGGGACGTTATTTAATAATATGAGTACAATTCAAAAAATAACAGTTGGAGATGACGAAGCTGAGCAGCGACTTGATCGGTGGTTTCGTAGAAAGTTTGCCCACATAAATCAAAGTAATATTGAAAAAATGTGTCGAAAAGGTGAAATTCGTGTAAATGGTGGTCGTGTTAAGTCAAGCACACGTGTGTCTCCAGGACAAATCATCCGCATCCCACCTCTTCCTTCTTTTGACGAGATAAAACAATTTTCTGATCAAAAAAATATTACTAGATCTGATGCAGAAATGATTAGAAACTGTGTAATATACAAAGATGATTATTTGCTAGTTTTAAATAAACCCGCTGGCTTAGCTGTGCAGGGTGGTAGTAAGCAAACTCGTCATGTTGATGGGATGACAGGAGCATTAACCTTTGAACGTGAAGAGGCCCCGAGATTGGTGCATCGTTTGGATAAGGATACCTCAGGGGTCCTATTACTAGCAAGAACTCAAGCAATGGCGAGTGAATTAACAAAAGCATTTAGACATCAAAACACTAGAAAGATTTATTGGGCGTTAGTTGCTGGGGTGCCATATCCAAAAATAGGTTCAATAAAGTTTGGTTTGGTTAAGAAGAAAGGGCATACTAATGATGGAGCAGGTGAAAAAATGTACTGTGTTCACCCTGATGATATTAACTCGACCTTTGGAGCTAAAAGAGCGCACACTGATTATGCAACACTATGTTTCTTAGCACAAAGAGCGTCCTGGATGGCTTTGATTCCAGTAACCGGACGAACCCACCAGCTTAGAGCTCATATGTCAGAGCTTGGGCACCCAATAGTTGGAGATGGGAAGTATGGAGGGTCCGGCCAGGATAATTATGGTGACGGTTGGGGGTCCGGTTTAGGGGATGATATTAGTAAAAAAATGCATCTTCACGCACGATCTCTTACAATTCAACACCCAGTTACAGGGTTAGATTTAGTTTTTTCTGCACCGTTGCCAGAGCATATGTTAAAAACATGGAATTATTTTGGGTGGTCAGAGTCTGATGTGCCTTTCGACCCTTTTGATGTTAACGAAGAATGGCAATAATGAAGTTAGTAGTGTTTGATGTTGATGGGACATTAGTTGATAGTCAGGCACACATTTCTAATGCGATGGGCTTGGCTTTTGAAAGGCATGGCTTGCCCATTCCAAAGAAAAGTCAGGTTAGGTCCATAATAGGCTTATCTCTTACTGAAGCTCTCCAAAAAATGGTGCCTGAAGGTTCTGAAATTCTTCATAAAAAGATAGTTGATTCGTACGTTGAGTGTTTTATGTCTCTTCGGGAAAGCTCAGAATATGAACCATCACCACTATTTCACGGTATTAGGGGACTTTTGGATAGATTGTCAGTTTCTGAAAAGTATTTATTGGGCATTGCGACAGGAAAAGGGCGTAGGGGGTTAGATCATATTATCGAATCACATTCACTTGGCCACTACTTTTCGACTATACAAACAGCTGATAATCATCCTTCAAAACCTCACCCGTCAATGCTTTACTCAGCTCTTGATGAAACAGGGTTACTTTCTGAAAACGCTGTTATAATTGGTGATACTTCGTATGATATGGATATGGGAGAGGCGGCTAATTTTAATAAAGTAGGCGTCTCCTGGGGTTATCACAGTTCAGAAATTATGACACCAAGATCAGATTTTTATGTAAGTTTTCCTAATGAAATTGATGGTATTCTGAAAAATATTTGGAGTGACATTTAAAAATGGTTGAATGGCCAAAAAAAAGATTTTGGGAGAAAGTATCAACTGTATGTGTGGATGAGGTCAATCATTATAAAGTTTATTTAGATCAGAGACTATTGAACACGCCAAATAAGAAACCTTTGATTTTGCCAACTAAGGAGATGGCTAACCTTGTAGTTCTTGAGTGGAAAAGTCAGGGTGATAAAGTAGACCCATTAACGATGCCTTATACTCGTTCTGCCAATTCAGCTATAGATAAAGTAGCTCCACAAATTGAGGAAATAAGGAAATTAGTCACTGATTATGGAGATAGTGATCTCATTTGTTACAGAGCAGATAGACCTAAAGAGCTTGTGCGTCGCCAAGAACAAATTTGGTCAAATCTTGTCTCATGGTCAGCATCAGAGTTGAATTCACCTCTTAACGTTTTTGAAGGCGTTGTGTATGCACCGCAGCCGGTTCAAAGTATTTTAGAGTTTGAGAAACAAGTTTCTAAATTAAATATTTTTCAGCTTTGTGCTCTTTATGATTTAGTAACAATATCTGGGTCGTTGGTAATTAGTCTTGCTGTAATCAAAAATTTTTTAGATCTAAATAATGCTTGGTCAGCTTGCCAAATAGACGAAGACTGGCAACAGGAAAACTGGGGAGTAGACGAAGTTGAGAATGTAAGAACACTTAATAGAAAAACAGCCTTTTTTCACGCTGCAAGTTTTTACAAAGTTTCTTAATCAATTGCTACACTGATTAAGATTTAAAGAAAATGTAAAGATTGGAGTTTAAATTTTATTTTATTATCTTCTCATGCCTTGATATTATTTCTTAATTTTCTTGACCTTTCAAATAAAACCTATATTTAGTTGGGCCTTGGTGGATGTATCTGCTTAAAATAAAAGTTGGCTCGGGAGGGCTAAAAAATTAGCCCAGAATGGGCATTAAATATAGGAAGAGACAATTATGAAAAAATCACTATTTATGGGCGCTTTACTGGCGTTAGGGATGGCTGCCACTACTTTAAGCGCTAGCACCTTAGAAGAAGTTAAAGCTCGAGGAATTCTTAACTGTGGAACTAGTACCGGTGTTGCAGGATTCTCATTGCCGGATGCTAACAACGTATATCAAGGGTTTGATGTAGCTGTTTGTCGTGCGGTAGCTGCAGCGGTTCTCGGTGATCCGATGGCTGTTGAATTTGTACCAACAACAGGTAAAACGCGTTTCACAGCACTTGCTTCTGGTGAAGTTGATGTACTTTCAAGAACAACAACATGGACTTTTTCACGTGATGTTGATCTAAAACTAGATTTCCACGGTGTTAACTATTATGATGGTCAGGGCTTTATGGTTCCAAAATCTTTGGGTGTAACATCTGCAAAAGATTTAGATGGAGCAACAGTTTGTATCCAAGTAGGTACAACTACAGAGTTAAACCTTGCTGATTTCTTTAGAGTAAATGGTATCACTTATGAGCCAGTTCCAACAGAAAAAAGTTCAGAGTCTAGATCTCTTTATCAAGCAGAAGCTTGTGATGTCTATACTACAGATGCTTCAGGTCTAGCTTCTGCAAGATCTACTTTTGCAGACCCTGATGCTCATGTGATCTTACCAGAAATCGTTTCTAAAGAGCCACTCGGACCAGTTACTCGTCACGGTGATAACCAGTGGGGTGACATTGTTCGTTGGACTTTAAATGCTCTTATTTCAGCTGAAGAGCTTGGTATTACCAAAGCTAACGTAGCGGAAATGGCAGCTGCGCCAACAAACAACCCTGAAATTAACAGAATGATGGGTACTGAAGGTAATTTGGGCGAAATGCTTGGTCTAGATGCTGATTGGGCTGTTCGAGTTATTGCAGCTGAAGGAAACTATGGTGAAATCTTTGAAAACCACCTGGGTCCAAATACTCAGATTGGTCTAGAGCGTGGCTTGAACGCTCAGTGGACAGATGGTGGACTTCTTTATTCACCACCATTTAGATAAAAATTAGTTTATAGTTTAGGGCGCAATTCTATTGCGCCCTAACCTCAACTGAAGCTTTTAAAGTTTTGGCTAGGATAACTATTAGCCAAAAGTTTAAAGGTTGTACTAAAAGATTGGATAGAACTTACCAATGGCTCAACATCAAGATTTTAAGAAGCCTACTTTTGAATTATCGATGCTTCTATACGATACAAGGTATAGATCAACTTCATTTCAAGTAATTGCTCTGATATTCTTTTTCAGCTTAGTGTGGTGGCTTGTAAACAATACCATGAGTAATCTGGCAATATCAGGTAAAGATATAGATTTCTCATTTTTAGTAAATGAATCAAATTATGACATAAATCAAAAACTTCTTGAATATGACTCAAGGTCTACTCATGGACGTGCGGCTGTATTAGGTGTGCTAAACACTTTAGTTTTATCCGCAATCGGTTGTGTTACTGCTACAATTTTAGGAGTATTTGTTGGGATAGCGCGGCTATCAAAAAATTGGATAGTTGCGCGAATAATGACTGTTCATATCGAGATTTTCAGAAATGTTCCTCTACTGTTATGGATACTTCTTATAATGTCGATGGTGGCACATAGTTTTCCAGTACCTAAACATTTTAGGGGGGCAGACCCAATTGCTACGATGAAGCTATTTGATAGTGTAGCTTTGACTAACAGGGGTTTTTATATCCCTGAGCCTCTATTCTCTAATGGTTTTGGAGACGTGGGTTTTTTCTCAAATAGCTTCTATATAAGTATAGATTTGATAGTAATTTTAGCAATTTTTATCGGTAGTATTTGGGCCTCTGGAAAAATAAAAGCACGAGCAAAACGCATTCAAGAAGAGACTGGGGTTAGGCCAACGACCTGGTACCTGAGGTTAGGAGTAATCTTCACTCCGACCATTCTTTTATTGGTATATTTGGGTTTTTACTTAGGATATCCTGAATTAAAAGGGTTTAATTTTAAGGGAGGAATTCATCTTAGGAACTCACTAATAGCTCTGTGGATTGCGCTGTCTCTTTATACTTCAGCATTCATAGCTGAAATTGTGAGATCAGGTATCTTGGCTGTCTCTAAAGGTCAGACAGAAGCTGCAGGAGCTCTAGGTATTAGACCTAACGTAATAATGGCTCTAGTAATTCTACCTCAGGCTTTAAGGGTTATTGTACCACCACTTATCTCTAACTACTTAAATCTGACTAAAAACTCTTCACTAGCTATAGCAGTAGGTTATATGGACTTAACCGGTACTCTTATGGGGATAACGTTGAATCAAACAGGCCGTGAACTGGAAACACTTTTATTAGGGATGTCAATATACCTAACTATCTCTCTTTTAATCTCAGCGGTGATAAATTGGTACAATCGTAGAAACGATATGGTGGAGAGATAGTATGAGGAATGTGTCTTTTGTTAGATCTGAGATGTTGGCTGAACAAACACCACCCCTTACTTCTATTGGTGTTATTGGTTGGACAAGAGAAAATTTGTTTAACGGTTGGTTCAATAGTATTTTAACCATCATATCATTATACTTTGTTTATTCTTTTCTAAGTTTCCTTATTCCGTGGGTATTAACGCCGACATGGAAAGCAACGAGTTTAAACGAGTGTCGAGAGATAAACACAGCTCTAACCGGGCATCATAGTGGAGCCTGCTGGGGAGTAATAACTGAACGCTGGCCGCAATTTATTTTTGGGTTCTATGATAGAAGCATTTTATGGAGACCCATACTTGTATTTGTATTATTTTTAGTAACAATAGCACCAATACTATTTGAAAGAGTTCCAAGGAAACTGTTTCTTCTTGGTCCAGTATTCCCATTTCTGGCAGTTTGGCTTTTATGGGGTGGCTCCATCTGGCCGCCAATTTTTTCTTTTCTGGGATTAGTGCTTGGGTATTTTGTTTGGAGATCTTTAAAAGAAAAAGTGAACGCAGTCATTCTATTGCTTTCATCGATAGGTGTGCCGATTATATGGTGGATGTTTTTAACAGAGCCAGCTTCTGGACTGTTAGCTGAAATGATCCCCTATGAAATTCAGGTTTTGCCGAGTAGGGATTTTGGCGGACTTTTATTGTCTTTGACGATCGGGTTAACTGCAATTTTTTGTTCTTTGCCTATAGGCATATTTTTAGCTTTAGGCCGTCAATCTGATTTATTAATTGTAAAAGTTCTTTGCGTATGGTTCATCGAATTCATAAGGGGAGTTCCTTTAATTACCTTATTATTTGTTGCATCAACATTACTTAATATTTTCATGCCGCCGGGAACAAACTTCGATATCATCATGAGAGTAGTTATAATGGTCACACTCTTTTCTTCAGCTTATATGGCTGAAGTTGTGCGTGGGGGTTTGGCCGGGCTGGACAGTGGGCAATATGAGGCCGCAAATGCACTTGGTTTTTCTTATTGGAAAGCACAAAGGTTAATCATTATGCCTCAGGCTTTGAAGATTTCAATACCAGGGATTGTATCAAATTTCATTGGTGTTTTAAAGGATACAACATTGGTGTCTGTAATAGGTCTTTTTGACCCTATTGGCCTGACAACAGTTGTTCTTGCAGATATGCGTTGGAATGGTGTTTACTGGGAATTAAACGTGTTTGTAGCCCTATGCTTTTTTGTTTTTTGTTTCTCAATGTCCCGTTACTCAATGTATTTGGAGCGAAAGCTTCGTAAAGAAAATTAAGGAGACCCATTAATGGCAAAACTATCGAAAGAAAAATTGGCTCGGGCAGAAATGCTATCATCTAACGAAGATGCTATTGCAATTTCAGAAATGAATAAATGGTTTGGGTCCTTTCATGTTTTACGTGATATTAATTTAAGTGTGAAACGTGGAGAAAGAATTGTAGTTGCAGGTCCATCTGGATCTGGAAAGTCTACTCTCATTCGGTGTGTAAACAGATTGGAAGAGCATCAATCTGGTAAAATCGTTGTTGATGGCACTGAATTAACCTCAGACTTAAAAAATATTGACAAGGTTAGATCAGAAGTTGGAATGGTTTTTCAGCATTTTAATCTCTTTCCTCATTTAACAATTCTTGAGAACTGTACTCTTGCACCATTGTGGGTCCGAAAAACCCCAAAAAAAGAAGCTGATGAAATTGCGATGGGTTTCCTGGAGAAGGTTAAGATACCAGAGCAAGCAGATAAATACCCTGGGCAACTATCTGGTGGGCAGCAGCAGCGAGTAGCAATTGCCAGATCTTTATGCATGAGGCCTAGAATAATGCTTTTCGACGAGCCTACCTCTGCACTTGACCCAGAAATGATCAAGGAAGTTTTAGATACGATGATTGAGTTGGCTGATGATGGAATGACGATGATCGTAGTGTCCCATGAAATGGGCTTTGCTCGACAGGTTGCTGATAGAGTTATTTTTATGGATGAAGGTCAAATAGTTGAACAAAATGAACCAGAAGAGTTCTTTAATAATCCAAAATCAGAGCGAACAAAATTATTCCTTAGTCAAATCTTAGGACATTAAACTAGGATCTGAAACAAATTTTTATAAAATTTACCCGTGAAAAGCGGCTATAGTTTTTAGGGTAGAAAATCCGTAAAGAGCTTCAAATCCTTTTTCTCGACCATGACCAGACTTTCCTACACCACCAAAAGGTAATTCAACGCCTCCACCAGCCCCATAATTATTAATAAAAACTTGCCCACATTTTAATTTTTTAGCCATCCGCATCTGTCTTGCTCCATCGTTAGTCCAAATAGATGCTACTAGACCAAATGAGGTGCTATTGGCGATATGAATGGCCTCCTCCTCAGTATCAAAAGGTATTAGTACTTGTATGGGTCCAAAAATCTCTTCCTGTGCTAATTTATGATTATAGGGGACATCTTCAAATAAAGTTGGTTGAATATAAAAACCTGTTTCTGGCGCATTCTGAGAAATACTTCCCTTGGCAACAACTTTAAGGTTTTTACCTACTTCTAGAAAATTCAAAACTATTTCTTTTTGACGATTAGAGATTAAAGGCCCTAGATCTAAATCGTCAATGGCTGGCCCTACACGAAGAGTGCTATATTTTTTACCCATCAGATCTTTTACTTTATTAAAAACACTTTTTTGTATTAATATTCTGGAGGCTGCAGAGCAAGTTTGGCCAGCATTTTGAATTCCTGAGTTAACTAAGTAAGGAAGAGCTGCTTCTACGTCCGCATCATCAAAAACAATTTGCGGCGACTTTCCGCCAAGCTCCAAGGTGACAGGAACAACATTTTTAGCAGCTGCTGCTTGGATTTTTATTCCAACGGCCTCAGAGCCTGTGAATGAAATATGATGAATACCAGGGTGACACGCTAAGGAGGCACCTGCCTCAAGCCCTAGACCGGGAACAACGTTTAGTGCGCCATTTGGTAAACCAGCTCGTCTTGCTATGTCTGCAAAGGCCAATGCAGATAGACAGGCCTCTTCTGCTGGTTTAAGGACAGTTGTATTTCCCATGGCTAGAGCGGCCCCTACTGAACGACCTATAATTTGCATCGGGTAGTTCCAAGGTACGATATGGCCTGTTACCCCATGCGGCTCGCGTAAGGTATAAACGGTATAGCCATTTAAGTAAGGGATTGTTTCTCCGTGTATCTTATCTGCGGCCCCACCATAAAACTCTAGATAACGAGCGAGAGCGATCGCATCACCGCGCGCTTGTGCGAGAGGCTTTCCTACATCGTTTGCTTCGAGCTCCGCTAGTAGTTCAACCTCATTTAAAACCATTTGGCTCATTTTTAAAAGAACCCGACCTCTTTCTAAAGCACTTGAATTAACCCAATCACTATTTTGTGCAGCTATAATCGCATGATCTATGTCTTCACTGGAGCCACGCGATATTTTACATAAAATTTTTCCGTTAGAAGGGTTAACTAATTCAATGAACTTCCCTTTATGAGGATGGATCCACTTTCCATTTATAAAACAAAGAGAGGGATTAAAAGAGAGTTTATTTATGTCCATAGCTTTTCCAGTATATTTTTTTATTTAAATAGTTTCTAACTAGTTAACAGGTCTATAAGTGAATTTCCCATAACTTTTGCACTATCGACCATATCATCTATGACAACAAATTCATCAGGTTTGTGGGCTAGATCTAAAATTCCAGGACCATAGGCAATGCAGTTTTTAAGGGTGCCGATCCTATCTATATGTTTTTGATCGTAAGAACCAGGTGACGCGACATAATCTGGGCTTTTACCTATAACTTTTTCTATAGAAGTAGCGATAGATTTTACTATAGGCGCATTTTTATCTGTCATACTGGGTATAACTCGATTTAACTCAGTTACCTCATATGTAAATTTTGGCCTTCTCGATTTTATACCTTCTAACAAGTTTTCTATTTCTGCTTTGACTTCTTCCACGTTCTCTTCAATCAGAAAGCGTCGATCAATAATTATTCTACAGCTGTCAGGAACACAGTGAGATGGCAACGCATTACTTTCTGGATCTGGCTCCACCTGACCACCATGGATTGAGTTAATATTCATGGTAGAGTTTTTTGCACCCTCTGGTATTACAGGCATCTCTGTAACTCGTTTTTTTAGATTAGGGAATAAAGTTTCCTCAAACTCGTTTAAGACCTCACCCATGTGGCGCACGGCACAATCGCCAGCGAATGGCATGGCTCCGTGAGCAATCTCTCCAAAAGTCTCTATTTCGGCCCACCATCCCCCTCGATGGCCTAGACATATACGGTCCTTATGAAGTGGTTCAGGTATAATAACATGTTGAACTCTTTGGGGCGAAAAAAAACCTTTTTCGGCTAAATATGCTACACCTCCATAACCACCAGTCTCTTCGTCTGCAGTTCCCGATATTTCAATTGCTCCATTATATTCAGGGCAAGCCTCTAAAAACGCCTCTACTGCTATAATTGATGCCGCCAGGCCACCTTTCATATCGCAGGCCCCGCGGCCGTAGACCTTTCCTTCAAAAACCTGTCCACCAAATGGATCAAATTTCCAACCCAAGCCAACTTCAACAACGTCAGTATGAGAATTGAAGTGGATGCATTCTCCTGAGTTTCTACCCTCT
The DNA here is from genome assembly GCA_002697345.1 of Paracoccaceae bacterium. Taxonomy (GTDB): domain Bacteria; phylum Pseudomonadota; class Alphaproteobacteria; order Rhodobacterales; family Rhodobacteraceae. The sequence goes on along the minus strand of NZVE01000081.1, from coordinate 88,242 downwards.
TTTCTTCCAATAATATTCCATCGTGGGTATTTGTCTGAGTCTCCAGGAGCACCTTTCGCTCTAATTATTTGTGTCTCAAAGCCAATTTTAGATAATCTTTTGTTTAGATATTCGCAGATTTCTAAATAATTTTCTCCTGGAGGGTTTAACGTAGGAATTTTGATAAGATCTTGAGTTAACTCTACTAGCGATTCCCTCCTAATTTCGATTAAATTTGCCAATGAGGTAAAAAGTGTATTTTTTTTATCTGATGTCATTTGTTTCTTTCCAGTAAATATTTAACCTAAGATGCTTTAAAAACAGACATGTGGTACTCAGATTGTGTTGGGTCTCTTTTAATTTTTTTTGAGATAGGGCATGATAGTCTTACGCTACAACCTTGCGATAAAAATTTAGTACCTTCAATACTATTTAAAAAACTTTTGCACTTATCAACATCGTAACCTTTACTCGTTAATGCTGTAACCTTACATGCGTTAAGGCATGGTTTATTACAGTTATTGCAAGGTTTTTGTGCTTTGGGGGGTAAAGTTATTTTTCTGGGTAAACCTATCGCTCCCCTATAGGAGACCATTAACCCAGCATTTTTGTGAACTAATAAAGACACTGGACTTTGCCACGCAGAACCTGAACGAATAGCCCATTTGAAAAAAGGGTGCGCTGGTGTTCCAAATGGAAAAAAGGCTAATGAATTCAAGTTTTTTGCTATTTCATTAATAACTCTATAAGACCACATATCCAGCGGGTTGATCTCTTCTTTTTTCCACTCTGGACTTAATATAAAATGTTTCCAGAAATTAGGTTCGTCAGGTCCTAAAAGTATTAATGTTTTAATTCCTGAAGGTATACCATCATTGTTGTTTGGAAAAAAACCACCTAAGATTTTCAACTTTTGTTTCTTAACTAATTTATCCAGTTCTTCGTAAGTCATCTAAACTTTGTTTGGGTTACGTTACTTATTTATAAACGAATTATTGAGCCAGCCCCGTGCTCTGTGAAAAGCTCTAACAGACACGCATTCGGCGCACGTCCATCTAATATAACAACAGCTCTAGCGCCACCTTCTAGTGCAACCAGAGCAGTGGCAGTCTTTGGGATCATACCCCCTTGGATAATTCCCTTCTCAGTTAGTGCTTTAATCTCTGAAGATGACAGTTCCGTTATAACTTCCCCATTTTCATTTTTGACTCCAGAAACATCAGTTAAAAGCAGTAACCTATCTGCTTTTAATGCTGCTGCTATTGCACCAGCTACGGTATCTCCATTAATATTATATGTCTCCCCGCCTTCTCCTAAGCCTATTGGAGCAACGACTGGAATAAAGCCGGACTTAAACATTTCACTTAAGACGAAGGGGTCTACCTTAGTTGGTTTTCCAACAAAACCAAACTTTGGATCTTCAGGAGTGCAATATAGTAAGTTTGCGTCTTTACCTGAAAGGCCAATACCTTTCCCACCTTGTGTATTAATTGCTTGAACTATTTTTTTATTGATACTTCCAGAAAGCACCATTTCCACTACTTTAATAGTTTCTGCGTCTGTCACCCGCTTTCCATCAATAAATTTTGATTGAATGTCTAATTTCCCTAACATCTCATTTATCATCGGGCCACCACCATGCACTATAACGGGGTTTATACCAACTTGCTGCATGAGAACGATATCTCGGGCAAAGACTTCCATATTTTGATCATTACCCATCGCGTGACCACCAAGCTTAATTACAACTACGGCACCATCGTACCTTTGTAAGTAAGGGAGTGCCTCAGAGAGGGTTTTTGCAGATGTCACCCAGTCATGGCTAAGGTTTAATTGCTTTTTCATAGGTTAGTTTCCCAATAACTGAAAATTTCTTGTATAGTATATTTGGTATATATAGAAGAATTAAGAGTTTTCTACTATATTTAAGTAGATCTCTTAAAATACTATTAACTTTTCTTTCACTCAAGTGATGCGATAGCTGACCGTAGATCAGGTATCCCTAGGCCTGAATTGGAAGAAGTAATAATTATCTCTGGATACGCAGCTGAATGGAAAGATAAATCATCTGATACTGATTTAATTAAAGTGCTAAAGTCAGGCGATTTTATTTTATCTGTCTTTGTAAGTACAATTTGGAATGTTACAGCTGATTTATCTAGTGAGCTGAGGATTTCATGATCCACCTTTTTTATACCGTGCCTTGCATCTATAAGAACAAATGCGCGTCTCAGGGTTTGTCTCCCAGATAGATATAGTTTTAATAGACTTTGCCATTTCTTTACTACTGCCAAAGGTGCTTCTGCGAACCCGTAGCCGGGTAGGTCTACCATGTAAAATGTTTCGCCTATTGAGAAGAAGTTTATTTCCTGTGTTCTTCCTGGCGTGTTTGAGGTTCTAGCCAATGCTTTTCGTCCCGTCACAGCATTAAGTAAACTAGATTTTCCTACATTAGATCTTCCAGCGAAACAGATTTCTGTTCGATTTGGTGGTGGTAGACCTTCTATAGCTACTACACCCTTTAGAAAAGTGTTCTCACCGGCAAAAAGCCTTCTTCCTTCCTCCAGCGTCTCTTTAGAAAGCTCTTTAGATATCTCGAAAGTGAATTTACTCATACCATCAAACTACAATACTGAAATGGTATCACCAACCATGATTTTACCAGGCTCTAGAACCTGGCCATAAACTCCAAAGTCTTTATGACCCCAGGTTTCCAGGATCGACAAAGTATCAACGTCTCGTTCGCCAGTTACAGGGTTTGCTGTTGTAGCTAAACATCTAACTATACGCTCTCGAACTTTTATTTTGCATTCACCTATTGAAATAGTTTTTCCTATCCAATTTAATTCTTCCCATGGATCTAAACCATCTAACCACAAATTCCCGCGCCATCTTCTAATATCTAGTTTTTCGCCGAATTTATTTTCAACGGCTTGGTGACTGGTAATACTGTTAAGGGATATTGAAGGATAATCTGTATCTGTCATACCCCGACCTAAAACTCGAACAACCTTCTCTGATTTTGATCTATTTTCTGGCATTATTGGATAAACCCACTTTATTAACTTGTCTGCATTTTTTTCTGGATGAATAGTTACCGATTCTAACTCTGGATGACTTAAAGTGACCTCTTCGTTAGATTCATTTAAAGAAGCATTTATCGCCATTAATTTAGGCGCCTTTGATCCTCTAGAAAAGTTTACACACTCGGCCCAAGAGCTATTATTTGCTTTTGACGTTTCATGTGCAATAGCCCAACAACGGTCCCAGGGTAGGGTTTTATCTTTACTCAGTTCTATACTTGTAAGTTCCTCTCTGCCATGGCTTTTAATTGGATGCCTCCATATATGCTTTAATATAGGCTTCATTTTTTTTCTGACTTTTTTCTTTTGAGGCTAGATTTAATATTCCCAAAGAGATCAGGCGTATAGCCCTGGCTTCGCATTATTGCATATTGCTGGCCAAAGGTCATAACATTGTTGGCAATCCAGTAAACTACTAAGCCACTTGCAAAACTTCCCAGCATAAACATGAAAACCCATGGCATCCAAGCAAATATCATTGCCTGAGTTGCATCTGTTGGAGCAGGGTTTAACTTTTGCTGAAGCCACATTGATATGCCTAAGAGAATAGGGAGAACACCAATAGATACTAATGCAAAAATTGTACCAACTTCAGGTGTGCCCCAGGGTAAAAGTCCAAATAAATTAAGGATGGATGATGGATCAGGTGCACTTAAGTCTTTAATCCATCCAACCCAAGCCTCGTGTCGTAGTTCTATGGTTACAAAAATAACTTTATATAGCGAGAAAAAGATAGGGATTTGTAATAGGATTGGTAAACAACCAGCAGCAGGGTTTACTTTTTCTTTTTTGTATAGAGCCATCATTTCGACTTGAAGTTTTTTCTTGTCGTCGCCTGTCTTTGCTTTAATTTTTTCCATCTCAGGCTGTAGATTTTTCATTTTAGCCATCGAAACATATGATTTATAAGCCAGAGGAAGAAGAAGGGCTTTAATCAAGAATGTTAGAGCAATAATTGAAAAACCCATATTCCCAATAAAACTATTTAGCCAATATAATACGGCAAAGATTGGTTTGGTTAGGAAAAAGAACATTCCCCAGTCAATTGAGTCTAAAAACCCATTTATACCTTCATTTTCATAATTTTTAATTGTGGCCCACTCTTTTGCTCCAGCGAACAGTTTAGTAGAAATTGTTTTTGTGTTGCCAGGTGCAACGTTTACAAGTTTTAACCTAGTTTCTGTTTGGTACACCTCTGCGCTAGGTACATATTTAGCAACTGAGGTGAAAGGAGTGCCGGGCGTTGGAATAAGGGCAGTCATCCAATATTTATCTGTAAACCCAATCCAACCGTTTTCAGATACTTTTGAAATATTAGTGTTTGCCGCTTCCCTAGGCAAAAACTTAAAATCTGGCATGTCATCATAATCGACCTCATCTAACTCGCCGTCTGTCATTGACACAACACCCTCGTGTAGAATGAAAAAGCCAATAACATCTGGTTCACCGTGTCTTGCTATTATACCATAAGGCTGAAGGTCGAAATTTTTAGATGATTTATTTTCAACGGATTGTTCTATTGAAAACATAAAGTTTTCATCTACAGAAATTTTTCTGCGAAAAACTAACCCTTGATTATTTTCCCACTTTAAAATTACAGGACTATTAGGCCCAATACTACTTCCTCTCTCTATTCCCCACAGAGTCGTGGGACCAGGAACCTGGTCATAGTTTAGATTCGTTGATCCGGGCGTCCATCCAAATAGCGCGTAATACGCATTAGAACTGTCTGTGGGAGATAAGAGGGCGACGTTTTTCTTTTTTTCTAAGGTTTCATAGTAGTTTTTAAGTTCTAGCTGATCTATTCTTCCACCTAGGAGAGATATAGAACCACTCAAGTTTGGTGTGGAAATCTCTACTCTTGGAGCTGGAGCTCCTTTTGAATTACTAAGGCCAGCTACTGTTTGTGAGTCGTTTGATATCGTATTCACAACTGGTGGTAATAGGCCACTATTATTTATATCCGAGGTCAGCTCTATTGTATTATCTATATCCTGAGGAAGCTCTTCAGGAGGAAAAAGAAAAAACCAGGTTAGAATTACAAAAAAACTAAGAACTGTTGCGAAAATAAGATTTTTATTTTGTCCGTCCATTATGGGACTACCACCTATAATATTTAAATTTAAAATGGTTCAACATCTTGATGTAGAGAAGGTCAAGCTTTTTCTCTAGATATTTACCGCAATAGAGTTATTAATTAGCAGGAATTAAGGTGTTTTATTACTTTTTAATTTTTTGGCGAGCTATTTCGTACTAAGCCTTTAAAATCGAATATAGTTGTATCTAAAAGGTGAGAAGGGTTGCTATTCATCAATCCTCTAAAAATTTTTTGTTTACGCCCTGGATGTTTTTCTTCCCAACCGTTCAGTAATTCTTTTATATTTTGCCTTTGGAGCCCATCTTGAGACCCGCAAAGATCACATGGAATTATTGGATAGTCCATCGCAGTCGAGAATTTCTCACAATCAGCCTCAGCAACATATGCTAAAGGTCTATAAACGAATACGTCACCCTCATCATTTAGAAGCTTTGGTGGCATTGCGGCTAAACGAGAGCCATGGAACAAATTTAACATAAACGTCTCAAGAATGTCTTCTCTATGGTGTCCTAAAACAATAGCTGAACAACCTTCCTCGCGAGCAATACGATATAGAATACCACGTCTCAATCGTGAACAAAGTGAGCAATATGTACGACCTTTCGGTACTTTATCAGTAACTATAGTGTAAGTGTCTTGATATTCTATTCTATGAGGTACGCTCATGCCCTTTAAAAATTTTGGTAGTATAGTCGCAGGAAAATTAGGTTGGCCTTGGTCCAAATTACAAGCTAGGATCTCTACGGGTAACAGCCCGCGCCATTGCAATTCTGTTAGGGCTGCTAATAGTGTGTAGCTATCTTTGCCGCCTGACAGGCAAACCAACCATCGAGCACCCGGCTCCAGCATACCAAAGTCACAGATAGCCTGACGAGTTTCCCTAATTATTCGTTTGCGTAGCTTTTTAAACTCCGTTGTTGAAGGTGCATTATCAAACAATGGATGAATAGGAGAATTATCTAGCATGGCTCACATATATTGTTGTGTTGAGAGTAAGTGAAGTGAAATCTGTATTTATAATAAGTATTTTACATGATAATCACCCCTTTAAATCTTTCTAAGGAACATTGTCTATCCCAGAGCCTCCAAGCGGATGGCACTTTAGGACCCTTCTGAAAGTTAGATTTATACCTTTGATCGCACCATGTTTTTTTAAAGCATCTAATGCATAAGCTGAACAAGTGGGCATGAAACGACAGTTTGAACCTACCCAAGGTGAAAAGACAAGCCTATATAATCTGATAGGTAGAGATAATAGGTAAGCAAACGGTGTCATGAGTGAACTTTCTTAATAGCCTTATTTAGGTCTTCAATTAATAAAGAATAATTTCTCTCAAGTGTGGTTTTTGGACGCCCTACTAAAACATAATCCCAACCTGGGTTGCCCTTTACTGTTAATGTGGCTTTAGAAATTTCCCTGAGACGACGTTTTGCTTTATTACGGGCAATGGCGTTACCTAGTTTTTTTGAGCAAGTATATCCAACTCTAGTACTTGAGCTACCATCTTGCCTATTTCGACCTTGCAACAAAAGTCCTGGTTGCCCAGAACGCTTTTCAGCCGCAACTAATAAGAAATCTCTTCGCTTTAAAATTGTGGTAAGGGTTATTTTAGTGACATTCATTTTAGACCCTAAAAGGTATATCTCTCATAAGTTACAATTTTATAACAGAGTGTCTTTTTAGGAATTATTTAAGCACTAAGCGACTTGCGCCCCTTGGCTCTACGAGCATTAAGAATTTTTCTTCCTGCTTTTGTGGCCATTCTTGCGCGAAAACCATGTCGATGTTTGCGAACTAGGTTAGAAGGCTGAAATGTACGCTTCATAATTTAACATCCCGAATATAATAAGTTATTAAGTGGTGTCTATTAACGTTAGTATTCGGTTAGGTCAACGGCCAAAATCCGTTATGTTTATAATTATTTATGATTGATAGTAAATAATTCCATATAATCGAAGCAAGCTTTAGATATTAGTTATTTAATAAGGATACTTTATTTAGTTATTTTTTATTTTGGAGTTAAGTTTGTTTGATGAATAATACTTGCAAAGAAAAGTCTCCAGAGGTACATCCTCCTGACCCCCGCGCGCTGGTAGCTCAGTTGGATAGAGTACTTGACTACGAATCAAGGGGTCGGGGGTTCGAATCCTCCCCAGCGCGCCATTAATTTCTTTTTCAGTCTCTTTGGTTGAAACGTCTTCCTATTAGAGAGGCTGCAATATTTGTCTTTTGAATGTCGATTGTTCCTCCAGCTATCCCCCACCCCCATGAATCTCGAAATTTCTGTTCGATTGGGTAGTCGCTTGAGTAACCATACGCTCCCATAAGTTGCATTGCTTTACCAGTGACTTCACGACAAATCTCATTTGCGTAACACTTTGCTATAGAACTTTCGCCTGCTGTTGGGAGTTTACCACCAGTGTTAGTAACTGCCCTATATAACAACATTCGAGAAGCATCCAGTTTCATTTTCATTTCAGCAATTGAAATTTGCACGGCCTGGAAATCGATAAGCTGTTTTCCAAACTGTTTTCTTTCTTGAACGTAATTGAGCACATAATCAAACGCAGATTGTGCACATGCCAGGCTCATAGTGGTATTGCCGCAGCGTTCAAGATCAAATGCTTTCATTAATTTTTTGAAGCCACCTGCCGGTAAAACAATGTTTTCAAGTGGTAAGCTGATATTATCAAAGTGCATATCTGCGCTTACGACACCCCTCCAACCCATATGCCGCTCTTTTTTTCCAAAACTTAACCCAGGCCGGTTTTTTTCGATTAAAACAGCACCTATTCCATTTGCACCTCGTTCATTGGACATTTTACAATAAACGACATAAGCATCGGCATGGCTTGCTCCGGAGCACCAACGTTTTGTGCCACTAACTAAAATTCTACCATTGCTAATTGTGGCACTGGTACTTAGGTCAGTCAGTGCTGAACCAGCATGTGGCTCAGACATGGCAACTGCTAAAATCATGTTACCTGAGCATACCTTGAAGAGTGTTTTCTCTTTTAACTTCTCTGATGCAAAATATGAAATAGCTAATGCCGGTCCAAAACAACTTTCAAAAACTGGGAAAGCGAGTGCAATCGAAATTTTTGCTACTTCCTCGAGTACGAGAACAGCCTCAAAGTTACTCATACCTAACCCACCATATTTTTGTGGCAGATTTACACCGAGAAAACCCATATCAGAGAATTTCTGAATTATTTTCTTGGTAGGTGGTTTACCGGTACGCTCAATTTCGGCTGCAACAGTGGTCAATTCGTTTTTAGCAAACTTTCGAACGGAGTCCTGTAATTCTATTTGTTCACTTGACAGAGTAAAGTCCAATTATTCACCTCAAATATTTTGATTTAACATTCACATTAATATTTCATACGTTACAATAAGTATCAATTTCCTAGTAGCAATTATATTAATAAGATTTTTTAGATGAAGGAAACCAAATGACAAATGTCACCACAGGCGCAATGGCTCTTGAAGGAATAAAAGTTCTCGATCTAAGTCGAGTTTTGGCAGGTCCTTGGGCCACTCAAATGTTAGCTGATTTAGGAGCAGATGTTGTTAAGGTTGAGTCAGTGGTAGCCGGTGATGATACTCGGTCTTGGGGGCCACCTTTTATTACCAGAGCAGATGGCTCAAAAGGTGAAGCTGCATATTTCTCATGCGCCAACCGTAATAAAAGATCAATTACTATCGACTTTTCAAAACCTGAGGGAGCCTCTCTGATCCATACTCTTTCGCGAGAGGCAGATATTATTGTAGAAAACTTTAAGGTCGGTGGGTTAAAAAAATACAAATTAGATTATGACGCTATTAAGGAAATTAACCCAAAGATAATCTATTGTTCGATTACTGGTTTTGGTCAGAGTGGACCTTATGCTAACCGATTAGGTTATGACTTCCTAATACAAGGTATGGGTGGGTTAATGAGTATTACTGGTCAGCCTGAAAACATTAGTGGTGGAGAACCAATGAAGGTAGGGGTAGCTATCTGTGATTTGTTTACAGGAATGAATGCGGGGTCTTCAATCCTAGCTGCTTTGCATTACAGGAATCGTACAGGTAAAGGGCAACATATAGATTGTTCTTTAATGGACAGTCAGGTTTCCATGTTAGCAAATCAAGCATCGAACTGGTTAAACGGTGATATTGTACCTAGTAGAATGGGTAATAGTCATCCTAATGTGATACCTTATCGGGTCTTTGCTTCATTAGATGGACATTTAATAATAAGCTGTGGGAATGATGGACAATTTCAGAGATTATGTCATGCTCTAGGACTTTCAAAGATCTCAAATGATCCTAAATACAAATCGAATGAGGCGAGACTTAAAAACAGAGAAGCTCTTGAGGATGAACTACAGTTGGTATTGGAAAAAATGAAAAAACAAGGTATTATTGAGTTACTTGAAGCCGTGAATGTTCCTTGTGGCCCTATAAACAATCTGCCTGAAGTGTTTTCAGATCCACAAGTTATTGCAAGGGAAATGGAAATTGATCTTAAACGCTCTGATGGTGTTACTATAAAAACAGTTGCTTTCCCGGCAAAGCTTAGTGAGTCACCAGCTACCTATAGGAATGCACCACCAATTTTGGGGGAGCATACAAAAGAAATCTTACTGGACTGGGTAAAGTTATCAGATGAAGAAATTAAATCATTAAAGGAAATGAGAGTAATCTAGAGTAAAGTCCCTTTTGAAAAAATACTCATTACCTTAATTATAAGGGAATCAATTAAAATATAAGGTGTTGGTGGAGCCTAGGGGGATCGAACCCCTGACCTCTTGCATGCCATGCAAGCGCTCTCCCAGCTGAGCTAAGGCCCCAATGTCAACTGAGTGATTTTTTAAACATTTTGAGAGAGAAAGCCAAGTGACTTATTCTTCTTTTGCGGGCACATCAGCTATATCATCAAGACTAACCGTTTCTTCGTCATCATCTTCAAGTAATCCATCATTTTCTAAAAGATCATCCTCTATAACTATATCTTCATCATCTTCTAAAACTATTTCTGCATTTTCGTCTATGATATCATTCTCTTTATTTTGCGCATCAGGTTTGTCAGCTTCCATGGTGCGCGACTTGTTCCCAAGAAGAACCTCAAGAGAGAATTCATGACCACATGCTGGACACAACATGGGATCTTTTTTAAGATCATAAAATCTTACTGAGCAACTAGGGCAAACACGTTTAACCCCCCATTCTTCTTTGGGCATAATTTTCCTCTTTTAAAAACAAGATATTCTAAACTAGGCAGTTGCCACAGGCAGAGCTTAGTGTCAAAGACTTTCCAATATTTTTCTTATGACTTTTAAAGTTTTTTGTACTTGTTCACCTAAAATAGTGCGTTAGGGTCTAAATTTATGGATAACACTGAAAAATTATATTCTATTACTGTGGGTTTTCCTGGGGTGCAAATTTTCGTAAAAAAGTCACAAAGAGCAAAAAGAGTTTCTTTGAGAGTATCTGGAGTCGATGGCAATGTCTTTTTGATTGTTCCAGTGCATGTTAAAATGAAAGATGCCGAAAAATTTGCATGTGATAAAGTAGAGTGGATCCGTAAGCAGATAGTGAATAAAATTGAAAAGGTTTTGGTAAAACATGGAACCGTTTTACCAATAGGGGGAGTTCCACATACAATAATAGCTGGTGGTGGAAAAAAAATAATACTTAAGGAGGGTACGATAATAGCACCGTTAAAAGAGAAAAGCTTTAACCTTCGTTTGAAAGCATTTTTGATTGAGTTAGCTCGTCAAAGGTTTTGTGAACGGACAGACTATTACACTAAATTGATTGAAAAAAAATATAGCAGGATCACTATAAGGGATACAAAGTCTAGGTGGGGCTCATGTAGTGTAGCAGGTAATATTTCGTACTCCTGGAGACTTGTTTTAGCACCAAAGTCTGTCTTAGATTACCTGGTAGTTCATGAGGTTAGTCATTTAGTAGAAATGAATCACTCAATTAATTTTTGGAAGCAGGTAGAAGCATTAATGCCGAATTATAAAGAATTTAGGTTCTGGCTAAAGCAAAATGGTGAAAGACTACATTCATATCAATTTTAGGGGTTTGCTATTATTTAATTTTGTGATCACATACTGACATGAGTAAAGGTAAATTAAAACAGTTTAGCTTAGGTTTGGAAGTTAACTCCGAGGTTCCTACAGGTTCTGCAAATGAATATATTTATCGGCGTTTGAGATCTCTAATAATGCATGGAGAGGTTTTTCCTGGAACCTCTATGACCTTAAGAGGAGTAGGGAAAGAGTTTGGGGTTTCTATGACTCCGATCCGAGAAGCAGTAAGGCGTTTAGTAGCAGAAGGCGCATTAAACCTCTCTATTTCTGGTAGAATTTCTACACCAGAGTTAACAAACGATCGAATAGAGGAGTTGGCCTCGTTACGCGCCCTTTTGGAACCAGACCTTGCAACTCGTGCGCTGCCGCGCGCTCATTCAGCATTAATAGAAAGATTAGAAACTACTAACGATTTTATTGGGAAGGCCATAAGGGCGGAGAGCTCTGTAGATTATATCAGGTATAATCTAGAATTTCATAGGTCTCTATATTTGAGAGCTCAAGCGCCAGCGACACTTGCTCTATTGGAAACGGTTTGGTTACAGTTGGGTCCAACGATGAGGAGTTTATATGGTAAATTGCAGCGAACTAATTCTCCCCAACACCATCAATCGATTATAGAGGCTTTGAAGTTGGGTGATGAGCCTAGTTTACGTTTGGCTGTTAAAGCTGATGTCACACAAGGCCTTAAACTTTTGGCTCAATAGTTTAAAAGATTAGATAAAATACTAAATCCACATCAATACTAAACTCTTGCCAGTTTACCGCTCCTGTGTTTTTAAATATATTTAATTAGTAGCTTAAAGGTTCTTAATGAAGTCAATATTAGTTTTTGGAGATTCTCTTGTTTGGGGGCGTAATGCGAGCAAAAAAGATCGTCACCGTTTTGTAGATCGTTGGCCAAATGTTCTTGCTGCTACTTTACAAGGGGTAACCGTATGGGAAGCTGGCCTTGGAGGAAGGACCACAGATCTTGAATTTGAAGACAAACCCGGACGAAATGGTTTAACGTACTTACCTGTAGCGCTGCAACAAGCTGCCCCACTGGATCTTGTCATTTTAGCGCTGGGAACGAATGACCCTTTTGCATTAGCTGGACGCAAGCCACAAGATACAGCCAATGCAATGCGGACTTTGATTTCTACTGTGAGAGATTTGCCGTTAGCTACAGGAAGTTCTGTGCCTAATATCAAGCCTCCTAAAGTGATGATAGTCTCTCCTCCAAATTGTTTGCCATTATCTTCTGTGAAAGGAGAAGGTCATCCCGAATTGAATGATCTTACACTGTGGTTGCCCGAACTGTCTAAGCTATATGGAGACTTGGCGGCTGAGCAGGATACATATTTTGCAGATGCCTCTAGTTTTTGCGAGCCAGACCCAATAGATGGATTGCATTTGAACTCTGAAAATACCCGTAAATTGGGACTTGGAATTGCCCAAACCCTTGTTCTAAATGGTTTTGCCAGCTCTAATTAGAATATGAACTTAAAGATTTTAGTAAACCCGTGCTTTTGGAGCAATTTTCTTTAGGTCGATGCCACCGTCTTTTTGTTGTGTTAAAGGCTTTAGGTGTACATCTCTGTATTTTAATGATGTGCTTTCTCCACAATACACTAAGGAGTGTTTGCGCCACGCTTCATCATCTCGCTCAGGGTAGTCTTCATGCGCGTGTGCTCCGCGGCTTTCTTTTCGGGCTTCTGCCGCAACAATAGTTGCTATCGCATTTGGCATTAAATTTGTTAACTCTAGTGTTTCCATAAGGTCAGAATTCCAAATCATTGAACGATCAGTAACTTGGATGTCCAACATCTTTTTAGATACGGCGTTCATTTTTTCTACACCTTCTGCTAAAGTCTTGTCAGTCCTGAAGACTGCGGCGTCAGATTGCATTGTTTTTTGCATTTCAAGTCTAAGATCAGCGGTAGGAATAGCGCCTTTTGAATAACGTAGGTTATCAAATCTATTTAATATTTTATCAACCTCATTTGAAGAAATTGTAGGGTTAGGAGATTTTCTGTCTACAACTTTGCCTGCTCGAATACCTGCTGCCCGCCCAAAAACTACTAAATCTATCAGAGAATTAGAGCCTAATCTGTTTGCTCCATGAACAGACGCACACCCTGCTTCTCCGACAGCCATTAACCCTGGAACCACTCGATCATGATCAGTATCTGTTGGAGATAAAACTTCACCCCAATAATTAGTTGGGATTCCGCCCATATTATAATGCACAGTTGGAAGAACAGGGACGGGGTCTTTTGTTAAATCAACACCTGCAAAAATTCGAGCACTTTCTGATATTCCTGGTAACCTAGTTGCTAAAGTTTCAGCAGGAAGATGGTTGAGGTTAAGATGAATATGGTCTGAGTGCTCGCCTACCCCGCGACCCTCACGGATTTCCATAGTCATACATCTTGATACAACATCTCTAGAAGCTAGATCTTTATAGGTTGGGGCATACCGTTCCATAAAACGTTCACCTGAGGAATTAGTTAGATATCCACCTTCACCTCTGGCACCTTCGGTAATTAAACAGCCCGCACCATATATTCCTGTTGGATGGAATTGAACGAACTCCATATCTTGTAGAGGTAATCCTGCTCTTGCAACTAAGCCTCCTCCATCTCCAGTACAAGTGTGTGCAGAGGTTGCAGAAAAGTATGCACGACCGTACCCACCAGTCGCTAAAACAACCATTTTTGCTGAAAAAAGATGTAAAGTTCCATCTTCTAATTTCCAACATAAAACACCTGTGCAAGTGCCGTCGGGCGTCATTATAAGGTCAATAGCAAAGTATTCGATATAGAACTCAGCATTATTCTTTAATGATTGTCCGTAAAGAGTATGTAGCATTGCGTGACCTGTTCTATCTGCCGCTGCGCATGTTCGTTGTACAGGAGGCCCTTCACCAAACTCTGTTGTATGTCCCCCAAAAGGCCGTTGATATATTTTACCTTCCTCTGTCCTTGAGAAAGGTACCCCATAGTGTTCTAACTCATAAACGGCTTTAGGAGCTTCTCTCGCCAGGTACTCCATCGCGTCAGTATCACCAAGCCAGTCGGATCCTTTTACTGTATCGTACATGTGCCACTGCCAATTATCTGGACCCATATTTGAGAGAGATGCGGCTATTCCTCCCTGAGCTGCAACTGTGTGAGATCTGGTTGGAAATACTTTTGTTACACAGGCAGTTTTTAAACCCTGCTCTGCCATACCTAAAGTGGCCCTTAGTCCGGCACCACCAGCCCCCACAACTACAACATCATATTCATGGGTTTCATATTTATAAGATTGCATTTGCGATTGTCTCCAGGAGTTTAGAAGTAGATTCGGATTATTGAAATAAAAGTTATAGCAATTGCACTGTAGCAAATTAAACTTGCTATAGTTAGGAGTACCGTTTTTGCTGAACCCCTTACATAATCTTCAATTAAAGTTTGTACACCAAATCTAAAGTGTAGCAAACCTACGCACATAGTTAGAATTACTACAATGGCGTTGGTAGGTTTTAAGAAAAAAATATTTGCGTCTTCATAGCTAGAACCCAATATCTTACCAAAAGTGAAAATAAAAATTGGAGCTACTACGGCTAAAATAACTGATGTGATTATCATTCGAATATGTTTGTCTGTGCCATTACCAGGTTTTTGAAAAAATACTCTTGGATTTATAATTTTAAAATAATTCATTTTTTCTTTCAGAGACTAATTGCTGTCAATAATGTTAGAATGAAAGATCCCGCTATCACGCCATATGCAAGATATTTTGCATGGATAAGATCAAATCCGCGGCCAGTATCCCAATATAAGTGCCTCAGCCCCGCTAAAAAGTGGTACCAAAATGCCCAAAGGGATAAAAACAATATTATTTTGACAAACCAGCTATTTAATATCTTATTTACAGTCTGAACGTGTTCTGAGCTTACTGAAACAGCGAAAATCCACCACACTATTAGTAGCGATGCGATTAAGAGTGCATTCCCAGTTATACGAGTAAAAATTGATGTTACTGAAGTGAATTCAGGTCTATAAATCGATAAATGGGGTGAAAGAGGCCGTTTGTTCTTCGTTGGTTCTTTCATTTAAAATCCTAAAGAAAAGATAAGTTAAAACATAGATAACACAAAAAACGGTAGTGTCACTCCCGGTAACAATCTATTATTGCGGTATTTTGGCACATATTTGTTAACTTCCTTTTCCTGCGGTCCCAGTTTTTAGTAAGATTATCGATGATGCGTGAAATAGTTTTAATAGATTATACTGGTCGAACTAATAATTTCTACCTAGTTAGTTTTAAATCATAAATGATAGTAATTAAATTGAACTTTTTTGAATCCATTTGAAGGAATTTATTCAAGTCAGAATCCCATCATAAAGGAGTTTTGTTCCCGCTAAAAATAACAAAATATATGTAAAAATAAAAAATAACGACTCTGGTATAATTTTATGAACATGAGCGCCAGCTATTGTGCCGAAAATTGCAATGGGTGCCAATAATATGTCCATTTTTATAGTTTCCCAAGTAAAAAAACCTAAAAAGCTATAAGGCACAACCTTAAAAATATTTATTGCCCAAAATGAAATTACTGTGGTGGACTGATAAAGTGTTTTACTCATTTTTTGGGATAAAAGAAATAAGGCCACCGGTGGTCCACCTGCGTGACTTATAAAGCTAGTGAAGCCGGCACTGATGCCAATAAATACGCCTATTTTGTTATTAAAAGTCATTCTACTTATTCTAAGTATGAAGGAGTTTTTTAGTACTTCAAAGCAAACAAAACCTATTGAGATTAACCCAAGAAGTATTTGTATCAGGTTAGTGCTTGCTACTCGATGAAAAAAGATAGCTATAATTACACCAAGTAAGCCTCCCAGAATGATTACCTTTGCGTTATTATGATCCCATTTTTTCCAATACAGCTTTAAAGAAACAGCATCCATTACCATTAGTAATGGCAACATAATCCCTAATGCTTGAGTGGGTTCAATCACAAGAGCAAGAATAGGTATGCATATAAAAGATGCTCCGCTACCGAAGCCTCCTTTTGAAATACCAGCTAGGAGTACAGCAAGGATTAATAGTAAAATAAAAAATGCACTAATATCCATATATGCTCAAAACCAAATTATTTATGATCTTAGCCTTGCGCGACTCTACTCAAAAGTCTAGGTCTGACTCCGAAATTATTAAATAGGGGAATATTACAAATGGCGAGATCTAAAATAGTTTTAATAGGAGCTGGGCAAATCGGAGGAACTCTTGCACATTTGGCTGCGTTAAAGGAATTGGGTGATATAGTTCTCTTCGATATAGCTGAGGGTACGCCAAAAGGTAAGGCACTGGATATTGCTCAAGCAGGACCTTCTGAAGGATTTGACGTAAAACTCAAAGGCACTTCTGACTATAAGGATATAGAGGATGCTGATGTTTGTATTGTAACTGCTGGAGTCCCAAGGAAACCCGGTATGAGTCGTGATGATCTTCTGGGTATCAATTTAAAAGTAATGAAGGCAGTGGGGGAAGGTATCAAAGAGTTTGCGCCTAATTCTTTTGTGATATGTATTACAAACCCACTGGATGCTATGGTTTGGGCGTTAAGGGAGTTTTCTGGGCTTCCACATGAAAAAGTTTGCGGTATGGCTGGAATTCTTGACTCGGCAAGGTTTAGGCACTTTTTAAGTCTCGAGTTTAATGTGTCAATGCGAGATGTTACTGCATTTGTGTTGGGAGGGCATGGGGACACAATGGTTCCATTGACTCGTTACTCAACTGTGGGTGGAGTGCCATTGCCTGACTTAATTAAAATGGGGTGGACTACGGAAGATAGGCTAGAAGAGCTAGTACAGAGAACTCGCGATGGTGGTGCAGAGATAGTGGGTTTATTGGGCAATGGCTCAGCATTTTATGCTCCAGCTACTGCTGCAATAGAAATGGCAGAGGCTTATCTTAAGGACCAAAAAAGAGTATTGCCTTGTGCAGCCTATGTTGAAGGAGAGTTTGGCTTAAGCGGATTTTATGTGGGGGTGCCTGTGATTATTGGAGCTAAAGGTGTCGAAAAAGTTGTGCCGATAATTCTTACAAAAGATGAGCAGGTGATGTTTGATAAGTCGGTAAACGCAGTCGAAGCACTGGTTGAAGCGTGTAAAAATATAGATAAGAGTTTGTGAGATAAAAACTTAGCATTTTTTACTCTAAATAGCACGTAATTAATGATATTTATTGAATTTGTGATCACATAATTTTTTATTGTGATCACATAATCACTTATTTTAACATTTTTATTATATTTTTGTTTATCTTATCATTTTTCCGTGTCAGAAACTTAACTCGAGTATAAGCTCTATTACCATCTGGGAAGATACACTTACAAGTAGTCAATAGATTATAAAAATTAGTTGGATAATTTTATGTCTGATAAGTTAAGTAATAAACATCAAGACTCCTCCTCAGCGATGCAGGGTAGTAATACTTTGTATCTCGAAACCCTTTACCGGAGGTATCAAAAAGACAACAATGCAGTTCATTCTAGTTGGAAAAGTTTTTTTGATAATTTAGAAAGTTCTCCAGGTCTGACTGAAGATTGTAATATTGGGCCTAGCTGGGTTAGAACAGATTGGCCTCCTGACGAAAGTAATAAGAGTGATAATTTCTTCAATGATGGCCAGGCTCAAAAAGTTTCAGAAAAATTAAGTACGTTAACTTCTAACTCTGATAGCTCTGTGTCAGAGGACACATTAAAAAGAGCGGTTTTAGATAGCATAAGGGCCTTAATGTTAATTAGGGCGTACAGAATTCTTGGTCATTTGGCTGCTGACCTTGACCCTTTGGGAATGAAAGACAAGCCACAGCACACTGAACTTAACCCAGAGAGTTATGGGTTTAAAGAGTCTGATATGGATAGGCCAATTTTTATTGATAATGTGCTTGGTCTGCAAATAGCTTCAATTCGAGAAATTTTATCCATAGTTAAGAGAACTTACTGTGGAACTTTTGCGCTTCAATATATGCACATATCAAACCGTGAAGAAGCAAGTTGGTTAAAAGAACGAATTGAGGGGTTAGGCAAAGAGGTACAGTTTTCAAGAAGGGGTCGTAAAGCGATCCTAAATAAACTTGTTGAAGCAGAAGGCTTTGAGAAATTCCTTCATGTGAAGTATATGGGGACTAAGAGGTTTGGACTTGACGGTGGCGAAAGTCTTATTCCGGCCATGGAACAAATAATAAAACGTGGTGGGGCTAGGGGAGTTGAAGATATAATTATTGGCATGCCGCACCGAGGAAGACTATCAGTCTTAGCAAACGTATTAGCAAAACCTTATAAAGCAATTTTCAATGAGTTTCAGGGTGGTAGTTCTAAACCTGAGGATGTAGATGGTTCTGGGGATGTTAAGTACCATCTAGGAGCTTCTTCAGACCGTGAATTTGATGGTAACTCGGTCCATCTTTCATTGTCGGCTAACCCTTCACACCTTGAGGCCGTTAACCCCGTCGTATTAGGAAAGGCAAGAGCAAAGCAAGATCAATTAAATGATCATGAGCGCAGTCGCGTTTTACCTGTTCTTATACATGGTGATGCAGCTTTTGCTGGGCAAGGTGTAGTAGCGGAAGGTTTTGGATTATCCGGTTTACGTGGTCACAAGACTGGAGGAACGATCCATATAATTGTGAATAATCAAATAGGTTTTACAACAGCACCACATCTGAGTAGATCAAGCCCGTATCCGACAGATATTGCATTAATGGTCGAAGCACCAATATTTCATGTTAATGGGGATGATCCTGAGGCAGTAGTTCACGCAGCAAAAGTCGCTACTGAATTTCGACAAATATTTCATAAGGATGTAGTCTTAGATATAATTTGCTACCGGCGCTTTGGCCATAATGAGGGTGACGAACCTATGTTCACAAACCCATTAATGTATAACAGAATAAAAAAACAAAAAACGACTTTAGCACTTTATGAGGAGAGACTCGTAGCTGAAGGCTTAGTTTCTCTAGAGGAAGTGAAGCAAGCCAAGGTAGAGTTTCAATTAAAGTTGAATGACGAGTTTGAGGCAGGAAAAAACTATAAACCGAGTAAGGCGGATTGGTTGGCCGGAAAATGGGCGCATCTGAAAAAAGATAATGAAGTGTATCAGAGGGGTGATAAGTTCGTTTCAAAAAAAACCTTTGATGAAATTAGTAAGGCCCTGATTGCAACTCCTAATAATTTTGAAACGCACAGAACTGTAGAGAGATTACTTTCTGAGAAACAAAAAATGTTTAGTGGTAGTGTCGATATAGATTGGTCCACTGCGGAAGCTTTGGCTTTTGGTTCACTTCTAATAGAGGGATACCCTGTTAGACTTTCTGGGCAGGATTCAGCAAGAGGAACATTCAGTCAAAGGCACTCTGCTCTCGTGGATCAAAAGACAGAACAACGGTATTATCCTCTTAATAATATTAGAGAGGGACAAGCAAAGTTTGAAGTAATTGACTCTATGCTTTCAGAATATGCAGTTCTAGGTTTTGAATATGGATATTCCTTAGCTGAACCAAATTCCTTAGTTCTTTGGGAGGCTCAATTTGGAGACTTTGCTAACGGTGCTCAGATTATGTTTGATCAGTTTATTAGCTCTGGAGAGTCTAAATGGTTAAGAATGTCTGGATTGGTTATGTTGCTACCTCATGGGTTTGAGGGGCAGGGTCCAGAACACTCTTCTGCAAGATTGGAGCGTTTTTTACAAATGTGTGGAGGAGAAAACTGGATAGTGGCTAACTGTTCGACGCCAGCTAATTATTTTCACATTTTACGGCGTCAAATGCATCGTTCATTTAGGAAGCCATTGGTTTTAATGACTCCCAAATCTCTTTTAAGAAATAAATTAGCAACCTCGAAAGTTTCTGAATTTTTAAAAGGCTCTAGCTTCCACCGCATTTTGCATGATGACGCTGAGAGGGATGGTTCAGCGCTAAAGTTAAAGAAAGATTCAATGGTTAAGCGTGTGATCCTATGCTCTGGAAAAGTTTATTATGATTTACAGCAGGCTAGAGATAAAAGAGATATTGATGATATCTATATTCTTCGTTTTGAACAATTTTATCCGTTTCCATCAAGTGCTGCTATTAATGAGTTAAAAAGGTTCAAAAATGCCGAAATAATCTGGTGCCAAGAAGAGCCAAAAAATCAGGGTGCATGGACTTTTATGGAACCTAACATTGAATGGGTTCTAACTAAAATCAAGGCAAAAGTGAAACGGGCATTATATGTTGGAAGGCCAGCTTCTGCATCGCCAGCCACCGGTTTGGCGTCTCAACATATTATACAGCAGAATGCTCTGATTGAGGAAGCATTAACACTTGGAGGCAAGAAATGATACAGGTACGCGTACCGACGCTTGGAGAGAGTGTAACCGAAGCCACTGTCGCAACTTGGTTTAAGAAGGTTGGAGACCCAATTGCTGTTGATGAAATGATGTGTGAGCTCGAAACTGATAAAGTTACTGTAGAGGTTCCTGCCCCAATAAATGGTATCTTAGGAAAAATAATTTCTGGAGAAGGGACTACGGTAGCTATTGGGGCATTACTCGCAGAAATCACGGAAGGTAATTTAAGTGAACATACAGAAACAAAAAATGAGCNAGATATAATAAAGCAACCAGAAGAAGAGTGATTCTTCNGTAATTGAAAACGTTTCAGTAGCNAAACCGGATATTGAANCTCTTACCAATGCTAGTTTGGAAAATGCTCCGTCAGCAATAAAATTAATGACAGAAAATAGTCTATCGGTAAGTGACGTGAAAGGTACGGGACGAGATGGTAGAATAATGAAAGAAGATGTGGTGAAAGTTTTAAATAACCTTACTACGACTACGACGCTTCCTGACATGCCATCCACAACTCAAGTCGAGGGCCAGAGTTCTAATTTAGAGGAACGAGTTAAAATGACACGCCTCCGTAAAACAATAGCGGAAAGGTTAAAGAAAAGCCAGAATACTTCAGCAATGCTTACAACCTATAATGAAGTAGATATGACTGAGGTCATGAATTTAAGAACTAAATATAAGAGTTCATTTGAAACCAAGCATGGAGTAAAATTAGGTTTTATGTCATTTTTTATTAAGGCTTGCTGTCATGCTCTTTTTGAAATTCCTGAGGTAAACTCTGAAATTGATGGCGATTATATAATTTATAAAAAATATGTAAATATGGGGGTGGCAACTGGTACACCATCTGGATTGGTGGTTCCAGTTATAAACAACGCGGAGTCTTTATCCTTTGCTGATTTAGAGAAAAAAATCTCAGAAAAAGCTAATAAGGCCCGAGAAGGCCTTTTGATGATAGAGGACATGCAAGGGGGTTCATTCACAATATCAAACGGTGGCGTTTATGGTTCTCTTATGAGTTCGCCTATTTTAAATCCACCTCAGTCAGGTATTTTAGGAATGCATAAAATACAAGATCGTCCAGTTGTTATTGATGGAAAAATAGAAATCCGACCAATGATGTACTTAGCTCTCACCTATGATCATCGAGTTGTGGATGGAAAAGGTGCTGTTACTTTTTTAGTTCGAGTTAAAGACGCCTTAGAAGACCCTAGACGCTTGTTAATTGATTTGTGAGATCTTTTAGATAAAAAATGAAGTTAGTTTTTAAAATTTTCAGCATTGATGAGAAGGCAGAGTGAAATGTATTCTAAGATAATTCTATTTAAAAGTCAGCGCCATCAGTGTGGGTTTCAGCTATGACTAACTTTGATGTAATAGTTATTGGTTCCGGGCCAGGAGGATATGTGTGTGCTATAAAATGTGCACAATTAGGGTTAAAAACTGCCTGCATTGAGGGTAATGAAAAGCTTGGAGGGACGTGTCTAAATATTGGGTGTATTCCATCAAAAGCGCTACTTTATGCGAGCCATCAGCTATATGAAGCGAAGCATAATTTTGAAAAAATGGGACTTGTTGGTAAAGCTCCAAATGTTAATTTGAAAAAAATGATGGAATATAAAGAGGACGTAATAGATCAAAATACAAAAGGAATTGAGTTTTTATTTAAAAAAAACAAAGTTCATATGATTAAGGGGTGGGCCACAATAAAATCCAATACTGAGGTAGTGGTAGATAAAAAAATTTATCAAACTAAAAACATAGTAATTGCTTCAGGTTCTAAGCCAACATCAATACCCAACGTGAACATTGATGAGAATATGGTGGTTACTTCCACGGGTGCGTTGTCACCTAAAAGTATCCCGGAAAAGCTTATAATCGTTGGAGCCGGTGTGATTGGGTTAGAGCTTGGGTCTGTTTACTCTAGATTAGGCTCTTCAGTTAAAGTTATTGAGTTTTCAGATAAAATTACACCTGGCATGGACTCTGGTCTACAAAAACATTTCAAACGGATTTTAACAAAGCAAGGTATAGCTTTTGAAATGAATGCTGCAGTAACAAGTACAAAAACTTTTAAAAACAAAGTTAAAGTTAATTATATTAAAAATGCTGATAAGAGTGAACATAGTGATGAAGCCGGTATGGTACTCATTGCTACTGGAAGGACACCAGTAATAGATCACCTTCAGCTAAGTGAGTTAAATATTAAGGTCTCACCTACTGGAAGAGTGGTAACTGATGATAACTGGATGACAAATATTAATGGGATCTATGCTATTGGGGATGTGATAGACGGGCCAATGTTGGCACATAAGGCAGAGGATGAAGGTATAGCGGTTGCAGAATTGCTTGCGGGTCAGAAGGGTCACGTTAACTATAATTTAATTCCAAGCGTAATTTATACACACCCAGAGGTTGCGAGTGTTGGTAAGACAGAAGACGAGCTTAAAAAGGAAAGTATAGAATATAAGGCTGGTAAATTTAACTTTATGGGTAATGGTCGTGCAAAAGCGACATTCTCTTCGGAGGGTTTTGTAAAGATTCTAACAGATGCTAATAGTGATAAGATTTTAGGTGCTCATATTATAGGGCCAATGGCTGGGGATTTAATTCATGAGATATGCGTTGCAATGGAGTTTGGCGCTTCTGCAGAAGATTTAGCTCGGACCTGTCACGCACATCCAACATATTCAGAGGCAGTAAGAGAAGCTGCATTAGCTTGTGGGGCAGGAGCAATTCATGGATGAGGTCAAAAATATATATATGCAATCCCCAAAAATAGGTAGGGACAGGAAATGGTAGAACTTAAGTTACCCAAAAATTCAACAATTAATAATGGTAAAATATGGCCAGAACCAGAAAATTCTAATAATGTTCGAAAATTCAGAGTTTATCGTTGGAATCCTGATGATGAGAAAAATCCAGCAGTGGATACTTATTATGTAGATATGGATTCATGTGGTCCAATGGTTCTGGATGCACTAATAAAAATAAAAAGCGAAATCGATCCAACTTTGACTTTTAGGCGATCCTGTCGTGAAGGGATATGTGGGTCTTGCGCAATGAACATAGATGGAACAAATACGCTTGCCTGCCTTTGTGGTATGGAAGAAATTAGTGGTGATGTAAAAATTTATCCATTACCTCATATGGAAGTAGTTAAAGACTTGATCCCAGACTTGACTCATTTCTACGCTCAGCATGCAGCTATTATGCCATGGTTAGAAACTGAAACCGAACGACCAGAGAAGGAGTGGAGACAGTCTATCGAAGACAGAGATAAATTAGATGGATTATATGAGTGCGTAATGTGTGCATCATGCTCAACAGCGTGCCCTTCATACTGGTGGAATAGTGATCGTTACATGGGCCCAGCAGCTCTTTTAAACGCATATAGGTGGGTTATAGACTCTCGAGATGAAGCAAAAGAGAGAAGATTGGATGAATTAGAAGATTCTTTCAAACTATATAGCTGTCATACAATAATGAACTGTACAAAAACTTGCCCCAAAGGGTTAAACCCAGCAAAGGCAATCGGCTCATTAAAGCAATTGATGGTGGATAGACATAAGTAAACAGATTACTTTATATCAACTTGAGCAATAATAAGTTGATGAAGAAAAATATTTATTTAATGTCCAAATGGGTCTGACGAATAGATTACTTCCTTCAAGTACAACCCGTTGGGTGTACACACTGGTCCACAAGCTGGGCGTGATTTTGCATTCAGAGCTATACTTACTTCTAAGGGGGTCCATTTTTTTGCCCCAACTCGTTCTAGTGTACCTACAAAGCTCCGTATTTGATTATGTAAGTAAGAACGAGCTTTAAAAAAAAACTGGTACTCTATCCCATTAGGGATATTAATTTTATTAATTTCAATAGAGTCAATCGTTCGAATTGGGGACTTAGCTTGGCAGAGTGTCGACCTAAATGTTGTGAAGTCATGCGTTCCCACCAGAAATGCAGCTCCTTCCTGCATTAAGCCCAAATCTAATTTATGTTTTATATGCCAAACTAAATTTTTATGATGAGTAAGTGGTGCCCGACGGACTATTAACTTAAAGATATAATATCGATTAATGGCAGAAAACCGTGCATGCCAATCTGCTTCCACCTCCGCTGCACAAATAATCGAAATGGGGTGAGGTTTCAAATTAAAGTTAATGGCTTCCGATAACCGAAATGGGTCCCAGTTTTTTGATAAGTTCACATGTGCTACTTGGCCTAGTGCATGGACACCAGCATCTGTTCGCCCTGCAGCAACTAGTTTTGGATGACTTTTATCCAAGCATGACAGAGCCTTTTCAATTTCACCTTGAATTGTCGGTAAACCGATTTGTGACTGCCAACCAAAAAACTGTGATCCAGTATACTCTATTTTTAAAGCATATTTTGGCATATCTGAGTCATTTCACCTTAATTTACGATGTTTGCCTAATATAAATTATAACAGGTTAAAAGATAGATATAAAATGATTCCTTTTAAACGAAATAGTGCCTTAGGCTTTAATTTACTTGACCAGTAATGGCACCTACCATATATCACCGGCTATGAATTTAAGTGTTTTAGTTTTCAAAATTACTTTCCTGACAGTCTAGTCAACAAGACGTCAGGTTAAGCGAAGCACTTGTTAAAAGTGTTTGTGATTGCAGATTTTTTTTCAATAATCAAGGATGATAAGATGTGTTCGGAAAAGACAGAATCACAGACTGATTACAAAGAGACCTTAAACCTACCAAAAACAGATTTCCCTATGCGGGCAGGGTTACCTAATAGAGAACCAGGTTGGCTTGAGCGTTGGGAAAAAATGGGAATTTACAAAGAATTAAGAAAAAAGCAGGGGAGAGAGATATTTACTCTTCATGATGGCCCTCCCTATGCAAACGGTAATCTCCATATAGGGCATGCTTTGAATAAGATATTAAAGGATATGGTAGTTCGATCACAACAAATGATGGGAAAGGATGCTCGCTATATCCCAGGTTGGGATTGCCATGGACTTCCAATAGAGTGGAAGATTGAAGAGGAGTATCGAAAAAAAGGACTGGATAAAGATAAGGTAGATGTAATAGCTTTTCGGCAGGAATGTAGAAAATTTGCTGATAAATGGATAGATATTCAACGTTCAGAATTTAAGAGATTAGGTATCGCAGGAAATTGGGAAAACCCATACCTGACTATGGATTTTCATTCAGAGAAAGTTATAGCTGAAGAATTTCAAAAATTTCTTATGAATGGGACACTCTATCAGGGCTCTAAGCCAGTTATGTGGTCTTCTGTTGAAGAGACAGCGTTGGCAGAAGCAGAAATTGAATATCATGACCATACGAGTCATACAATTTGGGTGGCTTTCAACATAAAAAATGCTCCTGATAAAATTAAAAATGCTAAAATCGTAATTTGGACAACAACTCCATGGACAATTCCGTCTAACAAAGCGATCGCATACAGTAAAAAAATCTCTTATGGCATGTATGAAATTATTAGTACTTTAGAGGAAAGCTGGGTTGCTGCAGGAGATCTATACCTTTTGGCAGATGATCTAGCAGAAGCTACTCTTACTCAGGCCAGAGCCACAAATTTTAAGCGAGTTATAGATATTTTTCCTGAGGACCTAGATAATGTTCAGTGTTTTCATCCTTTTAGTAAGCTGGATGATTTCTGGTCTTATGATGTACCTTTAATTGACGGGGATCATGTTAATGCAGATGCGGGAACTGGATTTGTACATACAGCACCAAGTCATGGTGCTGATGATTATGAGTGTTTTGTAAAACGAAATTGGTTGGACCGCTTAACCTATAATGTAGGTGAGAAGTCAGAGTTTCTAGCCCATGTACCGATCTTTTCTGGATTACAGGTTTTTGATAGAAAGGGTAAGGAAGGTAAAGCTAACTCAGCAGTTATTGCCAGCTTAGTTGAAGTAAAAAACATAATAGCACGTGGCAGAATTACTCATAGCTACCCACACTCCTGGAGGTCAAAGGCACCTATTATTTTTCGTAACACACCACAATGGTTTGTTGGGATAGATCGTATTGTTGGAGATAACCAAGATCAATATGGTACTACAATAAGAAAGAGGGCTCTAACATCAATTGATGCCTTAGTTGAATGGACCCCACAATCTGGCCGAAATCGACTATACTCTATGATTGAAGTAAGACCTGACTGGGTGCTTTCTCGGCAAAGAGCTTGGGGTGTACCCTTAACTTGTTTTACCAAAAAGAAAACGATTTCAACTGACCCTAGTTTTTTACTGCGTAATGAAGAGGTAAACAAAAGAATTTTACAGGCATTTGAAGTTGAGGGCGCTGATTGCTGGTATAAAGATGGAGCAAAGGATAGGTTCTTATCTGGTTTGGTGGATCCGAATGAGTATGAACAAGTTTTTGATATTTTAGATGTTTGGTTTGATTCTGGATCAACACATGCTTTTGTTTTGCGGGATAGGGTCGATGGTAGTGAGGATGGTTTGGCAGATCTATATCTTGAGGGCACCGATCAGCACCGAGGATGGTTCCATTCATCTATGTTGCAAAGTTGCGGCACAAGAGGCCACGCGCCCTATCGTGGAGTTTTAACTCACGGTTTCACCCTAGATAATAAGGGGATGAAAATGTCAAAGTCGACTGGAAATACAGTTTCCCCTGACCAAGTAATAAAACAATATGGAGCTGATATTCTAAGGTTATGGGTGGCTCAATCAGATTATAGTGGTGATTTGAGAATAGGGCCAGAAATTCTAAAGGGCGTCGCTGATAGTTATCGACGGTTAAGAAATACTATGAGATTCCTATTAGGTTCGCTGAAATCTTATACGAGTAGTGACAATATCTCTTATGAAGAAATGCCAGAACTAGAGTTATGGGTACTTCACCGCGTATATGAAATAGATAGGATAGTTCAAAATTGTTATACTAAATATGATTTTCAGGGAGCTCTTCAAGAAATATTTTCTTTTGCTACGTCAGATTTATCCTCTTTTTATTTTGATATAAGAAAAGATGCTCTGTACTGTGACAATGATACTGATCGTCGTAGAGCCTCCAGAATGGTTCTAGACATTCTATTTCACCGACTTACTAGTTGGTTGGCTCCCATACTAGTTTTCACTATGGAAGAGGTATGGTTAGAACGCTCTGTCGACGTAGAAAGTTCAATTCATTTAAACGATTTCCCCGAGACACCAAGTACTTGGAAAAATTCAGAGCTCGCTAAGAAATGGTCGACAATTCGCAAAGTGAGAAAAGTTGTAACTGGGGCGTTAGAACTAAAACGCCAAGATAAAACTATTGGAGCTTCTCTTGAAGCCGCTCCTTTTGTTCATGTCAATGAGGAAACAAAAAAGATTTTAGAATCTGTCTCATTTGAAGACATTTGTATTACTTCGGGGATCAAAATCACTATCGATCCAGCTCCAAAGGGTGCATTTATTTTAGATGAAATTACTGATGTTTCAGTCGTTTTTGAGAGGGCGCAAGGAAACAAATGCCAACGTTGCTGGAAGGTATTACCGGAGGTTGGAGATCCAATGAATTCTGCTCTATGTAGTCGTTGCGAAGAGGCGTTAGCAGAAACTTTATAATTTTTAGGTTTTAGGTTCAATAATTTGCTGAATTATACCAGCAAAAAGAAGATAAGATGAGCATATTATTAAACCCCAATGGGCCCAGCTGTTTACATCAAAGTCTATCCAGGCTGCCCACCCTGCAAAAAATGTCCAACCAAGGGTAACAGGTAAAGTTATAGATCTCCATTTTTGAGTTCTTACTGGGTGCACAAATTTTAGCGGGAAAAACATTGCTATAGCTAGACCAGAAACTATAATTAAAATCATCCAAAAGCTAGGTTCAAGTGCAAATATTACAACTGCAACCATATTCCAACAACCTGGAAATCCAGAAAAAGAATTATCTTTAGTTTTCATGCGATTGTCAGCAAAGTACATAGCACTTGCAAACGTAATTATGATGATTACAAACCAACCAGTCCAGCCTTCAAACAGCCCTGACTTGAAAAGCGCAAATGCGGGAATGAAAACATAAGTTAGATAATCAATAATTAAGTCAAGAAGTACCCCGTCAAAATTTGGGGCATTTACTTTTACGTTGTATTTTCTTGCTAAGGGTCCATCGATCCCGTCAACAGCAAATGCAACTACCAACCACACGAACATTAGAGACCATTTTTCATCTACAGCCGCTAACATTGCCAACATAGCAAAAACTGCGCCAGTTGCAGTAAGAAGGTGTACAGATAATGCCTTTACTTTAATGCTCATTTGATTGCTCTTCAAATAAATGTCTTTTTCTAAGCTCGATTTCATATTCATCTTTAATCTAAAACTTACCTGTTAACCATCCTTTAATGGATGACTCTGGTCATATACTTTCATGAGTTGAGCTGTGTTTACGGCGGTATAAGTTTGAGTTGTTGATAAGGAGGTATGCCCTAAAAGCTCCTGGATTGTACGTAAGTCACCACCAGCCTCAAGAAGGTGGGTGGCAAATGAATGCCTCATAGCGTGAGGTGTTGTTGTTTCAGGAAGGCCCATTTGTAGTCGTGCCTTTTCTACAAACCTAGTTACGATCCTTGGATTTAATACTCCGCCACGAACGCCTCTGAAAATTGTGTCGGTAGACTTAATCTCAAAAGGAAGAAGTTTCAGGTAATTTTTTACACTTTCTCTAGCAATCTGTAAAACTGGTACTACTCGCTCCTTCCTGCCTTTACCAAGAATAATAATTGAATCGGGAATAGGGGTATCACTGAGCTTCAATGATAATACTTCTGAAATACGTAATCCACAGCCATATAGGAGAGTAATTATTGCTATATCTCTTGCCGATACCCATTTTTCATCTGCAAGATGTCCAACAACCTGAATAATTTCAGTTGAAGATTGCTTTGACAATGGTCGAGGTAGCTTTTTCTGAAACTTTGGAGCTTTAGTTGTCAAAATAATTGAAGCGTCAAAACCTTCTATTTCAGAAAACCATCTAAAAAAACTTTTTATTGAGGATAGTTTTCTTGCTAAAGATCTAGGAGAAACCCCCTTCTTTTTTTCAGCAGATAACCAGCTTCTCATATCTGAGTTTGTCAGCTTAATAAATGTGTGTTTTCCATTAGATTCTGATAGAAGAGACTCAATAAAACTAATAAATTTAATTACATCTGCTTCATATGCACTTAACGTATTGTTCGTTAAATTATTTAGTGACTTCAAGTTGGACAGCCAACTTTTAATGCTAACAGAAATACCATGTGAGTTGACTTTTAGATGGCCCAACGTTTTATTACTCGCTCCATAACAGACCCAAAAAATTCAAGTAGCTCAGTGCCTTTTTTAGGCTCAAACTGGATGGCTGTGTTAGAGCCAATTATTAGTAATGCTGGAACTTTATTTTCTCCTAGGTCCAATTGGATAACTGCTTCAGATTTTATACTATGAGCCTTTTGGCCATATATACGTTCGTTAGGTGAAGATACCTGTCTCATAGTAACAGTCTTTTGAAGAAGCTCATTTTCTAAATTTATATAGGTTTTTACTGACCCAGGTTTAACAACAGAAATATAATTATTTGATTTTATGGCTGTGTTCTCAGGTTCTTCCTGTTCAATCATAATATGTATGTGAGATACTTTTAAAGCCGGCTGAACCGTCCGCATAAGCTGTACTTGTAAATCTTCAAAATTATCTATCTCTAAAATAAGCAAGCTAGCCTTATGGATTAATTCATAGCCTGAAATATTTTCATACGCAGCCGCAATAATAGATCGATTTGTTGTTTCTGTCTGTTTGATCTTCGCTTCTAGTTTTTTTATCGCAACACTTCGTAAATCAATAATATTTTCTCCGGTGGCTTCGCTATATGAATTAAAGAGTACTTTCATTACCTCTAAATCATCTAAGATAATTTCTGGATTTGAGATTATTTTTTTTTTGATTTCGGTTATTTTGTCGGAGTTTTTGGTCATTTTTGTTCTCACAACTGTAGGAATTTATTATTAAATAATTTTTTGTCCTGTTTTTAACCAATCTTGATTGAATACTTCAAGACCCGCACTGGTTAGAGGGTGATCTGCTAACTGCTTTATTATTTTTGGTGGAACTGTAACAATATCAGCTCCGATAAGGGCGGCTTCTGTAATGTGATTTACTGTCCTAATTGATGCCACCAGGATCTCTGTATGAAAGTTATAATTATCATAAACTTGTTTGATATCAGCTATTAAACTCATTCCTTCAACGTTGATATCATCTAATCTTCCTACAAAGGGTGATATAAAGGCGGCGCCAGCTTTTGCAGCTAATAGCGCTTGGTTTACTGAAAAACAGAGGGTAATGTTAACCATAGCTCCATTGTCACTTAGTACTTGGCAAGCCTTTAGGCCTTCCCAAGTTAAAGGTATTTTTACAGCAATGTTTTTTGATATTTTTAGTAGCTCCAAACCTTCAGCGATCATACCATCTGATTGGGCTGATACAACTTCGGCAGATATTGGACCGTCAACTAGGTTTGAAATTTCTTTGATGACCTCAACCATGTTTTTACCAGACTTAAGAACAAGTGAAGGGTTGGTTGTTACGCCGTCTACTATTCCTAGTTTATTTAATTCAATAATATCTTTCACTTCAGCTGTATCTATAAAAAATTTCATTTTCGCACCCTTTGCTAAACCTAACTATGCTTCTAAAGTATTATTGGAGGTACAGAAAGTAGAATGACAGATTTTTTTAAAAAAGGGGAAATTGTTAGTGTTCAGGTAACACAGCCAATAGGAACTGCATTAAGTTATAAAGTTCCATCAGAAGGTTGTTATCTAGGTTCATATGTTCAGGTAACTTTGGGGCAGAAAGAGGTTATTGGAGTAGTATGGGGGCTCAGTACTATTAACTTAGAAGCCGATAAAATTAAGGTCATTTTGAAGACACTTAAAATAAAACCGATGACTAACGAATTAATGAATTTTTTAGAGAAAGTTTCTCTCTATACTATAACGCCTCTCTCTTCTGTCCTTAGGTTAGCTACACGGGTTCCAAACTTAGGGTCCGCTGAAGTGATGAATAAAAAATATTCTTTTTCTTCAGATGAGATAAAAAAACTAACAACTTCCAGGAGTAAAGTTTTAAACTTTCTAAAAGAAAATCATAATTTAAACTTTGAATTAAGTGAAATTGTGAAAAAATGTGGTGTCAGTCCATCTGTTATTCATGGTTTAGTATCTCTTGAGGCAATATCTGTTGATTATACTCCTAAAGATCAGGAGTTTTTATCTCTTAATCCATTTGTGAAAGGTAAACTGTTAACTGATGAGCAGACGTTAGCAGTAAAAAAAATTAGGGGCGCAGGGACTTGTAATACCATTTTACTTAATGGAGTGACTGGCTCTGGAAAGACAGAAGTCTATCTAGAATGTATAGCAGATTGTATTAAAGAAAATAAACAAGCCTTGGTTCTCTTACCAGAGATTGGTTTGACAGCAGAATTTCTTGCCAGAGTTGAGGCAAGATTTGGTGCTCGCCCTGGAGAATGGCATTCGGGTATTAATGTGACTGAACGTCGGCGAGTTTGGAAAATGGTCTCCCAGGGTAAGCTCCAATTAGTTGTTGGAGCTAGGTCTGCCTTATTTCTACCCTTTCAAACTCTTGGACTTATTGTGGTCGATGAGGAACATGACCACTCCTATAAACAAGATGATGGAGTTTTATATAATGCTAGAGATATGGCAGTTTTTAGAGGTTCGCTATCAACTGCTAGAGTTGTACTAGCCTCAGCTACACCTTCTTTAGAAAGCTGGGTAAATGCAAGAAAAGGTAAATACTTTGGCGTTAACTTGGAGTGGAGATATGGTGGAGCAACATTGCCGTCTATAACTGCTATAGACATGCGATCAGAAAGTTTAAGTTCTGGGAAATGGATCTCTCCAACGCTGTTGGATAAAATTAAGGAGAAACTTGAGAAAGGTGAACAGACCTTATTATTTTTGAATCGACGTGGATATGCGCCAGTAACTATATGTAGATCATGTGGAGAGCAGATTAGTTGTAATCAGTGCGATAGTAGAATGGTTCAGCATAGGTTTGTAGAGAGATTAATCTGTCATCAATGTGGGAAGACTTCAAAGATTCCAAATAAATGTAATTCGTGCAACTCTGATAATACTTTGTCAGTTGTTGGGCCAGGAATTGAGAGATTGGCTGAGGAAGTAACTAAGCTGTTTCCAACAGCGCGCATAGGAGTTTTATCATCTGACCTTTTTTCTACTCCGGCGTCGTTAAGAAAGCAGTTGAGTGAAATAGAAAATGGAAATATTGATATCATTGTAGGTACACAGCTTGTAGCAAAGGGCCATAATTTCCCTAAATTAACTTTAGTGGGGGTGATAGACGCAGATTTAGGTCTGCAAGGGGCAGATTTGCGAGCGGCAGAAAGAACTTTTCAATTAATAAATCAAGTATCTGGTCGCGCAGGACGTCAAAATAAGGCTGGAGAAACACTTATCCAAACTTATGATCCAGAGCATAGAGTGATAAGAGCTCTTCTAGAAGCAGACTTAGAAAAATTTTGGTCCCTTGAGGCAAGCGATAGAGAAAAGGCTGGGGCACCTCCTTTTGGAAGGTTTGCTGGCATTATCTTATCAGGTGCAAACCTTAAGAATGTTGAAGATATTGGAAAAATATTATTTAATAATAGTACCAATTTACGAAACTCGGGCGTCCAGATATTTGGACCTGCGCCTGCACCCTTCTCTCGGATAAAAGGAAAATATAGACAAAGAATGCTTGTGAAAGCAGAAAAAGATTTTCCTATACAGAGGTTTTTAAAAAACTGGGTACTAACATTAAAAAGTCAGAAGGGTGTAAGAATTCAAATAGATATTGACCCTTATAATTTCCTTTAGGGAAGTTCAAATAATGAGTAATTGTTTTAGACTTTTAAATTTTTTAAAGGTAAGGCTAGAAGCATAGGCTAATGATTTAGTAATTATAGGCGAGTTTTATTAATAAAAAAGAGATAAAATTATGAGTCACATTTATAATAGAGTTGCTTTAATTGGGTTGGGGTTAATAGCGTCCTCTATGGCTCACGCGATGCGTCGGGGAAATCTTGCTGGCCAAATAGTAGGGCATTCAAGATCTATTGATACGCAAAAAAAAGCGATTTCTTTGGGAATTTTTGATGAGGTTTTTGGTAGTGCTAAGGAGGCAGTAGAAAACGCTGATCTAGTGGTTCTATGTGTCCCTGTCGGTGCCATGGGTTCAGTTGCTAAAGATATCTCATTATATATGAAGGCTGGTTCCACCCTTACAGATGTAGGTTCAACTAAGCGGGCTGTAATAGACTCAGTTTCACCACACGTTCGCGAAGATGTGTTCTTTGTTCCGGCCCATCCTGTGGCAGGAACAGAACAATCAGGACCAGATGCTGGCTTTGCTGAGTTATTTGATAACAGATGGTGTTTGATGACGCCTGGAAAAGTTGAAGACCATAATCTAAACCAGATAGAAAAATTAAAACTTTTGTGGACTTCTATTGGTGCGAATGTTGAACTTATGGATCCAGATCACCATGACTTAGTACTGGCCGTAACCTCTCATGCACCGCACCTTATAGCCTATACAATGGTAGGTGTAGCTGATGATCTGCGTCGTGTAACTGATAGTGAGGTTGTCAAATATTCTGCGGCAGGATTTAGGGATTTCACTAGGATAGCGGCATCGGACCCGACAATGTGGAGAGATGTTTTTCTATCGAATAAGGATGCTACTTTAGAGATTTTAGGTAGATTTACTGAAGAACTTTTTGCATTACAGCGAGCAATTCGGACTGGAGATGGGGATTACTTGCACGACTATTTCACTAGGACTCGAGAGTTAAGACGTGGGGTTGTAGAAGCAGGCCAGGATACTGATGCACCAGATTTTGGAAGGTTTAAAGGGCGGTAAACCAAACTTAAGGGTAATAAATGTATACTAACTACTGTTCATATATAGTTAGTTACTGTATAAGTTGTTTTGGTATATTTCCTAATATTAGTGGGCCTAGAAATAGTTTTCGTTCCCTGATTTTAAGATCTAAAGTTAAATCATTCTGATTACCTGAAAGAATCGAAAGAAACCCTAAGCTCTCGACGATTTTTTTATTTATGTCTGTCGGATTAATAATAGATAAAAATTGTTTCCAACCTGAAATTTTTAATTGAATATTTCCTTCGGGGAAACCTTGCTTATCTGTTTCTAAATCTCCTAATGCAGTTAGGGTAAGATCCTTTGAATGAATGCTGATTTCCTTCAAGTTTAGTTTAGTGATTTTTGGATATAATTTTTTTTCTGTTACTCTAAGTAGCTTATCTAGATATACATCAGCATTTATATTTAGACTTAATGAGTTTGTATTTAATAAACCTATTAATCCGTAAAAGCTTTGATCTGAGGATTGAACTAATAACCCGGTACTGTTTAGTCCAAATTTATAAGCCGAAGTCTCAGCTTTAAGTTTACTTATCGCTAAAATTATCGACTTGGATTGGAGAACTAGGTCCTCAGAGGATTTAATGTTGGCGCCTTCAACTTCTAAAATAAACTTTGAGATATCATAAGAGCTTATGTTAGTACGTTCGATACTAGCTAACATTTTGTTTGAAATGAGACTTATAGTTTTGGTTTTGGTTTTAATTTCTTGTTCTTTTGGCCAAACAAGAATTAAGTCCTTAGGCGCATAGCTTAATGATAGGATCTGAAAGTACGGAAGAGTCCAAGTTAGATAATTTTTTTTATTTTTTACTTTTAAATTATTTATTGTTAAATCAAAGCGATAAGGAAAACCTTTAACGACAGAGTCCGAGTATGCAATTGACCAGTCTTCTGAGTTAATATTTTGAACTGACGCTAATAACTCAGCTTTAATACTCTTTGCACCGATCATCCAATATGCCGACCAAGACAGAACAATAATTGTTATAGTCCAAATTATAATACGCATAAAGGGATTCTTCTTAAAATTGATTTTTCTAATAAGTTTATAAGATACTAGTTTTTAAACTGAAAGGTAATTATAATAAACTTGGAAAAAGGATAGTCTAGATTTAGTATGTTAATATAGATTTGTTATTATTTAAAAGGCGAACGTATGAAAGCTATAAAAAAAGATGAGTCACTAGATTTTACAGGCCCTCTCCGTCAAGTAATTTTTATGATTTCTGTTTTAATTCTCACTGGGATGGGTGGGTATATTATCCTCCCTCAGCTCGCACCAGTTTTTTTAGCTAATCTTTATCTAAATGGCCTTATTTTTGTTGTTTTTTTATTCGGTGTTATTGCTTGCTTTTGGCAGGTAACTCAACTTATGTCCTCGATTTCATGGTTAAAAAGAGTAGCAAAAAATGAACCAGACGTTGTTTACAGTAGAACGCCAAGACTTCTAGCTTCATTAGTAGCTGTACTAAATGCTGGTGGTTATAAGATGAAAGTTACCTCAGCATCTGCTCGCACAATTTTAGATTCAATAGCTACAAGAATGGATGAATCTAGAGATATAACTAGATACGTAATAAACCTCTTAATATTTTTGGGACTTTTAGGAACCTTTTATGGTTTGGCTATTACAATACCTGGCGTTGTAGATACTATCCGAACTCTTAATCCTAAAGAAGGAGAGAGTGGGGTAGAAGTTTTTGCTAAATTAATGGACGGACTAGAGAGCCAGTTAGCTGGTATGGGAACTGCCTTCTCATCCTCTTTGCTTGGGCTTGCAGGCTCATTAGTCGTTGGCCTTTTAGAATTATTTGCAGGACATGGGCAAAACCGATTTTACCGTCAGATAGAAGAGTGGTTATCATCAGTTACAAAATTTTCTTTTGCAGGAAATGATGGAGACACTTTACCTAAAATAAATTCTGAGCTCGTACCAATATTAAATCATATCATTGAACAGAACGCCCGTTTTGATGATTTCCTTGATAAGCTAGAAGGCTCAAGAAAAGAAAACGATGAGCGAGCAGATAAGATGGTTGAAACTGTCTTACGTCTTGTTGAAAGAATTGATCAATCTGATGATATCGGGACTGCGTTAAAAAGAGTTGCGAGTAGTCAAGAGGAACTTTTGGATAAACTTAGCTACATCAAAAGAAATGAAGATAGTTTTGATGCGTGAAAATACCAAATTAAAAGTTGTTAAGTTATGGCCTTAAGTCGTCGGAGTGGCAGACGTTTTGAGGCCAATATTTGGCCAGGTTTTGTAGATGCAATGACGGCTTTACTATTAGTTTTAATTTTTATTATCTCAATATTTATGATCGTACAATTTATGCTTAGTGAGAGGATAGAAACTCAAAATTCTGAGCTCGGAAAATTATCAGAAAGTTTAAATACATTGGCCCTTCAGCTAGGTTTAGAACAACAACGTGGTACCAATTTAGAAGACAAAATATCTAATTTAGGAGGATTAGTAGAAAAGAGCTCCAAGGAATTAGACAAACAGAGAACGCTGGTTGCCTCTTTAACTAGTCAGAGTGAAAAACAGAAAGGCATCATAGCAAATTTTGAACAACAAGTATTAGGACTACTAGCTCAGAAAAATAATGCAAAATTACTTATAAATTCTTTAGAAAAAAAATTAATAGCTAATAATTCAAAGTTTGAAAAAGAAGTATCAGAAAAAGAGGCAATTCAACTCACTTTAGCACAAGCAAGACAAGAAATCAGTGAAAAAATAGAAACTGCTAGGCTGGCTGCGGCACGAAGAGAAGCTCTGGAAGTATTAATTGAATCAATTAATTCTAAGAACTTAGAACAAAGAAAACAAATTTCAAAGCTTGATAAACTGAAGTTAGCTGACGCTGCAGCCGCTCAAATGTTGAGAGAGAAGTTGAAAAACGGGAATGCAGAACTCACAGCTATGTCCTTGGTATTAGAACAAAAAAGAAAAGAGGCCGAAGAAACATTAACACTATTGGCCGCAACAAATTCAGTTAATGAAGATCTGAACTTAAGGTTAGTTGCTGCGTTAACAAATTTAAAGGAAGAAAAATCAATATCTTTAATTAAAGGGACTGAATTAAGAGAAAAATTAGTAAATTTATTAGCTGAAAAAGTAGCGTTAGAAAAAAGTGTTTCTCTAAAGTTGACAGATATTCAACGTAAAGAAATTTTACTGTCAGAGGCTAAAGTTAGGCTTCAAGGAGAAAAGGAAATCAATATTGAGTCCAGGTTGCTGGTTGAATCTTTAAATCAGCAATTGGCGGAGGTTCGTGGTCAACTTGGTCAATTGCAATCATTATTAGATGCCTCAGAAGCTAAAGATGCATCTGAAGATGTCGAGATTAAGAACTTGAGTAGTAAATTAAATGCTGCTTTGGCAAGGGCGGTGTCAGAACAAAGGAAGAATTCAAAAGCGTTAGAGGCACAAAACACTAAGCTAAAGGCTTTGGCTCTTGAGAGAGATAGTGCACTAATAACTCTAAAAGGCGAAAAAACTAAATTGGCTGATTTTCAAGAGAAAGAAAGCAAAAGGCTTAACTCAGAGGCTGCGATCTTGAAAGAACGGAACCTTGTGCTCCAAACGATTACTAAAGAACGAAATGAAGCTCTACAGAAACTTACAAAAGAAAAACAACTTTTAGCGGAACTTAAAAAGAAAGATCTTGAAAGATTAGAAGCGGAGGCTAAGGAACTTAAGAAGTATCAATCTAAGTTTTTTGCAGAAATTGAAAAGGCACTAGGAAACCAGGGGGGAATTGAAATAAAAGGAGACCGATTTATCTTCTCTTCGGAAATTCTATTTGGCAAGGGTAAGGCAGATATATCCAAAGAGGGCTTGAATCAAATTAAATTAGTGTCAGACATAATAACTAGTATTTCAAAGAAAATACCACCTGAGATCAATTGGGTTTTAAGGGTTGATGGTCATACAGATAACGTACCGTTAAGTGGTCTAGGGGTATTTAAAGATAACTGGGAACTAAGCCAGGCACGAGCTTTATCTGTGGTTAGGTATATGTCAGAAGAGCTTGGGGTTCCCTCAAGTAGATTAGCCGCGACAGGGTTTGGAGAGCATCAACCCTTTGATCAAGCCAATACTAATGAAGCTAGAGCAAAAAATCGACGTATTGAAATTAAACTTACAGAGAGATAAAAATTAGGTGGCTGTTAATAGCTTTGGCTTTTTTCGAGCAGTTATTCGTGTGACTTCTGGTTCCATTATTTCTAAGCTAATTACATTATCTTTAAGATCTACCTTTACAATACCACCCTTAGCAAGCTTTCCAAATAACAGCTCATCTGCAAGCGGTTTTTTTATTTCTTCCTGTATAACCCTAGCTAGAGGCCTAGCACCCATTTTTTCATCATAGCCTTTTTCACCAAGCCACTCTGCGGCTTTTTGGGATAGTTCGAAAGTTACGTTTCTATCCATTAACTGGGCTTCTAGCTGAAGAACAAACTTCTCAACTACTTTAGTTATTATTTTTCTACCAAGAGATGCAAAACTAATAACTGCATCTAACCTATTTCGGAATTCAGGGGAAAATATACGTTCAATAGCAACTGTGTCTTCACCTTCTCTTTTATCCCTCCCAAAACCAATAGCAGATTTTGCCATGTCAGAGGCTCCTGCATTTGAGGTCATTATCAAAATAGTATTTCTGAAGTCTACCTTTCGACCATTATGGTCTGTTAACTTTCCATGATCCATAATTTGAAGAAGGATATTAAACACATCAGGGTGAGCTTTCTCTATTTCATCAAGCAATAATACAGAATGTGGATGCTGATCAATGCCATCAGTAAGAAGGCCGCCTTGATCAAAACCGACATAACCAGGGGGAGCACCAATCAATCTAGAGATAGCGTGTTTTTCCATATATTCTGACATGTCAAAGCGAATCAACTCAACCCCAAGGGTATCAGCGAGTTGCTTTGCAACTTCGGTTTTTCCTACGCCAGTGGGCCCCGCGAATAAATAATTTCCAATCGGTTTCTCAGGCTCTCTCAGGCCAGCTCTTGATAATTTGATAGCCGATGAAAGTGCCGAGATTGCAATGTCTTGACCAAAAACAACGCGTTTTAGTGAAGATTCTAGGTCTTGCAAATTTTGCGCATCGTCTTTTGTTAAACTTTTTGGTGGAATTCTTGCAATTTTTGCTACTACGCCTTCAATTTCTTTTACAGTTATTACTTTACGCTTTTTTGATTCTGTTAGTAGTTGTTGGGCAGCGCCGGCTTCGTCTATAACATCAATTGCCTTATCTGGAAGCTTCCTGTCGTGTATATACCTTGCAGAAAGTTCAACAGCAGTTTTTATGGCATCAGAGGAGTATTTGATGTCATGGTGTTGCTCAAAATGTGATTTTAAACCTTTAAGAATTTTAATAGTGTCTTCAATTGAGGGCTCATTTACATCTATTTTTTGAAAACGACGACTAAGTGCTCTATCTTTTTCAAAATGTTGACGGTACTCTTTATATGTTGTCGACCCCATGCATCTCAATAGACCTCCTTGAAGGGCTGGTTTGAGAAGATTGGACGCATCCATTGAGCCCCCTGATGTAGCTCCTGCTCCAATTACAGTATGGATCTCATCAATAAATAAAACAGCGTCTGGATGCTCCTCTAATTCTGTCATTACGGCTTTTAGGCGTTCTTCAAAATCACCTCTATACCGTGTTCCAGCTAACAAAACCCCCATGTCGAGTGAATATATTATGGCGCTAGCTAACACCTTGGGAACCTCTTTTGAAACTATTTTGTATGCAAGACCTTCTGCAATAGCTGTTTTACCTACACCTGGGTCTCCAACCAGTATTGGGTTATTTTTCCGTCTTCTGCATAATATTTGTATACACCGCTCGACTTCTAAATCTCTACCAATTAATGGATCTATTCCTCCCTCGTGAGACCTTTCATTTAAATCGACACAATACTTTTTAAGTGCCGATTCTTTTTTAACATTTGTTTGGGTAGGATCAGGTTCTTCACTATTATTTAAATCTTCTGTTCCAGCAACTGGTTTAACATCAGAAAAAGAGGGGTCTTTAGCTAAGCCATGTGCGATATAATTTACAGCATCATACCTAGTCATTTCTTGCTCTTGTAAGAAATAGACTGCATTTGACTCTCTTTCAGCGAAAAGAGCAACGAGTACATTGGCACCAGTAACCTCACTCCGTCCGGATGATTGAACATGAATTGCTGCTCTTTGAACAACTCTTTGAAAAGCGGCTGTTGGTACAGATTCTGAACCCTCAACATCTGTCACTAGGCTTTTAAGCTCTGTTGTAATGAACTCGGTTAATGATGACCTTAACTTTTCTAAATCCACATTACAGGCACGTAACACCAAGCTTGCGTCTGGTTCTTCTGTTAGGGCAAGCAAAAGGTGCTCAAGTGTAGCCAATTCGTGTTTGAGTGAATTAGAGTGTGCTAAGGCGACATGAATGGCTTTTTCTAAAGTGTCAGAGAATGATGGCAAAAGATTAGTTCCTTTGAAGCTTTAAGTTGGGTTAAGTAATTTTAAAAACATATTAATATACAATTCGTGTTTATTTCGTAACCTTCAAGTCCTTTTTTAAAATATATTTTATCAAGTAGTAGAAAATATAATTTATTAGGGCTATATTTTGTTGTTAACAATAAAATTATAAACTTATTGAAATATTAGAGCCATCATGTATCTGGACGTTGACAATTTATACAAGTTTTATACGAAGACTGGTCTTGGTCATATCGTACAAAATGTAATAAGTTCAGCTGTTCGTGAATTTTGGCCAGATACTGCAGGGAAAAGCTTAGTTGGTTATGGGTTTGTAGCCCCGATTATTTGGTCTCGTGAGACTGAGGTGGAGAGATTGACTTTACTTATGCCAGGGCAACAAGGGGTAATTTATTGGCCAAATAACTTCGATAACATTAGTGTCTTGTGTGAAGAAAACCTGTGGCCGCTCCCCTCGGGGACAACAGATCGTATAGTTTTCCTTCACAGTTTGGAATTTAGTGAAAACATGTCTGCTTTATTTAATGAGTGCTGGCGAGTCTTATCACCAGGTGGAAAGGTTTTGTTCATTGTGCCAAATAGGACTGGACTATGGTGTAGGAGTGAAATGACACCGTTTGGGTCTGGTCGTGCATATACTTTATCTCAATTGGAGTCACAGCTCTTAAAGCACTCATTTACACCAAAAAGAAGTTTTAGTGCATTATTTTCAGTCCCTTCGAACAAAAAAATTTGGTTGAAGTCTGCTTCGTTATTGGAAACTATTGGGAAATTTATTTTCCCAATACAAGCTGGAGGGATAATTATTTTGGAAGCAACAAAGCAGGTACCTGCAAGCAAACGAATTAGTAATAAGTTGAAAATAAGAGTTCCATTCCGCGCCATGGGAAATCAACCTATTACCCCTAAATACTCCGCAATGTTGACAAAAAAGATAAAACTGAACTCTAAAGAATGAGTTAAGTAGCTTCAAACGGTCGCACTAATGCTTAGATTGTATTAAGATATTATAAAAATATGATTTTTGTTTCGATTTTTTGACTTTTGACAGTTGCGGCTTTTGCTAGGCTTTGGTAAGCCACCGTAGTTAGCTTTTTTACTAAGTTTGCTACTTTTGGGAAAGTGCTAAAGATTTAGTGGATAAATAATAATTAGAGGTAAATGTGTCCGAATCAGCGTCAGAATGTGTAGGGGTGGCTAAGAGATACGCAACTGCTACATTTGATCTTTCTAAAGAACAAAAGGCTTTGGTCACCTTAGAAAAAGACATTGTAACTATTAATAGTCTTTTATCAGAGAACGCTGATTTTGTGATATTCTTAAATTCGCCTTTGCTTAAAAGAAAAGAGCAAATTGGCGCTATTTCAG
The DNA here is from genome assembly GCA_002697345.1 of Paracoccaceae bacterium. Classification (GTDB taxonomy): domain Bacteria; phylum Pseudomonadota; class Alphaproteobacteria; order Rhodobacterales; family Rhodobacteraceae. The sequence goes on along the minus strand of NZVE01000081.1, from coordinate 45,763 downwards.
AAATAGCTAAAAATCTAGGGTTATCTAAGGCTTTAACCGGAGTACTAAGCCTTATGGCTGAAAAAAAGAGGCTCTCTATAGTTCCTTACCTTATCACTGAATTAAGCAAGCTGATCTCGCAAGAGAAAGGTGAACTAACCGCAGAGATAATTAGTGCCACAAAGTTAACAATTGAACAAAATAAAAAACTTGTAGAGATCCTTAGTTCATTTACAGGTAAAATAGTTAAATTAGATTCTATGACTGATAAGCAAATCATCGGAGGCTTAATAGTTAAAGTTGGGTCTAGAATGTTAGATACATCAATTAGAGCGAAACTTCTTTCGCTCCAAACTACTATGAAAGAGGTTGGTTAATGGCTATCCAAGCAGCAGAAATATCAGCAATACTTAAGGACCAGATAAAGAATTTTGGGGAAGAATCCACCGTTGATGAAGTTGGCAAAGTTCTTTCCGTCGGAGATGGAATAGCTAGAGTTTATGGTTTGGATAATGTTCAGGCCGGAGAGATGGTCGAGTTCCCTGGTGGTATAAAAGGAATGGCTTTAAATCTAGAAACTGATAACGTCGGAGTTGTTATCTTTGGATCAGATAGGGACATTCAAGAAGGCGATACGGTTAAACGTACAAATTCAATTGTTGATGTCCCCGCGGGTGACGAGTTGCTTGGCAGAGTTGTTGATGGGTTAGGAAACCCTATAGATGGCAAAGGACCTATAAAGACAACAGAGCGAAGGGTGGCAGATAGTAAAGCCCCAGGAATAATACCTAGGAAGTCTGTTCATGAGCCTATGGCAACGGGTTTAAAATCAGTAGATGCGATGATCCCTATTGGACGTGGACAAAGAGAATTAATAATTGGTGACAGGCAAACGGGAAAGACTGCAGTAGCTTTAGATGCGATCCTAAATCAAAAATCTTATAATGACGCCGCACAAGGTGATGAAAGCAAGAAATTATATTGCGTTTATGTTGCGATCGGTCAAAAACGTTCTACTGTTGCTCAGCTGGTTAAAAAATTAGAAGAGACCGGTGCTATAAATTACACTATCGTTGTTGCGGCTACCGCATCAGACCCAGCTCCAATGCAATTCCTTGCACCTTATGCAGCCACAGCCATGGCGGAGCACTTTAGAGATAATGGAAGGCATGCTTTAATCGTTTATGATGATTTGTCAAAGCAGGCGGTGTCTTATAGGCAAATGTCATTGCTTTTAAGGCGTCCACCGGGTAGAGAAGCCTACCCAGGAGATGTGTTTTATTTACATTCGCGTCTTCTAGAGAGATCTTCAAAACTAAACGAAGAAAATGGATCAGGCTCGTTAACAGCACTACCAGTTATTGAAACGCAAGGTGGAGATGTATCAGCGTTCATTCCAACTAATGTCATTTCTATTACAGATGGACAAATTTTTCTAGAAACAGAGCTATTTTATCAAGGTATTCGTCCAGCAGTTAATACGGGTCTTTCCGTTTCGCGGGTTGGTTCTTCTGCTCAAACAAATTCTATGAAATCGGTTGCTGGACCAGTTAAACTTGAGCTTGCACAATACCGAGAGATGGCTGCTTTTGCTCAATTTGGTTCTGATCTAGATGAAGCAACTCAACAACTTTTGAACCGAGGTGCACGTCTTACTGAGTTGATGAAACAACCGCAGTATTCACCTCTTTCAAACGCAGAAATTGTGTGTGTTATCTATTCAGGTACCAAGGGGTATCTTGACAAGGTTGCTGTTAAAGACGTTGGACGTTTTGAATCGGGCTTGTTATCACATCTTAGAAGCAAGCATCAGGATTTGTTGGATTATATTACTGAGGAAGACCCCAAGATTAAAGGAGAAGCAGAAGAGAAAATAAAATCCGCTTTGGATTCTTTCGCTTCTGATTTCGCTTAGAAGGAGATGAGGCCTTGCCAAGCTTAAAGGACCTTAAGAATAGGATAGAGTCTGTTAAATCTACCCGAAAAATAACTAAAGCGATGCAAATGGTTGCAGCGGCAAAATTACGTCGTGCTCAAGAGGCAGCTGTTTCAGGTAGACCATATTCAGATCGTTTTGATTCAGTAATGTCGGGATTGACTGCTTCAATGGGAGTAGACAGTGGACCCCCACTATTGATTGGAACTGGAGCTGATACAAACCATTTGTTGATTGTTATGACTGCAGAAAGAGGCCTTTGTGGAGGCTTTAATTCAAACATTGCAAAGCTTGCCAAATTAAAGGCGAGCAAGCTTATTTCTGAAGGTAAGTCAGTAAAAATATTGACAGTTGGAAAAAAAGGTAGAGATTCACTGAAGAGAGAATTTGGTGAATATTTTGTAGGGCATGTCGATTTAACTGAAATGAAGGGCGCTAGCTATTCATATGCAGTTGAAGTCGCCTCAAATATACTTAATAGGTTTGATAATAGTGAGTTTGACGTAGCCACAATTTACTATTCTCAATTTGAGAGTGTAATGAGTCAAATTCCTACAGAGAAACAGCTCATTCCGCCAGTTTTTCAAGCTTCAACTGAATCCACTGCATATGATTATGAACCCTCTGAAGAAGAAATTTTAATTGATTTATTACCTCAGTCTATTACGGCACAAATATTTAGAGCACTTTTGGAGAATGGCGCATCCGAGCAAGGAGCAAGAATGTCAGCAATGGATAGTGCGACACGAAATGCAGGAGAAATGATCGATAAATTAATAATACAGTATAACCGTTCCAGGCAGGCTGTAATCACCAATGAATTAATAGAAATCATATCGGGTGCAGAAGCACTCTAAGGTTTGGAGAAAGTTAAGATGGCAAAAACAAAGTCAGTAGGTAAGATCACGCAGATTATTGGTGCAGTTGTAGATATACAATTTGAAGAAAATCTGCCGGCAATTTTAAATTCGATAGTTACACAAAATAATGGGAAACAACTAGTTTTAGAAGTTGCTCAGCATTTAGGTGAAAATACTGTTCGAGCGGTGGCTATGGATGCAACAGAAGGTTTGGTGCGAGGTCAAGAAGTGACTGATACAGGTGGCCCTATTATGGTGCCGGTTGGAAATGCAACACTAGGTCGAATCTTGAATGTTGTGGGTGAGCCTGTTGACGAAGGTGGGCCTGTGGCTGCAACTGAAACACGTTCAATTCATCAGGACGCCCCAGCTTTTTCAGAGCAGGCGACGGAGTCAGTTCTTTTAGAGACTGGTATAAAGGTTATAGATCTATTAGCGCCCTATGCTAAAGGTGGAAAAATTGGTTTATTTGGAGGTGCGGGTGTTGGAAAGACGGTTCTAATTATGGAACTGATAAACAATATTGCTAAAGTACATTCAGGATTCTCAGTTTTTGCAGGAGTTGGAGAGCGGACGAGAGAGGGAAATGACCTTTATCATGAAATGATTGAAAGTAAGGTCATAACTCCAGATAACCTTGAAGACAGTAAAGTTGCTCTTGTTTATGGACAGATGAATGAACCACCCGGAGCACGTATGCGTGTTGCCCTAACTGGTCTCACTCTTGCCGAGCAATTTAGAGACCAGTCAGGAACAGATGTATTGTTCTTTGTAGATAATATTTTTCGATTTACTCAAGCAGGTTCAGAGGTTTCGGCTCTTTTGGGTAGAATTCCTTCGGCTGTTGGATATCAACCAACACTTGCGACTGATATGGGAACAATGCAAGAGCGGATTACATCAACCAAAGCAGGTTCAATTACTTCTGTCCAAGCGGTTTATGTACCCGCAGATGACTTAACAGATCCAGCACCAGCAACTTCGTTTGCTCACCTCGACGCAACTACAGTGCTTTCGCGGGCTATCTCAGAAATTGGTATTTACCCGGCTGTTGATCCACTAGACTCGAACTCTCGTTTGATGGATCCTTCAATTGTAGGGGAAGAGCATTATAACGTTGCCAGAGATGTTCAAGGAATACTACAGAGGTATAAATCTCTTCAAGATATTATTGCAATTCTAGGTATGGATGAACTTAGTGAAGAAGATAAACTTACTGTTACACGAGCTAGAAAAATTCAGAGATTCTTATCGCAACCTTTCGACGTTGCTAAGGTATTTACTGGTTCAGATGGAAAACAAGTCCCATTAGAAGAGACAATACAATCATTTAAGGCTGTTGTCGCCGGAGAGTATGATCACCTTCCAGAGGGAGCATTTTATATGGTGGGCGGTATTGACGAAGTTATTGAGAAAGCAAATAAAATGGCGGCTAGTGCTGCTTAGAAAGTTATAGTTATGGCTAAATTAATACAATTTGACCTTGTTTCGCCTGAAAAGAGCTTGGTATCCGTCAAAGCTAATGAGATAAATATACCTGGTTCAGAGGGAGATTTTTCTGCTATGTCAGATCATGCACCTATAATAACAACTTTAAGACCAGGGTTCATAAATATATTTACTGCTGATAAAGAAGAGCAATACTTTGTGACTGGAGGTTTTGCAGAAGTTTCAGCTGAAACAACATCTGTTTTGGCGGAGAAAGCCTTTACTAAAGACGATTTAAGTAGAGCAGTAGCAGATAAATTAATTGTGGATGCTAAACTCAAACACGAAGAGATAGGATCTGATGCAACTGCTAAATATTGTTCTGATTTAGAAGTAGCATTGTCTGATATCTAAATTTCCTAAATTAGGCTAGGATACATACCTTCATATACGGGTGCTAAACTATCATCATTAAATAAGGATGAGACACTTGTACCACCCCATATGTTTAAGATGGCCTGAGCGAACATCGGCGCTGTCGGGATTACTCTAATTTTCTTAGAATTAGCAACCCCTTCACTTGGCCCTACTGAATCTGTAATTATGAGTTGTTTCATACTAGACGCTTCAATTCTATTTACCGCTTCACCGCTTAGTACTCCGTGAGTTATATAGGCGTGCACCTCTATAGCTCCAGCATCTATAAGTAAGCTTGCTGCTTTGCATAAAGTTCCTGCTGTATCGCAAATATCATCAACTAGGATACAACTTTTTCCAACAACATCTCCTATAAGTGTCATCTCAGACACTTCGCCTGGCTTTTCACGCCGCTTATCAACTATTGCTAAGGGTGCGCCTAGTCGTTGTGCTAACTCCCTAGCTCGAGCAACTCCCCCAACATCTGGAGAAACTAACATGATCTTATCTAATTTATCCTTGAAGTGATGTTTTATGTCTAAAGAGAATAGTGGCGATGCATACAAGTTATCTACTGGAATGTCGAAAAAGCCCTGAATCTGGGTTGCATGAAGATCCATAGTTAACACTCTTTCAACACCTGCTCTCGAAATTAAATTTGAAACAAGTTTTGCTGAAATAGGCGTTCTTGCCTTAGTTCTTCTGTCTTGACGAGCATAACCAAAATATGGAATTACTGCTGTTATCCTGGACGCAGAGGACCTCTTAAGGGCATCAGTAATTATTAATAACTCCATGAGATTATCATTTGCGGGATTAGAGGTCGATTGTATTATGAACATGTCTTCGCCACGTACATTCTCATATACCTCAACAAATATCTCTTGATCTGTAAATTTCTCTACCCGGACATCAACGAGCTTAGTAGTCATACCCCTGTGCATAGACATTCTCTTAACTATTCCGCTGGCCAGCTCTAGGTTAGCATTCCCAGCAATAATTTTCGGTTCAGAATGTGTCGACATGTTCATTTCCCGAGTCGTTCAGTCATCATTCTTTTAACCTCTAAATATAGCTATGACTAGTAGCTAATATTTTTTAGAGACAAGAATATCATTTAAAATGATACACATAGAGTTGTCAGATTTCTCTAACTTGTTAAAATTTTTATAGAACAAATATGTAGTGATCGAAGAGCTGTAAAAGACAAACAGATTTATTTTGTTTCTACTTTCTTTATTTTTAATTGTTTTCAGTTGAATTTCGGTCGCTTTAACGATCATACTCCCGGCTCGTCAATAATATGGTCTTCCCACTCTTCTTCGGGAACCTCAAACTCTGGAATACATTTCTCTCTTACTGACATACCGGCTTGATGAACAGTATCCGTGCTACCAGATATTAAAGGATGCCAAGAATAAAGAGGTTTACCTTCATGCAACAAACGGTAGGCACATGTTTGAGGCATCCAATAAGAAACTTCATTTATATTATTTGGAGATAAAACTACACAATCTGGAACAAATTGTTTCCTTGTTTCGTATTGCCCGCACTTACAACTATGGCTATCTAATAATCTACAAGAAACCTTTGTGAATTCGATCTCTCCAGTTTCTTCGTCTTCCAGCTTATGGAGACAACATTTGCCGCAACCGTCACATAAAGCCTCCCATTCCTTCGGACTTAATTTATCCAAAGAAAATTTATTCCAAAACTCATCTCTTAAAATAGACTCTTTTGGATTTGAACGTTTCATAGTTTATTTAGTTTTAAGTATGCTTTTTCACAGTCTAATTTCATCTGTATAACTAGCTCATCCACAGTCTTAAAAGCCTCTTCAGGACGCAGAAAATCGACTAATCCGACTGATATGCTTTCCCCATAAATATCTCCATGAAAATTAAAAATGTATGTTTCACAATTTATAACATTTTCTCCAAACGTTGGCTTGGATCCGATCGACGCTGCTCCCTTGTAAGAGCCGCGATGAGGTCCACTTAAGATATCAACTAGCACGGCATAAACTCCAAGTTTAGGCATATGCAGTCCTTCTAGGGAGATATTTGCTGTAGGATAACCTAGCTCTCGACCTCTTTGATCCCCTAAGATTACCTTACCGTCTATTCTGTGCCAGTGTCCTAACATCTTTGCTGATTCCCGCGTGTTTCCATTAGAAAGCAACTTACGAATATTGGTGGAGGATAATATTTCTCCATTCCCTGTTACTATATCAGCGATTCCTACAGTAAAGCCTAGCTCTGAGCCTAAATCTGATAATATTTTGACTGTGCCTGCTCTCTCTTTCCCAAAACAAAAATCGGCTCCAACGACCACATTTTTGGCTCCTAAGCCTTTTGAAATAACTTTTTCTGCAAATTCCCTTGCTGTTAGTGAAGCTAATTTTTGATTGAAAGCTAATTGGTATAGTAATTTTATACCTAGCTTTTTTAATCTATTATTTTTAGTCTGTGTATTCATTAATCGAAAATTTGTGTCTGCAGGTCTAAAAAACTCTCTAGGGTGGGGGTCAAAAGTCAAAACTCCCAACTGGCTATCTGGGTTCATATTTTTTGCTAATTTTATGATTGATTGATGACCGAGATGAACCCCATCAAAATTACCTATAGCAATAGAGGCGTTTCTATCGCGTTCATCAGCTATGTTATAGTTTGTAAAAATTCTCATAAAATTACGTAAACTCGTTAAAGACACTGTGCAAGACTGTATATACTTTGATTTGTCTAATTATTGCAGATTTATTTTTAATTGAGTCTTCCGATTACCCATGTTGGGTTAGATTTTGTAACTTCTAAATATTTTTTTAATAATTTTTTGTCTGGTTTAACATTAGTTCCTGTTTCAACTGCTGCAAGTCCACCCGATATGAAAAGAGAGTCTAATTTTTCGTCAATAGCACCCTTTATATCGGTCGAGATTCCATCCCCTATACATAAAATTTCATCATCTAATATACTGTTATCTATGTTTTTAAGATGAAGACGAGCTAGATTATAAATTGGTTTATGTGGTTTTCCAAAATATAAACTCTTACCTCCCATTTTTGTATATTGAGCAGCAAGTGCGCCAGCGCACCACTCTCTGGTATCACCTCTGTCAACTACTATATCTGGATTAGCACAGAGTAGTTTAAGCCCTTTTTCTTTAGCGTACTCAAAATCACTTAAATTTTCGTCTGGAGAGATCAAAGGATCGAATGGGCCGCAACACACTATCCCGGTTGCTTCTTTTAGAGGAACCAAGGTTATGCTTTCAAATTTCTCTTCAGATAGAGGTAGATCAAAGAAATTCATATCATGAGGTTGGCCTATAAAGTATATTTTTCTTCCCACTACCCCAGAGAACATTGCATGTCGAGCAGAGTCTCCTGACGTGGCTATCGCATCCCAGCTAGAGGGTTCAATACCAATTTTTTTAATCTGCTGTTCAACGCTACTACTATGTCTTGGTGCGTTGGTTACTAGAATTACTAGACCTCCATTAGCTCTGTAGGTTTGAAGAGCGTGTACTGCCTCTAAAAATGGTTTATATCCGTCGTGTAAACACCCCCAAAGATCTACGAATAGTGCTTTATACTGATTAGAGATTGCTGATAGGTTATTGATTATTTTGGTCATTAAGTAATTAACCTCAAGGAATTTTTTTATTTTTGACATTTAGTTATATAAAAAAAATGACCCAATCTAATGGGTCATTTTAAAACTTATAATAATCAATTTTGATAAATTACAAAATTAATAATGGAGCTATCACTAGGCTAACAATTGCCATTACATTTATTAAAATGTTCATTGCTGGCCCAGACGTATCTTTCATCGGATCACCAACGGTATCACCTACTACTGCGGCTTTATGGACATCAGAGCCCTTTCCGCCCAAATTACCTTTCTCGACGTATTTTTTAGCATTATCCCAGGCTCCGCCTGCGTTTGCCATCATCAAAGCCATCATAACACAACATATAAGTGCTCCAGCTAGCATACCACCTAACGCTTCAGCACCAAGACCAAAACCGATTACAACTGGTGCGAGGACAGCAAGTGCGCCAGGAACTATCATTTTTCGTAGTGCTGCTCTAGTTGCTATATCTACACAACGCGCCGTATCTGGTTTAGCGTTACCTTCTAACAAGCCAGGAATCTCCCTGAACTGACGACGTACTTCTTCAATCATTTCAAAAGCAGCATCTCCTACTGCTCTCATTGTCATAGAACTCACTAAGAATGGAAATATTCCACCTATGAACATTCCACATAATACCAGGGGATCATTTATCGCTAATGTAAAGTCTTTTCCTGGATTTAATGCTTCCCATCTTACAGCAATTTTCTCGATGTAAGCGCTGATCAATGCCAAAGCAGCTAGTGCTGCTGCCGAAATAGCAAAACCCTTACCAATTGCAGCTGTAGTGTTACCAACTTCATCAAGCCCATCTGTAATTTCTCTAGTTTCTGGACCCATTTCAGCCATCTCTGCAATGCCACCTGCATTGTCAGCTACTGGACCATATGCGTCAATAGCCATAGTAATTCCCACAGTACTTAGCATTCCAACAGCAGCCATTCCTACTCCGTACAGACCTGCTGATAAGTTGGCAAAAAATATGATAGCGGCAATAGTTAATACCGGAAGAGCAACAGATTCCATTCCTACTGCTAAACCAGATATCATAACTGTGGCTGGGCCAGTTTCTCCGTCCTTGGCAATTTTCCGTACTGGAGGGCCTCCAGTATAGTATTCTGTAATCAGACCTACAATTATGCCGCCGACTGCGCCAACTAGAACTGCTTGCCATACGCCTGCAGATACGCCTGCATTGGCTACCAAGAAATAAGCTAAAACAATGAATAGAACTGCAGAACCTATTGTTCCAAAACGAAGGGCAACATCTGGGCTTTTGTTTGCAAACAATCTAACGGAAAGAATTCCTGCAAGCGAACAAATAAGTCCTAGGGAAGCAAGAGCTAAAGGCATAAATTGAAGAGCACTCCTATCGCCACCAAGATGGTTTACATCTACTAATGACATGGACGCTGCCAAAGCAATAGACGCAATCATAGAACCACAATAACTCTCAAAAATATCTGACCCCATCCCGGCTACATCACCGACATTGTCTCCAACGTTATCTGCAATTACAGCAGGATTTCGAGGATCATCTTCAGGAATACCTGCTTCTACTTTGCCGACCAAATCAGCACCGACATCAGCACTTTTCGTAAAAATTCCACCACCAACACGACTAAATAGTGCTACAGAAGAGGCGCCCATTGCGAATCCCTCTATTGAGTGAATTGTTTCTACACTTCCTGCCATATAATGATATAAAATACCTACACCCAGAAGGCCAACGGAGGCTACTGTTAATCCCATTATTGAGCCACCAGAAAAAGCTATATTCAAGGCTGCAGAAGCGCCACTGGTATTTGCGGCTACTGCTGTTCTAACATTTGCACGGGTTGCCGTATACATTCCAATATATCCCGCAACACCTGAACATGCCGCTCCTAAGAAAAAAGCAATTGCTGTTCCGGCTCCAAGACTAAAGTAAAGTGCAACAATACATACCAAACAAAAAATCGCGAGACGTTTATATTCTGCGGCCATGAAAACCATAGCGCCAAGATGAATTTCATCGGCAATTTCTTTTACTCGTCCAGCGCCTCCGGAACTTTGAAGAATTTTTATGTAAGTTAAAAGAGCAGCTATCATACCAAGAACGCCGAGGCCTATTGGTAACATTGCAGATGAAAGCATGGATTGAATCCTTTTGTTAAAACAGTTTATTTTATTATTTAAAAACCCTATTTAGAGTTTAAAATCGACGTGCTTATAGCTTTTATGTTTGGTTGTGTAAAGTCATGATTAGTCCATTAATTATCATATATTTCATTGATGTAATTTATCTGTAATTGGATTAAAAGAGCTGTACTTTTATTTCATTATTTAGAAATTAAGGTGTTCTATATCTTATATCTATTTTAAGTAACTTAATTATGAATGCTATAAGGAAAGAGCTACTACTGAATAAAATAATAATTCTATCAGTTCAGCACTTGACACTTTCATTGGCCATACCTATCTGAAGTCTGTTGGCACTCTTACGATGAGAGTGCTAAATTTCCGAATATGGAAAATTAATAGAAACTGTGAGCTAAGGAGCTACTAAAATGGCATTAAAACCACTTCATGACCGCGTGCTAGTAAGGCGCGTAGAAAGCGAAGAGAAGACTGCTGGAGGACTTATAATCCCTGACAGTGCAAAAGAAAAACCTGCAGAGGGAGAGATTGTATCTGCTGGTGAAGGTTCTCGCAAAGATAGCGGAGAGCTAATTGAGATGGCAGTATCAGTAGGAGATAAAGTCCTGTTTGGTAAGTGGTCAGGTACAGAAGTAACGGTTGATGGTGAAGAACTATTAATCATGAAAGAGAGCGATATTTTAGGCATTTTGTCATAAATCGTATCACCTTTAATTTAATTAGGAGCTTAAAAAATGGCTGCGAAAGAAGTCAAATTTAATACAGATGCACGCGACAAAATGTTGCGAGGCATAAACAAGTTAGCGGATGCCGTAAGGATAACGCTAGGTCCAAAAGGACGAAATGTTGTTTTAGACAAATCATTCGGAGCACCTCGCATTACTAAAGATGGTGTTTCAGTGGCGAAAGAAATCGAACTTGAAGATAAGTTCGAAAATATGGGTGCACAGATGATTAAAGAAGTTGCCCAACGCACGAACGATGAAGCGGGTGATGGAACTACTACAGCAACAATATTAGCTCAGGCTATTGTTAAAGAGGGACTAAAGTTAGTTGCAGCAGGAATGAATCCGATGGATTTAAAACGTGGCATAGATCTTGCAACGTCGAATGTTGTAGAATCTATAAAGAAAGCATCTCGTGAAGTAAAAGATAGTGATGAAGTTGCTCAAGTAGGCACGATTTCTGCAAATGGTGAAGCTGACATAGGTCAACAAATCGCTGGTGCAATGCAAAAAGTTGGAAATGAAGGCGTTATCACCGTTGAAGAAAACAAAGGTCTAGAAACTGAGACTGATGTAGTCGAGGGAATGCAGTTCGATAGGGGTTACTTAAGTCCATATTTTGTAACTAATCCAGAAAAAATGACTACAGAGTTAGAAGATGTATATGTTTTACTCTTCGAAAAGAAGTTGTCATCTTTACAGCCTATGGTTCCACTTTTAGAAGCGGTAATCCAGTCTGGAAAACCGTTACTTATTATTGCTGAGGATGTTGAAGGCGAAGCTCTTGCAACTCTAGTGGTTAATAAACTGCGCGGTGGATTGAAGATTGCAGCGGTGAAAGCTCCTGGATTTGGAGATCGTCGTAAAGCAATGTTGCAAGATATCGCAATCTTGACAGGCGGTCAGGTTATTTCTGAAGATCTAGGTATGAAGTTAGAGTCAGTTACAATGGAGATGCTTGGAAATTCCAAGCGGGTGTCCATCACAAAAGATGAGACGACTATTGTGGATGGTTCTGGTGACAAGGCAGAGATCGAAGCCAGAGTTAGCCAAATTCGTGCTCAAGTTGAAGAGACAACTTCTGATTACGATAAAGAAAAACTTCAGGAGAGAGTTGCTAAATTAGCTGGAGGTGTTGCCATTATTAGAGTAGGTGGCATGACAGAAGTAGAAGTAAAAGAGCGGAAAGATCGCGTTGATGATGCTCTGAATGCTACTCGTGCAGCTGTTCAAGAAGGAATTGTTGTTGGTGGTGGTGTTGCTTTTGTTCAGGCAGCCAAATCTCTTGATGGATTAAAGGGTGACAATGCTGATCAGTCAGCAGGCATTTCTATTGTGCGCAAGGCAATTGAAGCACCTTTGAGACAAATCGCTGAAAATGCGGGTGTTGATGGCGCTGTAGTTGCAGGAAAAGTACGAGAGAGTAATGATGTTTCTTTTGGTTTTAATGCTCAAACTGAAGCATATGGTGATATGTTTGCATTTGGTGTTATTGATCCTGCGAAGGTAGTACGTACTGCATTAGAAGATGCAGCGTCTATTGCTGGTCTACTTATCACTACTGAGGCTATGGTGGCAGATCAGCCGTCCAAAGATTCAGCTGGCGGCGGTGGCGGCGGAATGCCTGACATGGGCGGCATGGGCGGCATGGGCGGCATGGGCGGCATGATGTAACCCATCTCTAAGATTATAAAGTGATAAATTTAAAGGCCCATCTTAATGGGCCTTTTTATATTTTAGCACCTCCAACTGTTAGGCCACCAATCATTAAAGTTGGCTGACCCACTCCTACTGGTACCCACTGACCCGCTTTTCCACAATTGCCAACCCCTGGATCCAATTTAAGGTCATCTCCTATCGCACGAATATTTTTTAGGGCTGTTGCTCCATCGCCTATAATTGTTGCTCCCTGAACTGGATGAAGTATTTTCCCATTTTCTACTTTGTATGCTTCTGTACATGAAAAAACAAATTTTCCATTGGTTATATCTACTTGACCGCCCCCAAATCCAACTGCGTAGATTCCGTTGCGTAATTCAGCTAAGATATCACTAGGGCTGTCTTTACCTGCTAACATATAGGTATTAGTCATTCTTGGCAGAGGAGAATGCGCATAATTTTCTCTCCTGCCATTTCCTGTTGGTAACGAATTCATTAATCGTGCATTTTGTCGATCCTGCATATAGCCAACCAGAACACCATCTTCTATCAATGTATTTTTTCCACTTGGAGTCCCTTCATCGTCTATTGATAATGAACCGCGCCTGTTAGGTATTGTACCGTCATCCAAGATAGTGACACCACTGGCCGCTATTTTTTGACCCATAAGTTTACAAAAAGCACTGGTTTTTTTTCGATTAAAATCACCCTCTAAACCATGCCCTATTGCTTCATGAAGTAGTATTCCGGGCCAACCAGGGCCGAGCACAACATCCATTACACCGGCGGGTGCAGGGCTTGAGTTTAAGTTTACTAAGGCTATTCTTAAAGCTTCTTTGACTAATGGTTTCCAGTGACTGGAGTCTGTAAGTGTAGCTAGGTTTTCTCTACCACCACTGCCAGAGGATCCAGTTTCACGGCGGCCGCTCTGATCAACTATTACTGAGACGCTGAGGCGGATCATTGGTCGACTATCGTTTAAAAGAGGCGTATCCAGGCGGAGTATGGATATCTCTTGAATTGATGAAGCCAGATTTATTGATACTTGAGCTACGCGATTGTCAAGTTCACGAGCAAAGCTGTTAATCTCTTGCAGAAGATCAACTTTATATGAAAAACTGAATTCATTAATGGGATTGTTATTGGAATAAAGTATTTTATCAGTTTTCACTGGTGAGGTAGCTAAATCACTTTTACCTCCTTTGCCTTTGGCAGCTCTGATTGATGTTTCAGCAGCTCTACGAATTGATGTTTCAGAGATTTCGTTAGAATGGGCGTAACCAGTTTTTTCTTCTTTGACTACTCTGAGGCCAAATCCTTGTGAACTGCTGTAATTAGAGTTTTTAAGCTTATTATCTTGTAATAAGAAAGACTCGCTCTTTCTGCGTTCAAAGAATAGCTCTCCGTCATCAGCACCATGTAAAGCGCTCTCTAATATTTTTACTGTTTTATCTTGGTTAAGATTAGTTTTAAAAGGGTTGAAACTGTTGCAATTAATTTTAATCATTTGAACTTTCTAAACTGTTACCTGACATGCCTGCGGCATGGTAGCGCGAGACAAGGTCAGGTGCTTGCCCCGAGGGACTTTTTATGCTTTCACCTCATTAATATAGCAAGTTTATGGTGTTGCAATGGCGCTTTTTAATTATAGGATTTCAAGGATGAGATTTTTAAAAATTCCCTTATTTTTTACTTTGTTATTTTCTGGAAAAGCAGTGATGTCTCAAACAGTTCAAGATGGCTTGGAAATTATAGGGAGACCAGTGAATAAAGCATTAGGCTTCCAGCCTGCGGTCACTGAAATGGCAAGAGATCTACAATGGCTTGATAATTTTCTTTTAGTAATTGTTACCTTTATTACACTTTTTGTAACGGGATTATTGTTATACGCAACTATAAAATTCAGTAAGAAAAATAACCCAAAACCTGCATCTTTTACACATAACTCGCCGCTTGAAGTTGCTTGGACGTTAATTCCTGTTTTAATTTTAATATTTATTGGAGCTTTCTCGGTTCCTGTTCTCTTTAAGTCTCAAAAAATTCCAGAAGGTGAGATTGTAATAAAGGCGACTGGGAATCAGTGGTACTGGAGTTATGAGTATGTAGATCATGAGTTTGAATTTGATAGCTTTATGATTGGTGCAGGGGAAAATAGAATTACTCCCGAAACAGTTTCAGAACTATCAGCTGCTGGGTATTCAAAAGAGGAGTTCTTGTTGGCTACAGATACCGCTTTGGTTATACCAGTTAACAAAATAGTTGTTGTTCAGGTAACTGGAGCAGATGTTATCCATGCTTGGAGTATGCCCGCATTTGGTGTAAAACAAGATGGAGTTCCAGGTAGGTTGGCAGAGCTTTGGTTTAAAGCCGAAAGAGAAGGAATTTATTTTGGTCAGTGTTCGGAACTTTGTGGAAAATCTCATGCTTATATGCCAATTACTGTAAAGGTGGTTAGCCAAGAGAGTTATGAGGCTTGGTTAGATGGAGCTATAGAGGAATATGCCGGATTGCCTAGGCGAACTAATTTAGCTTCGATTGATTAAAGCTAATCTATATCAATTCCTAGTATATTTTATAGGAAAAATATGAGTGAAATAACACAGCAAATAGATTTAAACGAAGCAGAGTTTGGAGATTACTTTGCGCTATTAAAGCCACGTGTTATGTCTTTAGTGGTCTTTACTGCGGCTGTCGGACTTTTTATAGCTCCTGGTTATACGCATCCCTTTATTGCTTTTACTTCTATATTATTTATTGCACTTGGTGGAGGAGCTTCAGGTTCTTTAAATATGTGGTTTGATCACGATATAGACTCAGTGATGAAAAGAACCAAAAGTCGTCCAGTTCCTAGTGGACGTATAAAACCTGGAGAAGCACTATCTTTTGGTATGTGGTTGTCTTTTATTTCGGTAGTAATGTTAGGTCTAGCATCAAACTTTCTTGCTGCAGGAGTTTT
Organism: Paracoccaceae bacterium; assembly: GCA_002697345.1. GTDB lineage: Bacteria > Pseudomonadota > Alphaproteobacteria > Rhodobacterales > Rhodobacteraceae. The sequence continues at coordinate 30,025 of NZVE01000081.1, read as the reverse complement.
GGCTTTTACCATTTTTTTCTATGTAGTAATTTATACGATGTGGTTAAAGCGATGGACGCCTCAAAACATAGTAATTGGGGGTGCAGCGGGTGCTTTCCCACCGCTTATAGGATGGACAGTCGCCACTGGTGATATTTCACATATAAGTATAATGATGTTTCTTTTAATTTTTTTATGGACGCCGCCGCATTTCTGGGCATTGGCACTATTTATGAATGATGAATATACAGCAGCAGGTGTCCCCATGCTAACAGTTACGCATGGAAAACTTGAAACGCGTAAGAAGATAATACTGTATAGCCTTTTCCTTGCCCCCGTGGCTTTGGGACTATCTTTTACCAGCGTTGGAGGGCTTATATACTTTGTAATAGCAGCTGTGTTAAATATTAGGTTTATTTATGGTGCCTGGGCGTTATTAAGGCGTGATGAAGAAGTAGCAAAAAGTGACAATTATATTCAAGAGAGAAAGTATTTTAGACAATCACTTTCATACCTTTTTTTACATTTTTTAGCCTTGGCATTTCAGTCTATGTGGATAAAAGCTGGTTTAGAGGCTTGGTTATGAGTTTCCGCACAGCCCATGAGTTACACCGCCGTCGTTTGGGAAGAAACATCGGATTAGGACTGGTATTAGTTGCTCTGGTATCCATTGTATTTGGTTTAACAATTGTTAAAGTATCTAACGGTGGTAACATTGAAGCTTTTGATCATATTACAAGGCCAGCCTTAGTGCCTGTTGGTAAAGAATAGAAATGGAGTTAGCCCAAAGAAATAAGAAAATGCTGTTTGGGTTGTCTGCCGTTGTAGTGATTATGATAACATTAGCTTTTGCATCTGTTCCTTTCTATGATTGGTTTTGCCGTGTGACTGGTTTTGCCGGAACTACTCTTACTGCTGACACGGAATCTACTATAATTATTGATAGAGAAATAAAAATAAGATTTGACGGGTCTGTAGATAGAGCACTCGCTTGGGAGTTCAAGCCAGTTCAAAAAGAAATGAATGTAAAAATCGGTGAGATGGGGCTAGCATTTTATGAAGCTTATAACCCTACATCGGAGCCTATAATGGGCACTGCAAGTTATAATGTTTTTCCATTTTCAGCAGGTTCATTTTTTACAAAAATTGATTGCTTTTGTTTTGAAGAACAACTTCTTGCGCCTGGTGAACGAGTTCAAATGCCTGTAAGCTTTTACATCAATCCTGATATTGAAAATGATAGGGATGGTAAGTTTATTAACCAGATAACACTCAGCTATACTTTTTATCAGCAAGAAATTGTTGAATCCGCTGCGATTATGTTAGAAAATCCGAAAAAAGTAAAACTAAACTAAAACCCACAAGGGAAATTAAAAATGGCACATGTTAAGAATCACGACTACCACATTTTATCACCATCGTTGAACCCCTTCTTAGGGGCTGTTTCCGCGTTTGCTATGTTTTCAGGTCTGGTTTTTTGGCTCCACGGAAGTAGCCCTTGGTTAGCTATAATTGGATTGGTCGGAGTTCTTTATGTTATGTTTAGCTGGTGGGCAGATGTAATAGACGAAAGCCATGCAGGGGACCACACTCCAGTGGTAAGAATTGGGCTTCGGTATGGTTTTATTTTCTTTATCACGTCAGAGGTAATGTTTTTTCTAGCATGGTTTTGGTCCTTTTTTAAACATGCTATGTATCCAATGGGCCCAAACTCACCAGCAATTGATGGAGTATGGCCTCCTGTCGGTATAGAAACTTTTGATCCGTGGCATTTACCACTTATTAATACCCTTATTTTATTGTGTTCAGGTGCTGCTGCTACATGGGCACACCATGCGCTTGTTCATGAAAATAATCGCAAAGATGTTAAGAATGGACTAATCTTAGCTATTTTACTCGGAGCTCTTTTTTCAGTTTTTCAGGCTTATGAGTATAGTCATGCTGCTTTTGGTTTTTCAGGAAATATATATGGAGCTAACTTTTTTATGGCTACCGGATTCCACGGTTTTCATGTTTTAATTGGAACAATTTTTTTAGCAGTTTGCCTTATTAGAACTTATGCAGGTCACTTTACGCCGGAAAGACACATTGGGTTTGAGGCCGCTGCTTGGTATTGGCATTTTGTCGACGTAGTTTGGTTGTTTTTATTTTTGGCAGTTTATGTTTGGGGTGGTTAGATAAAAAACTTCCTGCTTTTAGTAATTTGACCTATTAAAGAAACCTTAGTTAGGGCGGGTGTTGAAGAACTTTGTTTCACCTTTTATTTTTGGATTTGGGGGTGTTCTCATCCTAATAGCTTTGGGCTCGTGGCAGATCCAACGATTATCTTGGAAGCAAAATATTTTAAGTGAGATCGAGTTAACAACTACAGCCACACCTAGAGAGCTTCCTGGAAATGAAAGTAAAGAAAAAAACCAGTACATGCCTGTTGTCACTAACGGTAAAATTTTGAACTCAGAAATTCATGTTTTAATTTCTATCAAATATAAAGGTCCAGGGTATCGAGTAATAAGTGCCTTTGATCTAGGGACTCGGAAAGTACTTTTAGATCAGGGATTTATACCATTGAATGCTAAAGGTAACCTAAGCAAGTCTTGGCAGGCTGATGTTATAGGAAACCTTTACTGGCCCGATGAGATTGATAGCTTTACACCAAAACCGGATTTCACGAAGGGAATTTGGTTTGCAAGAGATGTTGCCGAAATTGCAAAAAAACTTGGTACTGATCCTGTTATGATTGTTGCAAAGAGTATTTCTCCACAAAGGCCAGAGGTGATTATTTTGCCTATTACTCCAGAGCGCATCCCAAATAATCATTTTCAATATGCATTAACATGGTTTTCGTTGGCTTTAGTCTGGGCAGGGATGACACTCTATCTGGTTTGGCGTATTAGATATACCAAAAAGAAATTGAGAGATTAATATGCAATATATTTCAACAAGAGGGGCAGCACCAGAGTTAAACTTTGAAGAAGCAATGCTTGCTGGGTTAGCAAGAGATGGTGGGCTTTATGTGCCCAAGGCATTACCTAAATTTGATTCGAACTTTATTAGTTCTCTAGGTCATTTGTCCTATGAGGAAATTGCTTTTAAGGTAATGAAGCCTTTTGTTGGGGAAGTGTTCGAAGAAGTAGAGTTTAAAAATATAATTCATCAGTCTTACTCTAATTTTATTCATCATTCTAAAGCGCCTCTTAGGCAACTTTCAGAAAAGCACTACTTACTAGAGCTTTACCACGGTCCAACATTGGCATTCAAAGATTTTGCCATGCAATTAATAGGACAGCTATTCCGAGCTTCCCTTAAAAAAACAGGAAAAAGAGTTACTATCATCGGTGCGACGTCTGGTGATACGGGGTCAGCTGCAATCGAGGCATTTAAAGGTTTAGAGGCTGTGGATGTATTTATCTTGTATCCACGTGGGCGCGTTTCTGAAGTCCAAAGACGTCAAATGTCAACTCCTTCAGCTACAAATGTACATGCAATTTCAATTGATGGTGATTTTGATGATTGTCAGAAAGCTTTGAAAGACCTTTTTAATGATCTGAAATTTCGTGACCAGGTTAATTTATCGGGAGTTAATTCTATAAATTGGGCAAGAATAATGGCTCAGATAGTATACTATTTTTCTTCATACTCTTCTCTTAACCTTGACGGTAAAAAAGTACGTTTTACAGTTCCAACGGGAAATTTTGGTGATATCTTTGCGGGGTATATAGCAAAAAAAATAGGATTACCCATATCCAAGCTCATTATAGCTACTAATCAGAATGATATTCTTCATAATGCTTTAACATCTGGTGAATATGCTAGGGGTATAGTTAATCCATCAATGAGTCCCTCTATGGATATTCAAGTAAGTTCAAATTTTGAACGCGCCATATACTATGCGCTTTCATGTGATTCGAGTAAAGTTAGTCAACTCTTTGCAGACTTTGCACATACTGGAAGTTTTAAAATTCAAGAATCGACGCTTATTAATTTACTTGCCCATTACTCTTCAGGAAAGGTTAGTGAAGATGAGACATCTGAAACAATAAATAACGCTTTGAAAAAATATAAGGTTGAAGTTTGTCCTCACACAGCTGTTGGTCTAAAAGTAGCAGAAGATAATATGTGTGACGAACCAATGATTACTTTGGCTACTGCTCATCCAGCAAAATTCTTTGAAGCTTATGAAAGCTCTACTGGGAAAAGACCTGTTATGCCAAAGAACTTATCTAATTTATTTAATAAGAAGGAGCGTATAACTGAATTACCAAATAGTCTTGATGCAATTAAGAGCGTTGTTCTTGAAAGGATTTAAAATATGACTGAAACGTTACATACTTTTTCGAATGGGTTTCGGGTTGTTACGGAGAATATGCCGGGATTGGAGAGTGCTACTGTTGGGATTTGGGTAAATGCTGGTGGTCGACATGAGACCACTGAACAAAATGGGATTGCTCATTTTTTAGAACATATGGCATTTAAGGGAACACGAAAAAGAACGGCTTTAGAAATTGCTGAACAGATAGAAGACGTTGGTGGATATATAAATGCTTATACTAGTAAAGAAGTTACGGCTTATTATGCGAGAGTATTAAAAAATGACGTTAACCTGGCTTTGGAGGTAATAGGGGACATCGTTCTGAATCCACTTTTTGATAAAAATGAAATTGAAGTTGAACGAGGTGTTATCTTACAAGAAATCGGAATGTCGCTAGATACACCTGACGATGTAATTTTTGATTGGTTGCAGGACTCGGCATACCCTGATCAACCATTTGGTAGGACTATACTGGGCCCAAGTGAAAAAATTTCACAATTCACAAAAGGTGATTTGTCTAAATTTATTAAACAACATTATAGTCCCGATAGACTAATTCTATCCGCTGTTGGTGCAGTTGATCACGATCAAATAGTACGTTTAGCAGAGAATATATTTGGTCACCTGTCTAGAGTAGATTCCACACCTACGATTCCCGCAAAGTTTTCAACTGGCAGTAAAAAAGTGGTTAAAAAGTTGGAACAAGCACATTATGCACTAGCTTTTGAAGGCTGTGGGTATAGACACGATGATTTTTTTGCTGCGCAAATCTTTTCGAGTGCTTTCGGTGGAGGCATGTCATCGAGACTCTTTCAGGAAGTCAGAGAAAAGCGTGGATTGTGTTATTCTATCTTTTCTCAGTTAGGCGCATATTCTGATACTGGTTTAATGACTATCTACGCTGGCACGTCTGAAGATTCGGTTAAAGATCTTTCAGACATTATAATTGATGAGTTAAAACGAGCTTCTGTAGATTTGTCAGAATCAGAAGTAACTCGTGCTCGAGCCCAAATGAAAGCCGGACTTTTAATGGGTCTAGAAAGCTCTTCAGCACGTGCTGAACGCTTGGCTAGGTTAGTAGGTATTTGGGGGAAAGTTCCAAAACTTAAAGAAACTATCAGAAAAATTGATAATGTGTGTCTAGATCAGGTGCGAAATTTTTCTCAAGAACTAACTTTAAACAAGAAAGTTGCCATGGCAACTTATGGCCCAGTAAAAAGATCCCGTAGTCTTCAAGATATTAAAGACCGATTGTCTCAATAATGCTAGGCTTGAATCGCAAGCTTATTATTGAAACTGAGCGTATGTCACTTAGACTTCCAGTGCAAAGTGATTTCAAGTCCTGGGCTATGCTTAGAGAAGAGAGTATTGAATTTTTAGAACCTTGGGAGCCCTCTTGGTCTATTGATCATTTATCTAAAAAAAACTTCAATAATCGAGTTTATTGGTCTCAAAAAGCAGTTGGAGATGGTACTGCTGTTCCTGTATTTATGATATTGCGTTCTACCGGAAAAATTTTGGGAGCAATTACCTTAGATAATATTAGAAGAGGACCTGCACAGGTGGGAACGCTTGGGTACTGGATTGGAAAAAGCTACGCTAGAAATGGTTTTATGCGAGAGGCTATTGAAGCATTAGTATACTACGCGTTTAATTCTATAGACCTGAGTAGGATAGAAGCTGCATGCCTACCAGATAATTTAGCTTCAAGGAGTGTATTGGAGAAATCAGGATTTAAGTATGAAGGTGTTGCTCAAAGTTACCTTCAAATAAATGGACGTTGGCGCAATCATGTCTTATACGCTTGCCTTCGATCTGACCGTCGAGGTAAGACTTTAATAGGAAAAGAACAGTAATTTATTTGATGTCTTTTGTTATTGGTATATTAAATGAAAATTAAGAACATCTTGTTGACTAATTCAATAATCTAATATGAAGTTTTCGTCATGATAAAACCAGTATCAAATATAATAGAGGCAAAGCTTAGGGAATGCCTTCCTGAAAGCGTGTTTCGGGAATTAACTAACTCATATTTAGAAGAGCCGCGTGGCCGTCATTTTGGGATAGAGGGTTTATTATTAACACCTGACAATACGAATGATGTGGCTCGAATAGTTAGAATTTGCTCAGAGCATAATATTGGCATAGTTCCTTATGGAGGAGGGACAGGCCTAGTCGGTGGGCAAATTATGCCGGATGGTCCGAAACCAGTTATATTATCTTTAGAGCGGATGAATAAGGTGAGAGATGTCTGGTTGTCTGAAAACATAATGATAGCCGAAGCAGGCGTAATTCTAAAAGATATACAGGATCTGGCAAACTCATCTGAACGAATATTTCCACTCTCTTTAGCCTCAGAGGGGTCTGCTAGGATAGGAGGAAATTTAGCGACAAATGCCGGAGGTGTAAATGTCGTAAGGTATGGAAATACTCGTGATTTGTGTTTGGGAATTGAGGCTGTCTTGCCTGATGGTCGCATATTTAATGGCCTTTCCCGGTTAAGAAAAGATAATACAGGGTATGATCTAAATAACCTTTTTATTGGTTCGGAGGGCACTTTGGGTATTATAACTGCCGCTAGTTTAAAATTATTTCCTAAACCAAAAAATGAAGCTTCAGCTTTCTTTGTGGTTAAGGACCCTAGAGCTGCAATTGAGTTATTCTCACTTTGTAGAGATAGATTGGGAACCGATCTATCAGCATTTGAGTTGATAAGTTCTGTAGGCTTGCAGTTTTTAAAAGAAGTTGGGCCTGACGTGATCTTACCATTTTCATACGAGCCGCAGTGGATGGTATTATTAGATGTTGGTTGTCATGAAGGCACATTGTCTCAAGAGGTCTTGGAAATGCTTTTTGAAGATGCCTATGATCGAGACCTGGTAATGGATGGAGTGATATCTCAGTCCATACAGCAAAGAGATGATTTTTGGAAAGTTAGAGAAAGTATCCCCGAAGCTAACCACCGTACAGGAGCTATTTCTTCGTCTGATTTATCAGTTCCTATCGGTATGATTCCAGAATTTATTTCTCGGGCAGAGCAAAGACTATCGGAGATTGGAGAGTTTAGAATTAATTGTTTTGGACATGTTGGGGATGGGAATATCCATTATAACGTTTTCCCCCTTCCTGGAGAATCTAGATCTGATAGAGATCATGATCGAAAAAAAGTAAAAAAAATATTATATGATATCGTTAGTAACATGGATGGTTCATTTTCAGCAGAACATGGTATAGGGCGTTTAAAGACAAATGAATTGAGCTTTTATTCAGATCCGACAAAATTAGAGTTAATGAAATCAATAAAAGGTGCACTAGACCCAAAAGGTATTATGAATCCTGGTGTGATCTTGAGGATAGAATAATTACATTTTAAAATGGCATTAAATCTGTTTAAAAATTGGAACTTAATATATTTTTTAGATAAACTAGAACTAGTCTTTCTATTTGCAAAAGCTTTACATCAGAAAAAGATTGCCTCAACACTTTTAAACTTGTTTTTCAAGTTTAAAAGTGTTGTGAAGTGCTTGAACTGCCAGTTCTAAGTATTTTCTATCTATTAAAACAGAAATTTTTATTTCAGAAGTTGTAATAACTTTGATATTTATATTTTCATCTTTAAGGGTATTGAACATTTGAGCTGCTACACCAGCATGAGATCTCATCCCTATTCCAACGACGGATACTTTTGCAACCTCAGTATCCGCAACTAAGTCTTCAAAGTGTATTTGTCCAGATACCCTATGTTCTATAAGCGCATTCTTAGCCCTGTCGACATCTTGGGTGGGACAGGAGAAGGTCATATCGGTTAAACCGTCATCTGAGATATTTTGTACTATCATATCTACATTAACTCCTGCTTCAGAAAGAGGTCCAAATATTGCTGCTGCTATTCCTGGCTTGTCAGAGACTGAGATCAAAGTCATTTTTGCTTCGTCACGTGAAAAAGCTACCCCTGCTACTACATTTTTTTCCACAACGTCTTCCTCCTTGCATACTATGGTTCCAGACTGGTCTGGACTTGGATCAAAGCTTGATAAGACTCGCACTCTAACATTAAAGCGCATAGCTAACTCAACTGATCTTGTTTGAAGAACTTTTGCGCCCTGCGAAGCTAACTCTAACATTTCTTCAAACGATATTTGATTTAATTTCCGCGCCTTCCCGCAGACTCTAGGGTCTGTAGTGTAAATGCCATCCACGTCAGTATATATATCGCATTGCTCTGCACCAAACGCTGCTGCAAAAGCAACTGCTGTGGTGTCCGAGCCGCCACGGCCAAGTGTTGTGACTCTATTGTCCAAAGAGAGCCCTTGAAAACCTGCAACGACAGCAACCTTCATACCTTCTTTGAATTTTGCCCTTAAGTTTTGGGTGGGAATTTCCTCTATTCTCGCGGAACTATGATTACTTGACGTTTTTAATGGGACTTGCCACCCCTGCCAACTTCTTGCTGGGATATCCAGATTCTGAAGTACTAAAGCCAAAAGTCCAGCTGTAACCTGCTCTCCTGATGAAACTATCGCGTCATATTCTCGGGCATCATAAATTGAGGACGTCTTATTTACCCAACCAATAAGTTCATTCGTTTTTCCTGACATCGCAGAGACGATAACTATTACTTCATAACCGCGGGAAACCTCAACTTTAACGCGCTCTGCAGCTTTTTTAATTAACTCGATCGTGGCTAGTGAAGTGCCGCCAAATTTCATAACTAAAAGAGGCATTTAATTCTCATACAGTTGTTTTATCAGACGGTTGAATAAATCTTAAGAGAAAAAAGGGCAAGTAATAGAATATTTGTGACAAAGAATTTTTAAAAAATTCACGATATGTTGCTCATTTGACTAAAGCTCAATTAGTTTTTTTACTTGGAATGAACGGTAATGGAACTACAGAAATTCCATCATCAATCAACTCTTTAGCTTCTTTGATGGTAGATTCCCCGTATATTGATCTTTCAGGTACGTCTCCAATATGCATTTTTCGGGCTTCAGATGCAAAATTTGGTCCGACATTCTCCGAATTTTTTTCTATATGCTTTCTAAACTGTTTAATTGCTTTTTCTGTTTTCGTAGAGGGAGTTGAAAGCGGAAGTTCATTATTAGTCTTTGGTAAATTGGATTTGCTATTATTTTTAATACCGATATTGGGAGTCATTATTGCCTTTGAAACTTTATTAACTCCACACACAGAGCAGCATAGAAGTCCGGAACGTACAAGTTTATCGAATGCTTCCGCAGACTGAAACCAACTTTCAAATTTATGCTTATTTTCGCAATCTAAAGCATATTTGATCATTATGTTCGCTATCCTATAAAGTTTAACAATAAATAAGAAATATTTTGGACGATGCAAGAGAAAGGCCCAATTATTTTTAATTATTGTCTCAAATACTTTGCATTTAATAATAATTTTGGTTTAAAGTTTTTTAGAATATCTTTTAACTCTGGTTCTGATAACAATTCTGTAGCATTACTTATATTAACCCATTTTCGGGATCTTTCATGTGCTTCGTCATAATCTGATATTAGGTTTTCTACTTTAAGAGGATAAACATAAACAACACATTTCCTTAGGCCTTGATCTAATTTTTTTATATATGAGTAACTCCCTAGACAGAAGTCAAATGCTGTACCCGAGGCGCCAGCTTCTTCAAAAGCTTCTTGTTCGGCCACTTTGTAAGATTTTAGACCTTTAATTGGCCACCCTTTAGGAATGATCCAGCGTTGAGACCGTCGACTGGTTATTAAAAGAACTTTTGGGTTTTCGTTAGGAATAATTTGAAAGCAAAGTGCTCCAACTTGCCTAATATCTTTATTAACAAGAATTTCAGTTTTATTTTTACTCAAAGTAAACTCGATGTTGATTAATTTAACAAGAAGGGAGTGGACTTGTTCTGTACTTAGATATGGTCTGTTTCCTTAAGCTAAATTTAACTTATCTTTTTGTATAGAAAATTTATATTATAGCCTTTGATGATAGCCGAATTTAATTAATTATCAAGTTCTTGAAAATGAGTTAAAATTTGGACAGCTGCTAAACGGTTTTTTAAGGATAGTAAGTAATGCTGCATAAATTATTAAAGAAAGCTAATACAGTGTTTGGGTTCATAATTAGACATATCAGCATGATATATTCATAAATAAAATTTTTGAGTGAACAAAAAGGTGATACTTGGTTGTACCACAACTGTTACCTGATAGAATTAAATATCTCCAATTACATTATTAAAAGGACTTAAGGTTACATGAGTAAGAAAAAATGGGATTTCTGGATTGATCGTGGTGGTACTTTTACCGATGTAGTGGGGCATAGTCCGAACGGTACGCTTAAGACCTTAAAGTTATTATCTGAGAATCCAGAGCAATATAAAGATGCAGCGGTCCAGGGGATACGCTTACTTTTAGAGTTAACTGAGACAGATCCAATACCGGAGGATATGATAGATTCAGTAAAAATGGGCACTACAGTTGCCACTAACGCATTACTAGAACGTAAAGGAGATCGAACTGTTCTTCTTATAAATGAGGGCTTAAAGGATCTTCTGAGAGTTGGATATCAAAATAGACCAAAACTTTTTGATTTAGAAATAAAAAAACAGTCAGCTATCTATGAGGATGTAGTAGAAATTCCTGGTCGATTGGATTCTAAAGGCTTGGAAATTACAAGATTAGACGAACAGTTAGCACGCAGTGTCCTCCTTTCAAGCTTTAAACTTGGATTTAGATCTGTTGCTATAGCGTTTATACATTCTTACTTAAATTCCAGCCATGAGGATAGGGTGGCTGAAATAGCACGAGAAGTTGGTTACACGCAGATTTCAACTAGTTCTGGTACTTCCAGGCTTATAAAGCTTGTGAGCAGAGGGGACACAACCGTGGTTGATGCTTATCTCTCCCCTATCTTGAGGAGATATATTAATCAAGTTTCAGAAGAATTAAAGGCAGATAAAGGAGGAGTAAAGAGTTTATTTTTTATGCAGAGTTCTGGTGGGTTAGTTGATTCTGGTAGTTTCCAGGGTAGAGATGCTATTTTGTCTGGTCCTGCTGGTGGTGTCGTTGGAATGGTGAAGACAGGCGAGGTAGCTGGATTTAAGAAACTAATAGGTTTTGATATGGGCGGAACTTCTACTGATGTTTGCCATTTTTCGGGTCATTATGAAAGATCTTTTGAAACAGAAATTGCTGGTGTTAGAATGCGTGCTCCAATGATGAACATACATACTGTTGCTGCGGGTGGTGGCTCTATTCTTTCTTTTCAAGACGGTAGGTACCAAGTTGGCCCTGATAGTGCTGGTGCTAATCCAGGGCCTGCCTGTTATCGTCGCGGTGGCCCCTTAACCGTGACTGATTGTAATGTAGTTTTAGGAAAGATTAATCCAAAATATTTCCCTAAGATATTTGGTCCAACTGCAGATGAGCCTTTGGATAAAGAAATTGTTATAAAAAAATTTAAAGAGTTAGCAGATTCTATATCAGCTGAGACGGGGATAGGCCCCTTAAGTCCTGAAGAGACAGCCGTTGGTTTTCTTAGAATTGCTGTTCAAAATATGGCACGTGCGATAAAGAAAATTAGTGTAGATCGAGGATATAATATTACAGAATATACATTAAATTGCTTTGGTGGAGCAGGTGGACAGCATGCATGTGCAGTTGCAGACGCTCTAAGCATGAGCACAGTTTTTTTACACCCTTATTCGGGAGTTTTGTCGGCTTTTGGAATGGGTTTGGCTGATATACGGGTGTTAAAAGAGCAACATTTCAATCAAGACTTAAGGGAAACATTAAAAGCTGGTTTAATCATAAAAAAACTGTCTAACGAGGCGATAGAAGAAGTGGTTAATCAAGGCGTACCCAGAAAAGAAATTAATGTGATCAAAACAGCTTATTTAAAATACTCAGGCTCTCATCAAAATATTGAAGTAAACTTTGACTCTTCAAAAAAAATGTTAATGGAGTTTAAAAAAAATCATCAAATAAGGTTTGGATTTGCATCTCCAGTGGATGACTTAATTATTGATATGTTAACCGTAGAAGCCATCGGTAAAAATAATAGTTATGTTGACCAAGTAAGTTTGGGGAATAAAAATGAATCGAAAGCCATATCCCAAATTTCATTAAGTGGTTATGGTGAAATTCCCTTATACAATCGAGAATTGTTGGTTTCTGGTCAGATCTTAAAGGGACCTTCAGTGGTTATGGAGAAAACTGGGACGACAGTTGTTGAAGATGGTTGGGAGGGTTTTGTAGATAAATTTGGAAATTTAATTTTACAACGACTTAAAGAGAGAGAAAGTGAGCTTGCTTTGGGTACGAAAGTCAATCCAATTATGCTTGAGGTATTTAATAATCTTTTTATGTCGATTGCAGAGCAAATGGGGTCAACTCTACAAAATACCGCTTACTCAGTTAATATAAAAGAAAGGTTAGACTTCTCATGTGCACTTTTTGATGCTTCTGGAAACTTGGTTGCAAATGCACCGCATGTGCCAGTGCACCTTGGGTCAATGTCGGACGCGGTACGTAAAGTAGCTGAGCTTAACTACGGAAAAATAAAACCGGGAGATTCGTTTGTATTAAACGCACCATTTAATGGGGGGACTCATTTGCCCGACGTTACTGTCATAACCCCAGTTTTCAATGAGCAGGTCGACAAAATATTATTTTTTGTCGGATCTAGAGGACATCACGCTGACATTGGTGGTAGAACTCCTGGCTCAGCACCTCCTGATAGTAAGAGTATTGAAGAAGAAGGTGTTGTAATTGACAATTTTAAAATTGTTGACCAAGGGAATTTTAGAGCTGAAGAGACTCGAGAACTACTTAGGTCAGGGCTTTACCCTTGCAGAAATATTGATCAAAATATTAAGGACTTAGAGGCACAACTAGCTGCGAACGAAACAGGAATTCGAGAAGTTACTCAAATGATCAAAAACTTTGGCATTAAAACTGTCCAAGCTTATATGAATCATGTGCAAGATAATGCTGAGGCTTCTGTGCGGCAAGTTGTTGGAAAATTAAAGAATGGAAGTTTTACATATCCAATGGATTTTGGACAAAAAATTGAAGTTCAGGTTAGGGTTAATGCCCGTGAGGGTACCGCAGAAGTAGATTTTACTGGGACTTCTCTCCAGGGTCCTAATAATTACAATGCACCGCGTTCTATATGTAATGCTGTTGTTTTATATGTATTTCGTACACTTGTTGGTGCCGAAATTCCCTTAAATGAAGGCTGCTTAAAACCTCTCAAAATTATTGCACCAGAGGGTTCAATGATCAACCCCAAGTATCCGGCTGCAGTGATAGCTGGAAATACAGAGGTTAGCCAAAATATCTGTGACTGTCTTTTTGGAGCATTGGGGGTTATAGCAGGATCTCAGGCTACAATGAATAATTTTGTTTGGGGTAATGACCACTTTCAAAACTATGAAACAATTGCTGGCGGTAGTGGTGCTGGCCCAGGCTTTCATGGGGCATCAGGGACTCAAGTTCATATGACAAATACCTTGATGACTGACCCAGAGGTACTAGAAAGTCGTTTTCCTGTAAGATTAGAAAATTTTTCTATTAGAAAAGGGTCTGGAGGAAAAGGGGCCTGGACTGGTGGAGATGGTATCCGAAGAGTCGTAAAGTTCTTAAACCCGGTAACCGTAACAACATTGTGTTCTCACCGAATTGTACCACCGTTCGGAGTTGGAGGAGGTAGCCCTGGCATGGTTGGTCTAGATACAGTGATACGAGCTAATGGTGCTAGGGAACAGCAACCTGGTAACACGGAAGTTCACCTTGAGTCTGGAGACGCATTTGAAATGCTTACTCCAGGAGGAGGGGGATGGGGAGAATACAAATAGTTGGCTTCGTATTTTTTATTGATAATTTGCTTATTTTATTGACATTAAATGAGACGAAGGTATAAGCGCAGTCTGTTGGTGTTGGTGGACCCCGTAAGGGGATTCCTGTCGGAATTTTTCAGAGGACAACGCCCTTCACTAGGCTAAAAAATAGCCGTTATTTATGGAAGGAGATCAGCCGTGACAAAACGCACGTCTGCCAAATACAAAATTGATCGAAGGATGGGAGAAAATATATGGGGCCGTCCAAAGTCACCAGTAAATAGAAGAGAATATGGACCGGGCCAACATGGACAGAGGCGCAAAGGTAAGCTGTCTGATTTTGGTCTACAATTAAGAGCAAAACAGAAACTTAAAGGTTATTACGGCGATCTTACAGAAAAGCAGTTTCGTAGAATATTTAAAGAAGCAGAGCGAGTTAAAGGTGACACGGGTGAAAACCTTGTTGGATTACTTGAGAGGCGCTTGGATGCAGTGGCTTATAGGGCCAAATTTGTTCCTACTGTTTTTGCGGCCCGTCAGTTTGTGAACCATGGGCATCTGTTAGTAAACGGAAAACGTGTTAACATTCCTTCGTATACGGTAAAAGAGGGAGATATAATAGAAGTCAGGACTCGTTCTAAGCAACTTGCAATAGTACTTGAATCTGCACAGTTACCAGAAAGAGAAGTGCCTGATTACTTGGAAGTTGATCAAAGCAAGATGGTCGCTACTTTTGTGCGTACACCGGGGTTAGGAGACGTACCTTACCCTGTAATTATGGAGCCAAACCTAGTGATTGAGTATTATGCTCAAAACTAATTGACAGAATTTTATTACATTCAAAGGCCGCTTAGTTTCAGCGGCCTTTTTTTATTATCCTCGCTAATTTGTGATTAGGTCGGTACAGAGGTTTTATGATTTTTGGCAATTACAAACATTCGACTAATTTAGTTGATGCGAAGGAGTTTTCCTTTGTAAGACAACCAGTATTTTTGTTGATTTTAATGGCCTTTGCAATGCCGATGGCATTTTCTGTCTGGACGGCATTACTTAATAATTTTGTTATTGAAATGGCGGGGTTCACTGGAGTCGAGATCGGATGGCTTCATAGCATAAGAGAAATCCCTGGTTTATTAGCGGTTGGTGTAATTTTTGTACTTCTTTTTGTAAGAGAGCAATTACTTGCTCTTCTATCTTTAATACTTTTAGGTATTGCTAGTGGCCTTACAGCATTTTTTCCTCAATTTGGTGGAATTATAATTTTAACTTTCCTTGCATCTATTGGTTTTCATTATTTTGAGGCCGCCAATCAATCTCTTCAACTTCAGTGGATAGATAAAAAAGTAGCTCCACAGACCTTAGGTTGGATTTCTGCTGTCGGATCATTTTCGTCATTAGTAGCATATGGTACATTGGTTGTTACGTGGAAGGCATTTAATTTATCTTTTGGATTTGTATATTTAACATCTGGAGCAATAACTGTTCTCATAGCAGTGTTATGTTTATTATTTTATCCTCGCTTTGAAACTCCGCGGGTTCAGATTAATAAAGTGATAATTCGAAAAAAATATTGGTTGTATTATGCCCTTCAGGTTATGTCGGGAGCTAGGAGACAAATATTTCTTGTTTTTGCTGCCTTTATGATGGTTGAGAAGTTTAGTTTTCAAGTTCATGAAGTAACGATCTTATTCCTTCTAAACTTTATAGTAAGTATGCTTTTTGCTCCGATAGTAGGTAAGGCTATTAATTTGTTTGGTGAAAGATGGATTTTAATAGTCGAATATGTAGGACTAACAATAATTTTTTTGGCCTATGCAGGGATCTATTATTTTGATTGGACTGTTACGGTTGGTATAATATTATTTATAGCAAACCACTTATTTTTTTCGATGTCTTTTGCAATTAAAACTTATTTTCAAAAAATAGCTGAACCACATGATATTGGATCCTCAGTTGCTGTGGCATTTACAATAAATCATATACCAGCTGTATTTCTACCAGCAGTTTTAGGATACATTTGGATTGTAGAACCGTCTGGTATTTTTGTTATGGCTGCACTTATGGCTCTTTTATCTTTGATCTTGGCTTTTTTTGTTCCAAGAAACCCAGAACCTGGTGCTGAGACAATTTTAAATATAAGGAAAAGAAATAGAGAGTAAGTTATAAATCTGATATAGAATATATTTAAAACAATGATGGAGTTTATGCATGTTTGGCTTTGGAGAAAAAACTATAGAAATGGTTTCGTTAGAGACTGCACTTAAAGGGCGTGATGAAGCGTTAATTACTGCTGATTATCATTTTGTAAATGGACGTCCATTAAACTTAAAAATCCCTAATGGAATGGATGTAGCAATTTTTGGACTGGGATGTTTTTGGGGTGCAGAGCGGATATTTTGGAGCTTGGAAGGCGTTTACACTACCATGGTGGGCTACACATCTGGGTTTACATTGAATCCAACCTATCAAGAAGTATGTACTGGCATGACAGGGCATAATGAAGTTGTAAGGCTTGTCTTTGACCCTTCTATTATTTCATATAATAAGCTTTTGGCAATTTTTTGGGAATCTCACAATCCAACGCAAGGAATGAGACAAGGGAATGACTTAGGAACCCAATACCGTAGTGGTATTTATTGTTCAAATGACACTCAAATTTTGGTCGCGAATGAGACGAAAGTGAAATATGAAAAGGCACTTGTTAATAGTGGTTACGGCAAGATAACAACAGAAATTTTGAATTCTGATTTGTTCTATTTTGCAGAGGACTATCATCAACAATATTTAGCTAAAAATCCATCAGGTTACTGTGGAATTGGTGGTACAGGTATTACTTGTTTAGCTGGAATAAATGTTTAGTGTCTACGTTTACCGCATTTACAACATTATTAGGAAAAGAAAATGCTTCAGCACTTGGTGAAGCTCTGGAGTCTTTAGATCCAGCTCCAGTTGGAATAGGTGTGTTTGAGATTGAAGATAAATCAAACACATGGGAGGTTGGAGGGTATTATACCAAAAAGCCTAACGAAATTGAACTTACTTTATTAAGCTTTGCTTATGGTGCAAAACCATTTACTTTCTCTGATGTTCCCGACCAAGACTGGGTTTCACATGTGCAAAGAAACTTACCACCTGTTGAAGCGGGAAGATTTTTTCTATTTGGTAATCATGATGCTCACAAGGTCCCAAAATCTTCTATTGGACTTCTTATAGAGGCTTCTATGGCATTTGGCACAGGACAACATGGAACAACAAAGGGTTGTCTATTGGTATTAAATGACTTGATAGCTGAGGGGGTTTCACCAAAGAAGATAATTGATATAGGTTGTGGAACTGCCGTTTTAGCGATGGCGGCAGCAAAAATTTGGGATGAAACTATAATTGCAAGTGATATTGACCCAACAGCAGTTGCTGTCACAAAAATAAATCTCATATCTAATAAATTAGAGCAAAAAGTATCGTGTATTCAATCTAAAGGCTTCAGTCATCCAAGCATAAGTGAGGAAGGGCCCTATGATTTAATTTTTGCAAACATTTTAAAGGGGCCATTGATTGATATGGTGCCCGAGTTCTCTGAGCATTGTGCCTTCGGGGGGACTATAATTTTATCAGGTTTATTGAATGAACAGTATGATGAAGTATTACGCGCTTATATTAGAGCTGGTTTTAAACTTATACAAAAAAAATCGTTGGGAGAGTGGATGACACTGAGGATGCAAAGAGAGATCAAATAGTTTAGTTCTCTGATATTACATATTTGATAATGCTTTGAATTAATCAATACTTAACTTTGCAAATGTTCTTGTTTCGTGCTACTCTTTTTTAATAGCTGATGAGTGAGAGAGTATGCGAGTTTTAGGAATTGATCCTGGCCTTCGTAATTTGGGTTGGGGAGTAATTGAGTCAAATGGATCACGTCTAAGTCATGTTGCAAACGGGGTTTGTAAGTCAGAGGGAGTTGAGTTGGCTCTAAGATTAGTTAGCCTCTTTAATCAATTAACTTTTGTAGTTAAGGAGTTAAAGCCTGAGGCAGTGGCAGTTGAAAAAACATTTGTAAATAAAGATGGAGAGAATAGCTTAAAGTTAGGACAGGCAAGGGGTGTCGCGATGTTGGTGCCGGCAATAGCTGGCTTACCAATTGGCGAGTATGCGCCTAACACTATAAAAAAATCAGTTGTTGGGGTTGGTCACGCGGATAAAAGGCAAGTTGAACATATGGTTAAAATACAACTTCCTGGAGTAAAAATTTTAGGTTCAGATGCTGCTGATGCTCTAGCTATAGCTATTTGCCACGCGTTCCATCTTAATGCAGGTTCTAACCTTGAATTGGCTATTAGAAAGGCAAAACGATGATTGGCAAACTATCAGGAAAAGTTGATTATCGTGGCAAAGACTATGTTCTCATTGATGTGAATGGTGTCGGATATGCTGTTTATTGCTCTGATAGAACTCTTGCATTATTACCAGTGACTGGAGAGCCTGTGTCTTTGTATACTGATCTTCTGGTAAAAGAGGATATATTGCAATTGTTTGGGTTCACTACCTTAATCGAAAAAGAGTGGCATAGATTATTGATGACTGTTCAAGGGGTCGGTGCTAAGGCCTCGATGACGATTTTGGGAACAATTGGACCAGAAGGTGTTACTCGAGCAATCTCCATTAGTGATTGGAACGCAATAAAAGCAGCGAAGGGTATAGGGCCAAAGACTGCTCAGCGTGTAGTGATCGAGCTTAAAGATAAAGTACCAGCTGTAATGTCGTTGGGAGAGTTTGAGGTTTTAGATTTAAATGAATCGAGCTTGAGAGATGGATCTTCAACCATAAATCAGCGAAATGAACTAAGTTCTTCAGGTATCCAAGCAGAAGCGTTGTCAGCACTTATAAATCTAGGGTATTCACATGGGGATGCAGCGCAGGCAGTTGCAAAAGCTGTTGAAAAATCTGAGTTACTTGAAACCCCTGCTGTAATTAAGTTAGCTTTGAAACTTTTAGCAGTAGCCAATTAATATTAAGGGTTTTTAGGTGGAGAGACAGAAAAGGACACTTTAAATTATGGTTTCAAGTGATAGCGAAATATTAAACTTAAGTTCAGAAGTTCAATCAGAAGATGTCGATAGAGCTTTGAGACCTCAGATGCTATCTGAATTTATTGGTCAAAAAGAGGTTCGAGAGAACTTACGAATCTTTATAGATAGTGCCCGAAAACGAAAAGTTGCGCTTGATCACACAATATTCCATGGACCACCAGGGTTAGGGAAAACAACGTTAGCACAGATTATAGCTCGTGAGATGGGTGTAAATTTTAAGATGACGTCTGGCCCAGTATTGGCAAGAGCGGGAGATTTAGCCGCCATTTTAACAAATTTAGAAAAAAATGATGTTCTTTTTATCGACGAGATCCACCGGTTGAACCCGGTAGTTGAGGAAATTCTATATCCAGCTTTAGAAGATTTTGAATTAGATCTAGTGATAGGAGAAGGCCCTTCGGCGCGAACTGTTCGAATTGAGCTGCAACCCTTTACTTTGGTTGGTGCTACTACACGTCTTGGTTTGTTAACGACCCCTTTACGTGATAGATTTGGTATACCAATCAGACTACAGTTTTATTCCGTGAACGAATTAAATCAAATTATTTTGAGGGGTGCTCAGCTGTTAGGGGTTCCAATTGATTCAAATGGAATTGAAGAAATTTCAGAGCGAGGGCGTGGTACTCCGCGTATAGCTAACCGACTTTTAAGGAGAGTAATCGATTTTGCTGTAGTTCAAAATGATGGTAAAATCTCTCGTAGCTTAGCTGATGTCTCTTTAACTAAACTTGGTGTGGATAATCTTGGATTGGATGCAGCAGATCGGGGTTACTTAAGATTAATTGCTGAAGGTTATCAAGGTGGCCCAGTTGGTGTCGAAACACTGGCCGCAGCACTAGCTGAAAGCCGTGACGCTCTTGAAGAGGTTATAGAGCCATATTTGTTACAGAAAGGTTTATTACAACGCACGCCCAGGGGTAGGATGCTCACTGATAATGCTTGGCGCCATTTGGGTTTAGAAGTTCAGAAAAAAAGTAACGATCTATTTGATAAGTATTAAAGTAATTCCTACGTTAAAGTCATAGTTTATCAGGAGTATTAAATTTATGTCTCAAAAATGCCATGAATTCAGTTGCCGAGTTTACTACGAAGATACAGATTTGGCAGGTGTTGTTTATTACGCAAACTACCTAAAGTTTATTGAACGGGCCAGAAGTGAATGGATAAGAAAATTAGGTATAAATCAAAAAAAAATGATGGTTGAACAAAAAAAAGTTTTTACTGTTAGGAGGGTTGAAGCTGATTATCTATCGTCAGCAAAATTTGATGATACACTTTTAATAAAAACAAAAATTGAAAAACTGACATCTGCTAGAGTTGTGTTATCTCAAGTTATTTTTGTTAAGGGAGTTATAATATTTAAGGCAATTGTTACAATTGCTTGCGTTAACCTTTTTAAGGGGATTTCAAGAATACCAGTAAATATTTTTCAAATAATGTTAGAGTACAAAAAAAAGAATATTTTTATAGATGAGTGATAGTAATATTAATTTAAAAGTTATAAAATATAATCCATACCCATAATTAAAGATAGTAAAAGAATAAGAGTAGGTGCAAATGCGAGCAGAGGTGGTATGCCTCATAGGAAAGGGTGTAATATAATTTTCACATTAATTGAGCAAACATCAATTGTCTTGATACTGGTTGCAGTTATTCTTTTAATGGCATCAGTTTGGTCGTGGACCATCATTATTCAAAAGACAATTAGCTTTAGATTAGTTCGTCATCAGGTAAGAAAATTTGATAAGATATTTTTGTCTGATATATCTTTAGATGAATTATACAAAATGGTTAAAGAGAGATCTAAAGGCCCGTCAAGCTTAGTTTTTGCCACAGGTATGGCTGAATGGGAGAAATCTAAAAGTGAGAATGGTGGATCTACCGCTGGAGTTTCTTCGCGTATTGAGCGTTCGGTTGATATTATTATAATGAAAGAGCAAGAAAAGTTAAGTTATGGACTGGCCTTTTTGGCTACAGTGGGTTCTACGGCACCTTTTGTAGGCCTTTTGGGAACAGTGTGGGGTATAAAAAATGCATTTGACGAAATTGCAATTTCTCAAAATACAAATTTGGCTATTGTTGCGCCCGGAATAGCTGAGGCCTTGGTCGCAACAGCATTGGGTTTGTTTGCGGCTATACCTGCTTTAATATTTTATAATAAACTTTCGGTTGATTTAGACCGCATAGTTAGAACATTAGAGATTTTTGCGGATGAGCTTAGCACAGAGTTCTCACGGGAATTGGATTCTTAGGAATGGCGGTTGAGTTCCATTATTCTGGAGTGCGGAGAATAAAGCGCAGGTATCACCAGAAATTTCATCAAAAGCTAATTTCGGTAATAAATGTGACACCTTTTGTGGATGTTATGCTAGTGCTTCTTGTTGTGTTCATGGTGACGGCGCCTCTAATGATTGTTGGAGTTCCAGTAAATCTTCCCAAAACAGCTGCTAATTTCTTGCCAAATCAGCTTGAAGTGCCATTAGAAATTACCCTAACAGGTACTGGAGAGTATTTAGTAATGAACACGCCTGTTAAACTTAATGAGTTAATTTCTAAGCTTGATGTAATTTCTGCGCAGAGAAAAAATAAAGAAGTATTTTTGCGGGTGGATGGTGTCGTACAGTATGAAAAAGTTGCTCAAGTAATTGGCGCACTGAATCGAAGAGGTTATTTGGAAATTACTTTTGTTACAGAAAATGATGGACCCTTATTAGTAAACTAAGGTGAATAATTAGTGTTGAAGATGAATTCGAGCACAGATTTTAGTATTGGCCTATGGTTATCAGGATTCGGGCATGCGGTGTTAATTTCAAGTGTACTTGTGGGTGGTTTTTTTGGTTCAAAAATCCTTGCCCCTATTCCAACTTCCCTAACCACAAAAGCCCGATTTCTCAGTGAAAAAGAGTATAGTGCTAAACTGTTTTTGGGAAGAGACGAGTCCCTAAAAGTTACAGCTATTTCAGAGCTACAAAGTACCGACGGGTCAGCATTAATATCTTTAAAACATAATAATACTAAGATTGGAGTTAATGGTGAACAATTGGTAGGTGACGAAAGCACTTCAGAAATAATATCAAATAGTGTGGGGATAAAATCTAGAGATTTGAGTGAGGTTGAGTTGAATCTAAAAAAGGATTTAGAAAAACCTGGATTAATGTTGAGTGACAGCTCTTTGAATGATGTCTTATTGGGGAAGCGAGAGACAAAAACTGTGTTACCCGCAGAACGTAAGACTTTATTTGAATCAGAAACGTTAAAACCTCTGTTAACAGATCTCTTAAGTAAAGAGGAAGCTAGTTTGCAGAGTAGCAAAGAATTATATCAAAATTTACCAGTAATAAAAATATCTGATGAAATAATCAAAGAGGCTTTTGAAAATGACAGCTCTAATGATCTAGTTGAAAAAAAAATGCTCCAAGGAATATTAGAACCTGCTGTTGGAGAATGTTTTAACTTCGATCTCGTGGGGCAGGAGCCGGATATTTTAAAAGCAGATATTTTGGTTTCTTTTTCATTAAAAGAAAATGGAAAACCTATAATTTCATCTATAAGTTTTGATTCTTTTTCAGGCGGTGATTATATGACAGCTAGTAAATTGTTTGATGCGGCAAGACGTGCTATAATTCGCTGTGGGCTTAAGGGGTATCAATTGCCAAAAAGTAAATATAGTTATTGGAAGAACGTGGAAGCACGGTTCAATTTAAAGGGAATGAGCCTTAAATGAAGAAGTTATTTAACAACAGTTTAATTTTGAAAATAATACCCTTAATACTTTCATTATCCTTAGTTTTTTGTGGTACGCTTGCACTTGGTCAACCACTTAAAATAGAAATTAATAAAGGAATAATTGAGCCTTTACCTCTTGCTCTACCTAGTTTTGTAGCTGAAAATAACTTAAGTGAGATAGGTGAAAACCTCACATCTGTGATTATTGATGATCTATACGGAACAGGGTTGTTTAAAATTATTGAAGACCATACCCAGGCATATGAAATCACCAATTTTAATCACCCAATTCGTTTTGGAGATTGGAAAACTATAAATTCACAAGCATTGTTGGTAGGCTCGGTCTCTTCTAATGGAACAACCAATATTACTGTAAAATTTCGTCTATTCGATGTTTTTTCAGAGACCCAGATTGGAAATGGATTGAAGTTTTCTGGACCTAAAAAGGGTTGGCGTAGAATAGCACACAAGATAGCTGATGAGGTTTACTCGAGATTAACTGGAGAACAAAAATATTTTGATAGCAGAGTGGCCTTTGTAGCACACAAGGGGCCAAAAAATAATTTAAAAAAGCGTTTAGTTTTGATGGATTATGATGGAGCTAATCAAGTCTTTCTCACTAATGAAGAGGATTTTCTCGTCCTAGCTCCAAGGTTTTCTCCTAATGGAAATAAACTACTTTTCACTTCTTATGAGTCAGGGTCTCCTCAGATTTACCTATTAGATATAAGATCACGAACGAAAATAATTTTACAAGAAAACCCTGGAGAAATGAGTTTTTCATCTAGTTTTTCGCCGAATGGAGAAGACATAGTTTTCTCGTTAAGTGCTGGATCTAATACTGATATATACAAGCTCAATATAGCCTCTAATTCACGATCTCGACTTACATCTTCAGTCGCTATAGATACGGCTCCAAGTTTCTCGCCTGACGGTAGAAAAGTGGTATTTGAAAGCGATCGTTCAGGAACTCAACAACTATATATTATGCCATCTTCTGGAGGTAACGCAAAAAGAATTTCTTTTGGAAAAGGTAGTTATGGGACGCCTTTTTGGGCTCCTACAGGTAATTTAATTGCTTTTACTAAACAAAATGAGGGTGTTTTTCATATTGGGATTATGAACTCGGAAGGGTTGGAGGAAATTCTTTTAACGACGTCTTTTTTAGACGAAGGCCCAACATGGTCACCAAATGGGCGAGTTATAATGTTTACTAGAGAAACTTCAGGTTCTGGAGGTTCATCAACACTTTACTCAGTTGATATAACTGGACAAAACTTGAAACCGGTGCGTGCAAATTCATCAGACCCGTCATGGTCAAAATTGTTAAATTAAAGCAGAGATATCCAATGTTACTAACTTATGTTAAAGTTTTATCAGATTGAAAATTTCTTTTTAAATGGATGGAAGCTAATGAAGTTTTTTTTTAAAGTTATCTGCCTGATAATGACTGCACTAATTTTTGCGTGCACAAACGATATCGAAGAAACTAACGGTAACCCCTCTACAATTAATGGTCTTATAGACTTCGAAGAGGTTGAATACTTTACTGAAGTGATTGGGCAAACTGTTTTATTTGATATTGATAACGCTGATCTTAATGACAGTGCGAGGTATATTTTGGTCTCACAAGCTGTTTGGTTGAATGAAAATAATGAGTATACAATTACTGTCACTGGTTATGCAGATGAACAGGGCACTAGAGGATATAACTTAGCGCTTGGTGCAAAAAGGTCTGCGGCAGTTAGAGATTTTCTTATTTTAAATGGCGTCAAAGAAGATCGACTTAAGACATCAACCTTTGGAAAGGAAAGACCACTCAAAATATGCTCCTCTGAGAAGTGTTATTCAGCAAATAGACGAGCTGTTACCACTATTCGTAGGAATTAAGTTATGAATTATATGCGTATTACTTTTTTGTTTTTTTGTTATTTTTGGTTAAGCACGGTAGGTTTTTCTCAGGATCGAACACTTTCAGATATAAGGGCTGAGCTCCCATCTCTTTTCGGTGAGATCAAGTCCCTTGAACTGCAGTTAAAAACCTCCAAAGTTGAAAATCTGATAATAAAAGGGGAACACCTAGATCGGATAAAAAGTATTGAAAAAGAATTAATAAATATAATATCCCAAGTGGAGAATCTACAATACCGCATTGAAAGAATCGTTCGAGAAGGTACGAATCACATTGCTGATATTCGTTTTAGACTTTGTGATATCGAGCTAGATTGCAATATAGAGAATTTCTCGCTAGGGAATATGCTCGGTAAACCTCCAGTTCGATTAAAAGAAATTCCTGGTAATTCTGAAATGTTTATAGGTTTAACTGCACTCGAGAGAAATGAGCTATATTTAATCGAGACATCATTGAGGGCTGGTAACCCCACAGGAGTTATGGCTCGATTAGAGGTTTTTCTGGATGCTTATCCTATTGGAACGATAAGAACGGAGCTTATGTTTTTACTTGGCAAGACATTAATGGTTGAAAAACAGTGGAGTAAGGCTGCAAAAGTTTATCTGGATATTTACTCTAGTTTTCCAAAAGTTCCCCGATCTGGAGAAGCACTGTACTACCTGAGTGTTTCTTTTGCTGAGTCGAATCAGTTTGAGCGAGCTTGCTTAATGCTCACGGAACTTCGAGTTGAGCACCCAAGATCAAATTTCGTAAATGATGCATCTCAAAAAGCTATGGAATTAAACTGTCAGTGAAAATAGATAAGTACCCAGAGTTAACTATAGATTTTGATAAGGTTTTTGGAGTTAAACACTCTAAGATTGGTGTTGCAGTTTCTGGAGGTGGAGACTCAATTGCCTTATTACTTTTAATTTACAAATGGGCTCAAGAAACTAAAAAGACGATATTAGTTGCAACTGTTAACCACGACCTCAAGCCAACGGCAGAGCATGAAGCTAATCAAGTTTCACTATTTTGTTCAAAATTAGGAATCTTACATAGTGTGTTAACTTGGAAAAATTGGGATAAAAAAGGAAATGTACAGGCATCTGCTAGGAAAGCTCGGTACCAACTCCTAACTAAATGGGCAGTAGAAAATAATATTAGTTGCGTAGCCTTGGGCCATAATAGAGATGATGTTGTCGAGAACTTTTTTATACGACTTTCTCGTGGAGCTGGAGTTGATGGGCTCTCGCAAATGCTACCTTCATTTGAACTTGATAATATAATTTATTTAAGACCATTGATCGATGTAAGCCGAGAGGAGTTACGAACATTCTTAAAAGTAACGAAGAATAAATGGATTGAAGATCCAGCGAATGATGATCAAAATTTTCATCGGGTGAGAATTCGAAAATCCTTAAGTTTACTAGATCAAATGGGTATAAATACGGAAAGCGTGATCACTGCATCTAAGAACCTTCGTGATGCAAGCCAGGCACTGGATATATATACTGGGGTTGTTGCAAAAGAGTGTGTATCTTTTAAAGATGGGGATATTATATTTAACGTGCCTTTACTTTTGAACCACCCTGTTGAAATCCAAAGGAGGTTATTGCTTAAAGCAATACTATTCTTGGCAAAGTCAGAGTTTGGACCGAGATCATCGGAATTAAGTAATTTAATGACATCATTTTCAAAATATAGGCCTCACACATTAAAAGGATTTTATTTTTTTCCTGTGGAAGAAAAAATGAGAATGAGTAGAGAGTATAAAGCGATAGAGCACTATGCTACTAAACCTAATAACGTTTGGGACCATAGGTGGTATGTTAAGGGTCCTAAACTATCCAAGTACTGTATCCGACCTTTAGGTGAAAAGGCATTGTTGGGTTTCACTAATTGGAAAAACTTTGGTATACCAAAATATACACTAATTTCATCCCCTGCAGTTTGGGATGGTAATAATCTAGAGCTATCACTTTTCTTAGAAAGAGATAATTTATGGGAGCTAAGTCTTAATATAAAAGAAAAAGATTTTTTCGGGTGTGACTAGGTATTGAACCTGCGAAAGTTATACCTATCTAAAGATCATAAACATTTGTATAATATAGCAGAAATGATTTGTTGGGAGAATTCCATTGAGTAATAATGTAAAACAAGTAGCTTTTTGGGTGGTATTGTTTTTATTAATACTAGCGTTATTTAATTTATTTAGTGGAGATAAAGTTACCCTAAGCTCTAGGACAATTCCGTATTCAGATTTTATCTCAATTGTAGAAAAAGGAGAAGTCTCGGGGGCGACACTAGATGGCGAACAAATAATTTTTCAAACAGCTACTCAGCAATACATGACTGTAAAACCACAAGGTGTAGATGTGACACCGATACTTCTTCAAAACAAAGTAGCGATAGACGCAAAGCCACAGGAAAAAAATGGACTTTTATCTTACGTGGGAACTTTATTACCATTTTTATTCATTATAGGAATATGGCTTTTCTTTATGAATCGTATGCAAGGTGGTGGGAAAGGTGGAGCCATGGGCTTTGGTAAGAGTCGGGCTAAACTACTTACAGAAAAACAAGGAAAAATCACTTTTGATGATGTAGCAGGCATTGATGAAGCAAAAGATGAGCTTGAGGAAATAGTACAGTTTCTGAGAGAACCTCAAAAGTTTTCAAGCCTTGGTGGTAAAATTCCAAAAGGGGCCCTTTTAGTTGGTCCTCCAGGAACAGGTAAAACACTTTTAGCTAGAGCTATTGCTGGAGAGGCAGGAGTTCCATTTTTTACAATTTCTGGTTCAGATTTTGTTGAGATGTTTGTTGGTGTTGGTGCCTCTCGAGTGAGGGATATGTTTGAGCAAGCAAAAAAAAATGCTCCATGTATTGTTTTTATTGATGAGATTGATGCTGTCGGGCGATCACGTGGGGCAGGTTATGGTGGTGGAAATGATGAAAGAGAACAAACATTAAATCAACTATTGGTTGAAATGGATGGCTTTGAGGCTAATGAAGGAATAATAATTGTAGCGGCAACAAATAGGCCAGATGTTCTTGATCCAGCACTTCTTAGACCTGGTAGATTTGATAGGCAAGTTCAGGTACCAAACCCAGACATTAAAGGACGAGAAAAAATTCTTAAGGTCCACTCTAAGAAAGTTCCATTGGGTCCTGATGTGGATTTAAGGATTATAGCAAGGGGATCACCAGGATTTTCTGGAGCTGATTTGGCTAATTTGGTAAACGAGTCTGCCTTGTTAGCTGCTAGAATTGGACGAAGATTTGTTACAATGGGTGACTTTGAGAGTGCCAGAGATAAGGTAATGATGGGCTCTGAACGTCGTTCAATGGTAATGACAGAAGATGAAAAGAAGTTAACGGCGTATCATGAGGCTGGTCATGCAGTAGTTGGGTTAAACGTTCCTGAACACGATCCCATACATAAAGCTACTATTATACCCAGGGGCCGAGCCTTAGGGCTTGTTATGAGCTTACCTGAACGAGATCAATTATCTGTCACTTATAAAAAGTATAAGTCAAAAATAGCAATGGCCATGGGTGGAAAAGTTGCTGAGGAGCTAATCTTTGGGGTAGATAATGTAACCTCTGGAGCGGCATCTGATATTCAACAATGCACTAAGATTGCTAGGGCGATGGTAACTCAATTTGGTTTTACTAAAGAGTTAGGGCATGTTGACTATGCAAATGAGCAAACATCTTACCTCGGAATGTATGGTGGCGGATCTAATCACTCCAGTATGACCCAAAAAATAATTGATGAAAAAGTTAAAGAGATCATAGATGAGGGTTATGAAACGGCAAAAAGAATTTTAACTGAACAATCTAAGGATCTTGAGAATTTGGCATTAGGACTTCTCGAATATGAGACATTAACTGGTCCTGAAATAGTCAAAGTAATCTCTGGAAAGCCGCTAAATCGAGACGATGACGATGATGGATTAGCTGAAGTGAAATCTTCAGTAGTCTCAATTCCAAGGGCTAAGAAGCCTAAAATAAAGGGTGATAACACTTTAGATCCAGAGCTCTCAACTTAAGGTAAAATAATAATAGAACTGAGATTCATATAGTTTTTGGAGAAAATAACTTTGCAAAATATAATCGATGGAAAAGCTTTTGCGACAGAGCTTAAAGAAAAGGTTGCGGCTTATGTAAAGACTTTAAAGTTAGATCACGATATTACTCCTGGTCTAGCTGTTGTTATCGTCGGGGATGATCCAGCAAGTCACGTATATGTAAGATCTAAAGGTAAGCAGACAATTGAAGTAGGGATGAAGTCAGTAGAGCATAGACTTGAGGTAGATACGACTGAAAAACATCTATTAGAATTGATAAAAAGTTTAAATTCTGATAATACAATTCATGGGATTTTAGTACAATTACCTCTTCCTGATCATCTTAATGAGGACTTAATTATTAATTCTATTAATCCTTCCAAAGATGTTGATGGTTTCCACATATCAAACGTCGGTTTGCTTGCTACAGGACAAAAAGCGATGGTTCCATGTACCCCTTTAGGGTGCTTAAAATTACTTTTAAATTATTATGATGGAAATTTATCAGGTCTGACTGCTGTTGTTGTTGGGAGATCTAACATAGTAGGTAAACCCATGGCTCAGCTACTACTAAGTAAGAGCTGTACTGTCACCATTGCTCATAGTAGGACAAAAAACTTAAAAGATGTTACTGCTCAGGCAGATATAGTGGTCGCAGCAGTTGGCAGGCCTGGGATGATTTCAGGAGATTGGATAAAAAAGGGCGCTACGGTTATTGACGTAGGAATAAATAGAGTTCAGTCAGAAGATGGAAAATCAAAAATTGTAGGGGATGTTGACTTTTTGAGTGTTTCAGAAGTTGCGGGAGCCCTTACTCCAGTTCCAGGAGGGGTTGGCCCAATGACTATATCATGTTTGTTAGCTAACACTGCTATTGCATGCGCCAGAATAAACGGATTAGGTGACCCAGATAAATTAGCTTACTAATCTAAAAGTTTTTGATAAATCAGATATTGAAGTTCTAGTTTTTAAGTTTAGTAAATTCTGAGTATTTCTGAACCTTTTTGATTATTATTAAAGAATGGTACGGAATC
Source organism: Paracoccaceae bacterium (assembly GCA_002697345.1). Lineage (GTDB taxonomy): Bacteria > Pseudomonadota > Alphaproteobacteria > Rhodobacterales > Rhodobacteraceae. The sequence continues at coordinate 94 of NZVE01000081.1, read as the reverse complement.
TGGTAGACCTCTCTTAAATGTCAATGCTTCGGCTTCTGCTAAAACAATTTCTGTTATAAATGGTAGATCTAGTTTTCGTGCTTCTTCAAAGGAA
>NZVE01000080.1 GCA_002697345.1 Paracoccaceae bacterium | reverse complement strand
CTCCCTTTCATCATAGCCGGTTTGGTTGTAGTTCATATTTGGGCGTTTCATACGACAGGAAATAATAACCCAACTGGCGTTGAAGTTAGGCGTACATCAAAAGCAGAAGCTCAAAAAGATACTCTTCCATTTTGGCCATATTTCGTAATGAAAGATCTCTTTGCTCTAAGTGTGATAATGGTAATTTTCTGGGCGATAGTAGGTTTTATGCCAAACTATCTGGGTCATCCTGATAACTATATGGAAGCAAACCCACTCGTTACTCCAGCACATATTGTCCCTGAGTGGTATTTTTTGCCGTATTACGCAATCCTTAGGGCTTTCACTTCAGAGGTTTGGGTCGTTCAATTTGCTGGGTTTTTAAGTGGGGGTATCATAGATGCTAAACTCTTTGGTGTTCTTGCGATGTTTGGGGCAATTGGTGTTCTGTTCGTAGTCCCTTGGTTGGACAGCTCTTCTGCACGATCTGGTAGATATAGACCAATGCTAAAGTGGTGGTTTGGCTTACTAGTTTTTGACTTTTTTGCCCTAATGTGGCTTGGCGCAATGCCTGCTGAAGAGCCCTATGCAACTTTTTCACTCATTGCGGCCTCCTATTGGTTCGCATACTTTTTACTAATATTGCCTATCTTAGGTCTAATAGAAAAACCTTTAACTCCGCCTGAAACAATAGAAGAAGACTTCAATTCACATTACCCAGTTAAAGATAATCCTCCTGACTCAGTAACGAACCTAACAAAATAGAGGAAATAACCGTGTTAAAAAAATTCTCCTTCATAGTCGTTTTGTTCTTTTCTTTTACAGGACCATCCTTTTCAGCGGGTAAAGAAGGCCACACTCACGATGTTGATTTCTCGTTTGAAGGTCCCTTTGGTACATATGATCAGATGCAACTTCAGCGTGGACTACAAGTTTATACTGAAGTCTGCTCGGCCTGCCATGGCCTAGAATACGTACCAATGAGAACAATCTCTGATGAGGGTGGTCCAGGATTGCCTGTAAATCAAATGAAGGCTTATGTGGCAAATTTTTCAATAAATGACGAAAGTGCTAATATTAATCTGTTTGATCCAGTCTCTGGTGAATATAGGGCACTAAAACCGTCCGATAATTTTCCAAAAAACAATGCAGCTGGGGCACCAGACTTATCATTAATGGCAAAAGCGCGTGCTGGTTTTCACGGGCCTTATGGGTCTGGTATCAATCAACTTTTTAAAGGAATTGGTGGTCCTGAATATATTGCCTCTTTACTCACTGGTTATACGGGTAAAGAAAAGGAGGAAGCAGGGGTTACTTTATATGCCAACACAGCTTATCCAGGTGGCTGGATAGGAATGGCTCCGCCGATTTACGGGGATGATGTGACTTATGCTGATGGACACTCAACATCAATCCATCATATAGCAGAGGATGTTTCTGCTTTTCTAATGTGGACAGCTGAACCTAAGCTGAACGCAAGAAAGCATACTGGTTTTCTTGCAGTGTTTTTTTTAATTGTGTTGAGCGGGTTACTTTATTTAACTAACAAGCGTGTATGGGCTTCAATAAAACAGAAATAGTTTTTTGAACTAAAGGAATTACTTATAAATAATCCCTTAATATCTTAGGTGGGTTCTCAAACAGTTTTGTTGTTGATATGGGAGAAGAGACACAACCATTACCAACTACTACTGATAGATCACATATTTTTTTTGCGTCTTCTGGATCATGGGTTACAAACAAAACTGTAAGTTTTTTTTCATTAGAGATTTGGTCAACCAATTCTATCATATCAGACTTTAATGAAGGGCCTAACGCTGAAAATGGCTCATCCAGTAATAGTAATGGACAATCCCTAACTAAAGCTCTTGCCAATGAAACTCTACTCTGTTGCCCTCCAGATAGGCTACCAGGTTTTCTATCCACCAAATCAGTCAAACCCACTCTGTCGATAGCATAATCGAGTACACTTTGTTGTGCACTATTCAATCTTAGATCTGGCCTAAGCCCTAGACTAATATTTTTTTTGACGGTTAAGTGAGGGAAAAGGTTACCGTCCTGAAAGATAGTCGTCACTCTTCTCTGGTTGGAGAGTTTCGTTGTTACATCTTCATTATCAATAATAATGCTCCCCGAGTTTGGCTTGAGGAACCCCGAAATCAACGAAAGAAGTGTTGATTTTCCAGCCCCTGATGGCCCTATCAACGCAACCTTAGATAGTCTTGGTATCTTAAAGTCAGCTTTAAGTTTAAATTCCCCTACCGAGTACTCTACAGATTTAAGTGATAGCATTTTTACGACCTCCCTTATCAAAGATCCAAAATAATGAAATACTAAGCACTAGCAACAGTAATGCAGCACCAAATGCTTCATCCATTCGATACGCTGTCATTAGTCTGTATATTTCCATCGGTAAAGTTGAGTGATTTGGATTTGAAAAAAGTACGATTACACCAAGATCTCCCATAGAAAGGGCTGCTGATAAGCCAGCACTAAAACCAATGGGCCCCTTCAATCGTGGCCAAATAAGCCATCTAAACCGAGACCACCCTATCAGATTAAGGCTATCTGCTAATCTTCCAAAACTATCTTCTAAGTCTTTGAAAGCAGGTGTTATAATTCTAAGAGAAAATGGGATACACATAATCGCATTGATAACTATAGCTGAAGGCAAAGCCATCTTACCAGGGTCAATAAAGTTATAAAAAATTATATACAGACCTGTTCCTAAAACCAATGGAGAGGCCGCAATCGGGAGGTAACCAAAGATTTCATATGCTTTCGAGTAATAAACAATCAAAGATGCTAAATATAGTGTCATAACAGTAGCTAGACCCGTCGCTGCTAAAGAAACCAAAATTGAGCGTAACGCAGAAAACATTACACTTTGAGGTAGTAAAAATAAACTACCTGAGCCACGAATTAAAATCATTGCCAGCGGCAGAATAAGAAAAATTGCTGCGCATGCAATAAAAATAAAATCTAAAATTTTACCAGTTGTTGCAATAGGTCTTACGCGATCCAGGCCACCTTCATAATGAGCTGGAAAGGCAATCCAGATTGATAAAACTGCGATTAACCCACACATTAAAAGTTGAATAATAGATAAAATTGCAACCCTTGAAAGATTAAAATCAAAACGAAAGGCCTGATAAATAGCGAGCTCAACTGTTGTAGCTTTTGGACCACCTCCAAGTGTTAGCGCAACAGCAAAGCTTGTAGTGCATATTAAAAAAATTATTAAAAATACCCCTGGAACAACTCGACATAGCATTGGGAGCTCTAGATGCATAAAGAAATTAAGTGGGGAAAAACTAAGTGACTGTCCAAGTCTAAATTGTTCAGATGATATTGAGTTCCAACCCTGAAGAAGTAGTCTCGTAGCTAAAGGTAGATTAAAAAAAACATGGGCTAGTATTACTCCATGCACTCCATAAATAGAAAATGCACTAAAGCCCATTAACTGGCTTAATATACCCTTGCTCCCAAAAACCAATATTAAACCTAATATTGCAACTATNACNGGCAATATAAATGGTGCTCCCAGAAGAGTGATTAAAATGTTCCGTCCAATAAAATCTTGTCGNAAAAAAGCTCTTGATACTGGAATAGCTAACAAAACACTTATCGCTGCTGAAACAAAGGATTGAAAAAATGTAAATCGAATTGCGGTCCATTCATTCCAAGTAAGCCCCGAGAAGCCTTCGATTCGACAAACTACAGCTATTAATGTTCCAACGGTAATGACAACCAGAAAACTGACTACCAATACTCCTCCAAAAAAGGTAGGTCTTATTTTTGAAAAGCTATTAGCCACTCTTGAATCACAATATCCCTATATTTTTGTGCATCCTCTTCAGTATAAAATAATACTTTCTGAGGCATTGGTAAATTTATGAACTCTTCAGGCAGCTTGTCTCGTGCCAAGTTAGAAGGAAAAGACCAATTCCCTGTCGGAATCATTCTTTGAAAGGTATCGGAAAGAATAAAGCTCATAAATTCTTTTGCCAGCTTAGGTTCTTTAGAGCTATTAGTCATCGCGGCAAGTTCTGTAAAAAAATAATGGCCTTCTGAAAAGATCGCAGCCGATTTACTTTTATCATTTTCGGCAATTATATGATATGCAGGTGATGTAGTGTAACTTAAAACCATATCTGCCTCTCCTTGAGTAAACATCCCATAACTTTCAGACCAACCTTTAGTAACAGTTAACACCTTTGACGCTAACTTTGTAAAAGCTTCTTCAGATTTTGACCCATAAATTGACTTAACCCATAAAACCAACGCTAGCCCTGATATGGAGGTTCGGGGATCTTGTATTATTATCTTTATATCATCTTTAGAGTTCAGCAGTTCATCAAAAGATTGTGGCGGGTTTTTTAACTTCGTATTGTCGTAGATAAAGGCAGTATGAGACCAATCAAACGGAAGAAAAATCTTATCATTCCACTTTATTGGTATACTCAAAGAAGAAGTGTCCTGTTTGTGTGCCTCAAAAATTCCTAACTTTCTTGCTTTAAAGGTAACGTCTGTATTAAGACCAATGACAACATCTGCTTTTGTTCTTTTACCTTCAATCATTAAGCGTGGCATTAAATCACCAGAAATATAGAGTAAATCACAATCACAAATTTTTTCAAATTCCTGTTTAATTTTTGGACCAGGGCCCCATTCAGAAGTGAAATAATCAGGCGCATAAACGGTCAAGGTTGGTTTAGCGCAGGCTACAGACACTGTTACTAAAGCAAAGAATATAGATAGAAGTATTTTCATTTTTATCTCCATATAAACGGAGGATAGGTTGAGATTGATTCAAACCTTCCCTCCGCCGGTATTAGCCGGTTCAGGTTCAACGGGTCTGCTATCGCATCTCAGCCAGTAAGGCTCCCCGAGGTAACTCCGATATAATTTTTAATCTGATAAATAGCAAGACGATAGTATTTTTAATACTAAACCTACTGTGACACATAAATCATTGTTTTTATTTCAGACTGCTAACCTACCATCAACTACTTGGCTTTTCATTGTATCATATGTAACTGATCAATTTATCAGGAGAACTTAAATGTCTTTTAATCGTTTTGGCCATCTTTTTCGTACAACCACCTGGGGTGAAAGCCATGGGCCAGCAATAGGTGCGACAATAGACGGCTGTCCTCCTGGCATACCGGTTAGTGAGGTTGAAATTCAGAGTTGGCTTAACAAAAGGAAGCCTGGACAAAACAAATACACTACCCAAAGGCAAGAGCCCGACACGGTATCAATTATGTCGGGTGTATTTGAAGGTTTTACTACCGGTACTCCAATTCAGCTTTTAATCAAAAATATGGATCAACGTTCAAAAGACTATGGAGAAATAATAGATAAATTTAGGCCTGGGCATGCAGATATTACTTATTGGCAAAAATATGGAATTAGAGACCCTCGAGGAGGTGGACGTTCCTCAGCAAGAGAAACTGCATCTCGTGTTGCAGCAGGTGCTATTGCTAGGTTAGTATTAAAAGCCTTACTTCCAAACTTAAAAATTAATGGTTACTTAGTTCAAATCGGGGAAATATCTATCGATCGAAGTAATTTTGACCACGCTGAAATAGAGAAAAATCCTTTTTGGTGCCCTGACGTTATAACCTCAAAAAAATGGGGTACCTATCTGGATCAGATAAGAAAAAATGGTAGTTCAATAGGTGCAACTATAGAAATCGTTGCTTCTGGTGTCCCTGCAGGGCTTGGGGCCCCAATATATGGTAAACTTGATTCTGATTTAGCCTCTGCAATGATGAGTATTAATGCCGTTAAAGGTGTGGAAATTGGGAAAGGGATGGCCGTTGCCACCCTTACTGGAGAGCTAAACTCAGACGAAATTTTTATGGGCGATAATGGGCCAGAATATAAGTCTAATAATTCAGGCGGCATATTAGGGGGCATCTCTACAGGTCAAGATATTATCACTAGGTTCTCCGTAAAGCCCACTTCATCTATATTAACTCCGCGGGATACCATTTCAAAAAAAGGTGAGAGCACCAGTATAATAACTAAAGGGCGACACGATCCGTGTGTTGGAATTCGAGCTGTACCAGTTGGTGAGGCTATGATGGCCTGTATAATCCTAGATCATTTTTTACTTCATAGAGGTCAGGTTGGAAGAGATGCGCACGTGATAGGCTAAAAATATAAGTTATTTTAAACTCTCGATTCTTGATAATTGCACTACTAAAATTCCAGCAGCTATTATAACTACACCTACTCCATCCATAATGGTGATAGACTCACCCAAAATAACTGCCGCTATCACTACTCCAAAAAATGGGTTTAAGAAATGAAAAGTGGATGCGCGGACTGCTCCAATTCTATCAACTAGAATAAACCAGATCCAAGTCGCTAAAAGACCTGGAACGAGTGTTGTGTAAGAGAAGGCCCCAAGCAACATCCAGCTATAATCAACAGAATAGGTTTCAATTTGAGAAGAGACTCCAAATAAAACTACACTACCCACCAACATTTGCAAACCAACAATCATCAGCAAATTACCTCCTGAAGATGCCCCTCTTATAGCTAACGTAGCAAAAGTTAATGCAAACATGCCAATAACTGAAACTGTTAAACCAAAAAAATCTACCCCCCCACTTATCCTGGTTCCCATAATTAACAAGACACCAAGAGTACCAGCTATCAATCCAGTAAAACCAAAAGTACTAATTTTCTCTTTAAAAATTAACCAACCTGAAAGGCCAACCATAAGTGGCATTGCCGATGCGATGATTGCTGCCAATGAGGCCTCAATGGTCTGCATAGCGACGAAAGTGAGCCCAAGGTAAATCGCATTTTGAAAAATACCAAAAATAAAGGTGGCTACCCATTGATTTCGAGTCAAACTCCAATTTTGACCTAACCGTTTTGCTAATAAAATTCCAATTAATCCAGAAATCAGAAACCTAATTGCTAAAGATGTTAATGGGGGTGCTGAAGAGACAATAATAGAGCCTGATGTAAATGCACTGGACCACATAAAGGCAAAAGCTAAACCTAAAAATATAGCTTTTATATCCATTTATTCCTCTTTAATAGTAAGTCGATAGGTATTTTTTTGATAGAAATAAAAACGGGCCATCAAAAGATGGCCCGTAAATTTTTAGAAGTTCAAAAAACTTTAACCATTAACACTTTCTTTAAGTGCCTTAGCAATAGTCATTTTAACAACTTTGTCCGCATCCTTATTCATAGTTGCTCCAGTTGCTGGATTTCTTACTGTTCGCGCTGGGCGCTCTCTACAGTAAATCTTTCCAACACCAGGCAAAGTCACTGCTCCACCAGCAGAAACTTCTCGACTGATTATACTAATCATACCGTCTAATGCTACTCCTGCTGTTTTCTTATCTGATCCAGTTTCATCTGCTAAAGCTGATATAAGCTGTGTTTTTGTCATTGGTTTTGATGCCATTTTAAATCTCCTTTACTGTCCATAATTGGGGTCTGATCTTTGTAATATACCTTTATATAGGGGTACAACACAATAGCTAGTGGTTGGAAAGTCCTTTTTTTATATAATTTGTTAGGAATAATTGCGAAGCAAACGGAGTAAAACAATGGCTTTTTGTTAAAATTATCCTCTAAACACTATTAAATTCTTATAGAACCCGGAGAGTATACTGAATATTACTATTTACAGGTTATTAAAAACAGAGCATTTTCATTGGACATTATACAGTAATAAAATAATGCTAGGCTATAATATAAATAAAGTTAATGAAATAATTTTAGGGATAAGTAGAATGCAATATGGGCTCAATGAAGAACAAGAGATGATTGTTTCTACTGTTCGAAACTTTGTAGAAAAGGAGATTTATCCACATGAGGACCTTGTAGATAGAACTGGAGAAGTTCCTAAAGAAGTAGCTCAAGAAATCAAAAGGAAGACCTTAGAACTCGGATTCTATGCCTGCAACTTTCCAGAAGAGATGGGTTGTGCTGGCCTAAACCATTTAGAGTTTGCACTTGTAGAGAGAGAGCTTGGCCGAGGATCAATGGCTCTTAATCATTTTTTTGGACGACCTCAAAATATATTAATGGCATGCCAAGGTGATCAAATAGACGAATACCTAAAACCGGCATTAGCTGGAGAGAAAATGGATGCTCTGGCCATGACAGAGCCTGGAGCTGGTTCTGATATTCGAAGTATGTCATGTACTGCAAAACGTGATAGGGGGGACTGGGTTGTTAATGGTTCCAAACACTTTATCTCAGGAGCTGACCATGCAGACTTTATTATAGTTTTTATAGCAACAGGAGAAGAGAGCACACCACGCGGTATAAAGAAGAAAATCACATCCTTTTTAGTCGATAGAGGAACACCCGGGTTTGTAATTCGAGATGGTTACAAGTCAGTAAGCCATCGCGGCTATAAAAACATGATTTTAGAGTTTACAGATTGTAGGCTACCAAATTCCCAAGTTCTTGGTGAGGTAGATGGTGGCTTTGATGTTATGAATGAATGGCTTTATGCAACTCGGATTACTGTTGCGACGATGTCCGTTGGTAGGGCACGAAGGGTTTTTGATTACGCTTTAGATTACGCTGCGACTCGAGAACAATTTGGACAAAAAATTGGGAAATTTCAAGGTATCAGCTTTCAACTTGCAGATATGATTACCGAAATAGATGCTGCTGATCTACTGACGTTAGCGGCGGCAGAAAAATTAGATACTGGAGGTTTTGCAAACCGAGAAATAGCGTCTGCAAAACTTTTTGCTAGTGAAGTTTTAGGTAAAGTAACGGACCAAGCAATACAAATTCATGGTGGAATGGGGTTAATGGATGATTTACCTATTGAACGGTTCTGGAGAGATGCACGTGTTGAAAGAATATGGGATGGCACGTCTGAAATTCAACGACATATAATTAGTCGAGATCTTTTAAGAGCACTTGGGGCTTGACGAAGTTATGAACACTCTATCGAGATTATTTTCTCCAAAAATACTTGCTGTTATTGGGGGTGGGGAATGGTGCAGAGCTGTCGTCCAGCAGGTTCATAAATTTGGTTATAAAGGAAAACTATATATTATAAACAAAACAAATACTGAGATAGCCGGTATACAAACTTATAATAGCGTTCAAAACCTTCCAGAAACTCCAGACGCAGTATTTATTGGCATAAACAGAGATGCAACAGTAACTGCAGTCAAAGAGCTAGGAAAAATGAAGGCTGGGGGGGCGGTATGCTTCGCCTCTGGGTTTAAAGAGGCGGTAAAAGAAGATAAAAATGCATTAACTGCAAATGAATCTTTACTCCGCAACTCTGAAAATTTCCACATTCTAGGCCCAAACTGTTATGGCTTTATTAACGCCCTAGATAACATTGCTCTTTGGCCTGACCAACACGGCTGTAAACCAGTTAAACAAGGCGTTGCCATTCTAACGCAAAGCTCAAATATAGCTATTAATATTACAATGCAAAATAGAGGCCTTCCAATTGCTTATGTAGTAACTTGTGGGAATCAGCTCCAAATAGACCAAGCAGAAATTGCATCTTTCCTTTTAGATGATAGCCGTATCACAGCAATCGGTTTTCACATTGAAGGCTTTAAGGATATTAGAAAATGGGAAGCCTTATCAAGAAAAGCAAAAAGCCGGGGCATTCCTCTAATTGCTATAAAAACAGGGAGTACTGATCAAGCAAAAAATGCTACAGAATCTCATACTGCGTCAATAGCAGGAGATCATACTGCATCAAAAGCTTTTTTAGAAAGACTAAATATAAAACTGCTAACTGAGCTTCCTACATTTTTAGAAACATTAAAATTACTACATTGTCATGGAGAGTTAAATTCTAATAAGGTTGGATCTGTCAGTTGTTCCGGTGGAGAGGCCGCATTGATTGCAGACCTTGGAATAGAAAAAGGTCTATTATTCCCTAAGCTTAATAAAAGGCAAAAAAAACATTTAAGAGTAGCTCTAGGGCCAAAGGTGGCCCTAGCAAACCCACTTGACTATCATACTTACATCTGGAGAGACAAAAATGCCATGGTTAACGCCTGGGGAGCCATTATCGACCCTAAACTGGCACTTACTTTTTTCATATTGGATTACCCAAGAGCCGACAGATGTGATCTAGCTGACTGGGAGATTGCTACTGATGTAGTAATTGATGTTAAAGAAAAAACATCGTCAAAAATAGCTGTAGTTTCCACATTACCTGAACTTATGCCTGAATATATTGCAGATAGACTAATGATGAACGGAATTGTTCCTTTTAATGGTTTATCAGAGGCGCTAACAGCTACACAAGTAGGTATAAAGAAAAGCAAACGCAGACAAAAACCATTATTAATTTCTGTAAGCCGAGGAGCATCAAAACTAGTTCCCGAATTTGAAGCAAAAGAGAGACTCAATCAGTTGGGTATAAACGTACCAAATGGGATTATCTGTGAGTCCCTTTCTGATATACCAGTTGCAACGAAAGATCTAACGTTTCCATTAGTGGTCAAATCAGTAGATGTTGCTCATAAAACAGAAAAAAATGGGGTTCATTTAAATTGTTTGTCAAATAGAGATGTCACAATTGCCGCAAAGAAAGTTACAAACTCAGGGTCATTCCTAATTGAAGAAATGGTACCAAAAGGGTTTGAATTGTTAGTTGGAATAATAAAGAATAATGACCAAGGTTTTATTTTAACTATTGGGGTTGGTGGGATTTTTTCTGAACTGTCAGATGATCATTTCAGTGTCCTCGTACCAAGTTCAAAAAGTGACTTTATGATGGTATTAAAGCAACTCAAGATTTTTAAAATCCTCACAGGTTACAGAGGGTTGGAAGGTGCAGACTTAGCTTCTATTGTTGAAACAATATGGAAATTACAAACCTACGTAATAAAGAACTTTAACAATCTTATTGAAATAGAGGTAAACCCTCTAATTTGTACAAAGCATGGTGCGTTTGTAGCCGATGCATTAATTACGGAGATAGCATGACAACCTCTATTAAAACTACAATTTCAGGATCTATTCTAGAAGTTACACTGGACCGGCCAAAAGCGAATGCAATAGACCTTAAGACAAGTAAGATTATGGGTGAGGTATTCGCCAAATTTAGAGATGATCCAAACCTAAGAGTAGCTATTTTAACGTCCAGTGGCGATAAGTTCTTTTGTGCAGGTTGGGACCTAAAGGCCGCGGCAGATGGAGAGGCCGTAGACGGTGATTATGGTGTTGGTGGTTTTGGAGGTATACAAGAGCTTCCCAATTTGAACAAACCTATAATTGCCGCTGTAAATGGAATAGCCTGCGGAGGTGGCCTAGAATTAGCGATGAGTGCTGATATTATCATAGCCTCTGAAGACGCAACATTTGCCTTACCTGAAATACTCTCAGGAACCGTGGCCGATGCTGCAAGTATAAAGCTTCCAAAACGTATTCCGCATCATATAGCAATGGAATTACTTTTCACGGGTCGGTGGTTTGATGTAAATGAAGCCTACAAATGGGGTCTTATAAATGAAATTGTGCCTAAAAAAGATTTACTCTCTCGTGCAAGGAAGTTAGCCGAAACATTAGCTTCTGGTCCACCACTTGTTTATGCAGCAATAAAAGAGATTGTTCGCGAAGCTGAAAATCAGGATTTTCATGAAACAATGGAAAAGGTAACTAGTAGGCAACTTAAGACAGTTGATAAATTATATTCGAGTGAAGACCAGCTGGAAGGGGCAAGAGCTTTCTCAGAAAAACGTCCGCCTGTTTGGAAAGGTAAATAAAAAAACTGTAGGCTAAGAATAAAACTCATCAACTGTATAGCCTTGCAAAAATAATAAAGAGGTTAAGTCTCCAAAGTTAATTTTAACATCTGCAACTTCCTGAACTATTGGCTTGGCGTGAAAGGCTACGCCAACTCCAGCAGCACTAAGCATTGTTATATCATTTGCGCCATCACCAACTGCGATACATTCAGTTTTGTTCACACCCAAGAGCCTACTAATCTCAATAAGAGCAGTAAGTTTTGAAGATTTTCCTAAAATTGGCTCCCGTACCAACCCATTTAAAACTTCATTTTCAAAAAGTAACTCATTTGCTCTAACCTCATTAAACCCCAACTTACACCCAATAAAGTTTGCAAATAATGTAAAGCCACCTGAGACTAATGCTGTATAACAACCACTATGTCTCATTGTATTTACTAGAGACTTTCCTCCCGGTACTAACGAAATCCTATTCTTTAAAACTGCTTCTACAGCCCCTTTTTTCATACCTTTCAAAAGAGCTACGCGCTGCCTTAAAGCATTTTCAAAATCAATATCACCGTTCATTGATTTTTGTGTTATATCACTAACTTCATCACCAACGTCATACACAAAAGCAAGTTCATTGATACACTCTTGATGAATCATAGTACTATCCATATCAGCAATCAGTACTTTCTTTTTTCTTCCAAAACTACGTTGAACAGTTAGGTCAATTTCTTTGGTTTGATATTCCTTCCAAACTTCTTCAAAATAAACTGGAATTGCAGGTATCTCAAATTCTGCGGCGACCTTAGGCATTAGCCACTTAAAATTTTTACAAGTTTCAAAAGAGCTCAAAATCTTTTTGATAACCCCTAGATCTAAAAGAGAAACATTTGGATTAGAAATTATAGTAACAATATACATTTTTTTACCATATTAATCTTGAGTACTAAGAAATTATACCACCCACTATACCTTATTTTTATGTTGTCAAATACTCTCATCATATATACTGGTTGTGTTGGGACACCTCTCCCCAACGAGAGGCAGATATCTGTGAGGGTAATATAATGGTAATAAGTAAACCGGTCGTTCGACCGGCCAACCCACGTTTTTCGTCGGGACCGTGCTCTAAACCACCAGCTTGGGATTTAGGAGCTCTAGGGCAAGAGGCTTTAGGTAGATCTCATAGATCTATAGTTGGCAAATCAAAATTAAAAAAAGCAATCGATAAGACTAAGCAGATTTTAAAAATTCCTGAGTCTTACTTAGTTGGTATTGTACCAGCATCTAATACTGGCGCATTTGAAATGGCAATGTGGAACCTTTTAGGGCAACGACATGTAGAAATGTTAGCTTGGGAAAATTTTGGGAATACTTGGGCCTCTGATACAGTTAATCAATTAAAAATAGATGCTACTATTAAAAAAGCTGACTACGGAGAGATTGTGGATTTTTCTTCTGTTGATTTTAATAATGACGTTTGCTTTACATGGAATGGCACAACATCTGGTGTAATGGTTGGTGAAAAGGAAATTATACCAAAAAATCGTGAGGGTCTTACTTTATGTGATGCGACCTCTGCTGCATTTTCAATGAATTTACCATGGGATCTATTAGATGCGACAACTTTTAGCTGGCAAAAATCCCTTGGCGGGGAGGGCGCACATGGAGTAATAGTATTGTCCCCCCGAGCAGTTAAAAGACTAGAAACATACAAACCTTCTTGGCCCTTACCAAAAATATTTCGCCTTACAAAAGAGAATAATTTAATTAACGGTATATTTTCTGGTGAAACTATAAATACACCTTCAATGCTTTGTGTTGAAGATTACTTATTTTCTTTAAAGTGGGCAGACTCCATCGGTGGGCTTGATTCTTTAATAGATAGGACTAAAAAAAATGCAGCGGCAGTGACTCAATATGTTAATAATACACCCTGGTTAAGTTTTTTAGCTAAAGACCCGGGAGTTAGGTCAATTACAAGCGTTTGTCTTGAGGTTAACGACCCAAGAATTAAAGACTCTAAAGCATTTATAAAATCAGTGGTCAAAAGGCTCGAAAACGAAAAAGTTGCCTTCGATGTTGGCTCTCACAGAGATGCCCCACCCGGCCTTAGAATCTGGTGTGGCCCAACTGTTGAAGTCTCCGATATAAAAGCATTAATGCCGTGGATTCTCTGGGCTTTTACAACAGAGATTATAAGCCAGGGTAATCTTTAAAAAATAACAGCTCCATGTGTAAATCAGTATCATCTCAGTATTATCAAGAGATACAAATAATAGAAGGATAAACAAATGAAACCGAAGGTCCTCGTCTCTGACAAATTATCTGAAAAAGCTGTGCAGATCTTTCGTGACAAAGGGTTGGAGGTAGATTTTAGACCTGGGATAGGTAAAGACAAAGAAGGTCTACTTCGAATAATCGCAGACTACGATGGATTGGCCATAAGGTCTGCAACCAAAGTTACTGAGAAAATTATTAAGCAAGCGGTTAAACTTAAGGTTATTGGGAGGGCAGGTATTGGTGTTGACAACGTTGACATTACAGCTGCATCAAAAAAAGGTATCATTGTAATGAATACCCCCTTCGGAAACTCTATAACGGCCGCTGAGCATACAATCTCTATGATGATGGCTGTTGCCAGACAAATTCCTGAAGCAAATACATCAACACATAGTGGCAAATGGGAAAAATCAAGGTTTATGGGTGTTGAGTTAACGTCAAAAATTTTAGGCGTAATCGGCGCAGGTAATATAGGCTCTATTGTCTGCGATCGTGCGTTAGGATTAAAAATGAAGGTTTTAGCTTATGATCCATTCTTGTCAGAGGAACGTGCACAAAAAATTGGTGTAACTAAAGTTGAATTAGCAGAACTACTATATAAATCAGATTTTATTACTTTGCATGTGCCCTTAACTGATCAGACAAAAAATATAATTGATTTTAATGCCATAAAAAAATTAAAGCCAAGTGTTCATATAATAAACTGTGCGAGAGGTGGGCTAGTTGATGAAGAAGCCCTTGCGTTTGCCTTAAAAGAAAAACGTGTTGCTGGTGCTGCGTTTGACGTATTTTCTACTGAGCCTGCTATTAACAGTCCCCTTTTTAATATAGAAAATGTAGTGGTTACTCCTCACTTAGGGGCTGCGACTACTGAAGCTCAAGAAAATGTTGCAATTCAAGTAGCTGAGCAAATGTCCGAATATTTACTAAGAGGCGCAGTCTCCAATGCTCTTAACATGCCTTCTGTTACTGCTGAGGAAGCGATTATTATGCGGCCTTGGTTAAAACTTGCAGAATGTCTAGGGGCTTTTATAGGGCAAATGACGGTAGAACCACTTTCTAAAATAGAAATCACATATAATGGATCCCTAGCTAAAATGAATTTAGACGCACTTAATTGTGCTGCGATTTCAGGGATTATGAGAGTCAATAATACACAAATTAATATGGTTTCTGCACCTATTATAGCCAAAGAGCGTGGAATTAATATTAGTACGACAACCCAAGATAAGTCTGGGGCCTTCGATGGTTACATTAAAGTGAAAGTTATTACAAAAACGCGTCAAAAATCTATCGCTGGAACCGTTTTTTCAGATGGTAAACCTCGATTTATTCGAATTAAGGGCATTAATATAGATTCTGAAATAAGTACCCATATGATTTATACTACGAATAAAGACGTGCCAGGAATAATTGGGGTATTGGGTAAAACGCTCGGGGACAATAACATAAATGTTGCAAACTTTACTTTAGGTCGGGAAAGTGTTGGTGGAGAAGCTATCGCACTACTTTCTATTGATGTCGCTGCAACAGATCTAGTTGTAAAAAGCCTTAAAGAGACATTGCTTTTCCAGCAAGTTCAACCTTTAAGCTTTATCGTTAACTAGGCTGTATTTTTCTCAGTTAATCCAAATTTATTAGTCACCTAAACTTCAAGATTTTAGTTATAGATAATTCCAAGGTTTATTGATTTATTATAGTTAATCACATCAAAACCTTGTGCTTAAGATATAGAAAATATACGCTCTTATACTAGTAAAAATTTTAATTATTTTAAGGTGTGTATCATGACTAATGTTGTTATTCTCAGTGGTGCTAGAACTGCAATAGGTAGTTTTGGTGGATCTCTTTCTAAAGTGTCACCAATAGATATGAGTACAGCAACAATACAGGCCTCTTTAAAAAGAGCTGGGGTTGCAGGAGAACAAATTGGTCATGTTGCAATTGGTCATGTAATTAATACAGAGTCTAGGGATGCTTACCTCTCCAGGGTAGCCTCCATTAATGCTGGAATCTTAGACAGTACCCCTGCTATGAATGTAAATAGGTTGTGCGGTTCAGGTCTTCAGGCCATAGTTTCAATTACTCAATCTCTACTATTAGGAGACGCACATTTTGGAGTAGCCGGTGGTTCGGAAAGTATGAGTCAGGCACCATATGTATTACAAAATAGCAGGTGGGGACAGAAAATGGGTGATACATTAGCTCAGGATATGCTGCTTGCTGCACTTCAGTGCCCATTTGGAACAGGGCACATGGGAGTTACCGCAGAGAATGTTGCGCAAGAACATAATATTTCACGTAACTCTCAAGATAGTTTTGCTCTAGAAAGTCAAAGGCGTGCCGAGATTGCCATAAATTCTGGTTATTTTGAAAAACAAATTATTCCTATAGAAGTAAAACATAAAAGAGAAAACATTGAATTTAAAATTGATGAGCACCCAAAACTCTCAAGTCTAGAATCTTTGTCTAACCTTAAACCTGCATTCCAAAAAGATGGTTCCGTTACTCCAGGAAATGCGTCTGGGTTAAATGATGGTGCCGGAGCATTGGTTTTGGCTACTGAAGAAGCTGCTAATTCTGCAGGTCTAACACCAAAAGCAAGAATTCTTGGTTATGCACACGCCGGGGTTAGACCAGAGGTTATGGGAATAGGACCAGTGCCCGCCGTTCATAATTTACTTAAAAAAACAGGCCTTTCAATTTCTGACTTTGACGTAATCGAATCAAATGAAGCTTTTGCCTCACAAGCTTTAGCTGTTAATAAGGGTCTTAAACTAGATCCCCAAAAAGTAAATCCAAATGGTGGAGCCATTGCCTTAGGGCATCCAATTGGAGCCACTGGCGCTATAATTGCTATAAAAGCTTTATATGAATTGGAAAGAACCAACGGCTCTAAGGCATTAATCACAATGTGTATTGGTGGAGGCCAAGGAATTGCACTAGCAATAGAAAGAATGTCTTAGTAATTAAATGGAAATAAAACTTTCATTTAACTTTATTTCTCCTGTCGTAACACCTCTCCAATTCATTATAGGTCCATTTAAGTGTTTTTGAGCAATTGGGTGTTTAACATCAAGCGCACCGTATTTTACCAATAAACCCGTAATAGCAGATTCTGCAGCCCTAGTACTTCCATCTGTAATTTTCAATGAAATTCCAATGCCTTTTTCAGGTAATATAGCAATAAAAACTCCTTCAGCACCCGTCTTAACAGCAACCTTTCCATCCATAGCAGTCATTAACTCTGTGCATGCTCGTCCTTCCCCAGCTACTAGATCTGGATGTTTAGTCATAGCATTAACTAACCTAACTGCAGCTTTACCCCTCACTGTGCTTGATTTTGGGTTTGCCATCTTTGACATTGCTCTAGAAAGACCGTGAACTGTAGTAGCAAAATTTGGAGCAGAGCATCCATCTATTGCATAACCAAGGTCTGAGGTTTCCGTCATAGACTGGAAAGCCTCTTTAGCTAAAATTTGAACAGGATGTGCGGGATCAATATATTCAGAGCCAGCTCCTAAATGGCGACTTAATGTCAAAAAACCACTATGTTTACCTGAGCAGTTATTATGATACTGACAGGGTTTTTGATCTAGTAGTATTAATTCTGTTTTAGCACTTTTATCACTTGGACTTTGCACACCACATCTAAATGAATCATCATCGATATTCAAAGCTAACAACCATTTTCTAACACGGCTGGTATGAATTAAAGCTCCTTGATGAGAGGCACATGACAGAGCTAAATGTTCACTGGTTAAACCAAATACGTCAGCCGCACCACTTTCAACTAAAGGAAGAGCCTGAAGGATTTTAGAAGACGATCGTGGCAATATTATGTGATCAGGATCCCCCCAAGATTCAATAATGTTACCATTACTGTCACATATTACTGCATGTCCTGTATGGTAAGATTCTAAAAAATCTCCCCTCCATATTTCAACCATTTTTATAGGCATATTCATAGTTCTCCTAAAATCCTAAAATTTTGATTATTGCATCTTTATTAAAATGCACAATCTGGTTATGATCGAGTAATCTTATACGTCGTATTTTTTTTATAAAACTTTTGACTGTGTAAAATGTAAAAGTAAATGGATAATCGAAAGAAACTGGATCATAAAAATGAGCATTTTTCAAAATATATTAAAACTGGTTATAGTTGCTATGCTGGTAGCATATCCTCTGGAAAGTTTTAGCCAATCATCAAATACTGATCCTTTGGCAGATCCACTATTTACTAAATCCGACTGGAGNGTGTATGCCACAGATAACCCCAAGCAATGCTGGCTTGCAAGTGTTCCAAAGAAATCCATCAACACAAAGGATGGAAAAAAGGTTAANGTTAACCGAGGTAAGATTATCTTGTGGGTATCTTTTTGGGCAGGAACAAAAAATAGGGGAGAGGTGTCCTTTACAGGAGGTTACCCTTATAATAAAAACGATGTTCTTGATTTTAATATTGATAACAAAAAGTTTGATCTTTTTGTACCTACAGAAGGTAATTTTGCATGGGCCAAAGATACCAAGGCCGACACAGAAATCATAACCGCTATGAAGCGTGGAAGTTCAGCGATCATAACAGGTGTCTCAAAAAGAGGTACTAAAACAAGAGATACAATCTCGCTAATGGGTTTTACTGCAGCATTAGAAGATGCAGTAAAACGATGCCCTGAGTGATAATAATCTTTCAGCTAAAAGTTACATTTTTTAATAAGGTGACAGATGTCTGATATTAATTATATTGTAAATGATTTTAAGGTTATACCTCGTATCACTGCTGTAACTAAAAAAATTAACCTTGTTGGTCAAACCCGTGATGAATTAAAAGAGAAGTTAACTCTAGTTGGTGTTCTTGATAAACAACTAAATATGCGAATTAAGCAAATTTGGCATTGGATTTATTTCAGGGGTGTACGAAATTTTGATGAGATGACAAACCTTTCAAAATCACTTCAACAGAGTCTAGCAGAAAATTATTCAATAGACGTCCCAGAAATTATAGAAAAACAAGAGAGTTCTGATGGAACGCGAAAATATTTAGTTAGAATAATAGGGCGCCACGAAGTCGAAGTTGTTTATATTCCAGAAGAAGATAGAGGTACATTATGCATATCAAGCCAGGTAGGGTGTACCCTAACCTGCTCTTTTTGTCATACAGGGACACAAAAATTAGTTAGGAATTTAACTGCTGGAGAAATAATTGGTCAAGTTATGCTAGTCAAAGATGATTTAAATGAATGGCCAAAAAATACAGATACTCAAGAAAAAAAGCCGCGACTTTTATCTAATATAGTATTAATGGGGATGGGTGAACCACTTTATAATTTTGAAAATGTCCGTGATGCTATGAAAATAGCTATGGATCCAGAAGGGATCAGTCTTAGCAGAAGGCGTATAACTTTATCTACATCAGGTGTAGTTCCCGAAATCTCTCGAACCGCATCTGAAATTGGTTGCCTTTTAGCAGTATCATTCCATGGCACAACAGATGAAATCCGAAACAATCTTGTTCCAATTAATAAACGGTGGAACATTTCAACATTAATAAAAGCCCTTAGGGAATATCCAAAGGCTTCGAATAGTGAAAGAATTACGTTTGAGTATGTAATGCTTAAAGATATCAATGATAGTGATGCAGATGCTCGCCGCCTGATAAGTTTAATTAAAGGAATCCCAGCAAAAATTAACCTTATACCTTTTAATGAATGGCCTAATGCTCCTTATAAGAGATCTGACAAAGCTCGAATTAAAGCCTTCTCTGACATTATCCACAATGCTGGCTATGCCTCCCCTATTAGAAAACCTCGTGGAGAAGACATAATGGCTGCTTGTGGTCAACTTAAATCATCAACACAACGAGAAAAAAAATCGTCAGCTGTTATGAAGAAAGAGCTCGGGATCAATTAATTTAAATTTTAAGAAAACTTAAACTTATTAATTAAAACTGCAATCTCTACCCTATTAAATCCCAAAAAGAAGAAGAAGAAGAATAAACTTTTTAAACCCACCACTCTTATTATCACCTTGCTCCGAGACAACTGGACTCTTCACTACTGGGTCAGTTAAACCAGATGCGTAAGAAGACGAAGTAATTAAAATTAATAAAATAGTTACAATAGTAAATTTTTTCATTTTTCCCCCAAATTTATTATAAAAAGTGTAACTTAATAGGAATTAACATAAACCAGATTAGAATCATATTTAATTAATATCAATATTATAGAGCCCGACCTCTTTCTAATAATAAAGTTAAATTACTAGAACCTGTGTCCCAACAACTGATTTCTTAAAAACTTCTTCAATCTGTTCATTATATAGACCAATACACCCATTTGACGACCGGCGGCCAATCTTACGAGTATCATGTGTTCCATGAATTCGGTAATACCTCCAGCCAAGATACAATGCATGAGTCCCAAGGGGGTTATCCGGACCCGCTGGAACAAAGTCTGGCCACTCTGGATTTCTTTTTTTCATCTCTGGTGTTGGACTCCAAGTAGGCCCAACAACTTTCTTTACTACAGAAGTTCTACCATACTTAATTAAATCATCTGACATAGGTACACTAGTAGGGTATAGTGAATAAATTTCTTTCTCCGTCCACATGTGTAATGCTCGACTCGTTATATCCACAAGAATAGCACCCTTTTTCAGATTCTTAAAATATGGCCTCCACTCAAGTGAACGAAAACTAGAAATATTTCTTCTCACAACAGGTGATATATCTGCTTCTATTTCTGTTGTTCCAGATATTGTTTGAGCTCTAACTCCAGACCCCACACTCAGTCCAATAGCAAAGGTTCCTGACACAAAAGTTCGTCTACTAAACTTAAATTTTTTATTATTATTCATTTTACCACTTCCAAAAAATTAAGTTAGAGTTACTTTATTACTATTATTTTTAACCTTCAACTAAAACGTTTGTTTAATTACTTATTTTGGAATATTTCATAGGCATAGTCTGTATTAGACATCTTGCTATCATTAAAGTTGAGAAAAGGAATTTTTATAATGATCCGCTATTTAATAATTTTTATAACTGTCTGCCTTATTCCAATTAGTTGCACAACAACTGTAAAAATAGGTCCAGATGGAAAACCTCTTCCAAACTTATATCGTATAAATGTCGTCGATAGTATAAAAATTCAGTTTCGTGTTTTAGACTCTATTAACTCAATAAGAGTAGCAAGTGGGGGAAAATTATTAAAATTAGATAGCAAGTTAAATGCTGCTGCAAAAACTCACTCGAGAGATATGTCCGTTCAAAATAGAGCATGGCATTTTGGTTCCGACGGGTCATCCCCACTGGAAAGAGTAAGGCGCTTTAATTACCCTGGAAACCTAATAGGTGAAAATATTTCTGAAACATATGAAACTGAAATTGAAACAGTCTCTGCCTGGATAAAACAAAAAGATACTAGAAATGTACTCTTATCACCTAAAGCAAAGAAACTTGGTTTTGGGTATTTTCAAGAGCCCAACGGAAAAATTTGGTGGACCTTAATAACTGGGGATTAGTGACTCTTTTCATTATGGGTGGATATAGATTTGTGTACCATTTTCAACCATAGAGTATAATTGTTTGATATGACGATTTTTTAATGCGATGCAACCTGCCGTCCAATCTGATCCTTTTTTTTTCCTCTCATTGTTTGGCTGACCATGAATAAAAATTTCTCCTCCTGGGGGCTTGCCTAACAGTTTTGCATAAGCTCTATCTTTTGTGTTAGGGTAAGATACACCTAAAGAAAGATAAAACGCACTATTAGGGTTATGTACATTTATAATATATTTACCCTCAGGAGTTTTTCCATCACCCTCAATCCTTTTTGGTCCTTTTGGATCAAAACCTAAATCTATTGGGTATTTTTTAATAACTTTATCATTATGATAAACTATCAAAATTCGTTTTGATTTAAATACATCAATACGAGTTACCTGTGGACCATTATACTTATAAAAGCTTTTACTACCACATGAGGCTAGTAATGTAGTTATTAAAATAAAAAGAACCCATGTCAGAAATATTGAAAACTTCTTTTTATAAGAAAAAACAGACATTAAATATTTCTTATCCAACAAATCATTGTAACCCACTTAACTTAAATTTTTTCTTTGATTAATGCTTTTAAGCCTACCTTATAGTTAGGATATTTTAATAGTACACCTAACTCATTTTTTATTTTATTATTTCTAACTCTTTTCGATTCCAAATAAAAGCTACGAGCCATTTCAGTCATATTAGCATCTTCAAACTTAACTTTGGGAGGGTTTGGTAATCCTAGCAAATACGCAGCATACGAAATAACCTCCTCTGGAGGTGCGGGATGATCATCACAAACATTATATATCGCTCCAGGGTTCGGCTTAAGGATTGATGCGCTTAAAGTTTGGGCTATATCTTCAACATGTATCCGACTAAACACTTGGTTCTTTTTTATTACTCTTCTAGCTAACCCTGACTTAACTTTTGAAAATGGTCCGCGACCAGGGCCATAAATGCCAGCAAGGCGAAAAATATGAAGGGGTAAATTGTACGTTTCAAATAACCTTAACCAGTCTTTTTCTGCATCCACCCTATATTGACCTCTAAGTGTGCTTGGTTTTAGTTTTTCCTTTTCGTCTACCCAAGCACCGTCGTAGTTTCCATACACACCTGTAGTCGACAGATAGCCAACCCAATTAAAGTGTTTGATATTTTTAATAATTTTTTCTCTAAATTCTTTAAGTACTAAATCTTCATACTTATCTGGAGCAATAGATATTAACAAATGAGTTGCCCACTCTAAGTCATCAATTAATAACTGATCTGGCCAAATTCGAGTTACTATTCCAGGTTTCACAATTTTACTAAACTTTTCTTTACTCCGAGTCGTAGCTCTAATTTTCCACCCCAGTGGTAATAAAATGTCCGCTAAAGCCTGAGCTGAGTAACCATGTCCAAAACTCAAAAGTCTCATTTAGGAATCCACATTAATATTTTCGAGAGCCCACTTCGCTGCATCAGAAACAGCATAATCTGTATCGTTTGTCAGTTTAGAAGCATACTGTGCTAATTTTTTACTTTTGGAATTACCTATAGCATACAAAACATTTCTAACAAATCTGTTTCGACCTATTCTTTTAATTGGAGAACCACTAAACTTTTTTCTAAACTCATCATCACTTAAAGAAGAAAGGTCTCCAAGGTTAGGTGAGCTAAGATCTTCTCTTGCACTGTAACGAATTTCTGAACTAGTTTTAGCAAATTTATTCCAAGGACATACTGCTAAACAATCATCACAACCATAAATATGGTTTCCTAAACTACCCCTTAAATTAATATCTACAGGCCCTCTATGTTCAATAGTTAGATACGATATACACTTTGTAGCATCTAATTTATATGGTGCTGGAAAAGCATTAGTCGGGCAAACATCAAGACACGCTCTACAAGTTCCACAACTATCTAACTCTGATGAATCGGGTTCTAACTCTATAGTCGTTAATATTGATCCTAAAAAAAACCAATTTCCTAAATCACGAGACACTAAATTTGTATGCTTACCTTGCCAACCTATTCCTGCAGCCTGTGCTAACGGTTTTTCCATTAATGGAGCTGTATCAACGAAAACCTTTATTTGCTCTGAAGGTTGTTGCTCAACCAACCAACCACCAACCTTTTTTAGTCTCTTTTTTATAATATCATGATAATCACGGTTTTGTGCGTAAACAGAAATCATTCCATTTTCAGATGATTTCTGTAATGCCATAGGGTCATTTTTGGGGGTGTATAAATCTGCAAACATAATTATAGACTTAACCTCTGACCAGAGGTGCACGGGCTTACTGCGGCGCTCAAAGGTATCTTTCATCCACGACATTTGTCCGTGAAAATCATTCCCTAAAAATTCTTTTAACCTCATTTCTGTTTCTGGGATGGAATCTGGTTTACATATTCCTACTTTTGAAAACCCCTCTGACAAAGCTTTTTTATATAGTTTCTTTTTTAGACTCAAAAGTCTAAATCCGTATAATGTGGCGGTGGTGGAAACCCTGAAACCTGATCTGCTAGAATTGATCTAAAAGCTGGTCGAGACTTTATTTTTGCATACCAATCTTTAACATTACTACTTCTATTCCAATCAACATCTGAAATATAATCAAGGCATGAAAGATGCGCAGCAGCAGTAAAATCAGCAAGAGTTAGATAACTACCAGCAAGCCAAGATCTATCTTCTAAAAGTTTATCCATATAATCTAAATGAATCTTTATGTTTTGAGCACCTTTTTTTATTTTTTGACCATCGGGTTGACCTAATCCCACTATTTTTTTTGTTAATCTTTCATAAAGAAGATTTACTGTTACATCATTGTAAAACTTATCATCAAACCAAAAAACCAACCGTCTCACTTCTGCACGTTCTACAAAATCTTCTGGGATCAACGCATATGTTGGTAGTGTTTCTTCTAAATACTCACAAATAGACTGACTATCACTCAAAAAAAATCCATTAGTTTTTAGAACTGGAACTTTTCCGGCTGGATTACGTTTTAAAAAATCAGCTGATTTGTCCCAGTAACGCTCTTGGATAAGCTCTATTTCAATTTTTTTTTCTGCCAAAACTAATCTTACTTTTCGACAAAAAGGAGAAAGAACAAAGTGATAAAGGCGGTGCATAGTGTTTCCAGTTTTAGACTATAATAAGTAATATGAACTTTCCTATAAATTGTATAGGTTCCAGTTAATATCTCTTTAAATTTATAATATTCAAGTATGTAAAATTACTCTTTCTTTTTTTGGTATAGTACCTCATATCTTCTATTTTTAATCAAACATCTTCCCCATTTTACCAAAAACTAAGCAAAAAAATAAATGCCAAGGGTTCTTATCTAGTTATTATTCTAATCTAAATCTAGAACTATAACTGAATCATTAATTTTTGCCCTAATATTAAATTTAATTATTCTAACTAATTACAGTTTTTAAAAAACTAGAAATAGTACAACTGAAATTAAACCATAGTTTTCAAAAATACCAATTTTGATATCTAATTAAAATTCTGTTCCATTCTAAAAATTTTCTCTTTTATTCTTAATTTCATTTTTTTCATAAGAACAATATTTTTATCATCTGTTTTTAAATTCGCCTGCGCACTTTTTATGTTGTCCTTTAATGTCAGATGCTTACTTTTTAGTTTCTTAAGGTAATTGTTCAACGACATAGTTTTTATACTCCTATTTTTATAATATCTTGATTAAACACCAAAAAGTTAAAAAAACCTAAGGTTCTTTTATTTAATAGAGAATATGTTTTTTTCTTATCATAATACTAGCAATATAATTTAAATCATTAGGAAATAGTTGCACATACCTTTAGCTATATTAGCCTTATGATAACTAAGATCTGTAAATGTATTGACATACATCAATATAAATAAGATTTAAGTAAAGAACAAACAGTGAACAAAATATTTCCAATGAAATTTATAGAACTAAATATCACATCAAACTTTACTTTTCTAACTGGAGGCTCTCACCCAGAGGAATACGCTAATCGTGTAGCCTCAATTGGAATGGAAGCTTTTGCTATTACAGATGTTAACTCTGTTGCCGGCATTGTGAGGGCTCATAAAGAATGTCTTAAAATTGCTCTAAGCAGAAAAGACTCTCAAACAAAAAACTATAAATGCTCCCCACGATTAATTCCTGCAACAAAACTAGTACTCAATAATGGATTCTGCTTAAATGCTCTAGCCCCAACAAAATTAGCTTGGAGTGAGATGTCACGTATAATATCAAAAGGCCGCCAATCAGCTCCAAAAGGTCAATGCAATATAAATACAAAGGACCTTCTAGAGTTTGGATCTAATCTTATACTATTAATTCATCCCTCTGAGGAGGCTCAGAAAAACAAGCCTACTCCAGATTACTGGTTAAATAGTTGTCAAAAAATAGTAAATTCTTTTAGAAAAAACAGTTTCTTTTTACTTAACCCTCTTTATGACGGACAGGATCACATAAGATTTAAACATCTATCTAAAATCTCTCAAGATTTATGTATTCCCACAATAGCATCGGCAGCTCCTTTAATGCATATTGGAAATCGTAGGAAACTAACCGATATCTTAACATGCATAAGAAATAACCTTCAGGTTGAAAAATTAGGCTATTCAGCTCAAACAAATTCAGAAAAAAGGCTACGAAACCACTCTGAGATGTTAACAATCTTTAAAGGGTTTGAAGAGTCTGTATATCGCACCAATGAGGTTTCTGACTTATGTAATTTTTCTTTAGCAGAATTACGTCAGGACTATCCATCTGAGGTTAACGCTGGAATGACCCCACACCAAAGATTAAAAAACCTTTCTTACGAAGGCCTAAGCTGGCGTTATCCAGAAGGTGCTACAAGAAAAGTTAGAAAAATGCTTGAACACGAGCTTACACTTATAAATAAGCTCAAATATGAATCTTACTTTCTAACAGTAAATGACATTGTCTATTTTGCTAGGTCACAAAATATTCTATGTCAGGGTCGTGGTTCTGCTGCAAATTCGGTAGTTTGTTACTGCCTAGGAATAACCTCTGTTAGTCCAGAAATTGGCTCTATGGTATTTGAACGTTTTGTTTCTGAAGCTCGAAATGAACCTCCAGATATTGATGTAGACTTTGAGCACAGTCGACGGGAAGAAGTCATACAATACATATATAAAAAATATGGAAGGCATAGAGCAGGCCTTTGCGCTACAGTAATTCACTATAGAGGGAAGAGTGCTGTACGAGAAGTTGGAAAAGCTATGGGGCTTTCAGAAAGCACTATAACATCACTAAGCTCTCAAATATGGGGATTTGGGTCTTCAAAAAATATCGATAATGATAAAATTAAAGAGCTTGGACTCGACCCCTCTGACAGTCGACTTTCTCTTTCTTTGAAGTTAATAAATGAAATTCAAGGTTTTCCTAGGCACTTATCACAACATGTTGGTGGCTTTATTATAACTGATAGTCGATTAGACGAGTTGGTGCCGATAGAAAATGCCACAATGGAAGGCAGAACTATTATTTGTTGGGACAAAGATGATATAGACACGCTTGGAATTCTTAAGGTGGATATTTTATCTCTCGGGATGTTAACATGTATACAAAAAGCTTTTAGCTTAATTAAAAGCTATTATGGTCTCGAATATACTCTCTCAACAATACCTCCAGAAGATCAATCTACTTATACAATGCTTAGCAAGGGGGATAGCTTAGGCGTGTTTCAAGTGGAGAGCCGTGCTCAAATGAATTTTTTACCAAGAATGAAACCAAAATGTTTTTATGATCTTGTCATTCAGGTTGCTATCGTTCGTCCCGGGCCTATCCAAGGAAAAATGGTTCATCCATTTTTAAGACGGCGCAATGGGGAGGAAGAAGTAATTTTTCCATCTAATAAGCTTGGTGAGGTTTTAAAGAAGACACTTGGCGTCCCACTTTTCCAAGAACAAGCCATGCAAATCGCAATTATTGGTGCTGGCTTTACACCTACAGAAGCAGATCAACTACGTCGTTCACTAACTACATTTAAAAAAAATGGGGATATAAGTAGTTTTCGTAATAAATTCGTAAAAGGCATGCTCTTAAATGGTTATGAAGAAGAGTTTTCTTATCGTTGCTTTTCACAAATAGAAGGCTTTGGTAGCTATGGCTTCCCAGAAAGCCACGCTGCAAGCTTTGCCTTTCTTGTCTACGCATCAGCATGGATAAAATGTCATTACCCAGAAGTATTTTCTTGTGCATTATTAAACTCTCAGCCTATGGGTTTTTATGCTCCAGCACAAATCGTTCAAGATGCAAAAGTCCATAACGTAACTATTAGGCCTGTATCAATAAACCATAGTTATTGGCAAAATGTTTTAGAACCAGACAGTAGTGGTGAGATGGCATTACGTCTGGGTTTTTGCCAAATAAAGTCTTTACAAAAAAGTGAGATTGATTGGATTATAAGTGCTCGTGGAAATGGTTACTTAACTATAGAAGATGTCTGGCGTCGCGCTGGAACACCTCCCCACATATTAGCCACATTAGCAGAAGCAGATGCATTTATTGATATGGGTATAGATCGCCGCAAAGCTTTATGGGATGCTAAATCTATTACCAGCAGAAAGACATTACCACTTTTTGAAAAAAGCCTTGAAGGAGAAAACATAAAGGAGCTATCAAACTATGTTCCAAAAAAAATGCGTATAGGAGAGCATATAGCCGAGGATTACGCTTCTATGCGTTTATCATTGCATGGACACCCGCTTACTCTTTTAAGAAGTAAGCTAACTCCAAAATAAAAAAAGAGCCTACTTTACATCAAAACCTCTCATTAAAGTTCGTACAAAGCTATGTTAAAATAGTCTTTAAAAAGGTATATATGACAATATTAAAAGAGCTATATTTTTATTATTTATATGGAGGTAAGTTGTGACTGTTAAAATAATTAACTCTTCTAATGTCGAGCCGTTACTAGATTGGTCAGAGTTAGTAACAGACTTAATTGACGGCCATAGTCGTCCAAAAGCTCAAATTAGAGACATAATTCTCTCCAGAAAAGACGATACTCTACTTTCCAGAACCGCATGGATTGATGGATTAGGTCAGCTTGTCAAAACTGCTACCATATTTCCTAAAAATAAAAATACTAGTTTACCTGTAATTAATGGTTCTGTTTCATTATTCTCAGATCAAACTGGGGAATTAGAGGCATTTATCGACTTTCACCTTTTAACAAAATGGAAAACTGCTGCTGACTCTTTACTAGCTACCAAATATCTGGCTCGAAAGAACTCTGAAAAAATTCTTTTAGTTGGTTCAGGAAACATGAGTTCTGCAATGGTTGCTGCTTATAAAACTATTTTTCCAGACGCTAATTATTATATCTGGAGCCGTTCATTAGAAAATGCTTCTATTTTCTCAAAAAAACATGCCGTTACTTTAGTTCAAAATCTAAAAAAAGGTGTGGAAGAGGCTGACATCATATGCACAGCAACAATGTCAATTATGCCTTTAATCAAGGGAAAGTGGCTGCGACCAGGGCAACATCTCGATTTAATTGGGTCTTATCGCCCCGACATGCGAGAGATTGACGATATCGCAATAAAAAAAGGTCGCATTTTTGTAGATTCTTTTGATACTACTGTTGAACATATTGGAGAATTAAAAATTCCACTACAGTCTAGGGTAATTAAAAGAGAAGATATTTTAGCAGATTTCTACAGCTTAAACAAATTCAAAAGAAAATCACAAAATGAAATAACCATCGCAAAAAATGGTGGTGGTGCACATTTAGATTTAATGACTAGTAAATACATTTTGAAAAAATGGAAAACTATCCATAATTAAACCTTTAAGTTAGTATTCCTAAAATTATTATAAAAGGCACATAAAACATCTCAAAAACACTATTAATACACAACTATCTTAACCTAATGTGTATTACTACTAACTACCAGTGAAGAGAGAAAAAACTGCATAAGGTTAAAAAATGTCCATACTAAAGAAATATAATGAAGAAACTGAAGCAGGGGTTTTATCTCTTGATGAAGCCCAAATCAAAACTATTGAGATTTTAGACCAACTATCAAACTCTCTGTCAAAAAGAGTAAAAAATAAATATATACTTAAATTTAAAAAAAATCACAAAATCATAAAAGGTATCTATCTTTGGGGTGGTGTCGGTTCAGGAAAATCCATGCTCATGGATAAATTTTTTGAGGCGAGTGTTTTAAAAAATAAAACTCGAGTTCACTTCCATAGCTTTATGCAACAAACACATAAATCTCTTTATGACCTTAGAAAGACCGGAACTAAGAACCCAATTGAGAAAATTATAAAAGACATTGCAAAAAAAACAGACTTACTTTGCTTTGATGAGCTTCAAATAACTGATATTACAGATGCCATGCTTGTAGGCAGGCTTTTTGAAGGCCTAATATCATCCAATGTGGCAATAGTAATAACCTCAAACAGAATTCCAGATAGTTTGTATAAAGATGGCTTAAACCGTAACTTATTTTTACCCTTTATTTCTCTTATTAAAGACTCTCTTATAATTCATAAGTTAGACACAAATACTGATTATCGTCAAAAAAAATTATCTAAAAAAGTTCTTTACTATTCACCGATAGATAAGAAATCACAGCTCAAAGTTAATAAACTATGGAATGACATAACAAACGGTGATTCTACCAAATTAAAAATTAACGTAAATGACAGAGTATTTATATTTAATAAGTTTAAAAACGGTGTTGCTCGAGCTAGTTTCAATGATTTATGTGGCGTCCCCTTGGGGCCTGCAGACTACCTATGTATTGCAGAAGTTTTAAACTTAATCATAATAGAAAACATCCCAATTTTAACTCCCTCAAAAGCAAACGAAGCGAAGCGCTTTATTACTCTTATAGATACACTCTATGAAGCAAAAGTTCGATTAATATGTTCAGCGGCTGATATTCCTAAAAACCTTTACCCAAAAGGAATGAATTCGTTTGAGTTTGAACGAACTGCTTCAAGGCTTATTGAAATGCAGTCAGACGAGTGGGGGTTACAGTAATTTAGTTTTTATTACTAATTTAGGTGTGGGATCTCAATACAAACCCTGCCAGATAAAGTGAACCACATATGACTACTCTTGAGGGCTTAGAGAGTATCATGATTTTATTCAAAGCATCCTCTACACTGTCCACTTGTGAAGCTTTAATGCCAGCTTTAACGGCATAATCCGCTGTCTCTTTTGATGTCAAAGTAGCTAATTCACCAGGCACTGCGACAGAAAAAAGTTCGTCCACTGAGCTCTTCAAATAAGTCATATAACCCAAAACATCTTTTGTATTTAGCATTCCACAAATTAAATATGTTGGCTTTGGCTCTAGCGATGCTAGCACTTTTGCCAAAACCTCAGCAGCAGCAGGGTTATGTCCTCCATCAAGCCATAGTTCAGAGTCGATTAAAATATCAACAAATGGTCCAGACTTTAATTGTTGCATCCTAGCAGGCCAAACTACGTCGGTCATAGCTTGTCGAAAAGAACTCTCAGATATACCCAAATGCCGAAGAGCAACTAGAGCTACCCCAGCATTCTGAACTTGGTGAGAACCAATCAATGCTGGTAATGGTAAATTACAAGCTCCTACATTATCTTCGAAAGTAAAGCTTGAATCTTTCTCCGATACATTCCAGTCTTCACCAAAGATCCTTAATGTAGCCTTGCAACGTTCCGCCTCAATTTTTAAAACATCAAGAACTTTATTATCTTGATCGCTAACAACACAAAAACAGTCTTTTTTTAGAATACCAGCTTTTTCAAATGCTATCTCTTGAAGGGTTTCGCCTAAAAAGCTTTGGTGATCGAGTGAAATAGGAGTAATAATACAAACCTCTGGGGAGTTAATTACGTTAGTAGCATCAAACCTTCCACCAAGACCAACTTCCAAGATACAAAAATCAGCCTTGGTCCTGCTGAATGCTAAAATAGCCGCTACCGTGGTCATCTCAAAATATGTTATTGGGGAGTTAGCATTTACTTGATAGCACTCGTCTAAAATTTGGGACAAACTACCATCAGTAATAATCTTTCCTGCAACAGTAATGCGCTCGTGAAACCAAGCTAGGTGAGGAGATGTATAGGAGTGAACCCGCTTCCCCTCTGCCTCTAACCCAGCCTTTATAATCGCCTGCGTAGATCCTTTACCATTTGTCCCCGCTATATGTATAACAGGGGGTAAATTTTTTTCAGGGTTTCCTAATTTTTTTAAAAGACATTCTACCCTATTGAGCTTTAGATCAATCACTTTCGGATGAAGCCTCATAATTCTTTCTAGAATTACATCGCTCGTTTTATTTCTCACTTAAATAAGCTCACAATTCATTATTCAACTGGTTGATCTTGTTTTTTTTGATCTATAGGGCCCGCTATATCTGCTTTTATCGCTCTAGGTTGTTTTGTAAGCATTCTTATAATACTCACTAATTCCTCTCTTATATTTTTTCTATGAACAACTCGGTCAAGCATACCATGATCAAGAAGATATTCAGCGCGTTGAAACCCCTCTGGAAGTTTTTCTCTAATAGTTTGCTCAATAACTCTTGGACCTGCAAAACAAATTAAGGCATTTGGCTCTGCAATATGTACATCTCCTAACATCGCATATGATGCTGTTACACCACCTGTAGTTGGGTGTGTCAAAACAACGATATAAGGAAGTCTGGCCTCCCTAAGCATCTCCACTGCTACCGTCGTCCTTGGCATTTGCATCAAACTTAATATACCTTCTTGCATTCTAGCTCCCCCAGCCGCTGAGAACAAAACAAGTGGTCTCTTCAGTTTGATTGCCCTTTCAGCTGCAGCTATAATAGCATTTCCAACATACATACCCATTGATCCACCCATAAAAGAAAAATCTTGGCATGCTCCAACAACTGGCGTGCGCATTATCTCTCCTTCAGCAATTAACATTGCTTCTTTTTCACCCACAACCTTAGTTGCGGTTTTTAATCTATCTGTATATTTTTTTTGATCCTTAAACTTTAATGGATCAACTGTTGGGTCCAAAACTTCCACTTCAAAAAATAACCCATCGTCAAAAAGCGCCTTAAACCTATCTCTTGGTTTAAAAGACATATGGTGTTCACAGTTAGGGCAGACATTTAAATTATCAGACAGCTCTCGGTGAAAAAGCATTGTTCCACATTCTCCACACTTCGACCATAGATTTTCAGGAACCTCTCGTCTGGAAAACAGAGAGTTTATTTTTGGCCGAACATAATTGGAGATCCAGTTCATAAAAACCTCTTAATTGCTACGATATTTAATTAGTACTCGTTTTAAAAAATTACAATCCACTAAAACTACAGATTAACATAAATATAATATACCAAGCTCTTATATTATTTTATTACTATAACTTCTACTCTACGGTTATCACTGCGCCCTTTCGAACTCAAATTACTTGATCTAGGGGACAAGAATCCTATGCCATGAAAGTCTAGCCGTTCTTCCTTAACACGAAATTCTGAAATTAATTTCTTTTTCACCATCTCCGCTCGATCCTTGGAAAGTTCAATATTCTTAGCTAAATCTCCTTCTGAATCAGTATGCCCAACCAAAGCTATTTTGATGTCTTTGTTTTCTTTTAAGTATTTTGCTAAATCAACCAGTGAGAGGTAGTCACCTTCCATAAGTTCACTGGATCCCGCTTTAAAAACTACATCAGATAAGATAGCAGAGCCGTTTAAGTCTAATAGGTCTTTGATTGTCCCTCTTAAACTACTGGCGTTTCCCTCGACACTTTCAGAAACCTTATTTAAGGATTTTATTTTTAAGTTAGATACAGCTTTGTCACCAATTACAAATAACTGAACAAATAGCGATTCTCCTCCCCTACTTACAATACAGCTAACAAACTCTCTTGGGTTTTTAGATAAAGAGCGCCCAGAAAAAAAGCTAAAACTCCCTAAGTCAATATGCATTTCTGGATCTGGTAAAATGACTGTATTAAATCGAAAATCAAATCCACCACAAGACTTAGAGTTACATTCATATAAAATTTCAAATTCAGAGTTTTTTAATTGTTTTTTCAAATTTTCTGAAAGAGAATCAACTGTTTCCACAGTTTTAGTAATCTGCCATGCTTTTTTTAATATTGACCCTCTTACCTGAAGGCTTTCTATTGCATTGTTTTGGAATGGTCCTATTGGAAGATCATAACTGACTGAGAGCTCTTTTTGAGAAAATGTTTCTTTACTTACTCCTGAAAAAGAAATTTCTACTCCCGAAAAGGCTTGTATACCTGTAAAAAGAAATATTAGTACTGCATAGCGAAGTCTATTCATCTATGTACCTTATGATACTCATCGTTTGGACGCATATCTACTGCTGAAGCCATTCGGTTAGTCATATTAAAAAAGCTAGCAACAGCAGATATATCCCAAATATCTCTATCGGAAAACCCTACTTTCCGGAGATGTTCTCGATCTTGCTCTTCAATTCGATAGCTAGCTTCAGTCATCTTAACAGAAAAATCCAACATTTTCCTTGTTCGATCATCAATTTCTGCGACGCGATAATTCATTACTAAAGCCTCACCTAATATTGGGTTTTTAGAAAGCTCTCTAACAGCAGCTCCATGTGCAACCAAACAATAAAAGCATTTATTTATGGATGAAACCACCACTGCTATCATCTCTCTCTCAAGCTTCGAAAGGCCACTTTCTCCCAACATAAGATCATTGTATAAACCTGAAAAAGCATTTAATTTTTTTTCGTCAAATGCATATGCATTTAAAACATTTGGTACTATTCCAAGCTTTTCTAAGCAAATATTGAAATATTTTTTTACAGCCAACGGTAAAGGCTCTAAAGGTTTCAAATCTAATGCTATAACGTTATGTACTTTCTTCAAAATATTCCCCTTAAAATTTAACTCTATAATGATAACTGCCTTTAACTTCCATTCCAAGGTTCTTATAAAGACTTCTAGCTTCGTTATTTTGTTCGGTTACCTGAAGTGCTATATATGAGCTACCCCTACCACTTGCCCACTTTGCTGACTTATTCAGCATATAACGACCCAAACCTTTCCGTCTAAAATTTGGGTGCACTAAAACAGAGTGAACCATAGATATACCATTGTAAATTGAAACAAACGCACACCCAGCTACCACGTTAGATACCCGACCCAAAATCGTTGTCTTTTCTCCTTTTGATCTTTCCATAACAGAGAGGCGGCTTTCTGACACACCTCCTTCAATCCAGATTTTTTTCATAATCTCCAATGGTGGCCAAACATTAAAGGTTGTTATCGGTGGAATATCGAAGTTACTAACCCTATCTATATCACATCCATAAATAACACTTGGAGTAACAATATTATACCCAAGTGTTTCTAACGTAAAATCTAGCTCTCTTTCCTCTTTTCCAATAAGAAAGATATAAGGCTGGCTTAGGGCTTTCATTGCCGCTTCAGCACGCACAATATCTGTATCCAAAAAACTATTACTATTATTCAAAGACGTTGCGGATACTCGGTTACCACCACCACCTCCTTCTCTAATAGTCCACGGTCCTATTTCTAATTTTTTTATTGGTGGCCAACAAACATCAGACGCATTCCAAAAATCTTTAAGGTTCATCAATCATCCCACTGAAAAGTTCCAAAAGTTTGTCGAACGCCTTATCAAGACTCTTATTATTTTTTCCTCTTATAACTATATTGGTGCCATATTTACCATTTTTTTGAAATGGATAGGACCCTACTGCTAATAGCTTATTATCTTCTGCAAATATTTTTAATTCTTCAGCGATATTGCCCTCACCACTTAAAATGTTCAAACTTCGGGATAAAACTGGCTGACCTCCATTTATGGTTTTAATAACTGATTGAACCATAACCTGAAAAACAGAGGGAACGCCCGCCATAACAAACACATTTTGCACATTAAACCCTGGTGCTGCCGACACTGAGTTTTTTATGAGTTTAGCACCAAGTGGTGTTCTGGCCATTCTCAAACGAGCTTCATTTAATTCAACCTCAGAGTTTAAATAATGGTTCTCTAAAATTTCTTTTGCTTCAGCACATACTTTTACCTCTAAATTAAACGCTAAACCGATAGCATCTGCTGTAATATCGTCATGCGTGGGACCAATTCCTCCTGAGGTAAAAACATAACCATACTTCTCACTTAGTTGGGTTACCGCTTGTACAATCTCAGCTTCAGAATCTGATACAACCCTAACTTCCTTAAGATCTATACCAACTTTCGTTAACTCGATGGCGAGGTAATGCATATTAGAATCTCTTGTACGACCAGAAAGAATTTCATCCCCAATGACTAACATGCTAGCTGACGGATTTTGCATATTTAATGAACTCACCCAATTAAAATAATAAATATTACTCTCTTATTAAAAAAACCCTTATACAACTCAAAACTCTGAGTTTTTTACATAAGGGTAAATAATCTATATTAATACTCTTATATATCTAGCAACCAATTATCGAATGATTTACAGTTCATCAACAATTTTAGGTTAATTATAGTATGAAAAGCTCGATTCAAATATGCATATAAACAAAAATGGTATTCGTATTCATGATAAAAGTTCCTTCACAGGAATGCGAAATGCAGGAAGTCTGGCAGCCAGTATTTTGGACACTATTGGAGAGTTAGTGGTTCCCGGAAAATCAACAGAAGAAATTGATATTGCTATAAACAAAATAATTGAAAAAGCTAATGCTAAGTCTGCTACTATTGGATATAGGGGATACAAGCACGCTTCTTGTATCAGTCTAAATCATGTTGTTTGTCATGGGATTCCAAGCACCAAAATTATAAAAAATGGCGACATTATTAATATTGACGTCACAGTAATTGTAGATGGTTGGTATGGTGACACTAGCCGCATGTACGCCGTAGGAGCATTAAACCGAAAAGCAGAGAGATTAATAAAGATCACACACGATGCACTCTTTAAGGGAATAGAAAAAGTAAAACCAGGGAATACGTTTGGCGATATAGGAAATGCAATTCAAACATATGTTGAGGCTAACCGCATGTCTGTGGTCAAAGATTTCTGTGGGCATGGTTTGGGTACAGTTTTTCATGCACCTCCGAACGTATTACACTACGGGGCCAAGGGAACAGGCCCTGTTCTAGAGGAGGGTATGTTTTTTACAATAGAACCTATGGTTAACATTGGCAAACCAGAAACAAAAATTCTATCTGATGGTTGGACTGCTGTAACTCGAGACAAATCACTATCGGCTCAATTTGAACACTCTCTAGGTGTCACAGCAGATGGCTTTGAAATATTTACTCTATCTCCAAACAATAAGTTTTATCCTGTAATATTATAAAGTCTCTCAACTGAGTATAATTGACTTAAAGGTGAAGGTAGTTTTAGAAAATACTATCTGCTCTAGAAACGACCATGGCAATGTTTAAATTTTTTACCAGATCCACATGGACACTGAGAGTTTCTTCCTGGATTACCCCAAGTTTCAGGGTTAGCTTCATTAAAAGAGTCACTCTGCGTATTTAGTGGAGCTTGAGTGTCAAAACTAGTTTTTTTCATCTCTTCTTGTACTCTTTGTTGTTCTGTAATTTGGGCCAAAATTAAATTTTGCTCTTCCTCCGAAATTGGGCGCACTTGACCAAGTTTTTGCACCACATCTTCACGCAAGCTATCTAGCATTCCTTCAAAAAGTTGAAAACTCTCTGTTTTGTATTCATTAAGTGGATCCCGCTGGGCATAGCCACGTAAACCTACAACTGAACGCAAATGTTCTAATTTTAACAAGTGATCTTGCCATTTTCCATCAATCGTCTGAAGTACAATTTGTTTTTCGATATTTCGCATCGTTTCTATTCCAAAGTCTGTAGACTTTTTTGCCATTTTTTCATCTGATAGCTTATACAATCTTTCTGTAATTGCCTCCCCATCAACACCTTCTTCATCAGCCCAAGCCTCAGTATCTACCTCAATATCCAATTTTTCTTTAAGCATTAAACTTAAGTTTATTGTGTCCCATTGTTCTGCATAGGTTTTAGGAGGAATATACTCATTAATTAAATCATCTATTAATTGATACCGCATATCCTGTACAATCTCGCTTACATCTTCAGAGCGCATCACTTCTAATCTTTGTGAAAATATTACCGTACGCTGATCATTCATAACGTCATCAAACTTAAGAAGTTGTTTACGAATATCGAAGTTCCTACCCTCCACCTTAGCTTGAGCTTTCTCTAGCGACTTATTAACCCAAGGGTGAACAATTGCTTCCCCATCCTTCATGCCAAGCGTTGATAGCATTTTATCAAGTCTTTCAGAACCAAATATTCTCATCAAATCATCTTCAAGGCTTAAGAAAAAAGCTGATCTTCCAGGGTCCCCTTGTCGACCAGACCTTCCCCTCAACTGGTTATCTATCCGACGACTTTCATGCCTTTCTGTTGCCAAAACATATAAACCACCTGCTAATTTTACCTTAAGTTTTTCAGCTAAAACTTCAGCTTCTATTTTTGTTCTGATATTCTCAGCATCAGCATCTAGGTCATCAGAAAGGGCTTGAAAAACTCTCATCTCTACGTTGCCACCTAGCTGTATATCAGTTCCCCTTCCTGCCATGTTGGTTGCTATAGTTACTGCGCCAAGTTTGCCAGCATTCGCAATAATCTCCGCTTCCTTTTCATGTTGTCTTGCGTTCAAAACATTATGATCAATATTTGCGTTTTTTAGGAGCGTCGCCAAGTACTCAGATTTTTCAATTGATGTTGTTCCAACTAAAACTGGCTGTCCTTTTTCATTTGATTTTTTTATCTCTAAAACAATTGAATCAAATTTTTCTTTAGCTGTTCGGTAAACAGCGTCATGTTCATCAAAACGAGCCACGGGTTCGTTAGTTGGTATATCCACAACTCCCAATCCATATATTTCACCAAACTCTTCAGCTTCAGTAGTAGCTGTACCAGTCATTCCAGCAAGTTTACTGTAAAGCCTGAAATAATTTTGAAACGTCACACTGGCGAGCGTGATATTCTCTGGCTGAATCTCACACCCCTCTTTTGCCTCGATTGCTTGATGCAAACCTCCAGAAAGCCTGCGTCCAACCATCATACGCCCAGTAAACTCATCTACTAGTAAAACTGCATTATCTCTAATCATGTAGTCTTTATCTTTTTTAAAGGCCTTATGTGCTTTTAGAGCCTCCGTTACATGATGGACTAATGAGGTGCTTTCAGGATCATATAGTGATTGGCTTTCAGGTAATAACCCTATCTCAATCAGTTTTTTTTCAATAAAATCATTGCCCTCGTCAGTTATTGTAACGACACGGGTCTTTTCGTCTAATGAAAAATGTTCTTCCATTATTGACGGAATCATCTTGTCCACTTTTAAATACAACTCTGACTTATCATCAGAGGGCCCTGAAATAATTAATGGCGTTCTAGCTTCATCAATTAAGATAGAATCGACTTCATCAACTATAGCATAATTATGTTCACGTTGAGCCACCTCTGATAGGTCAGAACGCATATTGTCCCGTAGGTAATCAAACCCAAGTTCATTATTTGTTGCATAAGTTACGTCAGCGGCATAAGCCTCTTTTTTTTCTGAATCTGGCTGCTGCGGATAAACCACACCAGTCACCATACCAAGCGAAGAGTACACTTTACCCATCCATTCAGCATCTCTCTTAGCCAGATAATCATTTACTGTAACTATATGAACACCGGCACCTGAAAGCGCATTTAAATATGCTGGAAAAGTAGCTACCAACGTTTTGCCTTCTCCTGTTTTCATCTCAGCGATGTTTCCCTGATGTAAAAAAATTGCTCCTATTAATTGAGTATCAAATGCTCGAAGCCCTATAGAGCGCTTTGCAGCCTCTCGAACATTGGCAAATGCCTCT
Organism: Paracoccaceae bacterium; assembly: GCA_002697345.1. GTDB lineage: Bacteria > Pseudomonadota > Alphaproteobacteria > Rhodobacterales > Rhodobacteraceae. The sequence continues at coordinate 19,393 of NZVE01000080.1, read as the reverse complement.
GGCAATAAGGAATCTAAAGTTTCTCCTGAGGATACTCGACCTTTAAGTTCATTAGTTTTTTCTAAAATCTCACCATCTGATAGAACCAAAAATTCGGCCTCTAAAGAATTAATCTTTTCAACCAAATGCTTAACTTTTTTAATTTTTTTATCGTTAGCCGAACCAAAAATCTTTTTTGAAAGAACTCCAAAACTTAACATAATAAACTGCCCTAGTTTTCCTAATTTATTTGTATCTTATAACTTTGTTACCTATACGGCTACCAAATATACCGTTAATATGATTAATATAAACACTAACCTAAGGCGATGTAAGGTGCGACTCGTTTAGTGTCAACGTCAAGGATTTTTTTAATACATGGAGACTGTTTTATGCGAAAGTTATTTTCATTTATTTATTTGAGCTTTTTTATGATTTTTTGTGCGACTAGTAATGTTGTAGCGCAGGATGCTAATACTGTCTTAGCCACCGTAGAAGATACAAATATTACACTTGGACATGTTATCGCATTACAGGACCGACTGACCGACCAGTATAAATCTCTTGAAGACGCCGTCTTGTTTAAAGGCATTCTAGATCAACTTATTCAGCAAGCTGTTTTAGCAAAAGCAATTGAAAGCCAAAAAAATTCTATAGTTCAGTACAGTTATGAAAATGAATTAAGAGCTTTCTTAGCAAATACTTACATATCAATAATTTCAAAAGATGCGTTAAATGAAAAGGATATAAAGAACTTTTACGAGGCCAATTATAGTACATCACAATCTGAGAAAGAGTTCAACGCGGCACATATTTTATTAAAGACAGAAGCAAAGGCACTTGCCGTAAAAAAACAAATAGCTGCCGGAAAAAATTTTTCTGATTTAGCAAAAAACCACTCTACAGGACCAAGTGGATCCAGAGGTGGTGACCTCGGTTGGTTCGGCAAAGGAGCAATGGTCCCAGCATTTGAAAAAGCGGTCTTAGCTTTAGAGATTGGTGCTGTGTCTGATCCAATTAAAACCCAATTTGGATGGCATATAATCAAATTAAACAATAGTAGGTTAAAGACTCCCCCTAGTTTAGAGGATGTAAGGGTTGAAATTGAAAGAGCTCTCAAAGAGAAATATATAAGTGATAAAGTCCGTAAAATAACTTCTGCGGCAAAGGTAGTACGTGCAGAAGTTTCTATTGATCCATCAATAGTTAGAAACATTGGTCTACTTTCAAAATAGTTTCGAGGCTCAACCCTATGTCTGAAAACTCAAAATTGTCACCTCTTGCCCCAAAAGCGGGGTTTCCAAAACTACCGGTAATACGCGGTGTCACTTTCTCTAGCCATGCTTCGGGAATAAAGTATAAAAATAGATTGGATTTAATGTTAGCAAGTATTTCCCCTGGCTCAACTATTGCTGGAGTTTTTACACGTTCTTCAACACGATCCAATGCTGTACTTGACTGTCAGAAAAAACTTGGTGAACCAAAAAACAAGGCAAAAGGGTTTGCATTTCTTGTAAATTCTGGGAATGCCAATGCCTTCACGGGAGAGGCGGGCAATCAATCAGTTAAAGAAATCGTGAAAGGTTTGTCAGAAACTATTAAAATTCCAGAATCTCATATTTTTACCTCTTCAACGGGTGTTATTGGTGAACCCTTACCAACTGAAAAAATAGTTAAGTCCCTTTCCTCCTTAAAAAACTCTTTAAGTGACGTAAAAATTTCAGATGCTGCATCAGCAATTATGACCACGGATACGTTTCCAAAAGGGTCAGGTGCTAGTATTATTATAGACCAAAAGAAAGTTACTATTTGTGGGATAGCGAAAGGATCAGGAATGATAGCTCCTGATATGGCCACAATGTTGGTATATATTTTTACTGATGCCAAAATTTCACAACCAATCTTACAAAAAATAGTAAGTAATATATCTGCAAAAACATTTAATTGTATAACTGTGGATGGTGATACATCTACTTCTGATACTTTATTAATTGCAGCAACAGGTAAATCAGAGGCCTCTGAAATAACCTCACAAAACCCAATGGCTCTGAAAAAGTTTCAAAACGGCCTAGAGAAAGTGATGCTCGACTTAAGCCATCAAGTTGTAAGAGATGGAGAGGGTGCAACAAAGTTTATTGAGATAAATGTTTCAGGAGCAAAAAGTAAAAAAGATTCATGGAAAATAGGGATGTCGATAGCAAATTCGCCATTAGTGAAAACAGCCATTGCTGGTGAGGACCCAAACTGGGGCAGGATCGTAATGGCAATTGGGAAATCTGGGGCAGTAGCAGAGAGAGACAAATTAAAAATATATTTTGGGAATATATTAGTTGCAGAAAATGGTTGGGTATCTCCAAGCTACAACGAAAAATTAGCAGCAGACTATATGAAAAGGCAAGATTTAATTATTTCTGTTGATCTAGGGATAGGTAGATTTAAATCTACTGTTTGGACCTGTGATTTAACTCATTCTTATATTTCTATTAATGCTGATTACAGGTCTTAAGGAAGTTTAATTATAATGAATATTAAGCTAGTTGTTTGTGTTGCTCTAATTGATGAAGATGGTCGGGTATTGATAGCCCAGCGTCCGGAAGGGAAAAGCTTAGAGGGGTTTTGGGAGTTTCCAGGAGGGAAAGTTGAAATGAACGAAAGCCCCGAAACTGCGTTAATTCGGGAACTTCATGAGGAGTTGGGAATAAATACTTGGGGTAGTTGTTTAGCTCCATTAACATTTGCGAGCCATAAGTATGATGAGTTTCATCTTCTTATGCCTCTATATGTTTGTAGAAAATGGAGTGGCATAGTTCAAGCACGCGAAAACCAAGCGTTAAAATGGTTAACTCCAGCCCAAATTTTGAAAGTTAAAATGCTTCCAGCTGATTTGCCCCTGGTAGCCTGCCTTAGAGACTTACTTTCATGATGAGAAAAAATGTCAAAATAGCAATCTCTGTAGTCTGTGCTTTTATTATTATCTTTGGTGCACGCGGATTAATTTACTATGACTCGACCGACACAAGCACTTTAATTGTGATTGTTTGAGTTCTTGTCTGAAAATATATTAACTAAAAAATTAACTAGAGGTTCCCCACGCCGTAACATTTAAGTGTACTCAGAATGTTTAATGAATACAATTTGTGGCTTTAAACCCAACCTAATAAATTATCATCAATAATTTTACTCAATGCTATGATGTGGTCATGGTCATCATTTAAACAAGGTATATATGTAAACTGGTTACCTCCTGCTTTTTCAAAACTCTCTTTAATTTCTTCATTTATTTCCTCTAAGGTCTCTATGCAATCCGACGAAAAAGCAGGGGCGATAACTGCTAATTTTTTTTTTCCTATTTGTGCTAACCTAGCAACCTCTTTAACTGTATATGGTTGCAACCATTCCTCTGGCCCAAATCGAGACTGAAATGTTGTAACTATTTCTGTGTCCTCCCAACCCAAACGTTCTTTTAGAAGCCTTGTCGTTTTTTGACACTGACAATGGTAGGGGTCTCCTTCCATTAAATACCTTTTAGGAACCCCATGATAAGAGCAAACTAGAATATCTGGCCTATCTGGTATTTTGAGATACGCTTTCTCAACAGATTTTGCTAAAGCATTAATATATGCTGGATGCGAGAAATATGCTGATATAGTTCGGACATCTGGTTGCCATTTTTCAGTCATTAATGTTCTAAACAGTGCGTCGTTAGCTGTGGCCGATGTTGCTCCAGCATATTGAGGGTAGAGTGGAAAAAACAGAATCTTCCTGCACCCCTTTTTAATTAAATCTTTGACTACTGATTTTGTCGATGGGTTGCCGTAACGCATACAAAAATTTACTAAAACTTTGTCTCCGTACCGATCAAACATTTTTTCTTTAATTTTTTCTGTCTGAGCTTTGGTTATTGTTAATAGTGGGCTCTCATTTTGTTCATGATTCCAAATGCTCTTGTAAGCCGCTCCACTGGTGAAAGGTCTTTTTGTTAAAATAATGAGCTGTAAAAGTGGTTGCCATATCCAAGGTGAGTAATCAACAACCCGCTGATCTGATAAAAACTCACCTAAATATCTTCTCATTGGCCAATAAGAATAGTGATCCGGTGTGCCCAGATTTGTCAATAATATTCCTATTTTTTCTGGGTTAACCGGTGGATGGTTTTTGGGAATGTTATTTCTTGTTATTGTTTTGTCATTACTCATTGATTTATATCTCTTTATTTTTATCAGAATGCAGTTCAAAGTGATTTAGAACTTCACCTAAAGGCTTTGCTGGTGTCCCCGGCTTTAAGGGATTAGGTTGACTATCATCAGGAGACCACCCAGCCAAGAAAATAAGTTCAAAAGTAGCCATAATTTTATTATTTTGAAGTTTATACTTTTTCAAATATACCCTATTTGCTTCTTCAAACAACTTTGATCTAGTAAACCTCTTATTTCTTGAGGATAGGGCATTAGTTTCACCCATGTCTCTTAAATCTCGCATTAAATGATAAATAGAATCATAAACAACATTATGTTTAACGCTATCCGCAACTGGTAACGCAAAGCCTGCTCTTTGTAAAAGGTTCCCAATCGATCTAATTTCTGCCATTGGAGAAAGCCGATCCGACAACCCATTACTTATAGTTAGCTCTGCTTCAGAAAGAACGTGCTTAAGTTCAGATAAAGTATTGCCACCTAAAAGTGAGCACATGAAAAAGCCGTCTGATTTAAGCGCTCTATTACATTGAATCAATTGTCCAACTGGGTCATTCGACCAATGCAAGCACAGTGCATGAATTATTAAATCATAATTATCTAAAGTTAAGTTTAAAAACTCTTCATCTGTTACTATTTTAGCGTTGGGCATCCACTTTTTCCAAAACTCTGGAAAACCGGTAACAATGGCAGGCCTAGTAAAAACTCTGTTTGAATCAGCAAGTCTTTCCTTAAATTCATGTGCCAACTCTCTAAATAGAAAGTTTTCTGACTGTTTTTGGGTTACCCTTTTTCGATTTCTTAAGATCGTTTTACGATCAAATAAACAAGGTGGCGTTTCCATTTTTTACCCTAAAATTATACACCCAAAATCAAAACCCAAAACGATAGTCTTTTATCTGCGTTCATAAACTTAAATGTTTTCACTACTAAAATACAAGCCGATTGAATAAAACGACCATATATCGTATATGATTTACTCAACCAAACTAAATAGTTTTTCTTAATACAAAAGCAACCTTCTTTAATGTTTAGATTAAAATAACAAGGTTATTAAATGACAAAACCGAAGGATTCATTAGCAACAGAGCTTTTCAGCGAACTATTTATGGCAGAGCAACTAGCACGACACCAGCTCACTAGGGCTTTACCAAAAGGAATGGAGCTATCTCAGTTTTCTGTTCTTAATCATATCGCTGGCACAACAGATCCAAGAACTCCCGCCCAAATTGCCCGTACTTTCAACCTAACAAAAGGAGCAATAACAAACACATTGAGAAAACTTGAATGGGCTGGTCACGTAAATGTTAACCCTGATTGGGATGATGCACGCCGTAAGCTAATTACTATAAGCCCTGCAGGAAGGATGGCTAGAGACTCTGCACTTGAAAAAATAGCTCCCATTGCTGAAAACCTACTAACAAAGTTTGGTTCAGAGGAACTACGTAAAGTAATCCCAATTTTACGTGATTTACGTATTAAATTAAGTAAAAAACTATAAAAATTAGCCTTTATTAACGCTTGCTGTTACATAGTTTACAGAAAAATCTTTTTTTGAAAGAGACCAGCTCCACAAAAATGGATTAAAAACAAACCCCTTTTTGTCAACTGGAGTTAAACCCGAAAGCTCTATGTATTCGTATAGCTCATTAGGCTTAATAAACTTTTTCCATTCATGAGTGCCCTTTGGAAGCCACCTCATAACATGCTCTGCACCAATTATTGCCATTATATAGCTTTTTGGATTTCTATTGATAGTTGAACAAACCATCAAACCATTCTCATTTAAGAGCTGTTGACAAGCAGTGATAAAAGTCAGCGGGTCTGAGACATGTTCTACAACCTCCATATTTAAAATTACATCAAACTTCATTCCTTCACTTGCCAAGTCTTCCGCTGTAGTATGCTTATAATCGATATTTAACGCTGCTTCCTCTGCATGAACTTTTGCAACTTTTATATTTCTTTCAGCAGCGTCAGCTCCTACAACTTCTGCTCCAAGCCTCGCCATAGGTTCACTTAAAAGCCCACCACCACATCCAATATCGAGGATTTTTAATCCCTCAAAAGGGAGGTTTTCTGTCAAATCTCTGTCAAATTCATAGGCTATTTGACTGTTAATGTAATCTAATCGACAAGGGTTAAGCATATGCAATGGTTTAAATTTACCTGTTGGGTCCCACCATTCTGCTGCCATATCTTGAAATTTTTTAATTTCCTGTACATCAACTGTTGTTTTCATTTAAAATCTCCAGCTTTTTATCATTTTTGTTCCAATAGTATGTGTTATAGAAGCAGCTATGAACAAATCGACAGGACAAAACTACGCGGTAGATCATTTATACCCACCAATAGAGCCCTTTAAAAGACAAATGGTGGATGTTGGGTCTGGTCATCTTATTTATTTAGAGCGCTGTGGAAACCCTAACGGCACTCCTGTTATTGTTTTGCATGGTGGGCCAGGGGGTGGCTGCAGTCCATACATGCGGCGTTACTTTGACCCACAACATTATCATATAATACTATTTGACCAACGCGGCTGTGGAAAGTCTACACCCTTTGCAGATGTTTCTAACAATACTACGTGGGATTTGATATCTGATATAGAAATAATTCGAAAACTATTAAAAATCGAACGATGGATATTATTTGGTGGAAGCTGGGGGTCTACTTTGTCATTGTTATATGCTCAATCTCATCCTTATCGAACATCTTACATGATCATTCGAGGAGTTTTTCTAATGACAAAAGAAGAACTTGATTGGTTTTACGGAGGCGGTGCTGGAATGTTTTTTCCAGAACACTGGAATGTTTTTATAAGTTTAATTCCTAAAGAAGAAAGAAATGATTTAATCACAGCTTATCATAAAAGGTTGTTTTCTGGTAATATGGCACTAGAGCACAAATTTTCTAGTATTTGGGCCGGTTGGGAAACCGCATTAGCTGTCTTTGGATCTAATAAAAAATTTAATGAGGTTAAAACAAACTACACAAGAGCTTTTTCTCGACTTGAATGTCACTATTTTTATAACAAAGGGTTTCTTAAGTCAGACAATCAAATATTAGATAATATTGATAAAATTGATAAAATTCCTTCCACGATAATTCAAGGCCGGTATGATATGGTTTGCCCCCCTATATCTGCATATAGGTTAGCACAAAAATGGGGAAATGCAGATCTAAAAATGATTAATTGCGCTGGGCATGCTATGTCTGAGCCAGGTATTTCAAAAGAACTACTATCCGCCACAAATAAGATCAAAAACATTAATCTTTAAAAAACACTCCTTATAAACAATATTTATATCTTATCTCTAAAGTACTTGAAATACTTAATATTGTTGGGTATAGACCGGTATAACAGCGGTATGTTGAGACAATCCCAGCATACCACCGAAATTAAGTAACGGGCTGCTAGCCCGTTTTTTTATTGAAAGACGTTAGATGACTGATCTTATTTCTCGCTCTATTTTAGAGAAAAAAATCTCTACTATCGTAAGTCCCGCGATTGAATCGTTAGGTTACGAGCTTGTAAGACTTCGCCTCACAGACGATGAACCTAGTACACTTCAGGTTATGGCAGATTCAACTTCTGGGACATTTAATGTTGATGATTGTGCAAAAATATCAACTGATATCTCTACTATACTTGATGTAGAGGACCCTATAGAAAAAGAGTACACGCTCGAAGTGTCATCTCCTGGAATAGACCGCCCATTAACCCGGTTAAAAGATTTTGAAGATTGGTGTGGGTATCAAGTTAAGCTTGAAACACTAGAGTTAGTCGATGGCCAGCGCCGGTTTAAGGGTAATCTTTTAGGTATTGATAACGATTCTGTTGTCTTAGAGTTAAATGGCAAAAAACTTAAAATAGCTTTTTATTTATTATCTGATGCAAAGCTTATTCTAACAGACACTTTAATTAAAGATGTGTTAAAAAATAGAAAAGATTTTGAAAAATTTGACAAAGAAAAATTTGACGAAATAGATGAAACTGTTCCCGAAGAAGGAGAGGACTAAAAATGGCAATAACATCCGCAAACCAACTTGAGCTTTTACAAACAGCAGAAGCAGTAGCTCGAGAAAAAATGATAGACCCTGATCTTGTAATTGAAGCAATGGAAGAAAGTCTTGCTCGTGCGGCGAAATCCAGGTACGGGGCAGAACTTGATATAAATGTTAAAATTGACCGCAAAACTGGAGGCGCAACATTTACAAGGATTAGGACAGTTGTTGAGGATGATATGGTACTAAACCCCTCAGCTGAAATAACCATAAACCAAGCCTCTGAACTTAAAGAAAATCCTGTGGTTGGTGACGAAATTCGTGACGAAATTCCTCCTGTAGAAATGGGTAGGATAGCTGCTCAAGCAGCCAAACAGGTCATTCTTCAAAAAATTCGTGAAGCCGAAAGAGATGTGCAGTACGAAGAATTTAAAGATCGTGCAGGGACAATTATGAACGGTGTCGTAAAACGGGAAGAATATGGTAACATAATTGTTGATATAGGACGAGGTGAGGCTGTATTACGTAGAAATGAGAAAATTGGGCGGGAAAGTTACAGGCCAAATGATCGTATCCGCGTTTATATCAAAGAAGTTCGTAGAGAAGCTAGAGGACCACAAGTGTTTCTGAGTCGAACTGATAATCAGTTTATGGCTGAGTTGTTTAAAATGGAAGTTCCAGAAATATATGAAGGTATTATAGATATAAAAGCCGTTGCAAGAGATCCTGGGTCTAGGGCAAAAATTGCTGTTATATCTTACGATTCTTCTATTGACCCAGTGGGTGCATGTGTGGGTATGCGGGGGTCCCGTGTCCAGGCAGTAGTTAACGAATTACAGGGTGAAAAGATTGACATTATACCCTGGAATGAAGACCAACCAACCTTTTTAGTAAATGCCCTGCAACCAGCAGAGGTGACTAAAGTGGTATTAGATGAAGAGGCTGAGAGAATAGAGGTTGTAGTGCCAAACGAACAACTATCACTTGCAATTGGACGAAGGGGACAAAATGTACGGTTAGCCTCTCAGTTAACTAGTTTAGATATAGACATTATGACAGAGGAACAGGAAAGCACTCGACGACAGGCTGAATTTGAAGAGAAAACTAAGCTGTTTATCGAGACCTTAGATCTAGACGAGTTTTTTGCTCAACTTTTAGTTTCTGAAGGTTTCACTTCTCTTGAAGAAGTTGCCTATGTAGATCCTACTGAGTTGATGGTTATCGATGGTGTGGATGAAGATACGGCTAAAGAGCTTCAAGCTAGGGCAAAAGATTTCTTAAACGCTCGAGACATAAAGGCCTTAGAAACAGCTCGAGCTAATGGTGTAGAAGAAAGCTTAGTAACCTTTGAGGGTTTAACTCCTCAAATGGTAGAGGCTTTATCTATGGACGATGTAAAAACACTTGAAGACTTCGCGACATGCGCTGATTGGGAGCTTGCAGGAGGTTGGACTACCATAAATGGTGAAAGGGTTAAAGATACAGGTGTACTAGAAAAGTTTGAAATGTCTTTGGCTGAAGCACAGAACTTAGTAATGACGGCACGAATTCAGTTGGGTTGGGTCGATCCCTCAGATCTTGTTTCAGATGAGGTTAAAGCTTCAGATGAGTTACCAGAAGAATAAAAGTTTATTTATTACTAAAGAAAGTGCGTGTTTGAAAAAAAATCCAACAAAAATTATAGAGAGACGTTGTATATCAACAGGCTCAATTATGAATACAAAATCTATGGTACGGTTTGTTGTGGGGCCCGATGGTGGAGCTGTTCCTGATGTTTTTTGTAAACTTCCAGGCAAAGGGATGTGGGTAAGTTCAAAAAAGAGCAGTTTAGAGCGTGCTTTGCGTAAAAACTTATTCTCCGTAGTTTCAAAAAAACCTGTGTTAATAAACAATAATTTATCAAAGCTAATTGATGAATCTATTTTAAAAAAATTACTTAATCTGATTTCTTTAGCACGAAAAGCTAACCAAGCTATTGCTGGTTTTGAAAAGGTTAAAGGGTTGTTAGAGACAGATCGTGCCGTACTTTTAATACAAGCGAGTGACGGCTCACCTAGAGAAAAGTCTCGTCTTAGGCCCCCTGTAGGAGCTGGAACCCTAATTAACTGCTTAAAAATGCAAGAATTAGGTTTGGCTTTTGGTAGAGAAAGTGTGATACATGCCGCAATAACGCGAGGCGGGCTACATAAAGAAATCACTTTAGAGGCATTACGTCTTGGTGGAATACGTGAAATACAAGGGCATTCTTCAGCCCAAAAGGAAAGAATAGCACATGAGCGACAGTGATGATAAAAAACCTCTTGGTATCCGTGGTGGTTCGGGTAAAGCTAGCAATGTAAGACAAAGTTTTGGTCACGGTCGAACAAAAAGTGTTGTAGTAGAAACAAAGCGTAAACGAGTTGTAATTCCTACGGCCATCCCCCAAAAAGTAACTGAAAACTCCTCTAGTGCTCCGCAACCTCCAGGGTTATCAAAAAGACCTTCTGGAATAACCGACGCTGAGATGACACGCAGGTTAACTGCATTAAAAGCAGCAAAAGAACAGGAAGGCGTAGATAAAGCTCGTCGAGAAAAAGAAGAGAAAACTCGTGCAGAAGAAAGGGCTATTAGGTTAGCTGAAAACACAGAAAAAGAAAGAGAAGAGCGGGAAAGAGAAGAAAAGAGAAAAAAGAAGTCCGAAGAAGATGCACAAAAAATTAAAGACCTAGAGATTGCGAAATTAGCTTCTGTTCCTCCACCTGGGTCAAAACCTTTAGACTCTATGGACGGTCCTAGTGCTGTTCAACGCCCCACAGGGAAACTCCAATCAGGAGCTCCAAAAAAACTTGATGACCAGGAGGATAACAATAAGGGGAAAAGTAAAGCCTCTCGCGAGGGAGATGGCCGGAGGTCTGGAAAGCTCACTTTAAACCAAGTCCTTGCTGGCACTGATGGTGGGCGCCAGCGTTCCATGGCTGCAATGAAAAGAAAGCAAGAGCGTGCTCGTCAAAAAATGCTCGGAACCGTTGTTGAGCGAGAAAAAATAATTCGTGATGTCCAGTTGCCTGAAGCTATATCTGTTCAAGAGCTAGCAAACCGTATGGCTGAAAGAGTTGCTGACGTTGTAAAGTCTTTAATGACTAGTGGAATAATGGCTACACAAAATGAGATATTAGATGCTGATACAGCTGAACTCATTATTGAGGAATTTGGGCATAAAGTAGTTCGGGTTTCAGACTCAGATGTTGAGGATGTTATTGATCAAATAATAGACGACGATAAAGATCTAAAACCGCGTCCACCCGTAATCACCGTTATGGGGCACGTTGACCATGGGAAAACATCTTTACTAGATGCCATTAGGAACGCTAAAGTAACAGCTGGAGAGGCTGGGGGTATAACCCAACACATTGGGGCCTATCAAGTAGACCAGGCTGGCTCATTATTAACTTTCCTTGACACCCCAGGCCATGCTGCTTTCACATCAATGCGTGCGAGAGGTGCTCAGGTAACGGATATCGTTATTTTAGTAGTTGCTGCTGACGATGCTGTAATGCCTCAAACAATTGAAGCAATTAATCACGCAAAAGCTGCCAAAGTTCCTATGATAGTTGCCATTAATAAAATTGATAAGGAAGACGCTAACGCAAACAAAGTTAGAACTGATTTATTACAACATGAAGTTATTGTAGAAAAGATGTCTGGAGATGTTTTAGATGTTGAAGTGTCTGCCATTTCTGGTGTTGGACTTGATACTCTCCTTGAAAATATCTCTCTTCAAGCTGAACTGTTAGATCTTAAAGCAAATCCGGACAGAGCAGCTTCAGGCGCAGTAATCGAGGCTAGCCTTGATATAGGAAGAGGCGCTGTTGCTACCGTGCTCGTAAAAAACGGGACTTTAAAGCAGGGTGACATATTTGTGGCTGGAGAGCAGTATGGAAAAGTACGTGCCTTGATCAACGACAAAGGGGAAAGAGTGAAAGAAGCAGGGCCATCTAGCCCCGTCGAAGTTTTGGGGCTTAATGGTACTCCAGAAGCCGGAGACGTTTTAAACGTAGTTGAAACAGAAGCGCAGGCGCGGGAAATTGCTTCTTATAGGAATAGTGCTGCTAAGGATCGTAGAGCAGCTGCCGGAGCATCCACAACGCTTGAACAACTTATGGCCAAAGCTAAAGATGATAAAACAGTTTCAGAGCTTCCCGTGGTTATCAAGGGCGATGTACAGGGGTCTGTGGAAGCTATTGTTCAGGCTATGGCAAAGATTGGTAACTCTGAGGTTCGTGTAAGGGTTCTTCACTCTGGCGTTGGCGCTATTACGGAATCTGATATAGGGCTTGCTGAAGCTTCTGGTGCTCCAGTAATAGGTTTTAATGTTCGGGCAAATGGTTCAGCTCGCTCTACTGCTCAACAAAAAGGCATCGAAGTTAGGTACTACTCTATTATATACGATCTGGTTGATGACATAAAGAAAGCCGCATCAGGTCTTTTATCAGCTGAAATAAAAGAAACCTTTATTGGGTATGCTAAAATTAAAGAAGTATTTAAAGTTACTGGAGTTGGTCGTGTCGCTGGTTGTCTTGTAACCGAAGGTATTGCACGTAGATCTTCTGGTGTGAGATTACTAAGAGATAATGTTGTGATTCATGAAGGAACATTAAAAACCTTAAAGCGTTTTAAAGATGAGGTGTCTGATGTTCAGTCAGGACAAGAGTGTGGTATGGCTTTTGACGCATATGAAGACATTAGAGCTGATGATGTTATAGAAATTTTTGAACGCCAAGAGATAGAAAGATCCCTCTAATAACTTAAGAAGTTTCTAATATGAAATATCCATAGGAGAAAACTATGCCTAATACTAACTTATCTGGTTGGCACGGAACCACCATTTTAGCAGTAAGAAAAAGCAATGAGGTTGTAATAGCTAGTGACGGACAGGTCAGCCTAGGGCAAACAGTTATTAAAGGTTCTGCAAAAAAGGTTCGAAAATTGTCTCCTGGAGGGGTCCCAGTTCTGGCTGGTTTTGCTGGATCAACAGCGGATGCTTTCACATTGTTAGAAAGGTTAGAGGCTAAGCTAGAGGCTTCGCCTGGGCAACTAGCTCGTGCTTCTGTGGAGCTTGCAAAAGACTGGAGAACCGACAAATACTTAAAGAACCTTGAAGCAATGCTTATTGTTTCTGATGGCCTTGATATGTTTGTTATTACTGGTTCAGGAGATGTTTTGGAGCCAGAAAATGATGTTGCAGCAATTGGGTCTGGTGGAAACTATGCTCTGGCTGCAGCGAGGGCTCTTATGTCAACTGATAAAAATGCTGAAGATATAGTAAGGTCTGCTATGTCTATTGCGGCTGAAATTTGTATCTATACAAATAATAATTTAACTTTAGAAAAAATAAGTCCAAAAAAGAAAACTAAGGAAGACTCACTATGACCGACCTTACACCTCGAGAAATTGTCTCTGAACTTGACCGATTTATTGTAGGGCAAAATGATGCAAAAAGAGCTGTTGCTGTAGCGCTCCGAAATCGTTGGCGTCGAAAACAGCTTCCCGAAAGTCTTAAAGATGAAGTTTACCCTAAAAACATATTAATGATTGGGCCTACCGGGGTAGGAAAGACAGAAATTTCTCGACGTCTAGCGAAGCTTGCAAATGCTCCCTTTATTAAAGTTGAAGCAACAAAATTTACTGAGGTAGGCTATGTAGGTCGAGATGTCGAACAAATAGTTCGTGATCTTGTTGATTCCGCTATTATTATTACCAAAGAACAGATGCGGGATAATGTGAAATCAGTGGCTCGCAATCAGGCTGAAGAACGTGTTTTAGATGCGTTAGCAGGTCCTGATTCCCGCGAAAATACGCGTGAAATGTTTAGAAAAAAATTGCGTGATGGGCTTTTAGATGACAAAGAAATAGAAATTGATGTGTCAGACACGTCAAATCCGTTATCAATGTTTGAAATCCCAGGCCAACCTGGTTCAGTTGCTGGCGGAATGATGAATATTGCTGACATTTTTGGGAAAGCTGCTGGGAATAGGACTACCAAAAAAAAGACAACTGTTAAAAAAAGCTATTCTCTCCTTGTTTCAGATGAGGCTGACAAGCTTCTAGATCAAGAAACAGTAAATCTTGCAGCAATAGAAGCTGTCGAGCAGAGTGGCATAGTGTTTTTAGATGAAATTGATAAGGTCTGTGCTAGAGCTGATGCTCGTGGTGCAGATGTAAGTAGAGAGGGTGTTCAAAGGGACCTTCTTCCTTTAATCGAAGGCACAACTGTAAGTACTAAATATGGTCCAGTAAAAACTGATCACATACTTTTTATTGCATCAGGTGCTTTTCACACAGCGAAGCCTTCAGACCTTCTTCCTGAACTTCAAGGAAGGCTTCCTATAAGGGTAGAGCTAAGAGCCTTAACTGAAAGCGACTTCGTGAGAATTTTGACAGAAACTGAAAATGCGCTTACATTACAATATAGTGCCTTAATGAACACAGAAAGTGTTGCGGTTAGTTTCGCGGAAAACGGGATACAGGCGTTAGCAAAAATTGCAGCTCAAGTTAATCAATCTGTTGAAAATATAGGTGCCAGAAGATTATATACTGTTATTGAGCGGGTTTTCGAAGAACTGAGTTTTTCTGCACCTGATCGTTCTGGTGAAGCTATAGTTGTAGACAAAGCATTTGTTGAAAAAAACCTTGGTAATCTGCATACCTCAGCAGATCTTGCCAAATATGTTCTATAGTACAAATACTTGTACCTTTTTAGGCGCACTCTTTAATAAAAACACTTTTTTTTGCCCTGGTAAGTTGTATGAAATTTATTTTTGACAACTTTAGGTGGTTGCTAGCTAGCTTCTTGCTATTTTTTTTGTCTTCTTTCGGACAAACAACTTTTATATCTATTTTTGCCGGCGAAATTCAAGAAGATTTCAACTTATCTAATGGCACATGGGGGCTCTTTTATATGGTTGGCACCCTGAGCTCAGCAGTGGTGATGTTATGGCTTGGTGGGTTAACTGATATATTTAGGGCTCGCTTTTTGGGAAGTATATTTCTGTTTCTCTTAGCAACGTCATGTATCGCCATGTCCCTAGTTAAAAGCATGTACCTTCTACCTTTTATCATTTTTGCTCTTCGACTAACAGGTCAAGGAATGACTAGTCACGTTGCATCTGTTTCAATTGGACGCTGGTTTGTAGCAACTAGAGGTAAGGCTATTTCAATTTCTCACCTAGGCCACTCTCTTGGAGAGGCAGTGCTACCTATCGCCTTTGTGGCGTTGATAGCTTTAGTAGGTTGGCGACTTTCATGGATTTCTTCTGCTATAGTGTTAGTGGTTTCTATTCCCTTTTTCATTTTCTTACTCAATAAGGAGCGCTCTCCAAAAAACACTGTAGAAGAAAATGAATCTTTTGGTCTAAATGGCAAACATTGGACCAGAAAAGAAACCATTAAACATCCTTTGTTTTGGTTTTTACTTCCCACTTTACTTGGCCCAGCAGCATTCAGCACGGCATTATTTTTTTTCCATGTTCACTATGCAGAAACAAAAGGTTGGTCTCACCTACAGATTGTTTCTCTTTTTCCAATTTTTACTATTTCAGCCGTCCTTTCTATGGTGTTTTCAGGCATTGTTATTGATCGTTTTAATTCAATAAAACTAATGTCGTTTTATATGATACCAGCTATTTTTGGATTTCTGATTTTATCTATCTCAAACAATCTTCTCTTTGCTTCGGTCGGAATGTCACTTATAGGAATAACTTCGGGGGTAGGTGGAACCTTATCATCTTCTTTTTGGGCTGAAATTTATGGAACCAAAAACTTAGGATCAATTAAAGCTCTTGCAACCTCGGTTATGGTTTTAGGTTCTGCTTTAGGACCTGGAATCACTGGGTATATTATAGACTTAGGTTATAACTTCACAGTTCAAATGCCATGGATTTCTGTATATTATGTAATAGCTACTATTTTAGCTTTTATAGGATTAAAAAGATCAACCCAAAGTTGATTTATTTTTTCTTAAATAAACGTAAAGCGCTCCGCCCCCTCCATGCTTTGGATTTGCTTTTTTTACACTTAAAATTAAACCAGCCAAAGGTGCTTCTTCAAGCCAAACTGGAACTTCATTTCTTAAAACACCCCTATAATCTAAATTAAGGCCTCGGTCATCCCTAAGCTTACCTTTCCCAGTAATAATTAAAACTAATCGTTTTCTACTTTCATAAGCACTAAATAAAAAACCTCTCAGCGCTAACTTTGCTTGTGTTAATCTGTATCCATGTAAATCAAGGGTTCCCTCTGGACTCATTTTTCCAGCCTTCATTTTTAAGGAAACTCTTTTATCAACACTTCTATTACTTAATAAATTAGTTAAGTTCGCCTTGGGTTCAATCTCAAAACCCTTAACTTTTAAATATGTGTTTTCTATTACTTGTGTGCTTTTTTTTATTTTCACTTTTTTTTCTAATAGCGCTACTGTTTTATTTTCTTTTAAAACACTCTTCTTCTTAACGCCGCTAATAGCCCGTGACCAAATCTCAGCATCGTCTTCACTAAGGTTTTTATGTTTATTTTTTTGCACTATATCACCTGAAAACTACTTGCGTTGTTTTAGTATAATCATACGACCAAAATCAACAACATTTCCAGCTAATTCCTCTGACTTTTTTCCAGTTCCATAAAATATATCAGCTCTTTTTAGACCCTTAATCGCCGATCCCGTATCATGAGCGAACATAAGTCTTCTTAGTGGTACATCACCATTCTTCTCAATCCATAAAGGTGTCCCAAGGGGTATAAAATTTGGATCTACTGCTAAAGAACGAAGGGGTGTAAGTGGAACTTTCATTGTTCCCATTGGCCCATCAGAATCCATTAAATCCGATATAATTTTAAAAAATATATAAGATGGATTCTCCAATAAAAGCTCATCTCCTTGTTCTGGATTATCAAAAATCCACTCTTTTACTTTTTTTTGAGTAATTGTATTGGTTTCAAAAACCCCTCGGCTAATTAAGATTTTTCCAATGGAGACATACTTGTGTCCATTTTTTCCTTCGAAACCAACTCTAATAATAGAGCCATCTTTTAATAAAACTCTTCCTGAACCTTGGATGTGCAAAAAAAATAAATCTATTTTACTTTTCAAATACACAATCTCTAAACCTTGATTGGCAAGTAAGTTTTCTTCCTCTATTTCCCGGCGAGAAAACCATTTTTTTGTTTTCTCTATATTCAATGGTTTCTTATAGATTGGGAATTTATACTCTTCATCTTTCTCTAGAGAGCCAAAGACTTCGGATTCAAAGTAACCTGTAAAAAGGGTTTCTTTTGGGCTGCCCACTAGTGTTGGAATAAAATTTTCTTCGAAGAAATATCTTGCGCCCTTATTGAAATCTAATTTAGATAGTTCTTTATGCTGACGAAGACTGCTCTTAAAAAAAACTTCCAAAGCCTCTGAGTGGTTTTCTTCAAACCACCCATCTAACTCTTTATAACTTAAATCATTAAAAGGTTCCAAAAATATCTCTCGTACACTAGTTTTTTACCCTATAGTTCGGTAGCTATTAGAGACCAGTTTGGGTTTTTTGACTTAAGAGTCCTGCCAAAAGTCCAAACATCTTTTTGAACTTTAATATCATTTTCACTACCCTCTATTATATTCCCTTTATTGTTTTTTACGACAGTTGTTAAATCGCTTAAAAACCGAATTGTAATTTCCACCTCTGAGCTTGGTTGGTCAAAATCCGCATCTACAATTGTTAGGGCTCGGATACCACCAAAAGTAATCTCTGTGTTTAATCCTTTTGTTTTTCTTTTTTCTATATCTTTTGAAAAAGCCTCTTTAACATCTTCTGACAAAAGGGTTTTTACATTTGAAATATCACCCCTTTTAAATGCTAAAAGAATCATTTCATATGCTTCTCGAGCACCAGATAAAAATTCTCCCACATTGAATTTTGGTTCTTTTGCTTTTATTATACTTAGACTTTGAGCTGCTTTGGATTCCTTTTCAACATGGTCTAAAATGTCATGATCTAAGCCACCGTTAATAATCTCTAAATTTGGGCTTTTAACTTGTTTTTCTTTTATCTTAACAACAGTGTTCTCTGTACTCTTTTCGAAGCCTTCCCTCGTACCTAATAAGTTTTTTAACCTAAAAACTAAAAACACAGCTACTGCTGCTAGTATAAGTAATTGAATAATTGCGTTGTTCATGAAAAACCTCTGTTACTCGTATATTGATAAAACCTGATGTAACCCCTATCTATGTGTTAGTATAAGACAAGTCCACCTCTACAAACGCCGTTCTAGGATATGAAAATATGTGGTTATTCCTTTTGTTCGTAATAGTACCGATTATAGAAATTATGCTTTTTATAAAATTAGGTGGTATCTTGGGTCTTTGGAATACTCTTGGTATTATTGTTTTAACTGCAATTGTTGGTACTTTTTTAGTAAAAACCCAGGGGTTAGCAATTTTATCAGAAATACAGGCTAATCTTTCTCAACTTAAAAACCCAATAGAGTCTTTAGCACATGGGGCCCTGATTTTAGTGGCGGGCCTATTACTTTTAACGCCAGGTTTTTTTACTGATGCGATAGGATTCTCCTTATTAGTGCCAAAAGTTAGGGGTTTTCTTTATATTTGGCTTCAAAAAAAGATTAAATTAAAGGCCTTTTCTTCACACGACGTTCGCCAAAAAGAACCACCACCACAATCAAGTACCATTATTGATGGTGAATACTCTGATCTTGATAAAGGCTCTTAAGGTCTAATAATAAATCTATCCCCCAGAGCTTGAGACCTTTTAATCTAAATGGTACTGAGAGATGTTAGACTTTGAAGAGGCACTAAATGACAAACAATAAAAATGTTGGGGCACCCATTAACAATACTTCCCCAAAAATGAAGGTGTTGAATCAATTCATTAAGGACTTGTCTTTCGAAAACATTGCGGCACAAAATGGTATAAGCGATCAAAACTTAAAGCCAGATATACAAGTAAGTATCGGCTTAGAGGGGAAAAAACGACAGGCAGAGAATCATTATGATCTTATTATAAAAGTAAGTGTTTCTTCAAAAATACCAAAGTCTGAAGAGGTGATATTTATTTTAGAGTTAGAGTATGGTGGCATATTTGAAATAACTAATATCGCTTCAGAACAACTCCAGCCCTACCTGTTGGTAGAATGTCCTCGTATTATGTTCCCGTATTTAAGAAGAATTATAAGTGATG
>NZVE01000079.1 GCA_002697345.1 Paracoccaceae bacterium | reverse complement strand
ACATTCGATGTTTCAATATTAGAAATTGGAGATGGTGTTTTTGAAGTTAAATCAACAAACGGAGACACATTTCTTGGTGGTGAGGATTTTGATGCAGTTTTAGTTAATCATCTTGCAGATGAATTCAAGAAAGAAAATAGTGTTGACCTTAGAGAAGACAAACTTGCACTTCAAAGATTGAAAGAGGCTGCAGAAAAAGCTAAAATAGAGTTATCCTCTGCTTCTCAGACTGAGGTTAACCTACCCTTTATAACCGCAGACCAAAACGGGCCGAAACATCTTACATATAAATTAACCCGCGCAACTCTTGAAAGTTTAGTTGAAAAATTAGTTGAAAGAACCATTGTTCCCTGTAAAGCCGCACTTAAGGATGCCGGCATAGATGCTTCTAAGATTGATGAGGTTGTGCTTGTTGGAGGTCAGACTAGAATGCCTAAGATTAGAGAAGTTGTACAAGACTTCTTTAAGCAAGAGCCGAACATGTCCGTTAACCCGGATGAGGTTGTTGCAATGGGGGCAGCCATTCAGGCTGGAGTTCTTCAGGGCGACGTCAAAGATGTTTTACTGCTTGATGTTACACCGTTATCTCTAGGAATAGAAACTTTAGGCGGAGTTTTTACAAGACTAATTGATAAGAATACAACCATCCCAACTAAAAAATCACAGGTCTTTTCAACTGCAGAAGACAATCAGTCTGCAGTTACAATTAGGGTTTGTCAGGGCGAAAGAGAAATGGCGAATGACAACAAACTTTTAGGCCAATTTAATTTAGAAGGCATAAGCCCTGCTCCGCGCGGTATCCCTCAAATAGATGTTGCTTTTGATATAGACGCGAATGGTATAGTTTCCGTTTCAGCAACCGACAAAGCAACAGGTAAAGAGCAGAAAATTACAATTGAAGCCTCAGGTGGATTAAGTGATGAAGAAATAGAAAATATGATCAAAGAAGCTGAGACTAACGCAGAAGAAGATAAGAAAATAAGAGAACTTGTGGATGCAAAAAACCAGGCAGAAGCAATTATTCATTCTGCAGAAAAAGGAATTGTTGATGCGGGTGATAAGATTACTGATGAAGAAAGAGGTCCTGTTGAAGAAGCAATCAAAGAACTAAAAGAAGTTATAGATGGTGAAGATCTCTCAGTTCTTCAGGAAAAAACCGCAACACTTTCTCAGGCAGCAATGAAAATTGGTGAAAAATTATACCAAGAAGAGCAAGCTGCTTCAGAGGCTTCAAACGGAACAGAAGAAAATAAAAGTCCTGAAGACGCCGATATAGTGGATGCTGATTATGAAGAAGTAAAAGAAGAAGAGGAAGTAAAAGAAGAAGAGGAAGTAAAAGAAGAAGGCAAAAAATAAATTAATAATCAAACTACCCAACCTGAGTAAAAATGGCAAAAAGAGATTACTATGATGTCTTGGGTATCCAAAAAAATGCTTCAGATACAGAAATAAAAAAAGCATTTCGGACCCTAGCAAAAGAAAACCACCCTGACAGCAATCAGGGTGATGCCGGAGCTGAAACTCGATTCAAGGAAATCAGTGAAGCTTATGAAAATCTAAAAGACCCTCAAACCAGAGCGGCCTATGATCAATTTGGTCATGCAGGTACACAAGCTGGTGGAATGGGCGGTGGAATGGGCGGTGGCTTTTCTGGAAACTTCTCTGATATATTTGAAGACCTCTTTGGTGATTTTGGTGGAAGATCAAGCCAAGGCTCTAGGCAACAAAGACAGTCTAGGGGTTCAGACCTAAGGGCTGAAATGGAAATAGACTTTAAAGATGCTTACTTTGGAACAACCAGAGACCTTATGATAAATTCTGCAGCTGGTTGCGATGACTGTAGCAGTACAGGTGCAGCAGCAGGGAGCAGCAAATCAACTTGCCGACAGTGTGGGGGCTCCGGAAGCGTCCAATCAAAACAGGGATTTTTTACTCTGGAAAGAACATGCAGTGTATGCGCTGGTAAAGGAACTATGATCGAAAATCCTTGCACAAGCTGCGCTGGAAGTGGCCGTGTTAGAAAAAAAAGAAAGCTATCCGTTAATATTCCACGTGGTGTTGACGACGGAACGAGAATAAGGCTCGGCGGAGAAGGTGAGGCGGGCGAAAACGGTGGTCCTTATGGCGATCTATATGTATTTATATCAATGAAGCCTAATGATTTCTTTAAAAGAAGTGACGCCGACATACTTAGCGAGGTTCCGATAAGTTTTGCAACTGCAGCTCTTGGGGGACAAATTGAAGTTCCAACGCCTGATGGAAAAAAAATTAGAATTTCTATACCTGAAGGCTGTCAGAATGGAAGGCAGCTAAGATTAAAGGGGAAGGGTATGCCGGTTCTGCAGACAAATCGTCTTGGTGATTTATATATTGAAGTACGTGTTGAGGTACCAACAAAACTTAACAATAAGCAGAAAAAAATACTTAAAGAGTTTTCGGAGATTAATTCAAAATCGACAAGCCCTGAGACCAATGGCTATTTAGATAGCATAAAAAAATTATTTACAGGATAAAGATTAAGGCTTCTTATGGATAAACTTTCTTTTTCTATTCGGATTACAAGATTTACAAATTTCACACTCTAGCCCCCAGCAAGACCTTGCATTACAAAAATCTCTACCCCAAAAAATTATTTGTAAGTGAAGCTTATTCCATAGCTCTTCATTAAAAATATTCTTTAAATCATTTTCAGTTTGCTTAACATTTTTTCCGCTCGTAAGGCCCCACCTCTGTGCCAGCCTATGAATATGAGTATCGACAGGAAAAGCTGGAATATTAAAGGCCTGGCTAACAACAACAGAAGCCGTTTTGTGACCAACGCCGGGAAGCTTCTCAAGGAGAGCTAGGTCTTTTGGAACACGCATATTATAGTCTTCTGTTAGAGTCTTTGATAAACTGATAATAGCACGCGCCTTTTTTGGGCCAAGCCCGCAGGGTTTTATTATAGAATAGACATCATCATATGATAATCCCATCATATCTTTTGGATTATCGGCTTTTTTAAATAAAACTGGCGTTACTTTATTTACTCTCTCATCAGTGCATTGAGCCGAAAGTAAAACCGCGACTAAAAGAGTGTAAGGGCTACTATGCTTCAGGGGAACGGGAGTTTTTTTATAAAATTTATCTAATATAGAAATTATTAATTGAGCTTTTTCCTTTTTATTCATTAAAAGTTCTATCCTGATGAAGTTTTTAGATTTCTATAAAATTACTTCCTTCGCATTTATAGGTTATGGGTTGACCTGTAGATATCTCTTTTTTTAGAATTTCTTCAGGGCTTAATTTTTCTATAAACATAACAAGAGCTCGAAGTGAATTCCCATGTGCACTTATTAAAATACTGTTTCCATCAACTAACAAAGGTAAAATCTCTTCTTTAAAATAAGGTAAAACTCTTTCGGCTGTGTTTTCTAAGCTTTCGCCTGAGGGAGGGGGCACATCATATGAACGTCGCCAAATGTGAACTTGCTCTTCTCCCCACCTTTTTCTTGCATCATCCTTGTTGAGACCTGTCAAATCACCATAGTCACGTTCATTAAGCGCTTTATCCCTAACAGTAGTAATTGTTGTCAACTCAAGCACACCTAAAATAATATTAGCCGTATTAATTGCCCTATCTAATACAGAGGTGAAAAGGTATGAATAACTTAGTTCCATGTCTTTAAGGGCCTGGCCGGTCTCCTTTGCCTCTCTTAGACCTTGCTCCGTTAGGTCAGGATTTTCCCAACCTGTAAATAAATTTTTCTCATTCCAGTCGCTTTGGCCGTGCCTCACAAGAGTAAGATGCGTCATTTTAATTTCCTTTGTCTATATTAAAAACCAAGAACGTCTTTTGCTGAAAAAAGACCTGGTCCTTTTTTGATTCCCCACTCGGCAGATTTCAAGGCACCCTTAACAAAAACATTTCTATTCTCAGCGAAATGAGAGACAACAATTCGTTCACCATCTCCAGCAAATATAACAGAGTGATCGCCCACAATAGATCCTCCTCTTATAGAGGTTATCCCTATATCACCTTTTTTTCTTTTTAGATTATTTCCGTTTCTTGAAATGTCTTTTACAGAATCTAGGTTTACAGATCGCCCAAGTGCTGCTGCCTCTGCTAAATCAAGGGCTGTCCCAGAGGGTGAATCGACTTTATCGCGGTGATGGGCATCAGATATTTCTATGTCCCAAGAATTATCTAATGAATTAGAAAGAAGCTCAACCGTTCCAAGCAAAGCGTTAACTCCCAAACTCATATTTCCTGATTTGATAATTGTGGCATGCCTTGCTGCAGCCAAGATTTGCTCTTCCTGTTTAGCGTTAAATCCTGTTGTCCCGATAACATGAACTTTTCTAGCTTGCGCAGTTAATTCACATATAGATACTGTCGATAGAGGTGAGCTAAAATCTATAACAGCATCAGAACTAATAACAACCTCAAGAGCATTGTCAGTAATGATAATACCTGTTTTATCACCGCCTATTATTGTGGAAACATCTTTGCCTATATGGCTGGATCCATTGGCCTCTATAGCCCCAACAAGTTGAAACAGTTCTGAATCTAAGGCACGATCCATTATCTGAGAACCCATCCGTCCCGCGGCACCGACTACTGATATTTTAATTTTGTTTGTCATTTCTTTATATTATCATAATTAAGTATTTCTTAACCATATTTCATTAATTTTGTGGTCTTTATTTTTTTTTAAAATTAAGTCCGCATTTTTTTTTGTTGGTAGAATATTTTCATTTAAATTTTTTAAGTTAATTTTTTTCCATATTGTTTTTGCCATTGATATAGCATCGCTATCGCTTATGGAAGCATACTTGTGAAAATAGTCATCCTTATTATTAACAGCCCCAGACCTTAAAGATAAAAATCTTTTCAAGAACCATTCGCTCAAATAATTTTCTCTTGCATCAATAAAAATTGAAAAGTTAAAAAAATCCGAAAATATAGTATCGGACTTATTTTCTTTTATCTTTTGTTCCTGAAGAACATTTATACCTTCTAAAATTAAAATATCCGGTCTATCAACGCTGAGCTGTTCTAAAGGAAGAACATCGTAAACCTGATGAGAGTAAATGGGTGCATAAACTTTTTCTTGAGAGTTTTTTACTTTTGATAAAAATTTAAAAAGAGAATTAACATCATAACTCTCAGGGAATCCCTTTTTTCCCATCAGATTTCTTTCTTGTAAATATGAGTTTGGGTAAAGAAAGCCATCTGTTGTAACAATATCTATTTTATAATTCTTATACTTAATCAGCATCACCTCTTTCATAATTTTTGAAAATGTTGACTTTCCAGAGGCCACAGACCCGGCAACACCAATTATGAAGGGAGGAGTTTGCAATACGGCCCCTAAGGACTTATCAGAACTATTGCTTAAGCCCTTAAGGCTTGAAAAATGATTGTTCAAAAGACAAGACAATGGAATATAAATATTATTTACCTCATCAATTGATGTATTTTCAACAAGATTTTTTATTGATTTATATTCTTCCTCATTAAGTGGAGTATTTTTAGTTTTAAATAACTCAGACCAATCAAGTTGACTAATTTTCTTGTGTAGGCTCAAATTCTCTTCTGTGTTTTTCATTGCTCTTATTCTGAGGTCTTCCTTCTGTTTGCAAGTTCTCGGTATACCTCATTTGGATTTATATCCAATTTCTTAATCAGTAAAAGCCAGTGATATAATAAATCAGCACTTTCATTGATTGCATCCCCCCTAGATTGTCCTATGGCGGCCACAATTGTCTCTATGGCCTCTTCACCCATTTTTCTAGCCAGGGTATTTGTGTCTTTCTCAAGCATAGTTTTTGTATAGGAGTCTTTATCTTGTGATGATGATTTTTCTTCTATAACCCTCCAAAGATCTTCTAAAATTTTAATATCATCTGACATGTTTATACCCTTTCATTATATTACTTAAAACCTTATAGAAATACCAGCACTTGCCATTTCTTCCTTAGCTTGCTTTATAGAGGATTCTCCAAAATGAAAAATTGAGGCCGCTAATACTGCGCTAGCACCTCCCTCAGTTGCCCCATCTATTAAATCTTTAATGCAGCCAACTCCCCCTGAGGCTATAACTGGAATATTTACAGCTGATCCAACAGCCTTTAAAAGATCAATATCATAACCAGATCTTGTCCCATCCCTGTCCATAGAGGTCAATAAAATTTCTCCAGCACCAAGCTCTGCAACTTTCTTAGAAAACTCTACCGCGCTAATGCCTGTTGAGCTCCTACCGCCATGAGTAAAAATTTCCCATAGGTTTTCACCTGTCTTTTTAGCGTCAATCGCAATAACTATACACTGTCTTCCAAATATATTACTTGCCTCTTTAATAAGTTTAGGGTTTTTTACAGCGGATGTATTAATTGAGACCTTGTCTGCTCCTGATGAGAGAAGTTGTTGCACATCAGCAACTGATGAAACGCCGCCGCCAACGGTCAATGGCATAAAACACTGCTCGGCAGTTCTTTTTACCACGTCTAGCAAAATTGGTCGTTTCTCATGGCTAGCTGTTATATCCAAAAAACAAAGTTCATCTGCACCACCCCGGTCATAAGCTTTTGCCGCCTCAACTGGGTCTCCAGCATCGACTAAATCAACGAAATTAACACCTTTTACAATTCTTCCATTTTTTACATCTAGGCAAGGTATTACTCTTGTTTTAAGCATTTAAGACCTCACAACCTTAAGCGCATCAGTAATGTTAATTTTTTTATCATAGATGGCTCTTCCACAAATCATTCCGGATATTCCATCCTTTTCATATTTTTTTATTTCTATAACGTCTTCAATAGTTGATACCCCCCCAGATGCTACTACTGGAATAGAAACTTTTTTTGCAATCTCTTGTGTTGAAGAAATATTTGGTCCCGACATGATACCGTCCTTATCTATATCAGTAAATATTATGGCGCATGCCCCTTTAGACTCTGCTAGAAGAGCAAAATCTTTAGCAAGAATATTTGAATCTTTTGTCCATCCCTCAATAGATACATTGCCATTTCTGGCATCAATACCAACGGCAATCTTATTTTTAAATAATCCAGATGCTTCTTCTAAAAAATCAATATTTTTCAGCGCTTTTGTTCCAAGCACTATCCTTTCTATACCGCAATCAACTAACTTATGAATTTTATCAAATGATCTTACGCCCCCGCCAAACTGAATTTTCAGGTTCGTATTAGATACAATCTCGTCAATAAAAGGGTAATTTTTGGATACTCCCTCCCTGGCACCGTCAAGATCTACAACGTGCAACCAGTCACAACCAAGATCTTCAAAAAATTTTGCTTGGTCTAGGGGGTTTTTATTAAAAATTGTTTTTTTGTTGAAATCACCTTTTTCCAACCTAACACAAGACCCCTCACATATATCTATTGCTGGAAAAAAAATCATGGAGCCCACTCTAAAAAATTTTTAAGCAAAGCTATCCCCGCTCCCTGACTTTTTTCGGGATGGAACTGAGTACCAATGATATTTCCTGAACATAAAACTGACGGGAAGTCTTCTCCATAATTAGTATTTGCCAAAATAGATTCTTTATTTTTGGGTTTAAATCTATATGAGTGAACAAAATAGAAGTCTTTATTATTTAAACCATTGAGAACACTGTGTTCCTTTTCTTGTAACATATTATTCCATCCCATATGGGGGATCTTTAAATCATTTTTACTTAAAAAAATGGGTACAACATCGCCATGGATAAGCGAGAGGCCATTTTGCTCTCCTCCTTCATAGCTTTTGGAAGCCATAAGTTGAAGACCTATACAAATTCCGAGTATCGGTTTTTGTTTTTTTAGGGCGAACTCTTCTATAGAGTCTTGAAGTCCGTCGATACTTTTTAGTTTCTCAATGCAAGCCTTGAAGGCTCCTACGCCAGGTAAAATTAATTTGTCTGAATTAATAATCTTTTCGGGATCTTTTGTTAAGAAAACAGATCCACTTAAATTAGATTCTTTCATGGCGAGCTCTAAGGCCTTAGATGCAGAATGGAGGTTTCCACAATCATAATCAACAACAGCTACCGATAAATTTTTCATTTATGTTAACTTCCGAGAGAGCCTTTGCTAGAAGGAATTCTTCCAAGTTCTCTAGGGTCAATTACAAGCGCATCTCTTAGAGAACGAGCTAAACTTTTAAAACAAGACTCTGCAATATGGTGATTATTTTCTCCATAAAGATTTTCTATATGAATGTTACCACCCAAGTTTTGGGCAAACGCAGCAAACCACTCATGAAAAAGTTCTGTGTCCATTTCGCCCAATACAGGTTTTGAAAAAGATACCTTCCATTCAAGGCTTGGGCGTTTTGAAATATCGATAGCCGCCCTTGTGAGAGTTTCATCCATTGGTATTGTTGCACTGCCAAAACGCTTAATGCCTGAAAAGTCACCAAGAGCATTTGCTATGGCAGAACCAATAACTATCCCAGTATCTTCTGTTGTATGGTGCTGATCTACGTGCAGGTCTCCCTCTGCCTTTAATTTAATATCTATTAGCGAGTGTCTGGAGAAACATTCAAGCATATGATCTAGAAAACCAATGCCCGTATTTATTTCTGAAACACCAGATCCATCAATATTAATATCAGCAATTATTTTTGTTTCTCTTGTTTCTCTTTCAATTCTTGCTGTTCTATTTTTTTGTTTAGCGTTCATTTTTCTGCCTTACGTAATAATTACAACATTACTGTTTATTTATTGCTTTCTCAAATGAAGAACGAAAGCACCCTCTCCTCCTTGTAGCCTGTGCGCGTGAGAATATCCAACAATTAAAGGAAAAATTTCTTCCTCTTCAATCCACTCAAATAGAGCCTCTCTAATTAAACCCTTGCCTTTTCCTGTGATTATCAAAATATATTTTTGTTTGTTCTTTTGGCAATCTTTTATAAAATTAGTAAATTTTAATTTAGCAGAAGTTTTATTATGGCCATGAAGATCAAGAGTAGAATTTATTTGAATTTTCTTTGTGGCAATTTTCTTAATAAGTCTTTTTGTCAAATTAGCTGGCTTGGGTAAATTTCTTCTTTTCTTTTCAACAAGGTTTGATTTTCTCTTGGCCAAGTCTTTTTTAATTCTTTCAGTCTGATTTTTTAGATTTCCACCATTTTCTATAAACTCCCGCCAGATACGTTCGTCTTCTTCTTTAGGCATCTTTAATCATCGGGGTTAGTTGAAACAAGAACCCAATTTGGATCTTGACTATTAATTGATTTTTCAAAAACCCATGTATCGGTAATGCTTTGAGGAGAATCCTGATTACCCTCAATCGTTTGTCCATCCTTATTTGTTGCATAGCTTATAATCTTTGTTTTAAATGATACTGTAATTTCAAAATTACCACCTATTATACCTGCCTCACTTATCTCGACAGAATCAAAGTTGATTAATTCATTAAATAATTTGTGTTCTGATTTGATCCTGGAATCTACAGCTGACAAAAATCCTAAATAAACATCTTTTCCAAGAAATTGTTTAACATCTTCGAGATCGCCCAATGCGTAGCTTTTTATTATCATTTGATAAACGGATTTTGCACCAGAAATAAAACTTTCTTGGGTGAAGTTTTTATCTTTTTTGGTTATTTGAGACAGTACTTCTTGGGTAGGTAGCTTTGCGGTTTTGTCTGAAGAAAAAGAATTTATTTCGTTGCTCTGTTTAGCCGCAGGCGTTTTCTTATATCCAAGAGGCTCTTCGTTGCCTGTTCTTTTCCCAAGAGTGGACCGCAATCGAATAAATGCCACTACAGCAAAAACAACTAACAAAATATTCATAGGGTCGAATGGATTTCCCATTTTACTTTTCCTTTCTATAAACCTTATTATACTATTTGGTAATATAAGGATATACGGTTATTTTAAATAAATTTGATTGATTTTCAAAGAGGGGTTTAATGTCTTATTTTATTGTTTTTTTTATGATAGTTCTTCCGGTCCTTGAAATTTGGATATTNATAAAACTTGGAGGGTANTTTGGTGCAATTGGNACNCTTGCATTAATAATAGGAACAGCTGGTGTGGGGATTCTTATAGCAAAACATCAGGGCTTAGGAATATTATTCAACCTCCAATCAAAATTTTCTCAAGGAAAACAAGCTCTCCATGGAGTTTTAGAAGGTGTAGCTCTTTTGTTGGGCGCTTTCTTCTTTATGGTCCCAGGGGCAATAACAGACCTTGCAGGAATATGCCTAATAATACCTCAATTAAGAAGGCTCATAATAAGAACGGCCTTGGATAAAATTATAGCAGAAATAAAGAAAAGAGAATTAAGACGTTAGCTTTCATTATACCAAACAGGATTAACCTTCAATGTTTCGATAAACTTCTTGTGATTTATTTGATCTTCTGCTGTTAATCGTGATCTTAGTACTTTGTTTCGTTTTAAGGACGATGTAATAACGGGCTCTGTTTTATTTTCATCAATGTTTTTATTTTCTACAGCAAGGGCTAGATCGGGCTCTTTTCCTCCGATAAGCTCTAGATAAACCTCGGCAAGAAGCTCTGAATCAAGCAGCGCTCCGTGTAGTTTTCTATTAGAGTTATCAACTAAAAATCTTTTACATAACGCATCAAGGCTATTTCTTGCCCCTGGAAATTTTTCTCGTGCTATTTTTAAGGTATCAATAACTCTTTCCTCAGGAATCTTATCGATATCAAGCCTTACAAGCTCACTATTTAAAAAATTAATATCAAAAGATGCATTATGTGCGATAATGTTGCTATCACCAATATAGGATATAAAGTCTTTTGCAATTTCTTCAAAACGGGGCTTGTCTATAAGAAACTCGTTTGTTAGACCGTGAATTTTCTGGGCTCCCTCGTCCATATCTCTTTCTGGATTTAGATATACTTGAAAGGTGTTTTGTGTGGGAACGTGATTAATTAACTCAACGCAACCAATTTCAACTACTCTATCGCCTTTTTCTGGGCTAAGGCCCGTGGTCTCTGTATCTAAAACAATTTCTCGCATTTAAAGCCCCAATGACAACAAAATATCTTTAACCTGTTTCTTTGCATCGTCAACACTTATGGACGTGTCGACAATAAAGTTTGCAAGCCTGCACTTGTCATCGTTTGGTGTTTGTGAAGAAATAATCTCTTTAAATTTTTTTTCATTCATATTTTTTCTCCCTAGAACTCTTTTCTTTTGAATTTCATAAGAGGTTGTAACAACAACAGTATAATCAACAAACTTCTCGCCCCCTGTTTCAAACAGAAGCGGAATATCTAAAACAACAGCTTTTGCGGTTTTATTGTCTTCAAAGAAATCAAGTCTGTCCTCTCCAACAAGCGGATGTATAATTGACTCAAGTTTCTTCAGGTTAGCTTTGTCCCCAACAACCAAACCCCCGAGAACCGATCTATCTACATCCCCCTCTGAACTAATTGCGCTTGGGAATATTTTTTTTATAGCCTCTGCACCTTTTTGCCCTTTCCTGTAAAGTTTATGAACAGATTTATCGGCGTCATAGACTGGAAAACCAAGTGATTTAAAAATTTTAGCTGTTTCACTTTTCCCCATACCTATAGAGCCAGTAAGGCCGATCTTAATCATTATCAATAACCTTCATTTTGTTTTCTAAGACCGAATAGAGCTTATCTAAATTCCTTGGCTCTTCTCCATAAAACGCCTGAAAGGCCGGCACCGCTTGATTTACAAGCATTCCTATTCCTCCTATAACTTTAACCCCTGATTTTGTCGCAGATTTCATTAAATTTGTGGTTTTTGGATTATAGACAATGTCTGTAAAGCATAGGATTTCAGGGAAACTTAAAAAGTCTATATTTATTGAAGCAGGCCCGCCTCTCATCCCCATAGTGGTGGTGTTTATTAAAAATGACGCGCCATTCAGACCTTTTTTAATATCTTTTAGGTCGAACGGGACGGTTGTTTCTTTATACTTATTCGCCAAGTCCTTAGCTTTTTTATAATTCCTATTGATAATAGTTATTTTTTTTGCGCTATTTTTGTGCAAAGCATGAATAATTCCCTTTGCAGCGCCCCCAGCACCAAGGATTGCAAAGCTGTTCTTTTCAAAAGATATATTTGGAAGTTTTTCTTTGATGCTTTCAATAAATCCTTGGCCGTCTGTATTGTCGCCGAAAATTATTCCATTTTTAAAAGTTATTAAGTTTACAGCTCCAAGTTCTTTTGCTGTCGCAGATAAAACATCACACGCCTCAAGGGCTTTTTCTTTGTGTGGGACAGTAATGTTCAGCCCAGAGAAACCTTCTTTTGCGGCGTTAGTGATAAAATCAGTTAAATTTTCATCCCTGACCGTTTTCTTTGTATAAACCCCTTTAAGGCCTGCCTCATTTAGCCAAAAATTATGAATATCTGGTGAAAGACTGTGGTCAACCGGGTTTCCTACAACTGCTGCCTTCATCACTATTCTAAAACTCCTGCGGACTTAAGCTTTATTAATTTTTGTAGAAGAGGTATTAAGGGAAGTCCTATTATTGAAAAAAAATCCCCCTTAACTTTTGAAAAAAGTTGAGCTCCCTCTCTCTCAATTGAGTAACCCCCAGAAGACAAAAGTGTCTTCTCTCCAGCGCTTTCAATATAATGTTCGAGAAAGTTATTAGAAAAGTTCCTCATTGTTAATTTTGGTGTCTCTTCATGTCTCCAAATTATCTTTCCTTTGTGCGCGATTGCTGTTGCGGATTCTAGCTTGTGAGTTTTTCCTCTAAAGAGTTTAAGGTTTTTTTTTGCCTCTTCTAAAGATTT
>NZVE01000078.1 GCA_002697345.1 Paracoccaceae bacterium | reverse complement strand
CAGACCTAAAGTTAAGAATTAAAAGACCATCGTTCTCAGAAACCCCTTTATAATTATTGAGAACAGTTGGCTTTATAAATTCGTCAGTTTCACCTTTTTCATATGAGGCTTTTAAACACTCTTTAATTGAGGTTTCTTTTAAACCTAACCCTAAAATTATAGCATTATGTGCTAATTTTGTTCTTTCCCAACGATTGTCGCGATCCATTGCATAGTAACGTCCACAAACCGTTCCGATAGTAATATTTTCTGGAAGATTTGAAAACTTTTTGAAGTACTCTAAAGCTGATTTTGGAGCAACGTCTCTTCCATCAGTAATTAAGTGTAAAATTATATGAAATTTTTTTTTTGAAAAATACTCCATTGAGGCTAAAATATGATTTATATGACCATGAACCCCACCATCAGATAAAAGCCCTACAAGATGTATTACACCATTTGATTTTTTGATATTCTCCATAAACCCTTTAAGATATTTTTTCTTAAAAAAAGTTTTATTTTGTATAGCTAAATTAATTTGAACTAGATCCATCGATACTATTCTTCCAGCTCCAATATTCATGTGACCAACCTCAGAGTTTCCCATTTGGCCTTCAGGTAGCCCAACATCAGGTCCATGAGTGATTAGCTTTGAGTTTGGACATGAAGAAATTAACTTATCTAATGTGGGAGTGTTAGCAATTAGAGGAGCATTACCTTCATTTTTTTTGGATAGGCCCCAACCGTCTAAAATACATAAGATAACTGGTTTATTCATTTTAGTATTCCTCTAAAATCTATGCTTTATGATATGGAGATCTTGAGATAATCGAAGCTGCTCGGTATAATTGTTCTGCGAGCATAACTCTTACTAGACGATGTGGCCAAACCATTTTACTTAAGGAAATAGATAAATCAGCTTTTTCTTTAACACCTTTAGACAAGCCAGATGCCCCACCAATAATAAGGGTCACTGCTTGATTTCCATGATCTCTCCAAAAGCTAATTTTTTTTGCGAACCCGTAAGAGTCAAGCTCTAAGCCATTTTCATCAAGAGTACATATGATACTTCCAGTTGGAATTGAGTCCATCAAAAGTTGACCTTCAGCAAGTACACCTTTGTTTTTTTTGTCCTCTTTTTCGATAACTTTTATTGGCCCGACACCAATTATATTCCCTATGCGATCAAACCGGTTAATATAGTCTTTGATTAACTCTTCCTCGGGCGAATTTCTAATGTGACCTATAGCACAAATATTAATTCTCATCTAACCATCAACTAAAATTTCATTTTGTGACCACAATTTTTCTAACTGATAAAAATCACGAACCTCGGGTCGAAATATGTGAGTAATTACATCACCAGAATCTATTAGAACCCAATCACCTTGACTTTTTCCTTCAGTTTTAGAGATTATTTTAAATTCTGTTTTAGTTAAGTCTATAATTTTTTCTGAAAGCGCAGATACTTGTCTAGTAGAACGCCCTGAGCAAATTATCATATAATCAGCAATTTCTGTTCTCCCACGTAGATCAATTTGCACAATTTCTTCAGCTTTTTCATCGCTAAGAGTTGTGGTGATTAATTTAAGTAGCTTTTCACTAATACTCTTTGTAGCCTTCACGCGCTTTTGGGTCACTTTCGGCTTGGTGACTTTTAAATTTTGAGACAGCGGTCAATCCTTTTTTTTAAACGCAATGTGCGTTTTAGTAATTTTAACTTCAGTATAACAGTTAATTAAAACAATCTCAACGTAATAGAGATATGAAATTATAAATGATCATAGATTTTTATAATGCGACGTTTTAGTCTTTTGACACATTTTTAGTATTATTTTGAACTCAACTTGTTGTAAAGGCAGAGTGAAAAAGAATTATAATTGAAATATAAAAAAAAATATCTACGTACTAGTCTAAGTTTGATAATTTGAGGGTTGCTTTATGAATTTTGATAAAATTTTTAACGATCAATTAGATGTCCTTAAGAAAGAAGGAAATTATAGAGTTTTTGCTAACTTAGAGAAAGCTAGAGGTGAATTTCCAAAAGCTTATAATATGTCTTCGAAACGAAATGAAGTAACAGTGTGGTGTTCTAATGATTACCTTGGGATGGGCCAACATCCATCTGTGGTGTCGGCAATGCAAGATGCCGCAGAGAAATATGGGACAGGTGCAGGTGGAACAAGGAATATATCAGGAACAAATTATTTACATACTTTATTAGAACGTGATTTAGCAGAGTTGCATAATAAAGAGTCCGCCTTGTTATTCACTTCTGGTTACGTTTCAAATCTAGCTGCGCTTAGTACATTAGGTTCACGAATACCGAACGCTGTAATTTTAAGTGATGAGGCTAATCATGCCTCAATGATTGAAGGAATACGTCATTCTGGGGCAAAAAAAATAATCTGGAAGCATAACGATGCAGTTGATTTAGATAAAAAACTCGCCTCCCTACCTAGTTCAGTAGTAAAAATTGTTGCATTCGAGTCAATATACTCAATGGATGGGGATATAGCACCAATAAAAGATATTATTGAGGTCGCAGAAAAACATAATGCCTTAACATACTTAGATGAAGTCCACGCCGTTGGACTATATGGTGCCACTGGTGGAGGAATAGCTGAGCAGGAAGGGCTTTCTGATAGAATTACTTTAATCGAGGGAACTCTCGGCAAGGCTTTTGGAGTTCTTGGTGGCTACATTACGGGGTCAGCGGCGCTGTGTGATTTTATCCGCTCCTTTGCATCAGGGTTTATTTTTACAACAGCCCTGCCGCCAGCTGTTGTTGCCGCTGGAAGGGCAGCGGTTTTTCATCTCAAAGGAAGCAATTTTGAACGTTTAGCACAGCGTCGGCAAGTTAACCTTCTAAAAAAAGAACTAACAAAAGCGGGGATACCCTTTCTAAATAACTTTAGTCATATAATTCCAGTTATGATAAAGGATCCGATAAAATGTCGCGAGATTGCAGATATTTTGATGGATAATTATGGGATTTATGTCCAGCCGATTAATTATCCAACTGTACCTAAAGGTACTGAAAGACTAAGATTTACACCTTCTCCACTTCATACTGACGCGGATATATACCACCTTGTTTTAGCTCTTTCAGAACTTTGGAGCCAGTGTGCCTTGGCAAAATCTGTAGCTTNAGCTCTTGAAGCATAANTNGAAAAANATGAAAGCTTTGTTATGCATAACTTTTCTTATGAGTGTNACTATNGGTCAAGGNTGTGTGGCAGAGAGTCTCTCNGGTANTGTAGCTGANGGTAAGAAATTATTTAAAAAGTGCAAATCCTGCCACTCAATTATATCNGATGATGGTGTTGCGATAGAAAAAGGGGGGAAAGCTGGNCCAAATTTATGGGGAATCAGAGGCAGAGTTTCTGGAACAAGCTCATATCGATACGGAAATTCTATTGTTACCGCGGGAGAAGCGGGATTAGTTTGGGAAAAGAAAGAGTTTATTGAGTACGTATCTAATCCCAAAGCGTTTCTTGTTGCTAAATTAAAGGATAAGTCTGCGAGGTCAAAAATGTCTTATAAACTAAAGAAAGTTTCTGACGCAAGAAATATATGGGCTTATCTGGTATCGCACGATACAAATAAATAAGGTCGATAAGGCTATAAATACACTAAAAGCTAGGCTTTATGTCGAGAAATGAAATTGATTTTTCATATTGTTTGGCTAAAGCTAAAATATTTGCGTCATGTCTACGGTGTCCAATTAGTTGCATTCCCGTGGGGGTATTTTCTGGACCAAAGCCTATTGGAACTGATATCGCGGGAAGGCCTGTTAAAGAGGCTGGAATAACAACTTCCATCCACCTATGGTAAGTATCCATTTCCCTTTCTAAAATTTTGTTAGGCCAATTGAGTTCACTATCAAAAGGGAAAACTTGGGTGGATGGTAAAACTAGGGTATCAAAATCCATTTGTGCAGTTACTCTAAACCAGTCGGATCGAATTTTACTAGCTTTAAAAATATCTTCTGGCGTTAATGTTAAACCTTTTTCAATTTCCCATACAACTTCAGGTTTTAAAAGTTTCTTTTCTAAAGGGTTATTGTAATTTTCTCTAAACTTTTCGGACATACTCCAACTCCTTAGAGTTGTCCAAGCACTCCAAAGAGCTTCTGCTGAATATAAGGGCGAAGCATCAATGATATGATGGCCATTATCTTCAAAAATCTTCAGGGCTTCTCTACATTTTTGTAAAATAATAGGATCAGTGGTATAAGATCCACCCCAATCACCTAACCAACCTATTTTTAGATTTTTTGGGGTTTTGGATGTAGTTTGATGTGGTCCAAAAGAATGTGGATCTGTTGGGTCAAGTTTGGATTGGATGGTTAATAATAGTTCGATGTCTCTAACCGAACGAGCCATAGGTCCATTTGTTGAAATTTGATTAAAAAATACCTCAGGACTACTACCTTTTGAAACAAGCCCAAAGCTAGGACGAAATCCGAATATATTACCCCAGGCAGCTGGATTTCTGAGTGATCCCATCATATCAGAACCATCCCCTAGTGACACCATCCGAGTTGCTAGAGCTACAGAGGCGCCACCACTTGAGCCACCACATGTCATTTTTAGGTTATATGGATTAAGAGTTTTTCCGTATACAGTATTATAAGTATGTGAACCAAGTCCAAATTCGGGAACATTGGTTTTGCCTATAACAATTGCGCCAGCTTCTTTGATATTTTCTACCATATTAGAATCAAAATCTGGTTTAAAATCCTTAAAGAGCGGTGATCCATAACTTGTCGTAATACCTTTTGTTTCCTCTAAGTCTTTTATTGCGATTGGAAGACCTTTTAGAGGTCCAGGTAAAGGACTTTCAGCCTTTTTGATAAGTTCTTCACGGTTTTGTAGAGAGACAATAGCATTAACTTTAGGGTTAACTTTTTCTATTCGATCAAGTGTTGCCTCCATTAACTCTTTAGGAGATATCTCCTTTGAAGCTAATTTTTGTAACTGAGATGTGGCGTCAGAATCTAATATTTCATCCAATTGTGGGAACCCCTTTGTTAATTTAAAAAAGTAAGATAATATATCTTATATTAAGAAATAAAAAACTTTAGCTATAATTAAACCTTTTTATTTTTTACTAAAACTAGAGATAGAATTATAAGGGGTGGATCTCAAGGTATTTTTTTGATTTAGTTTTTATTGCAATATTAATTAGAATCTTAGCTTTCTACTTTTTGTTTCAATCTCGATACGTTAATGCATAGCCAAGCTGTAGTTAAGAAAGTTGATATACTAAATATTAGGACCACTGGAAAATCCCCTTTCCTGGATAGAAGGTTTGGTTTAGAAGTATACTAAATAACACTTTTAGAGCGATAGTTTTTAGATTTTAAAATATTAAATAGAATTAGAGGTAAGAATGTCTTCGAAAACATTGTATGATAAAATATGGAATGATCACGTTGCCCATGAAGCTGATGATGGAACTTGTCTCTTATATATTGATAGGCATCTTGTTCACGAGGTAACAAGCCCACAGGCCTTTGAAGGTCTAAGAGTAGCTGGTAGATCAGTTCATGCGCCAGATAAGACAATTGCTGTTCCTGATCACAATGTTCCCACTACGCTGGATAGACAAAAAGGTATTGATAATGAAGAGAGCCGAATCCAAGTAGAGGCTCTTGATAAAAATGCAGAGGACTTCGGAATTCACTATTATCCAGTAGATGATATTCGGCAGGGTATTGTACATATTGTGGGACCGGAGCAGGGTTGGACTTTGCCAGGAATGACAGTTGTCTGTGGTGATAGTCATACTGCAACTCATGGAGCATTTGGAGCACTGGCTCATGGAATTGGTACTTCAGAAGTTGAGCATGTTTTAGCTACGCAAACATTAATACAGAAAAAATCAAAAAATATGAAAGTTGAGATAACTGGTAAACTCAAGGCTGGCGTAACGGCTAAAGATATTACGTTAACAGTGATTGGACAAACAGGCACGGCGGGTGGAACAGGCTATGTAATAGAATATTGTGGTGAAGCGATTAGATCTCTCTCAATGGAAGGAAGAATGACGGTTTGTAATATGGCCATAGAAGGTGGAGCACGCGCAGGCTTAATCGCACCAGACGAAAAAACATTTGAATATTGTAAAGGTAGGCCTCATGCTCCGAAGGGAGCCGCTTGGGAAGCAGCCGAGCTATACTGGAAGACATTATTTTCAGATGAAGATGCTGTTTTTGATAAGGTGCTTACAATCAAGGGTGAAGACATAGCTCCAGTTGTTACTTGGGGGACATCACCCGAGGATGTTCTTCCAGTTACAGCAACAGTTCCCAGACCAGAAGATTTTGATGGCGGAAAGGTAGAGGCGGTTAAACGATCTCTTGAATATATGGGTCTAATACCTGGCATGCTGTTATCTGAAGTAAAGATAGACACTGTTTTCATAGGATCCTGCACCAACGGACGCATTGAAGACCTCAGAGCAGCAGCAGCAGTTCTAAGAGGTAAGAAGGTTAAAAATGGTTTAAGATGTATGATAGTTCCTGGGTCAGGCTTAGTTCGAGCACAGGCAGAAGAGGAAGGTCTAGCTGAAATATTTATAGATGCAGGATTTGAATGGAGGTTAGCAGGTTGTTCAATGTGTTTGGCTATGAATCCAGATCAATTAAGCCCTGGAGAACGTTGTGCTGCTACTTCAAATCGAAACTTTGAGGGACGTCAAGGCAGAGGTGGACGAACGCACTTAATGTCACCAGCTATGGCGGCAGCCGCATCTTTGACTGGCTATTTAACTGATATTAGAAAATTAAAGTATAATTAAGGCAGGTTAGCCTACCGTTTATTGGGAGATTATTATAAATGGAAAAATTTAAATCACTTACAGGAGTTGCTGCTCCACTGCCATTAATTAATACTGACACAGATATGATAATTCCAAAACAATTTCTAAAGACAATAAAGAGAACTGGCTTGGGAGTAAATTTATTTAGTGAAATGAGATACAAAGATGACGGAAGTGAAAAGCCGGATTTTATTCTTAATCAGGCAGCCTATAGAGACACCCAAGTACTGGTGGCAGGAGAAAACTTTGGCTGTGGGTCTTCTAGAGAGCATGCGCCGTGGGCGATAAATGATTTCGGTATTAAATGTATTATAGCTCCGAGTTTTGCAGATATTTTTTATAATAATTGTTTTAAAAATGGTATTTTACCAATTGTACTTCCACTTGAAGAAGTTGATGTCCTTATGAAGGACGCAGAGAAAGGATCGAACGCTAGAATTAGTATCGATTTAGAAACTCAGACTGTTACGTCTTCCGATGGTGTAGTCTTTAATTTTAAAGTAGATCCATTCAGAAAGCATTGTTTGATGAACGGCTTAGATGATATTGATTTAACTTTAGAAAAAGAGGCTTCTATACAAAATTTTGAGAAACAGGCAGCTGTTTCTCGACCTTGGGTTTAATCATTTATGTTAAATCTATTAAGGACCAATGTATTTTAATAAATTTTGAACATTATGAAAATAAATAAGTAACGGAGAAATTGAATGACTAAACCTTCTATATTAATTTTACCTGGTGATGGAATAGGTCCAGAAGTTATGGATCAAGTAATAAGGGTTATAGATTGGTTTGGTTCCAATAGAAATTTGTATTTTGATATAACCACAGACTTAGTTGGGGGGGCAGCCTATGATAAGTTTGGTGTGCCAATTACTGATGAGACTGTTGCCAAAGCTCTAAAAGTTGATGCAGTGTTGCTCGGAGCTGTCGGTGGGCCAAAATATGACAACTTAGATTTTAGCGTTAAGCCGGAACGTGGGCTTCTTAGGCTAAGAAAAGAATTAGATTTATTTTCTAATTTAAGACCAGCACAATGCTTTGATGCTTTAGCAGATTTTTCGTCGTTAAAAAAAGAACTTGTAGCTGGATTAGATATTATGATTGTCCGTGAATTAACTAGTGGAATATATTTTGGAGAACCAAGAGGGATCCAAGAGGACAATGAAGGTGGAAGAGTTGGTATAAACACGCAAAGATATACTACGAATGAAATACGACGTGTAGCCCGATCAGCATTCGAGTTAGCAAGAAAAAGAGATAACAGAGTCTGCTCTATGGAAAAGGCAAATGTCATGGAATCAGGGATATTATGGCGTGAAGAGGTGCAATGGGTGCACGATAACGAATACCCAGACGTCGAGTTAAGCCATATGTATGCGGATGCTGGAGGAATGCAACTAGTACGAGCGCCAAAACAATTTGATGTTATTGTAACGGATAATTTATTTGGCGATATGCTAAGTGACGTGGCGGCTATGTTGACTGGCTCTTTGGGTATGCTCCCATCAGCTTCATTAGGCTTGCCGGATGAAAATGGCAAACCAAAGGCTTTATATGAGCCTGTTCATGGTTCTGCACCTGATATTGAGGGACAAGGAAAAGCAAATCCCATTGCTTGCATACTAAGTTTTGCGATGGCATTAAGGTACTCTTTTAATGAATTAGACGAGGCTAAACGTTTGGAGGGTGCAATAGATGCAGTTCTCGCAAAGGGGATTAGGACACCTGATTTGATGCAAGCGGAGGATATGAAACCAGTATCTACCACAGATATGGGAGATGCAATTCTTGAGGCGCTTGATGGCAGTTTATAATTTTAAAAATTAAGGTGAAGAGTATATGTATGGTCTTTTTTTTGAAGTAAAGCCTAAAGATGGCCATCTAAAAAATTACTTAAGTGAGGTAGATTACCTTAATCCAATTCTGTCAAAATACCCTGGACTTATGTGGATTGATAGGTTTTCAAATTTGTCTGATAAAAAATTTCTTTTATCTTTTCAAATTTGGGACAGCGAAGAATCAATTTTAAGTTGGCGGCAAGATCCTGAACATAAAAAAGCCCAAATGAAAGGTAAGAAATTACACTTTGATGACTACAGAATTAGGGTAGGCAAGAAAGTCGTTAAATATGAAAGAAAAAAACTGAGCTATTATGATGAAACAAAAGAACATTTGAATCAAAGTATATTGTATTAATCAATAGTACTAAAGAACTTCAGGGAACTTCATTTATATCTTTTAAAAGTATAAATAGAGAGGATGCATTTATTACTATGGTCTCTACTTTAGACTTTGACGGCGCATCAAAATTAATTTCTAATATTGATACACTGGGTGCTACGGTTGATGCTACAATATATGAAATATTACGTGATTATAGTATGTGTGACCGTGATCAGTCGCCCAATTGATAATTAATAATACTAAAGAGAGTACTGGAAATCGTTAATTTTTTTATAGTCCCTCATTATAATAGGCTTTTGCTATGACCGGTAATATTGACTTGTTTGTCACTAATTATAATAAGAACTTTACTGGTGTTTCAGCAACAACTGCGAATGTTTTAATAAAACAAACTCAAATTTATAACTCAAGGCTTGTGGGGTATCCTTTACCAGATTGTCCTAAACCTGTGTCGCGAACGACAGCGTACTCATTTGCAAAGGTTAAGCCTAGAAATAAACCATTTTCTATATGGCACGTAAGGCGTAATAATGAGATGAGGGATGCTATCATAGCAAGAGATATATTAGGTCTCCCAATAAAGATAGTTTTTACATCTGCGGCGCAACGGCGACATTCTTTAGTTCCCAGGTGGTTAATTTCCAAAATGGACACAGTAATTGCAACTACAAAGTTAGCGGCCAGTTATGTGCCTAATGTAGGTGCTATTATCCCACACGGTGTTAATACAGAAAAATTCACGCCATCAAATAACTTAAGAGAAGCCTGGAAAAAAACTGGCTATCCCGGTGTTAAGGGGATTGCAACAGTTGGACGTATTAGAAAAGAAAAAGGTACTGATTTGTTTGTAGATTCGATGATTAGGGTTTTACCAAATATGAAAGATCTAACTGCTTTAGTAATTGGAAAGGCTGGAGATAAGGATAAAAGCTTTTTAGAAAACTTAAAGAGTAAAGTTAATACTGCTGGATTAAACAATAGGATTATTTTTACAGGTGAAATTTCTGCTGAAAAATTACCAAGTATTT
The DNA here is from genome assembly GCA_002697345.1 of Paracoccaceae bacterium. Classification (GTDB taxonomy): domain Bacteria; phylum Pseudomonadota; class Alphaproteobacteria; order Rhodobacterales; family Rhodobacteraceae. Next base: position 450 of record NZVE01000078.1, on the reverse strand, counting down.
TTAGATCTTTGTCTTTGTTAGTCGCTTTACCACGTTATGAAGGGTATGGAATGACTCCATTGGAAGGAATGGCGTCAGGTGTACCGTTCGTGGCTAGCAACACAGGGTATTTTAATGAATTCTCAGATCAAGGTCGTTGTGGAAAAGTAGTGCCAATAGAAGATTTAAGTTCAGCTGTTGACTGTATAAACCTTTTTTTAACAGAGGAAGCGTATCGTAGTGAAGCTAGTATAAGGAGTAGGACAGCGGCCGATGGAACTTACAGCATAAGTAATGAAGTGGAGTTAATTAGTGATGTGTATAAACAGTTGTGGTCTGTATAATATACATAAAATAAAAAACTTTACTGATAGTGATGTTTTTATAATTTATCAGGAAAATTAGATTTAAGTATGCATCTTTAATTATAGAAATCTGGTGCTATAGGAATTACTTTGAACCTTGAGATAA
>NZVE01000077.1 GCA_002697345.1 Paracoccaceae bacterium | reverse complement strand
CTTGTATCTGGCATAGATTATTTTAGAAAATCAATACCCTACCTTAAGGATAATAATTTATGATAGTTCAGGTTTTGTATTTTTCATGGGTAAGAGAAAAAGTTGGGCTATCAAAAGAAACAATAGATACTGAGGCAGAAACTGTTTCAGATTTAATTATGGAGTTATGTATTAAAGATGAACGCTATAAGTTAGCATTTTCTAATTTGGATGTTATTCGGGTCGCTTTGGATCAAGAGTTGGCAGATCAGAGCTCTTCCATGGAGGCTGTTAAGGAAGTAGCTTTTTTTCCTCCTATGACTGGAGGCTAATAATGAAGATAGTAGTTCAATTAGAGGTTTTCGATCCTGGGGAGGAGCTTGATAATTTTAAAGGCCAATTAAAATCCTCAGGAGCACTTGTTAGTTTTTCTGGTATAGTTCGGGATATCCCTGGTGGATTGGCTCGAATAGAGATTGAGCATTATCCAATTATGACGGAAAAGGCCATAAACAAGATCTGTAGTGAGGCATGTTTACGCTGGGAATTGGAAGATATAATGGTAATCCATCGTTTTGGTAGTTTAAAAAAAGGTGAACTTATTATGATGGTTGCGACAGCGGCAAATCATCGTACTGATGCTTTTGAAGCTGCAGAATTTTTGATGGACTACCTAAAGTCGCGCGCACCATTTTGGAAAAAAGAAATAGGTTCTGCAAAAGCGAGTTGGGTAGTTTCAAAAGCTGCCGATGAAAAAGCATTAAGTAGATGGAAAACTTCTTAACAGTTCATTATAGTTTTAATCTTAACCTTTCTTCGACTTTAATTTGGTTTTAGTCACGGTCTTTTGGGAAGTTTTCGGTTTTTGAATACTTACTTTCTCTTTTCCTAAAAGACTTTTCAGTTGGTATTTGTTAAGAAGCCAAGATGCTAGGTAACCTGATGTGAAGGTTGCTAAAAGTATAAAAGTAATAGTGATAGTTAAACTAATCTTGTCCAATTTTAGTGTCACTTTCTTTAGTACCAATTGAAATGGCATTATTTACTATAAGGTTAAATTCAATTCTTCGGTTAATCTCTCGGCCCTGCTCCGTTTTATTATCTGCTATTGGGTGAGCTTCGCCGTACCCCTTGGAGGTTAAATTTCTTACTAGAGTGCGTCGTGTCAAAAGAGCTGTTTTGACTGATTCAGCACGAAGTTGACTTAGTTCGAGGTTCATTTCTTCGCTACCTTGGCTGTCGGTATGCCCACCAATTTCTATTTTAATATTTTCACACTTTTTTAGTATAGCTGCTATTTTTTTTATTGCTACTCTGGAGGAACCTTTAATTTCTGCTGAAGCAGGTTCAAAAATAATTTTTTCACTAATTAATACATCTTTAATACTATTTACACACTCCTTAGGAGTCATTTTAACAGGTTTAGGGTTTAGGGATTTGTCATAAAAGATGTTAGTTTCAATAATGATAGCTTTATTTAAATTATTTTCTAAAAAATTTCTAACTTTCTCAGTTCCTAGTATTGAATCACTTACCCCACTGACTTTTAATTTATTAGCATCGACTAACAGTATACCCATGTGTAGATGTTTTAATGCATTTATTCCTACGGTTGCATTTTTTGTTAAGATTTTTGGGAGTTCCTTATTCAGAGTTAGATCTAGGTTTATAACAGAGTTAGAAAATACTGCTTTTGCATATTTATAGATTATTTGTTCTTCTAGTTTGGTTGCTAACTGCCCTTTTATGACGATAGTACCCAGAGGACTTTTTTCAATTCGGAGTCCTTGGTGTTTCATTAATACAGAGTCATCAGATTTTGGTTCTGCCTTTAATTTTACATTAAGTGTAAACTCCTTAGGTAACATTTTTTTATAGGTTTCAATTATCTTTTTTACTGTTGTTTTTTCTTTATCTATTTTTGTAAAGAAATTGATTTGTAAGTCAGAAATTTGTACTGAGCCTTGTCCAATAGAGTGTAAGCTTTGTACGCTAGCAATTATAGCTTTTTCCCAATTAGGAGAGGGAGAGCCGATTCCAATTGGGCATAGAGCTGGTTTTTTTAATGATAGACTTTGAATCGCTGTGAGGATTAAGTTTTGACTATCTAAGCTTATCGAGGAACAGCTTTTTAAAACCCTATAATTTTTTCCGATTATATATTCAAAAGTAAAAGGAGAGATTATAGGTTTTGGGAATACAAGACTTATTTTTACAGATAAACTACTTGGAGCTTTGGCTCGTATTTTTTTTGTTAATAACTCAGCATCTCTACTATTCAGTGCTGCAGCTGAAATTTGTATATTATCGCCTTTTATTAGTATAGATACTTGTGAGAACAATGAGAGAGACCACATCACAAAGTCTAAATTTTTATCTGACAAATCCATATCTAACGGCGTCAAGCTCTCAAAAATACTTATGTTTTTTTTCACATTAGGAAATTTTTGTAACTTTTTAAAAATTGTTTCTTCATAGTTTTTATTTGGAACAATTCCAGTTACCGAAATCTCAGTATTATTACGAGTTAGGTTTATTCGAAAATTAGGCTCTTCTTGGGCGGCTGATGAAGAAACTGTGGTATGGTCAATTAGTCGAGAGGGAGAGACCACGGGTTGTATAAGTTTAATAGCTTCTAATTTTGATAACCTAGAGGGTGCCTCCCCGCTTAAAGAAACTTTTAAACCATCAACATTTAATTTTATCCACTTAATTTTATTTAAAGTTATCTCAGTATTGATCTTTTTATATACTGCCTGCTCTATTAAAGACGATAAAGACAATGCAATTACAAACAGAACGGATGTAGCCATGAGGAAAGATAAAAGATGTTTATAATTTACTGAGTTGATCAAGATTTGTCTCTTAGATTTACATGAAATTTGATAATATTATAGAAAAAGCGACGCTACCAGAAATATTATAGGAATAAATCCTGCATTTCGGTTCGAACGAAATATTTTCAAACACGACACCCAATCCCTGATGTCTAATTTAGAAACTTGCCAAACTAAATGAATACCAAATCCTATTATACCAACGATACAAATAATTACCTTACTTGAATTATTAATGAAAAATAAAGCATCCAAAACTGCAATTATATAAAAAGACATTGTTAATATTATAAAAGTGATCAACCATTTAATTGAATTAGCTCCAAAAAAGATAGCAGTCGATTTAATACCAATCAAGGCATCGTCGTCTGTGTCTTGATGAGCATAAATAGTATCGTAAAAGAGGGTCCAGAAAATACCAGACAAGTATAGAAAAATAGCTGGGGAATCGATTGAACCCGTATGAGCTGACCAAGAGAGTAATGCCCCCCAATTAAATGCAATTCCTAGAAATATTTGTGGCCACCAAGTGAACCTTTTGGCGAAAGGATAAATAATGACAGGTATTATGGATAATAAGCCAACTAAAATTGCCACTTTATTAAATGATATCAATATAAAAAAGGCCAGCAAAAGCTGCATGAATAGCCATATATAGGCTGATGATATATTAATTTGTTTGGCTGGAAGAGGGCGATGTCGAGTTCTTTCGACCTTAAAATCAATATCTTTATCAACGATGTCATTCCAAGTACAACCGGCTCCTCGCATCAATATAGCGCCGATTCCACATCCTATCACAATCCATAGATCTAAAAGTTGAAAACCCAAGCTATCTGATGTTGATGCAAGAAGCGCTCCCCACCAACAAGGAAGCAGTAAGAGCCAAGTACCTATTGGCCTATCTACCCTACTTAACCTCAAGTATGGCTGACTCCAAGACGGGGCTTTCTTATTAACCCAGTTATTTGATACGGTGTCAGCTACGAGTCCCACTGGTGTTTGACGATCCTTAGACATATAATTGGCCTTATGGTACAGAATAAAATCAGATTGTTTGTAGAGCAGGAATTGTATAACGGCAATTCGCTTGTTATTTCTAAAAAAGAAGCAAATTACCTATTTAATGTAATGCGGTTAAAAGTTGGGGATCATTTACATATTTTTAACAATCATAATGGCGAATGGTTATCAAAAGTTACTGAAAGAAGTAAGACATCTGGAAGTCTCGAGTGTTTAAATAAAATAGTTGATAGTCAAAAACCCCCAGATGTGTGGCTTTTGTTTGCACCTATAAAAAAATCAAGAACAGATTACATTGTTGAGAAAGCAACCGAGATGGGTGTAGCAAAAATAATGCCAATCTTAACAGACCACACAAATACAACCCGAATTAGCAAAGATCGTTTGCAATTGCACGCGATCGAAGCAGCGGAACAATGTGGCACAAATTTTGTGCCAGAAGTGACAGATCTAAAAAAACTTTCGGATGTATTGGCTCTTTGGTCAAAAGATAGAATGATTATGTTTTGTGATGAGACGAAAAAGGGTTCTACAGAAATCATAAAAAACAATAAAAACTCATGGGCAATTTTAATAGGTCCAGAGGGGGGGTTTACAGATTTTGAACGAAAATGGCTTGTATCAAAAAACTTTGTTCAAAATGTAAGTCTTGGGCCTCGTATTTTACGCGCAGATACGGCGGTAGTTGCGGCCTTAACTTTATGGCAATCTAGTATAGGTGATTGGTAGTGACTTTTATACGAGCTGAAGCTTGGAGTCAGATAAAACGCTATAAAGACCTAATCGTGGGAGTTTTAATCTTACTATTGGGAGTAAAGTTTTTACTTTCAATTTATTGGCCCAGTATTTTATTTGGTTTATTACTCCTTTTTCTAGGCACTACTTTTTTAGTTAGCTTTTTTCGAAAATACATTACTAGTGATATACTTGAAAATGTAGGGTTTCTAGAAGTGACAGAAAGACAGATTATCTATATTCATTCGATAAATGGTGGAGAAATTTCTTTAGATGGTCTAAAACGTATTAGTCTAATAGTAAGTGCTGAGGATAACTTTGTTAAAAGTAGGTTTTGGGACCTCGAAGGTGACAATAGCGAAAATTTACGGTTTCCAGTTGCGGTTGCAGGTGTTGATGCATTTATAGAGTCCCTTATATTCCTAACAAAGGTAAATTACAGGGCTATAAAAATCGCTTTAGATTCTCAAAACGAAGAGAATATTCTGGTTTGGGAAAAGATAACATTTTAGTGCATTGACTTAGTCATCTTTTAATATCACGAATAAATTCGTTATTTTTCTTTTTGGAGTTAAAGAAATGTCTATTCCTCAATCAGGCGGCGGCCCAATTACAAGTTATCACCAGTTGATCGAGTATCTTGAAGCTGGGTGTAAAGACAAACAGTCTTGGCGAATCGGAACAGAACACGAGAAATTTGGTTTTTTGACTGACGCACTCACGCCGCTCCCATATTATGGTGAGAGATCAATTGTGAAAATATTAAGTGATCTTAGAGATGATTTTGGATGGGACCCTATATTAGAGGGGGACGCCTTAATTGGGCTCTCTAAGCTGGGAGCAAACATTTCTTTAGAACCTGGTGGTCAATTAGAGTTAAGTGGTGCTCCTTTAACAACAATTCATGAAACCTGTGATGAGGTTAACCAACACCTTGTTGAAGTGAAAGCTGTGTCAGATCGATTGAATGTTGGGTTTATTGGTTTAGGTGCTGCGCCAGAGTGGCATCATGAACAAATGCCAATTTTGCCAAAAGGCCGATATAAGTTAATGACTGATTATATGGGCCGTGTTGATACTCATGGAACACAAATGATGTATAGGACTTGCACTGTCCAAGTTAATCTGGATTTTGGCTCACAAGAAGATATGGTGAAGAAGTTTAGAGTTGCATTGGCTTTGCAACCTGTTGCGACAGCAATTTTTGCAAATTCACCATTTTTTGAAGGCAAGCCAAATGGACATAAAAGCTGGCGATCTCGTATCTGGCGTAATCTTGATAAAGACCGAACAGGTATGCTTCCATTTGTGTTTGATGAGGGCTTTGGGTTTGAGGCTTGGGCAGAATATGCATTAGATGTACCCATGTATTTCGTTTATAGAGATGGGAAGTATATCGACGCTTTAGGGCTGTCTTTTAGAGATTTTTTGAAGGGAAAGCTCCCAGTTTTGCCTGGCGAAATTCCCACACTATCAGATTGGGCTGACCATTTGACTACTATTTTCCCGGAGGCCCGGATTAAGCAGTTTTTAGAGATGAGAGGCGCTGATAGTGGTCCCTGGAGAAACCTTTGTGCTTTGCCGGCATTTTGGGTTGGAATTTGTTACAATCAAAATTCTTTAGATGCTGCTTGGGACATAGTTAAGGATTGGGATGTAACTTTCCATGAAGATTTACGAGTTGCGGCTTCCGTGAACGGATTAAGTGCAATTGTTAACAACGTAAAGATGATTGAACTAGCCCGTCAAGTAACAGCAATTTCACATGAAGGATTGAAGGCGAGAGCTTACGCTGGAGCAGGTGGGTTAGTTCCAGATGAAACACATTTTTTGAATTCTATACATGATATTTTAGAAAGAGAAAAAAGCCCTGCCGATGATTTATTAGATCATTTTCATGGTTCGTGGGGAAGTGACATTAAAAAGGTGTATGAAGAATTTAGCTATTAATATCAGTAACTTTAGTACTTTAACAATTTAGTTTCGTTTTAAAAAGTTAATATTAGTTTCAGTCCCTTCAATTAGTCTTCTTATATTTTCTTTATGTTTTAAAAATACAAATACATTTAATACAACAAAAAGAATAATAAAGTCTGGTTTGTTAAGGAACCAGAGCCATAAAGGTATTAAAAGAGCCCCGATTAATGCAGAAAGTGATGACTTTCGAGAAATTACTGCAACCAAAAGCCAGGTAAGGCAAGTTAATAAGCCTACTAAAAATGAAATAACTAATACTATACCAAAAAGAGTTGCGACCCCTTTACCGCCTTTAAAATTTTGCCAGACAGGAAATAAATGTCCTAAAAAAACTGCTAGGGCCATAAAGTTAACAGCAAAACTATCAAAAAAAGAGATAGCTATATATACAACTAAAGCACCTTTTCCAGCATCCAAGAGTAGGGTGAAGAGGGCAGCTTTTTTATTACCCGTTCGGAGCACGTTTGTTGCACCAGTATTCCCTGAGCCAATTGAACGTAAGTCCCCTAAATTTAAAGCTTTGCTAATTATTGACCCAAAGCTTATTGACCCTAGTAAATAGGAACCTAAAGCTAATAAAACAAATATGGTTATATTATCAAATAAAGTCATTATTTAGAGTACACTTCTTCACCTGAAACAAAGGTTTTTAATACCCCCCCTTGCATTCTACTACCATCAAATGGAGTGTTTTTTGATTTTGATTTTAAAGCGTCTCTATCAAGTATAAATGGAAGCTCTGGATCGAATAAAACTAAATCTGCGGGATAACCTTCTTCTAATCGACCTCCTGGTAAACTAAACCTTTTTGCTGGATTCAATGTTAGAGCAGCCCATAATTTGTTTATTGTAATTGATTTTGAATGATAAAGTCTAAGTGCTGCAGGTAGTAAAGTTTCAAGTGCAACTGCCCCAGATGCGGCTTCTTCGAACGGTAACCTTTTACTTTCTTCATCTTGAGGTGTATGCATTGAACTAATAATATCGATAATACCGTCTGAAACTGCCTCGACCATGGACACTCGATCTTGTTCAGATCTCAGTGGTGGTTTGACCTTAAAAAAGGTCTTGTAATCTCCAATATCTAATTCATTTAATGTTAGATGATGAATGGAAACCCCAGCAGTAATATCAAGACCAAGATTCTTTGCACGAATGAGTGCTGGTAGAGACACCTTTGACGAAATCTGGTCTATATGATATTTAGTGCCAGTCATTTCGATAACTGATAGATCTCGTTCTAACCCAATTTTCTCTGCAATTACTGAAACTGAAGGTAGACCCCTTAAAGATGAAAATTTTCCTGAAGTAGATGTCGCTCCGCGTGACAGGGTTGGTTCTTGAATATGCCCAACCACTAAGGCATCCAAGGACTTTGCGTAAGTTAGAGCTCTCGTTAGTATTTTTAAATCAGTGATAACAAGGTCCCCGTCGGAAAAGGCTATTGCTCCTGAATCTAATAAAAACCCCATTTCTACCATTTCACGACCTTCACGGTTTTTTGTTAAGGTCGCCATTGGAAAGATATTTACTAAAGATGCATCAGACCCTCGTTGATGCATGAATGATAATATTTCTGGACTGTCAATAGGTGGCAAAGTGTCTGGTCGGGTGATCATAGTTGTAACACCGCCCGCTGCTGCAGCCTGTCCAGCACTTTTAAAACTTTCCTTATGCCTCTCACCAGGCTCACAGATTTTGACACCAACATCAATAATTCCTGGGCCTAGATACTTACCTCCACAATCGATTGTTTTAATTTTTACATCAGGGCAGGTTTTATGAATTTTAAAAATAATGCCATTCTTAACCTCCAAAGCTCCAAGATATGTACTCTCTAATTTTGGATCGATCAGCATAGCATTTGTTAGAAGAAAATTATTTTTCATTTTAAAACCCTACTAACGGTGGCTTTTTGTGATTTAATTAAAGACTCGATTATTGCCATCCTAACAGCAACACCCATCTCCACCTGCTCTTGTATGACACTTCTGTTAATATCATCTGCTAAGGTTCCATCAATCTCCACCCCTCGATTCATAGGGCCCGGATGCATAATGATGGCATCCTTTTTGGCAAAAGACAGTTTTTCATGATCAAGTCCAAAGCGATGGTAGTACTCTCTCTCTGATGGAATAAACCCACCATCCATCCGCTCCTTTTGAAGTCGTAGCATCATTACGACGTCTACATCTTTAAGACCCTCTTTAGGGTTTTCAAAGACTTCAACACCAAAATCTTCGATACCTTTTGGCATTAAAGTGCTCGGACCAATTAACCGAATGCGATTTCCCATTTTTCCTAAAAGTAGAATATTAGAGCGCGCAACCCTAGAATGATTTATGTCGCCACAGATTGCAATTGATAGTCTATGAAGTCTACCTTTTGCTCTTCTTATAGTTAGTGCGTCTAGTAGAGCTTGTGTTGGATGTTCGTGAGCTCCATCTCCAGCATTTATAACAGAACAGTTAACTTTCTCAGCAAGTAGGTTTACGGCTCCAGAATGAGGGTGACGAACCACAAGAAGGTCTGGGTTCATAGCATTCAATGTTAAAGCAGTATCTATTAAAGTTTCACCTTTTTTTATTGATGAAGCTTGCATAGCCATATTCATAACATCAGCCCCTAGCCTTTTTCCAGCTATTTCAAAAGATGCTTGAGTTCTGGTTGAGTTTTCAAAGAACATATTTATTTGAGTTATTCCCACAAATATTTCTGAATGCTTTGCGGAGCTTCGATTTAAAGTGACATACCGATCAGCCTCATCCAAAAGTGATGTTATTTCTGAATTACTAAGATATTCTATACCAAGTAAATGTTTCGAACAAAACGGCATATAGGCTCCTTTATACATAAGGCTTATAGAAAGAGTTAGTAAATTCAACAAGTCATGATTGCTATAGTTTAATTTGCCTTATAATTTAGGTGTATGGAATCAGAAGTAAATTTTATTGATGCACTAGATCTGCTTGAATGGCAGTTAGAGCTAGGAGTAACTGAAACAATAGGTAATCAAGAGGTTAATAGATATTTAGAGGTTAAGCCAAAGAGTGAAAGCGAAACAAAGGCTAATATTACATCTAAGGAAAAAACGACTATAGTTGAACCCACTTTAGTGGCATCTTCAATTGCAAATGCCGCGAACTCTTTGGATGATCTTGCTAAAGCAATTTCTTCTTTTGATTATTGTGATTTAAAAAAAGGGGCTCGGAACCTAGTCTTTTCAGATGGGAGTCCAAGTGCCAAAGTAATGATTATAGGTGAAATCCCTGATCGCGAAGAAGACATGTTTGGGAAACCTTTTGTAGGTGAGGCAGGGGTACTACTAGATAAGATGTTTAATGCTATCGGTTATGGAAGATCACTTTCTAAGGCCTCTATATATCTAACGAATGTAGTACCATGGCGAACCCCTCAAAATAGACCTCTCACACTTAATGAGCAGGAAACACTTAAACCTTTCTTGGTAAGACATATTGAACTAATTCAGCCAAAATTTCTAATTGTTATGGGTAACACGCCGAGTCAAATTTTACTTAATGAAGATAGGATTACTAAACTTCGAGGAAAATGGAATACTTTCTCTGGAATCCCTACATTGCCGATGCTTCACCCTAGTTATTTACTACGTAACCCTTCAGAAAAAAAAGAAACTTGGGAGGATCTAAAAATGTTAAAAATTAGGTTAGGAGAGGATTTGTAGTGGAGGATGTTTCAGAGAGAGAGTTTATTTCGTGTCGGATAGCTATACTAACTTTATCAGATACCCGTACACTGCAAGATGATAAGTCTGGAGAGTTACTAAAAAAACGAATTTTGGCAGCGGGTCATACTCTTGCTGATCGAAAAATTCTACAAGATGATAGAGACCTAATAGCCAACCAACTGAGAGTCTGGGTATTGGATCCAGATGTTGATATTATAATTTCAACAGGAGGGACTGGTTTAACTGGAAGAGATGTCACTATTGAGGCNCATAGAGATGTTTACGAAAAAGAAATAGATGCTTTTTCAATAGTCTTTACATCGGTCTCTATGGCTAAGATAGGNACATCGGCTATTCAATCAAGAGCGACCGCGGGTGTGTCAAATGGAACCTACTTATTNGCTTTACCTGGATCACCGAGTGCGTGTATTGATGCTTGGGACGAAATCTTGATTAAACAANTAGATTATAGACACAAACCGTGNAATTTTATAGAAATTTTGCCTAGANTGGACGAGCACAAGCGAAGAAAATAGAGGCAAAAAATACNCAGATCTAAATTGNATATAAATAGTTAAATATTGGAGTTAATGAATTTATGCGGTTTTTTGGTAGAAGCCTTATTGGTTTATTTATGGTCGCCTTGACGGCAGGTTTATTAGCCCTTGCAGGGAGTACATTTTATAGTGCTTTAGAGGAGCGTTTTAGTAAAGAAGTAAAAAAGCGGCCTGCGAGGGAGAGAGTTTTTTCAGCTGATGTACTAACTGTTAAAAAAACTAATATTTCTCCAGTTATCAACAGTTTTGGTGAAATACGTAGCAATAGAACTTTAGAACTCCGCGCACCATCTGGTGGTACTATTGTAATGCTTTCAAAATCTTTCGAAGAGGGCGGGATAGTAGGTGAGGGAGAGCTACTAATAAAAATTGACCCCGCAGACGCGCAAACATCGGTAGATGTAGCTAGAGCGGATTTAGCTGAGGCGGAGGTTCAGTTAGTTGATGCGCGTGGTTCGCTTCAGTTGTCTGAGGATGAGTTGTCGGTAGATGTAGCTAGAGCGGATTTAGCTGAGGCAGAAGTTTCGTTTATGGATGCTGGTGGTTCTTTGCAGTTAGCTAAAGATGAGTTGTCGGTAGATGTAGCTAGAGCAGATTTAGCTGAGGCAGAAGTTTCGTTTATGGATGCTAGTGGTTCTTTGCAGTTAGCTAAAGATGAGTTGTCGGTAGATGTTTCTAGAGCAGATTTATTGGAAGCTGAAGTTCAATTAATGGATTCTAGCGGGTATGTAAAACTTGCGAAAGAAGAATTAATTGCAGCCGAAAACCAATTAGAATTGAAAGAGCGAGCTTTTACTAGACAAAAGGACTTAAAGAGAAGGGGAGTTGTTACAGATGCTGCTGTTGAAGCGGCAGAGCTCTCTGTATCGAGCTCAAAGCAGGCGGTTCTGTCTAGAAAACAGGCATTCCATAAGGCAGAGATTCAGTTAGAGCAAAGTGGTAATATTGTTAACCGAAAGAAGCTTAATGTTTCTGATGCGGAGCTGTCTCGCAGGGAAGCTATTCAAAAAGCAAAGCTTAAACTAGAGCAAAGTGGTAATGTTGTAAACCGGCGGAAGTTAAACTTAGCTGATGCAGGATTATCGCGAAAGGAAGCTATCCAGAAAGCTAAGCTCAAGTTAGAGCAAAGTGGTAATGTAGTGAACCGTATGAAGCTGAATTTAGCGAATGCAGAGTTATCACGAAGGGAAGCTATTCAAAAAGCTAAGCTCAAGTTAGAGCAAAGTAGCAATTTAGTGAGTCGACGAAAATTAAACTTAGCTAATGCTGAAAGGTTGCTGTCAGATACTGAGCTATATGCGGAGTTCGGTGGTAGATTAGCAGAAGTGAATGTAACCTCAGGAGGTTTGGTCAATAATAATGAAAGGCTGGCCAAGCTAATTGATCCCGATGATTTAGAGGTCTCATTCAGGCTTTCCACCACACAATACAATTATCTGACAGATGAAAAGGGATTATTGATTGGAAGCTTAGTCGAAGTGGCATTAGATACTATGGGCGCTGATCTTAAGGTAACCGGAACTCTAACTAGAGAGAGTGCGTCAGTAGTTGAAGGCGCTTCAGGACGTTTATTGTTCGCTAAACTCAATGAGCCTGTTGGTTTAAGGCCAGGAGACTTTGTTTCGGTTTCTGTTCAAGAGCCTGTTTTAAAAAATATTTTTATAATTCCAGCGTCAGCAATCGGGCAAAACGATACTATCTTGTTAGTAAATGCTGAAGATCGTCTTGAGGAAAGGACTGTTGAGTTACTTAGGCGGCAGGGTGAGAATATTGTTATCAGATCTGATGATTTAGATGGAAAAGAAGTTGTTTCAAAATACTCACAGCTATTAGGTAAAGGTATAAAAATAAAACCAATAAGGGCCAAGGTTGCTGGAGAAGAAGTATTTTCGGGGCCAGAAATGGTAGAATTAGATGATAAAAGACGAGCTCGTTTAATTGCTGCTGTAGAGGCTAATGCGTACATTCCAAAAAATGTAAAAAAGAAAATTTTGACTGCGCTTAGTAAGAAAAAAGTTCGAGCTGATATGATTGAACGACTAGAGAAATAGAGTTGGTGAAGGGAAACATGCGTAGTAAAACAAAATTTATATCTGGTGGTATTATTTCCTACTTTACCCGGCATCCTACTCTCGCGAACTTGATTTTGGTTGTATTACTAGCTGCCGGTTTGATAACGGCACCAAAAATGAGAAATCAGTTTTTTCCAGATGTCGTTTTTGAGACTGTCTCGGTTAATGTAAAATGGCCTGGCGCTGGTGCAGAAGATATTGATCGGTCAATAGTTCAATTTTTAGAGCCGGTACTTATGTCTATTGAGGGCGTTGATAGTACTTCATCACAATCTAAAGAAGGAAGTACAAGCATTAAGTTAACATTTGATTCTGGTTGGGATATGTCTAGAGCTACTGATGATATACAAGAAGCTGTCGACTCCGTTTCAGAGTTACCAGAAGATGCTGAGGATCCAAGTGTCAGGCGTGGAGGTTGGCGGGATAGAGTCGCAGATGCGATTATAAGTGGACCTGTATCTTTTGAACAATTAGGCCAATTTGCTGATGAAATGGTTGTAAGATTATTCGCCGCAGGAGTAACGAAAACAACTGTTAGTGGATTTGCTGCACCTGAAACAATAGTTGAAATATCGTCTATTAATTTGATTAAAAATGACCTCTCTATGGTTGAAATAGCTAAAGCTATTAAGGGCGAAGCTTCAACTGATCCGGCAGGAGATGTCACTGGATCTAATTCAAGAGTTAGAACTGGAGTGGCAAAACGAACTGCTGAACAAATTAGGGGTATAGCTCTTAGATCTAATCCAGATGGATCCAAACTATTAATAGGAGATGTCGCTAGAGTTTCTGTTGGTGAAAAGAACAGGAATAGAGCATACTTTGTCAATAAAGATCCAGCAATTTCTGTTACTATAGAACGTTCCTCTCAAGGCGATGCTATTGAGATTCAGGAAATTGTTGAAGATGTTGCGGCTGAATTACAAAGTATTCTACCGGCACGTGTGTCCATTGAACTTATTCGAGCAAGAGCTGAAGCGATTACTGGTCGAATTAGTATATTGCTAGAAAACGGTCTTTTAGGTTTAGGTTTAGTAGTTCTTTTACTGTTTTTGTTTCTAAATGCTAGAACAGCGATTTGGGTGGCAGCTGGCGTTCCAGTGGCGATGGCTGGTGCGGTAGCACTGATGTATGCTGCTGGCTTAACTTTTAACATGATTTCTTTATTTGCATTAATAATTACTTTAGGCATTGTTGTTGATGATGCGATCGTGGTGGGGGAGCATGCAGACTTTAGATTTAAAAAGTTAGGAGAGGATCCAACTACTGCTGCAGAAAATGCTGCAAAGAGAATGGCATCACCAGTTTTTTGTGCAACTATAACCACAATAATTGCCTTTTTTGGTTTAGTTGCTATTGGAGGTAGGTTTGGCAGTCTAATTGCTGACATCCCATATACGGTCGTAGTAGTTTTACTTGTATCTTTTGTTGAATGCTTTTTGATCTTACCTCATCATATGGCGCACGCGTTAAAGTCTGCGTCCAAAGAGAGATGGTATGACTTCCCAAGTCGAACAATTAATAAAGGCTTTGAATTTTTAAAGGAAAATGTATTTCGCAAACTAATGACTCTAATTATAAGGTTTAGATATCCAGTTATAGCTGGCGCATTAGTTATTTTATGTGGTCAAGCGGTCCTTTTAGTCAGTGGAGAGGTGAAATGGCGTTTCTTTAATTCACCAGAACAGGGATCAATATCAGGTAATTTTGCGATGCTCGCTAGCGCAAAAAGATCAGATACTTTAGAAATGGCAGAAGAGATGCAAAGGGCAACTAGTGAAGTTGCTTTAAAATATGAAAAAGAGTTTGGTAAAAGCCCTATAGAGTATGTTCTCTATCAAGTAGGTGGTAATTCTCGAAGAATTTCAGGGCAAGAAGCGAAAGATATTGATTTACTTGGCGCACTTTCAATTGAGTTAATTGATGCAGACCTAAGACCTTATAGCTCCTATAAATTTATAGCTGACCTTCAAGATGCTGTTCGCCGGCATCCAATGTTAGAGGTGTTAAGTTTTAGAAACTGGGCTTCTGGGCCCGGGTCAGATTCTTTGGATATACGATTTTATGGGGCAAACTCTGAAGTATTAAAGAAATCTGCAGAAAGTCTAAAAGGGGCACTTTTAAAATATCCTGAAGTGTCTGGAGTAGAAGATAGTCTGTCCTATGATAAAGAAGAACTTATTCTAGATTTGACGCCACAGGGGCAAGCTTTAGGGTTCTCTATAGGTGATCTAGGTCAAGTTTTAAGAGATCGTCTAAATGGCATTGAAGCAGTAACATACCCTGATGGTGTTCGTTCTGCTAAAATTAAAGTAATTATACCCGCGAACGAACTCACTTCAAGCTTTCTTGAAAGTACGTTTCTGAGAGCTCAGGGGGGTGAATATGTCCCGCTATCAGATATAGTTACAGTAATCTCAAAGATTGGCTTTTCAAGTGTTAAAAGAGAAAATGGAATTCAACTTATTTCAGTAACAGGAGAGATTGATGAAGATAATGTTGATGCGATAGAAGAAATTGAAAAACAATTGCGAATAGAAATACTCCCAAAAATAGAACAAGATTTTGGGGTATCGTCTGAATTTTCTGGACTGGCAAAACAGGAAAGTGACTTTTTAGCAGATGCGCAGTTTGCAACTATTATATCCATGGTTGGCATTTTCCTGACGTTATGTTGGGTTTTCTCAAGTTGGGCTCGACCTCTGGTGATTATGCTAATTATTCCTTTTGGTTTGGTTGGAACGATCTATGGCCATAATACATGGGATGTTCCTATGTCGATGTTTTCAATTATTGGTTTAATAGGCATGACAGGTATCATAATAAATGATAGTATTGTTCTCGTTACTACAATTGATGAGTACGCAGAGGACCGTGGTTTAATTCCGGCAATTATAGACGGAACTTGTGATAGACTCAGACCTGTTATTCTTACATCTCTGACAACGATACTTGGTCTAGCTCCATTACTATTCGAAACATCTAGACATGCGCAATTCTTAAGGCCAACCGTTATAACCCTAACTTATGGCTTAGGCTTTGGACTTCTTTTAGTCCTTTTGATTGTACCTAGTTTAATTGCTGTTCAATCTGATATTCAAAAACAAGTTGTTGCTTTTAGGCGATCATTAAGTTTACAAAAAAAAGGTCAAGCGTTGCGAATTACAATAGGCATATTAAGTTTATTGGTAATGATATCGTTTAGTACAAATTTAGGGGCTTATTTATATAATGGTAGTTTACCAGAATTATATCAGAGATTTATACCATTCATAAGTCAATCTTCTGGTATCTTTCATGCTTTTTCAATATTTATGTTAAGCGTTTGTTTACTACTTGCTTTGAGTTGGCTGATAGCGGTTTTATTACATGTTTTCTTGAGGAAGAAATCATTCTAACAAATTAGCTCAATTTAAACATTCTATTATAGCATTTAACCTTTATTTTTTATGAAAATTTGAATAAAAGTGATTATGGACTTATCTGGAAAATTATTAATAGCGATGCCTGATATGAAGGACCCAAGGTTCAGTTCAGCTGTTATCTTTGTATGCTCACATTCAGACAGTGGGGCAATGGGGTTAACAATAAATAAACCTTCAAGAGATTATAAATTTCGAGACTTACTTAAACAACTTAAGATTGAGACTGACAGTCTGACACCTGATGTCTCCGTAAGTATAGGTGGGCCAGTAGAATCTGGTAGAGGTTTTGTGCTTCATTCATCAGAGTATAGTTTGGGTGATGAGACTTTGAAAATTGGTTCTAATTTTGGGATGACAGCCTCATTTGAAGTTTTGGAGGAGCTAGCAAAGCGTGAGGGCCCAAAAAGTGGTATATTGATGCTAGGTTATTCAGGGTGGGGTCCTGGTCAAATAGAAGATGAAATAAGTTTAAACGGTTGGCTTGTGTGTGATGCTGACCCTGATTTAGTATTTAGCTCTGATACCAATAATAAATGGCTTGAAGCGTTGAAATTAATGGGGGTTGACCCACTTCGATTGTCATCTAGTGTTGGTAGAGCTTAATATCTTGGTGCTGAAGCCCTTTTAAGACGATCATTTATTGCAAGACCAATCCCTATTTTAGGTATTGGAGAAACAGCTATAACTAAAAAATCATCTTTAGATAGAGCATGATCGAGTTTTCTAAGCATATAGAATAGATTTTTTGCTGCCTCAGATAGGTTAGCAGAAGGAGATAAATTAAGTGTGGCATTTCCTACATTACCAAAACCAAGCAACACTTCATTAGGCTCTGGATTGTGGACGTTTAACCTTACAGGAGCTCTTGGAGCATAATGAGATTTAAGTTGCCCTGGAGCTATTATCGACGCATCGTCATGCGATAAGAAAACCTCAGTTCCCGTAATATGCTTAATGTCCTCTGGTGAGATTCCTCCTGGTCTTAGAAGAGTGATAGGGTCTGTTTTTATAATAGTAGATTCAACGCCAACTTCACATGGCCCCCCGTCTAATATGGCATTTATCTTTCCACCTAGATCTTCAAAGACCTCATTAGCAGAGGTTGGGCTAATTCTTCCTGATAAATTTGCTGAGGGAGCAGCTATTGGAACACCTGCACTCAATAAGATTTTTTGTGCTATTGTAGATTTCGGAAATCTAATGGCAACACTATCTAAGCCTGCTGTTACAAACTTTGATATATTGTGACCATTCTTCAATGGTACTACAAAAGTTATAGGACCAGGCCACAGTTTGTCTATAAGCTTTAATGTTTGTTTTTCAAAAATTGCTATGTCTTTTGCCATTCTGATGCTTGAAACATGTACTATTAGTGGATTAAATGACGGTCTCCCTTTAACGTCAAAGATACGCTTAATAGAGTTATCAGAGTCCGCTCTCGCACCCAAACCGTAGACAGTTTCGGTAGGAAAGGCTACTAA
Organism: Paracoccaceae bacterium; assembly: GCA_002697345.1. GTDB lineage: Bacteria > Pseudomonadota > Alphaproteobacteria > Rhodobacterales > Rhodobacteraceae. Next base: position 17,616 of record NZVE01000077.1, on the reverse strand, counting down.
TTTACCGTCTCTTAAAAGCTTACCAGCTAAAAAAGTTTCGTCTATTTTAAGGTTTTTTGTTATCAATGTTTGACCTTTAAGTGTACTTGTGAGTGACTACTATTTAAATAACCCAGCTTAGATTGTATTCCTATACAATATTTATTAGCTAGGTATAGAGAATTTTTAAAAACTTTAAGGACTGAGGAGTAAGTACACATGCCGTATAGTGCACCGGTGGCTGATTATTTATTTATTTTTAATAAAATTGTTAATTTTAAACAGTTAACGCAAGAAGATAGGTTTTCTGAAGTTAGTACGGACTTGGTTGCTGCAATTCTTGAAGAGGCGGGTAAAATTTCGACTGAAGTGTTAGCCCCTTTACAAAGAGTAGGAGACACTAACCCAGCTTTTTTAGAGAATGGCGTAGTTCGGACTCCACCAGGTTTTGGAGAAGCTTATCAATCTATTGCTGACAATGGTTGGATTGGTATGGCTGCCAGCTCTGAATATGGAGGCATGGGATTACCTCAATCTTTAATGCACGCTGTTAATGAAATGATGGGTGGAGCCTGCTTGTCGCTACAACTTAATCCAGTGATGACGCAAGGGCAGATTGAAGCTCTAGAACATCATGCAAGTGAAGATTTAAAAAAATTATATCTTCCAAAACTAATATCAGGAGAATGGTCAGGAACAATGAACTTAACTGAACCACACGCTGGATCGGACGTTGGCGCACTAAAAAGTGTAGCGGTTCCCAATGATGATGGAAGTTACTCAGTTTCTGGACAGAAGATATATATAAGCTGGGCAGATAATGATTTTACAGAAAATGTTTGTCATTTGGTATTAGCCCGTCTTCCTGGTAGTCCAGAAGGTACTAAAGGTATCAGTTTATTTATGGTACCTAAATTAATACCTGATAATTTAGGAAACCCAGGAGTAGCTAACTCTTTAAAAGTTGTCTCTTTAGAACATAAATTGGGACTTCATGGTTCTCCGACCGCAGTAATGCAATATGAGAGTGCTCTTGGGTGGATTGTGGGAGAGCCTAATCAGGGAATGGCTTCGATGTTTACCATGATGAACAACGCTCGTCTTGGTGTGGGTGGGCAAGGTATAGCTGTTGCTGAAGCTGCCTATCAAAAAGCCTTAAGTTTTTCAATGGAGCGCGTTCAAGGTCAAACATTAGGAAGAGGTAAAACTATAATTGGCCATGCTGACGTTAGAAGGATGTTAGCAGAGATGAAAGCAGATGTTTTTGCTGCACGTGCAATAGGAGCTGCTTGTGCCTTTGCTATTGATATGGGAAATGCGACGGCGTCAAAGAATTGGATATCACAGGCTGCCTTTTTAACCCCAATTGCAAAGGCTTTTGGAACAGATATTGGTATAGAAGTTTCTCAAACAGGTATTCAAGTCCATGGTGGCATGGGTTTCATAGAAGAGACAGGCGCATCACAGTTTTTAAGGGATGTAAGAGTTACTGCGATCTATGAGGGAACAAATGGAATTCAGGCAATGGATCTTGTATCTAGGAAATTGAAGGATGGAGGAGAGGTAGCTTTCACCATGATTAAAGAGATAGAAAACTTTACTGCTTCTTTAGACTTTGAATATAAAGAGATGGTCGCAGCTCTTGAGCAAGCAACGCAAGATTTAAGAGAAACAACTAAATGGATTTTAAATCAAAATATGAATGACCGTTTTTCTGGTGCTGTGAATTATTTACGATTTTTTGCAAGAGTTTTGGGCGGATATTATCATTTAAAGGCTAGTTCTTCAGAGGAAGACGAAGATTTTCGAATGAAACTTGCAGATGTTTATTTTTCAAGACTCCTTCCGGAGTATCATGGTCTTTCATTATCTATACGTCGAGGTTCAGAGGATATATTTGCTCTGACTGAAGAGGAGTTGGCACGTTGACAGGTACTATTCATTACCCACATGAGATTCCACCGGATCAAGGAGAGGCAATAGAAGTAAGACCCGGTATATTGTGGATGAGGTTACCTCTTCCTTTGCGTCTGGACCATGTTAATACTTATGCATTGGATGACGGTGATAGTTGGACCTTGATAGATACTGGTTTCGATACAAAAAAAACTAGAGACGTTTGGCATGAATTACTCCAAGGGCCGTTGGCAGGGAAGCCAGTAAAGAAATTGTTTGTTACTCATTATCACCCTGACCACATAGGGTTGGCAGGTTGGTTTCAAACAAATTTTGGGGTTGAGTTGATCACTACTCGAACCTCCTGGCTTACGGCTAGGATGCTAGTCTTGGATGAGCAATCAAAAGCTACTCCAGAAACATTATTATTTTATAAAAGGGCAGGTGTAATTGAGTCCCTCTATGAAAAAAAGAAAAAAGAGCGTCCCTTTAATTTCTGTGACGTTGTCTCCCCAATGCCCCAGGGGTATACTAGAGTTCAGGAGGGTGAGAGCATCACCTTGGGCGGACGAGATTGGATTATACGAATGGGCAATGGCCATGCTGCTGAGCATGCGACCCTGTGGGCTGGAGATATAGTATTAGGTGGAGATCAACTACTACCTTCAATTTCGCCTAATCTTGGCGTTTATGCTACTGAACCAGGTGCAAATCCTGTTTTTGAATGGTTGGAGGCGTGTAAAAGATTCAAAAAATATGCTTCGAGTAGCCAGCTTGTTTTGCCTGGACATAAGCTACCGTTTTGTGGTCTCCCGCTTCGTTTAGAACAACTTATTGAAAATCATGTGGGTGCACTTAAGAGGTTACTTTCACATTTGGAAATACCACATACCGCGCATGAATGCTTTTTACCACTTTTTAAGCGAGAAATAGATGAGAGCGAATATGGGCTAGCGTTAGGTGAGACAATTGCCCACCTAAACTACCTTTACTCAGCTGACCAGATAACACGGACAATAAGAATTGACGGCGCCTATGAGTATAAAAGTAAGATAATATTGTAATAAAACTACGCCACTTTGAGCTATCTCTTGTGTAATAGAAACAAAATAATTAAAGTAGATTGAGATCAAAAATAGTAATCTAGGAGTTTAAATAATGGCAGAACACGAGCACGGTTCCATGGATGTCAAAGATCATGAAAAAACTTTTGCAGGATTTGTTAAATTCACTATTTACAGTGTAGTATTAATACTTGTTTCTTTAGTAATTTTAGCAATTGTAAATGGCTAATTAAATTTTTTAGAATAAAAAAACCCCAGTAGAATGATCTAAAGGGGTTTTTTAAAATACATTTTTAGTAACACTTATAATGTACCGTCACGCTCTTTAGCTTTTCTTGCTAATTTACGTCCACGGCGGATAGCTTCAGCTTTCTCGCGAGCTTTCTTTTCTGAAGGTTTCTCGTAATGCTGTTTTATCTTCATCTCACGAAAAACACCTTCGCGTTGAAGTTTTTTCTTAAGGGCTCTAAGAGCTTGATCGACATTGTTGTCTCTAACGCTAACCTGCATGTGGTGTCACCACCTTTCTGAATTTGAGGTTAATGGATTAAGTATTTAACGGCTCTATAGCAAACGGGCATTGGCTTGTCTACAGTATATAGGTATACTTTTAGTATGGATCAGGCACTAAAAGAGAAATTTATAAACGCTGTAGCGTCCCATGCCATTTTTAGAGGGTGGTCAAATGATTCGTTAAAGGAAGCGTGCATAGATTTAGATTTAGAATTTAGAACTTTAAAAACATTATTTCCAAGAGGGGTCTTAGATGTCGCAGTTGCATTTCATCGAATGGGAGATCGCGATATGATTAAAGCCTTGGAAAGTGAAGATCTGTCAAACTTGAAAATGAGAGAGAAAATTTCTTTTGCACTTAAGTGTAGATTGAATGTAATTGAGGGAGATAAAGAGTCAGTGAGGTTGTGCATGTCTTTTTTTGCGTTACCTCATAATTTTTTAGATGGAAGTAAGCTTATCTGGGGCACTGCAGATAAGATTTGGACTGTTTTAGGGGACAATTCGGAGGATTATAATTTCTATACGAAGCGTGCAACATTGTCAGGTGTTTATAGCTCTGTTATTTTATTTTGGCTTGGTGATGATAGTGAGGGTAATACTTCTACTTGGGAGTTTCTTGACAGAAGAATTCAAAATATTATGGAATTTGAAAATTTAAAAGCAAGAATAAAAAAAAAATCGTCAACCTATGAGGTTTTAAAAGGACCAATAAAGTTGTTTTCTCGAATTAAAAGACCATTGGATAAAAATACTTTGAATCTTCCTGGAGTTGTAAAAAATTCAGACTAATTTTTTATTTTGAATTTAAGTTATAACTTAGAATCTCACTTTTTATATTTTTTACTCTTTCCCTTTACAGTATACGGCATTATAGATCCGTTAAATTCTTCCTTGATCTCGTATTTGTTCCGGTCGGGACAGCCTCATAGATAGGGCTAAGGGAAAGCTGTATTGAAAAGGAGTAATGAGAATGACAAAACCTATAATGGCAAAGGCAACCGCTGTCTGGTTAATTGATAATACGGTCCTTACCTTTTCTCAGATAGCAAATTTTTGTGGCTTACATGAACTTGAGGTTCAAGGAGTGGCAGATGGTGATGTTGCCTCTGGGGTTAAGGGTTTTGATCCTATAACCAATAACCAGTTAACGCAAAGCGAGATAGATAAAGGTATAAATGATAAAAGCTATAAACTTCAACTAAAGTATTATGCCGCAGCCGAAGGTGAGGAAAAAAGGCGAGGCCCTCGCTATACACCGTTATCAAAACGACAAGACAGGCCGGCTTCTATCTTGTGGTTAGTTAAATTTCATCCAGAACTTACAGATGGACAAATTTCTAAGTTAGTGGGAACTACTAAGCCTACAATTAGCGCTATTAGAGAAAGATCTCATTGGAACATTCAAAATATTCAACCCATTGACCCTGTTGCGTTAGGACTATGCAAACAATTGGAGTTAGATGCTGCTGTTCAGAAAGCTAATGCAAAGAAAATTCTAGAAGAGGAATCGAGTTCAGATGATACAAGCCGTAAACTTGTTAGTACGTCTCAATCACTTGAAGTTGGAAAGGGTGAAACGGAGAAACCAGAAACTGTCGCTAATCCTGAAGTTTTTACGGTAACGGAAGAATCAAATCAGGACACTGAGGAACCTATTATGGATGCAGAAAGTTTGTTTAAAACTTCGGATAGTGATGAGAAAAATTAGACAACTTAGTGTGCAGCAATTTGGACAGGGTCTAAAAGAGACCTTCCACCGTCAATAGTCATTATCTCCCCTGTAACAAAAGTAGAAGCTTCNGAGCACAAAAANTGAGCAGCTTGNGCTACTTCCTCTGCGGAAGCAATTCGTCCCAGAGGTGTNTTTNTTATGATTTCANCTCTNAGGTTTGGGTCTTTATTTAANGAGTTCTTTAGACTTTCACTCATTACGGAGCCAAATGATATAGAATTAACTCTNATACTGTATGGNGCGAGAGCTATGGCCATAGTCCTNGTCATTTGATCTAGGGCTGCAGTGGANATTGAATAGCCCATTAAGCCTGGNCGTGTTCGTTGTGAAGCTATCGATGACAGNTTTAATATTGAGCCNGAGACTTGAGAATTTTTTCCNTGAGCTATCATTCTCTTTGAGACTAGTTGGGTAAGTCTCAAGCTGGCCAGAAGATTCTGCTCCAGCATCCTTTCTATGCTGTCGTCCTCGTAATTAATAGGGTCCATAGGCGTTACTTGCCTGGCTGCGTTGATCAATATGTCTACTGTTTTAAAGGTGTCAATCGTTGCAGATAGTAAATTTGCATGACTGAGTTTTTCACGTAGATCACAAACAAAAGATTTTGCAACACCATCTTTTGATCTTAAATATTTTAATTCCTCCTTAAGATGCTCTTCGTCTCTATCCGCCATCACTACATTGGCTCCTTGCTCCACGAAATGCCTGGATATTGCTAAACCTATACCGTTTGCAGCGCCTGTAATAATTGCAGTTTTTCCAGAAATTGAGAAAGACATATTATATTCTCCTTAGGTAGCAAAAGTATGAAAGTAAGGTTTATTTACAGATTCTCGATGGTTTTACACCCAATAGTACTTTGAATCCACCTCTTGAAATAATTTCTTCTGCCTCCTTAAAAGACTCTTTCATAGTACTTTCATAAGGTAGCCCTTTGTTAGCCACAATCCACAAGCTTCCACTGGGTTTGAGTAATAGTTTTGCGGCTTTAATAAAACTAATACCTAACTCCGGATTTGCATTTCTAGAAATGTGAAAAGGTGGATTACTAATAATAGTATCATAGGGACCTCCAGTAAAGTTATTTACGTCGGCCCAAATAAAATTTGCTCTATCATCCTGTATATTTTTCTTTGATGCCATCACTGAACTATAATCGGCTTCTATTAAGTCAATACTTGAAACGGCGGGGCTTTTTAAAACCTGATTTGATAAAAAACCCCATCCAGAACCGAAGTCTGCGATTTTTCCTGATAACAAGGGTATGGATTGAGCTAGTAATAGTGACCCTTGGTCAACCCTCTTTGACGAAAAAATGCCAGGAAAAGTTATATACCCTCCCTCTAAATTATTAGGTATTAGTGCCCATTTTTCGATATTGGGTTCCATTGTTGGTTTATGAAACCAAATTAATTTCCCGTGATACTTTGAGATATTCCTTACTTCGTTGAAAGGAATCAGTAGTTCTTTTAATACACTCTCGATACCGGTTGTTTTCATACCATCAATTATTAATAAACCACTGGGTTTTAGCAGTTTTATTGCTTGATAGATTAAATTAAGAGTACCCATTTTTGATCTAGTGCAATAAACAATACAGACTTCTGATAAACCTTTTTCACTGAAAACCGGCGAAACTGATAAACCTCGTTCTACTAGTTTTGTATACGCTGGAAAAAAACTTTGCTGAACCTTGGTGTGCGACTTAGAAAATAGAGATAAATTTATGTTAGTTGGCGGATTTAAAAGTAATAGTTGTTTATCTTTTAGCGATTCAATGTGCCCACGTTCTAAGGCAAAAGCTAGGCGCGATTGTGTTGTTTTTGGGCTTGATTTCAATTCTATTCTTTTTCCATAGTGCATTGAAGTGGGTGTTGATTGGCTCTTGCAAATGCCATTACTTGAGTAACTTTAGTTTCTGCAATTTCAAATGCAAATACTCCAATAACTGCAACACCTTTTTTATGCACTGTTAACATAATTTCAACAGACTCTGAATGATTAAGGCCAAAAAATTTACTTAAGACGACAATTACAAATTCCATAGGAGTAAAGTCATCATTTAATAAAAGAATTTTGTATAATGGCGGGCGCTTTATTTCTGGTTTTGATATAGTAAGAACGCTGGGATCATCCACATGTTCACTACCGCCAGTTAGTTGGTTTGGTATATATTTCACAATTAATCCACTAAATGTTAAAATTTATGACAAATCCTCTATAGTGTTTTTAAATTCATATAAAGGTCTTTTGAAAGAATTATACTTTGTTGTTTAAAATGCTGATGAAGTTAATGCCTTATGTATAGATAATTTCAGGTTACATTTATGCGAGCTCTGAGCGCAGCTGATATTGTACCTTCATCCAGGTAATCAAGCTCACCTCCAATTGGAACCCCTTGAGCTAGAGATGAAACCTTGATTGAATGAAGCTCTAATTGGTCTGCGATGTAGTGAGAGGTCGTTTGGCCATCCATTGTAGAATTTAACGCTAATATTACCTCAGTTACATTTTCTGATAAAACGCGCTGAATTAATCTAGGAATCTTTAACTCTTCTGGTCCAACTCCATCAAGGGCACTTAACGTACCACCAAGCACATGGTATTTTCCTTTAAATACTTGAGTTCTTTCCATAGCCCATAGATCCGCAACATCCTCGACAACACAGATTTCCCCTGTGACCCGCACATCGGAAGTACAGATAATACAAGTCTCATCGTTGCTTATATTGCCACAAACTAAACATTCTTGAGCTAGAGATGAAACCTCCTGAATCATATCCCCTAGCGGTTTCATAATAATTTCTTTCTTTTTAATCATCCTGAGAACTGCTCGTCTTGCTGATCGGGGGCCTAGTCCCGGCAACTTTGCCATTAAAGCTATTAACTCTTCAATCTTATTTGTTTTACTATCCAATAAATTTGCTTTCTAACTAGATATAGAGGTGCTCTAAATCATTCTAGATGTTACTTTATAGAGGGAGTTTAAAATTTTCTGGCAATCCCATTTCTCTAGTAATTTTCTCTATTTCTTGCTGACTTTTCAGAGTAGCTTTTTCTTGAACATCTTTTATCGCCGCAATTATTAAATCTTCAACGACCTCTTTTTCCGAAGGATTGAATATCGAAGGGTCGATCTCTAAGCTAGTTAAATTACCTTTTGCTGTGGCTGTAACCTTTACTAAACCAGCACCACTTTCACCAGTCACAAAAACCTCATTCAATTGTTTCTGAACTTCTGACATCTTGCTTTGCATTTCTTGAGCTTGCTTCATAACTTTAGCCATATCGCCAAGGCCGCTTAATCCTTTAAACATATTGTTTCCTAATCATCTTCAAAAGGGTCCCATTCTTCGGTGACTTCTGGAAGTGCTTCTATAGCTGCTTCCTGTGCCATTGATTCTGTCGACCTAATATTTGTAATTTTTGCATTTGGAAAAACTAAAAAAGCAGTTTGTACCATTTTGTGTTCTTTCGCTAATGCGTTCAGTTTATTACTTTCTTCTAATTTCATCTCAGCAATAGTACTTTCACCACCTTCGTTGACTACTGAAACCGCCCAACGAATTCCAGACCATTGCGTAAGTTTTGTACCTAGCTTTTGAGCAAGGTTTGCTGGGGCATCATTTGTAGGGACAAACTCTATGCGACCTGAGGAAAAGCTTGTCAGTCTAAGACAGGTCTCTACTTCAACTAGAAGTTGAATGTCTCGATTTAACTTTATGAGTTCTATTACGTCGCGGAAGGAATATATGTGTTCGGGGTTAAAGTTACGATCCTCGGCAAGGTTTTGTGTAGAATGCGAAACTGATTTATACACCACAGGGTGAGAAATAGCCTTACTTACGTTGTCACTTATACTACCCTGAATTTTGTTATTAGTTGTACTATCCTGAATCGGGATATTAGTTTTGTTACCTTGTATTGAACCATTTTGAATTTTTTTTATTAACTCTTCTGGCGAAGGAAGTTCTGAGACATGTGTAAGCCTTATTATAGTCATTTCCGCTGCCATCATTGAGTTAGGAGCTATACGGATTTCATCAAGAGCTACCAATAACATTTGCCACATCCTGGATAGTGATCTTATGTTTAATCTATTCGCTATAGTTTTTCCACGACTACGCTCATCCGGAGAAACTGTCGGGTCTTCAGCGGCCTCTGGAGTAATTTTTATAAGACTAATCCAGTGACTAATCTCTGCTAAATCATTAAGTATTGCCTCTGGCTCTCCACCGTCCGAGTATAAAGATGAGAGTTCATTTAACGCTCCAACAGTATCACCTGATACGATCAAATTAAATAAGTCTAGTATTCTACCTCGATCAGAGAGCCCTAACATATCTCGTATATCTTTAGCATCAATTTTATCCATTGCATTTGAAATTGACTGATCCAATAAACTTATTGAATCTCGTACGGACCCTTCTGATGCGCGAGTAATAAGTGCTAAGGCATCTTTGGAGATTTCCACACCTTCTTCAGCTGCAACGTTTTTTAGGTATTCAATCATTATTTCTGGTTCAATTCTTCTAAGATCAAACCGCTGACACCGAGATAAGACTGTTACTGGTATTTTTTGAATTTCGGTAGTAGCAAAAATAAAAATTATATGTTTTGGGGGTTCTTCCAAAGTTTTTAATAACGCATTAAAGGCAGAATTACTCAACATATGGACTTCGTCAATTATGTAAATTTTAAATCGTGCAGAAGTAGCTCTATATTGTACAGATTCTATAATTTCTCTAATATCGGCAACGCCAGTTTTAGAAGCCGCATCCATTTCGAAAACATCTACATGACGACCATTCGAAATCGATTCACAATGTTCACATTTTCCACATGGTTCTGTTGTCGAAGAACCATTACCGTCTTCACCGATACAATTTACCCCTTTAGCAATTATTCTAGCTGTTGAAGTTTTTCCTGTTCCTCGTATACCAGTTAAAATAAAGGCTTGTGCTATCCTATTAGCTTCAAAAGCGTTTGTTAACGTTCTGACCATAGTGTCTTGTCCGATTAAATCCGAGAAAGTAGCCGGTCGATACTTACGGGCTAGAACTTGATAGTTATCTTTACTATTTTCTTTCATTTAACCTCTGAAAACATATTCTACTAATCTATTAAAGTGACAAATTGATTACGTCCAGCCTATAACTAAATGATAAACTGTTATTTTTCTGGTTTTTAAGCTACCTAGTTGCTTTTAACTGTTAATGTAAAATTACGTGGTAGATATGTAGATAAGGTGAGAGATTGGACAACGACCCAAGCTAGGCTCGTTACGGCTGCTTCCTTCCGGATCTGACCGGGTTGGCGAGACGCTTACCCGCGCCAACCTCTCAAAACCTTTATAGAGTTTCTTTGGTTACCATGCAACCATCCTGGTTGTGTTAAGTAATCTTACTTGTATGAAGTAAGCCTGTTAGGAGAGTAAGAAATGTTATTAAAAGAAATTGTTACGTTTGGGGAATCTAGTCTGGATCGAGCCGCAGAGGTAAGGTCTGACATTTCTAAGTTAAATCGACTATTAGAGGATAGTAATTCAGGGATCCTTCCTTTTTGGAGGGGTAAGCCTTTAGTTTCTGGATGTGCTAGAGATTCTTTAGTTTGGTTGGATCAAGCTCATGAGCTTTTTAAGCATTCAACGCAGACGCCAATTTTTCTTGGGATAGAGAATGGGGTTGCCAGGTTTGCCTCTGATATTTCCAAATGGATTCCAGAAGAAAATATTGACTCTGTGGGAATGTTTGCCGACACATCAGAGCAACATTTTAATGGACTTCCAGAAGATTATCGTTTTTCAGAGGTACGTTCCATAATGACTACCCTAACTCCTATTGACGCCGAGTTGGTCGCAACTGCAAAGGCTCTAATTAATTGGCATCAAACTCATAAGTTCTGCTCATCTTGTGGATCAAAATCGCAATCTTCTTTCTCTGGCTGGCACCGCGAATGCCTAACTTGTAAAAAAATTCACTTTCCACGCACTGACCCTGTAGTAATTATGCTCATTATTAGTGGAAACTCAGTATTAATGGGCCGTTCGTACGTCTGGCCAAAGGGTATGTATTCATTATTGGCTGGATTTGTTGAGCCAGGAGAAACAATCGAAGGCGCTGTTAAGAGAGAAACATTGGAGGAGGTAGGTGTTAAGGTGTCTAAGGTTGAGTATTTATGTAGTCAACCTTGGCCGTTTCCAGCATCACTGATGTTTGGATGTAAGGGATTAGCGACATCAAATAAAATACAGATTGATAAAGAAGAACTTGAAGATGCAAAATGGATAAGTAGAGAAGAAATGGTAGAAGTTTTTGCTGGACGAAATAAATCGATGACGCCAGCAAGGAAAGGATCTATAGCCCATTTCTTGATAAAACAGTGGTTGGAAGGAAAAATTACGTAATTATCCTAAGAGAGTATCAATTTCTGCTAGAATCAGCCTTGTAGCTACCCAAGATCTTTATCTCAGAAGTAAAAAATGAAAGTTCTTCAAATGCTAGTGAAACATTTTTATCCTCTGGATGACCTTCGATGTCAGCATAAAATTGGGTAGCTGTAAAATCTCCATCAACCATATAACTTTCTAGTTTGGTCATGTTAACACTGTTCGTTGCAAAGCCACCCATTGCTTTAAAAAGTGCGGCAGGAATATTTTTTACTCTGAATACAAAAGAAGTCATCATTCCCTGTTTTACTTGCTCCTCGTCACTCGGCATTTTTGACATGATTAGAAAGCGTGTAGTATTGTTATCGTTATCTTCTATATCTTTAGCCAATACAGACAAACCATATATTTCCCCCGCAAGCTCTGAAGCGAGCGCTGCCTTACTTGGGTCACTTAACTCTGAAATATATCGAGCAGATCCAGCAGTATCTGCTCCGACGACAGGGTCTATTTTCTGATTCGTAAGAAAATTTCGACACTGACCAAGTAATACACTATGACTTACAGCACTTTTAATCTTTGAGACCTTGGTGCCTTTTATTCCTAAAAGGCTAATTCTTACTCTTACAAAAACTTCACCAACTATATGCAACTGTGATTCTGGTAATAGACGATGAATATCGGAAACGCGTCCATAAGTTGAATTTTCAATAGGTAACATAGCTAGATCTGCTTCTTCTAATCTAACGCGCTCCATAGCCGATTCAAAGGTGTTGCAGGGAATGGCTTCATAATTTGGTTTTGCTTGAATACACGCTTGATGTGAGTAAGCGCCAAGTTCACCTTGGAATGAAATCTTTTTTGTCATAGTATTTTCCTCAATGGGCGTTTCGTCGCGGTTTCTACACCTTGCGCAAGAGTATGTGAAGGAGGTAGATTAAAACTAACATTTATTTATACGAGAGAGCAATATGTTCGACACAATGACAACAACAAAGATACTTGGGGCGATTTGCGGCTCATTATTAATTTTTCTCTTAGCTGAATGGTTGGCCGATGAAATTTATCACAGTGGTTCTGGGGGACATGGTGGTGATCATAAGCAGGCATATGTAATAGAGGTTGATGAAATTGAAGAAACGAAAATAGTTAGCGTGGAAGAGGATTTTGATTTAGTTTTTGCGTCAGCAAACTTAGAGAAAGGTTCTAAAGTGTTTTCTAAGTGTAAAGCTTGTCACAAACTAGATGATGGTGCAAAAGGCACGGGCCCGCATTTATATGGTGTCGTAGGCAGAGCTACGGCTAGTATAAGTGATTACGGTTATTCAAAAGCGCTTGTAGAGTTATCAGGAAATTGGACCCCTAGCGCTCTTAATGGATTTTTGAAAAACCCTAAAAAGTATGCGCCTGGAACAAAAATGGGCTTTGCAGGACTTAAAAAGATAAAGGATCGCGCTAATATAATAGCTTTTCTTAATTCTATAGGAGATCAGTAAGGGTTTTCTCAAAAATTAATTAACTCTTAAGTAAAATTCTTATAAAAAAAGATTTATAAATACTTTGTCACAAAAATAATATATATTTTGTTTAACATTTTAATTTTGGGGTTATAAGAATGTTCAATTTTAGTTATTCCTATTTGCGAGCTAATGGGTTTTTTCAGCTACTAGCAATATTTTTAGCACTTGGTTTTTTAAACGAAGCAAAGGCTAACGAGAAAATAACTGTATCTACAGGTTTTTCAAATTTTGGAGAATTAAAATATAGTAAAGATTTTGATCACCTAGAGTATGTTAATCCTAGCGCACCCAAAGGTGGTGAGATTTCTATCTGGGCTAATGGGACCTTTGACTCGATGAATCCTTATTCTAGAAAAGGAACCTCAGGGTCCTTATCTAGTATTTTTTTTGAAGAGCTTCTTACGTCAACAGCTGACGAAATTGGGACAGTATACTGCTTTATGTGTTCTAGCCTTGAATATCCAGAGGATTTGTCTTGGGTCGTATTTAATTTAAGACCCGAAGTAACTTTTTCTGATGGTTCTAAGCTAACGGCTGAAGATGTCAGTTTCAGTTATAAACTATTTTTAACTGAAGGCTTAGTTTCCTTTAGAGCAGTGCTGTCTAAGCTTGTGGAAAAAGTGGAGGTTCTGGAGTCAAATAAAATTAAATTTTATTTTCTAGAAGATGCACCACTACGTGATCGTATCGAAACAGTGGGTGGGTTACCAGTTTTTTCACGAAAATGGTTTACAGAAAATGAAGCTGGGTTAGATGAGTCTCGACTTGAGCCTGCGTTGGGAACTGGTCCTTATGTTTTAGATAGTTATGATATTAATCAGGAAATATTGTATAAGAGAAATGAAAATTATTGGGCAAGGGACTTAAATTTTACAAAAGGTAGAAACAATTTTGATTATATAAGAGTAGAGTATTTTGGAGACTCTAATGCTGCTTTTGAAGGGTTCAAGTCAGGGGCATATACTTTTAGAATCGAAAATAGCTCAAAGCAGTGGGCAACCGGCTATGACTTTCCAGCCTTAAATAAAGGGCACATTGTAAAGAGAGAGTTACGAGATGGAACGATTGCAACTGGTCAAAGCTTTGCAATGAACCTTCGNAAAGAAAAATTTAAAGATATTAAAGTTCGCNAAGCTTTGAGTTTAATGTTTAATTTTGAGTGGTCTAATACAACANTATTTTATGGTCTTTATGCNCGAATAAATTCTTTTTGGGAAAACTCTGATTTGGCCGCAATCGGAGTGCCGGAGGGTGAAGAGCTTGACCTACTANNAGAGCTAGTAGACGAGGGTTTGTTATCGACAGAAATTTTAACAAACCTTGTTATTTCTGCTCCAACCTCTGGCTCTAGACAGTTAGATAGAAAAAACCTCAGAGCGGCATCAAAATTATTAGATGATGCGGGTTGGGTCGTTGGTGATGATGGAAAGCGTCGAAAGGACGGAAAAACTCTTGATGTGGAATTCTTGGAGGCAAGCCCAGCTTTTGACCGAATTGTTAATCCATTTGTAGAAAACTTAATTAGCCTAGGGGTTAATGCAAAACTAAATAGAATCGATTACGCACAGTATACTAATAGAACCCGCTCTTTTGATTTTGATATTGTGACAGATCAATTTAGGATGTCCTATGAGCCAGGCTCCGGTCTAAAACAGTATTTTGGTTCGGAGACAGCAAAGGAAAGTTTATTTAATAGCATGGGAGTTAGTAGTCCAGCAATAGATAGACTTATTGATATTATTTCAGACGCTTCCAGTAAAGCTGACCTAAGAATTGCGGTCCGAGCCCTTGATAGAGTTTTGAGGGCAGAAAAATTTTGGATTCCACAATGGTATAAAGATGTTCATACCGTAGCCTATTTTGATATGTTTGAGCATCCAGAACCTTTACCACCTTACTCTTTAGGATACTTGGACTTTTGGTGGGTAAATCCAGAAAAAGAAGCAAAACTTAAGGCTGAAGGCGCCTTATAACGCTGTGGGTCCTTATATTGTAAGAAGGTTATTACTCGTTCTTCCAACCCTTGTTGGAATTATGCTTATTAACTTTGTTTTAACCCAATTTGTTCCCGGGGGACCTATTGAGCAAATTCTTTCCGAACTGGAGGGAAAGGGTGATGTGTTCGAATCAATTTCTGGATCCTCTTCGGAGACATTTGAGAGAGGTCAAGATGAAAGGTATGTTGGAGGTAGAGGATTACCTCCTGAGTTTATTAAACAATTAGAAATAGAATTTGGTTTTGATAAGCCGCCGCTTCAACGATTTATTTCAATGATGCTTAGTTATTTGAGGTTTGATTTTGGAGAAAGTTATTTTCGTTCTATTAGTGTTTTAGATTTGGTTTGGGAAAAGCTACCTGTATCTATTACACTTGGCCTTTGGTCGACGCTGATCGCATATATAATATCTATTCCACTTGGGATCAGAAAAGCTATCAAAGATGGCAGTACTTTTGATACATGGACAAGTGCTGCGATCATTGTTGCTTACGCGATCCCAGGTTTTTTGTTTGCAATCTTATTACTCGTAATGTTTGCGGGCGGAAGTTATTTTCAATGGTTTCCGTTAAGAGGTCTTACATCTGATAATTTTAATGATCTTAATTTCGTACAAAAAATATTAGATTATTTTTGGCATATATTCTTACCTGTTTTAGCGTCTACGATCTCCTCTTTTGCTACGCTCACATTGCTTACAAAAAATAGCTTTTTAGATGAAATAAAAAAACATTATGTTACGACAGCTAGGGCAAAAGGCATTTCAGAAAAGAAAATTCTTTATGGGCATGTTTTTCGAAATGCGATGTTGATTGTAATTGCTGGTTTTCCAGGTTTATTCTTAGGTGTTTTTCTGTCTGGTTCACTAATTATAGAGACAATTTTTTCTTTGGATGGTTTGGGAAGGCTAGCATTTGAAGCGACGGTTGCCAGAGACTATCCGGTAGTATTTGGGACTTTATATTTTTTTGGACTTATTGGACTAGCTGTGGGTATTTTGTCTGACTTGATGTATGTTTTCGTCGACCCGCGTATAGATTTCGAGAGTAGACAGACATGACTTTATCGCCCCTAAATAAAAGAAGGTGGAGTAATTTCAAAAGTAATAAGAGAGCTTTTTACTCCTTGATTTTGTTTAGTATTATTTTTTGTATTACTCTTTTTGCAGAGTTGATAGCAAACGACAGACCAATATTGATAAAGTATAAAGGAGAATACTTTACCCCTATTATCAAATTTTATCCTGAAACAACGTTTGGTGGAGATTTAAAAACGGAAGCTGTTTATCGAGATATAGAGGTTAAATGTTTAATTTTTTCTGCTGGAAATGAGGACTGCTGGAATAGTCCAGAATTAATATTAGAAGATGCGCTTGACGGAAAGATTAATGGAAAAAATATTGATCAAGGTTGGATAATTACACCTTTGATACCGTACAGTTACAAGACAATTAATGATATTGACGGCACAGCACCTTCTGCACCTGATAGAAACCATCTTTTAGGCACAGACAACAGTGCTAGGGATGTCTTGGCTAGAGTTATATATGGTTTCAGACTTTCAATAGTTTTTACTTTAATCGTTACTTTAATTTCTTCAATAATAGGAGTTATTGCAGGTGCTATTCAAGGTTATTTTGGTGGCCGAACAGATTTGATTATGCAGAGGGTTTTAGAAATTTGGGGGGCAACGCCCCAATTATATATAATAATTATCATGTTTGCAATTCTAGGTAGGTCTTTTTGGTTGTTGGTCTTCCTCACAATATTATTTGGGTGGACGGCTTTAGTTGGTGTGGTGAGAGCTGAATTCCTGAGAGCAAGAAATTTTGAATATGTTAGGGCGGCTAAAGCATTAGGCGTGTCAAATAGAGTTATAATGTTCAGGCATATGCTTCCAAATGCTATGGTAGCAACTATCACAATATTACCTTTTATTATTACGGGAACTATAGGTCTTTTAGCTTCATTAGATTTTTTAGGTTTTGGTTTGCCGTCGTCTGCACCCTCACTTGGAGAATTAACGCATCAAGCCAAAGAAAACCTTCAAGCGCCATGGTTGGCTTTTACCGCATTTTTCACCTTTGCTTTAATGCTATCTCTTCTAGTCTTTATCTTTGAGGGGGTTCGTGATGCATTTGATCCTAGAAAGACTTTTCAGTGAACACAATTCTTGATGTAAAAGACTTAGTAATTTCATTTGAGAATGATGGACAAATGGTTGAAGCAGTTAGAAATATTTCCTTTAATATTCCGGTGGGACAAACAGTGGCTTTAGTTGGGGAATCAGGTTCAGGTAAATCAGTGTCAGCGCTATCTACTGTCGGGCTACTTCCAACATCTGCACATGTAAGTGGAGCTATAAAATTTAAAGGGAAGGACTTAACTAAATCGGGTGAAAAAGAGCTCCAGAAAGTTCGTGGTAACAAAATAAGTTTCATTTTTCAGGAGCCAATGACATCTTTAAACCCTCTTCACACTTTGGAGAAACAAATTTCAGAGAGTTTACTCTTACACCAAAACTT
>NZVE01000076.1 GCA_002697345.1 Paracoccaceae bacterium | reverse complement strand
AAATGAGTTTAGTTCTTCCTTTCCTATAGGTTCTTTGAACAAGTCCTGTGACCGACTTGTTACCTTCTTCAAGCCTGAAGTTTCACGCCAGGCTTGCTCAATTGCTGAAAGCATTGATTTTGTTTTATCAATAGCTAGAACTTCAGATCTTTTGGCAGCTGGCAATGTGAAGGTTCCACAGCCTGAGAATAAATCAATTACTTTATCAGAATTAAATACTGAAAGCATAGCATTTTCAATTAATATTTCTTGACCCTCCTCTGTGGCTTGTAAGAAAGCATTTGGAGGAGGTGTTATGGCTATCCCTTGAAACTCTATTGTTGGATTTAAAAAATTTGCTAAAAGATCTTCGTTCCAGGTAATACGGGCTACATTAAAGTTCTCACATAAGGCTGTTATTTTCATTATGCTTTGATTTTCTAACTTTTTTCCATTTAGGATATTTAAATCTAAGCCTGCCTTAGAAACAGTGACAGAGATTTCTATTATAGATTTTCGAGTTGCTCCTAGCAGAGTAATCTCTTCAAAAAGGCTAAAGGCTGACAGTATTTCAGGATCTACAAGCTCACATGAAGGAGTTGATATTAACTCATGAGTATTTTTTTTAAAGAATCCAACTGTCACACTTTTTTTTGTTTTCATTCCGTGTAGTGTGACCCTGCGTCGAGAGTTTATTTCTGAAGTTAAAATGGGTTTTATAATTGTTTCGATACCTCTAGCACTTAAACATGATTTGATTACATTTGACTTCCACTCTTTTATGAAGCTCTGGGTCACATGTTGTATAGAGCAACCACCACAACTCTTATAATGGGTGCAAACGGGTGTAATACGATCTTTGGATGGAAGAACTATTTTAAATTGATTTTCTTTACTTAGTGTAATTTCCTCTCCAGGAAGAGCTCTAGGCACTCTAGTGCCATCAGCTGTTACGCCTTCTGCTCTATCATTTAATGTTAAGATAATTGATTTCATCATAGTTGATTAGACAAATTTTTAGGGTTTACACCAATAAACCCACCAGACTGTCTCTCCCAATACATATAATATAAACCGCGTTTTTTTAAAAGCTCGATATGAGTGCCTGCCTCGGCAATTTTTCCTTTTTTAAGAACAATAATTCTGTCCATATTAACGATAGTGGATAGTCGGTGAGCAATTGCTATTACAGTTTTATGTTTCATTGCTCGCTGGAGCGCCAATTGAATACTAGCCTCGATTTCACTGTCTAGAGCGCTTGTTGCTTCATCTAGAATTAATATAGGAGCGTCTTTTAGTATTGCTCGAGCCACTGCAATTCGCTGTCTTTGACCACCAGATAATCTTACCCCACGTTCTCCCAAGTGCGCATCATAGGAAGTTCTTCCTGAATGATCCATTAACTCAGTGATAAATTCGTGTGCTTCTGCGTCCTTTGAGGCCCTTAGTAATTCTAGTTCGGTCGCATTAGGTCTACCATATAAAATATTATCTCTCGCAGATCTGTTAAACATCGCAGTTTCTTGGGTTACGAACCCAATATTACGCCTTAGACTTTCCTGAGTAACTTTTTTTATATTTTGACCATCTATAGAAATAGTGCCTAACTCAGTATCATAAAGTCTTAATAGTAAGGCTACTAATGTAGACTTTCCAGCACCAGACGCGCCAACTACTCCAAGCTTTTCCCCCTTTTTTATGGTCAAACTTAAGTTGTGTAGCCCACTGGCTTTTTGATCGTAGGTGAATGATATATTTTTTATGACTATCTCACCATTTTTAACCTTTAATGGTTCAGCATCCTTTTTATTAACGAGGGTATGTGGAGGTGACAAAGTACGGATACCATCTTCTACTTCCCCAATATTTGCATATATTGTCATTAGCGTGAAGCTAACCCACCCAGTCATTTGAGCTATACGAATGGCAACCGCTCCTGAAGCTGTAATTTCTCCTATAGAGGCGTTCCCATTTGACCAGAGGAAAACTGTACCACCTATTAGGGCTACTGGAAGAATACCAGCTATTGTCATTAAACAGAGACGGAAAACTGCAGAGGTAACCCCAAAAGAGATTGCTTTTCTTCTAAAAATCTCCATTGATTTAAGTGCTACATGGTCCTCATGTTCCGCATGTGAAAAAAGCTTTACAGTCTTTATGTTTGTGATGGTATCCACTACTTGCCCTGAAACATTTGCTCGAGCCCCTGCACGCTCAGCAGATTGTCTACGTACTTTTGGAAGAAATGCTTTAATCAAAAGAAGATATAAAATTAACCAGACAATTAATACACCAGACATTCTAAGATCTATCGTAACTAGCAAGAGTACTGAGCCTACAAGTGAAGCTAAAGAAAATGCTCCTACATTTACAATTTCGGTTACTACATCAGTTAACGCCCTAGATGTTTGCATTTGCTTTTGTGCAATGCGTCCTGCAAAATCTTCATCAAAAAAAGTAACAGCTTGGCCCATTGTCCATCTATGAAGACGAGATAAGGTAAGTGGATTTATATTTGGGGTAACAAAGATGGCATTGGCAGCCGATGACATACCAAATGCTAAGGGACGTATAATAATAAAAAATGCTACAAAGCCAATAATATAAAAAAGGTGATTATAAAAAAAATCGATTGGACCAGCGCTAATAGCTTTGTCAATTAAGGACCCAAGCAGTAGTGCAGTAAATACCTCTAGGATTCCTGCTAATGCAGAAATCATAAAGGCAACTGATAACATTAACCATGAACCAGATAATGCCCAACAAAAAAAAGCAAACATTGTCTTTGGAGGTGGGCCAGAAGCTGGTTGGAATGCATTTATCAAATTAAAAATTTTCAAGCTTTAGCTCTCTTTAAATACCTCTATGTTGGATGGACTAGAAGCTTTTATGGTTAAAAAATATGAATTTAAAGTATAATTTTTTTATTAGAAAGTTAAATTCAGTAATTCCTCTCTTGTTAGGGAAAAATTTGAATTTATCCAAGCATGTTGTAACTCTTTTATTTTCTTCCCGAGTTCGGGCCCTTCAAAATCATTAATTAATTCACAAGATTTGATTGGGAATAATGCATTTGCGCCCCTTTTTATTTCAAGGCAGATATTATTAGGAATATCTTTGTTTAAAGAGGCATATTTTAATATTGCGTATTGCCAAGAAAATTCTTCACCGTACAGATAAGAAATTTTCGAAATTTTATCTTTACTTGCTTTAAGCTTTTGAAGATTCCTTAGTTTTTTATGATCAATTTTAGAAACTTTCCATATGTTTTTTAACTCTGCACTGGTCATTATCGCAGCGCGTGTTGTCCAGTGTACGCCTCTTTGATGTTTGTTCTCAAGTTGTAGTAATGCACTTAATTGATTAGTGGATGCTTTTGGCATTACCAATTCCAATACTCCTGCTATATTCATTGCCTCTAAGCTTGATATCGGGTTTGGAGCAGACATAATTTTTTTCATTTCTGTTCCTACGCGTTCATTTGAAAGTGTGGCTACTTTCCCCTTATAATAAGCGCAGGCATTTAGACTGTCAGGGTCAAGGCTTTTACTTGGATCGCCATACCAGGCATGAAACCTAAAAAAACGTAAGATACGAAGATTATCTTCAAGAATTCTTTTTTTTGGGTTAAATATAAATTTTATGATTTTACTATAAAGATCGTTAACACCTTTTAATGGGTCAATAAGATTGCCATCAGCGTCAGCATATAGGGCATTTATTGTAAAGTCCCGCCGGTTGGCATCAGTTATTATATCATTAGAATATGAAACGTTTGCATGCCTACCGTCTGTTGTGACATCTTTTCGAAAGGTCGTTATTTGATACGGTTTGTTATTATTTACTATTGTTACTGTTCCGTGTTTTATTCCTGTTGGGATTGCCCTTAAATTGTTGGCTTTGGCAATTTGCATAATGCTATCTGGGAGAGCCGTAGTTGACATATCAATATCTGTTACAGGATATCCTAGTAAGGAATCTCTTACACAACCTCCAACAAAGTAGATTTCGTAACCTTTATCAATAAAAATTTTAGTTATTTTTTTGGTATCAGAGTCCTTAACCCAGTTTCCAATATTAGTTATCATTTTGCTATAATCTCTGCTAATGACCTTAGTATCCTTGCTGTCGCACCCCATATATAATGAGGCCCATATGGTATAGTGTAGTAAAAACGGTCTTTATTCTGCCATTTTCTAGATTCTATATAGAAATTTTCTAAATTTAATAGGTGCTCTAAGGGAACTGTAAAGAGTTCCTCTACTTCAAATTTATTAATTGTTGCTTTGAATGGACCGTTTATAAAGCCTAGATAGGGTTTTACATCAAAACCAGTTACTGTTTCGTGGTTAGGCAAAGAGCCAATAAATGTAACCAAATTTGGTGATAAACCAACCTCTTCATTAGCCTCCCGCAAAGCAGTAATTTTCAAAGACAAATCGCATGTATCCCTTTTCCCACCGGGGAAAGATATCTGGGAAGGGTGATTTTTTAAATTCGGTGATCTTTTAGTTAGCAGTATGTGTAGGCTACCATCTATTTCTTGTATTGCTATTAATACAGCTGCAGGAGTAAGTTTTTGGCTGACTTGGTCTGAGCTATCTAAGTTGAGATCAAAGTCAGATGACACTAAACCAGAATTTAGTGTTTTTATTTCGATATTTTTTAATAGATCCTGATTAGNCAAGTTCACTTTTGGGAACCTCGAATCCTAGAGTAGTTGGATCTAGTACATAATGAGCCCCACAAAATTGACAATCAGCAGTTAACGATCCATCAGNCTTTGTCATATGTTTTAGATCTTTAGCTGAGTATATTGACATACTCTGCCTAACCTTATCTTCAGAGCAGGTACANCCAAAGTCTACGCGTTGAGACTTCGATNTTCGAAGGATTTCATCATGAAAAAGTCTATACAAAACCTGCTCAAATGATAAACTTGGTCCGATAAGCTCAAGGTCATCAATGGTGTCGAGAATTATACTAACCCGTGCCCAGTTTTCTGTTAAACTTTCATCAACAGAATTAATTTTTTTTTGTAAAATTTCTGATTGAGAAGAAGGCTGCTCTTTAATAAGTGGTGACGCATCTGGCATATGCTGAAGCATGATGCCTCCCGCACTTAAGCCCCGCTTTTCAAGAGGAAGTTGAGTTGTCCCATAGCTAATACAAAATTTTGTTGGTATTTGCTCTGACTGAAAAAAGTAACCTTCAGCCGAAGAAGATAGACTTCCTCCAGTTAAGGGCGTGATGCCTTTATAAGGAGGCATATCTTTATCCTGATTAATAATTACGGCGAAATACCCCGATCCGATTTGCGTAAATGGGTCAGCATTGACATCGATTTTTTCTTTGTCATAGCTAGCATAGGCTCGAACTTGGGCCGGGAGGCCTTCTCTTGAGGGCCCAAAATAATCTGTAGCGATCAAACGAATTGGACCATCACCTCGAATTTGAAGAGATAGTCTCCAGTTTGATTTTACCATTTGCCCTATTAGTACTGTTAATATTGTGGCTTCAGTAATTAAACCCTCTATAATACTGGGGTAATTATGTTGTTCTAAGATATTTTCGATAACAGAGTCTAGACGAGTGAACCTTCCTCTAGCGTTAGGTCTTTCTAATTGAAATGCAAGAATAGCATTTCCTTTTGAAGCATTTTTAGTCAAATTCTTGGCTTTCTTTATGTGTCAATAGCCGGCATATATGTTTAGTGAGATTACAGCAACATCTTCTAGTGTGTATGTTCTGTTGGTTTTTAAGGTTTTATTATGATTAGACGTTTTGGAGAGACCTATAGACCAGATAAAGTGTATAAAGCTCGATCTGGAGTATACGCAATTCTGTCCTTAGAAAATAATTTATTAGTAACTCATCAAGGACTATCAAGTCAGGAAGTGCAACTACCAGGCGGAGGTATTGATCCGGGCGAACAACCTTTGCATGCTCTTCATCGGGAAATTTTGGAAGAAACTGGTTGGATAATATCCAAACCAATAAAGTTGGGCATCTACCGGCGTTTTACTTATATGCCTGAATATAATTTATGGGCAGAGAAGGTATGTCATATTTATAAGGCAAAACCGGTAATTAAAAAACATGAGCCATTAGAGTTAGAACATACGGCTATTTGGATGTCACCAACTGTTGCTAGAAAATTATTGACAAATGATGGAGATATAAAATTTGTCCGTGACTGTTTTAATATATAGGTGTAATTGTAATTGTAATTGTAATTGTAACTGTAGCCGTAATTGAGGAAAAAAATGAAGAACTTGTTCATATTATTTAGTGTAGTTTTAATAGCTGGATGCCAATCAGTGACTGGGCCAGCTGTAATACTCAAACCGGTAAAGATTTGTGAAGATGTTAAGGTCCCAATTTATGGTGTCTTAGACAGGCCTTCTTCTACTGGAGAAGTTGTTGCTGGTGCTGCCGTGGGAGGAATCGCTGGAAACCAATTTGGTAAGGGAAGCGGTAAAAAAGCTATGACTTTATTAGGTGCTATATTAGGTGGAAGTTCACAAGCTAATAGCCGAAAGAGAGAGAAAGTAATAGTAGATTACAAAACAGAGTACCAGTGTAGAACAGAATATAAATAACCGCATCATTTTTAATAAGATTGGTTGGTTGTTGGCCTTGTGTTTGGGTTTTGGTAAATATATCTGATAATTAATTTACGTTATGGAGTTTGGGATATGGCTATGCCAAAGAAAATTGTTTTAGCATACTCTGGAGGACTTGATACCTCAATTATATTGAAGTGGCTTCAGATCGAATATGGGTGTGAGGTTGTAACTTTTACTGCCGACCTCGGGCAGGGAGAAGAATTAGCTCCAGCTCGAAAAAAAGCTGAACTTCTTGGTATAAGTCCTGAAAACATTTATATTGAGGATATTAGAGAAGAGTTTGTTAAAGATTTTGTTTTTCCGATGTTTAGGGCAAATGCATTATATGAGGGTCTTTATCTTTTAGGTACCTCTATTGCTCGACCACTAATATCTAAAAGACTAATAGAAATTGCTCATGAGGTTGGTGCAGATGCGATAGCACACGGTGCGACAGGAAAAGGTAATGACCAAGTTCGATTTGAGTTATCAGCATATGCCCTTGATCCAGATATCAAAGTTGTAGCTCCATGGAGGGAGTGGAATTTATCTAGTCGTTCCAAATTAATTGAGTTTGCAGAAAAACATCAAATACCAATTTCAAAAGATAAAAGAGGCGAAGCCCCTTTCTCTGTAGATGCAAACCTTCTTCATACATCTTCGGAAGGAAAAGTGTTAGAGGATCCCTCAAAGGAAGCTCCTGAGTATGTTTATCAACGCACGGTCTCTCCTGAGGAAGCTGTTGATAAACCTGAGTTTATTGAAATTGGATTCTGTAAAGGTGACCCAATTTCAATAAATAACAAAGAGTTGTCTCCAGCAAATTTGTTAAAGGAACTGAATACCATTGGAGGAAGGCATGGGGTTGGTAGGCTAGATCTTGTTGAAGGGCGTTTTGTTGGAATGAAGTCTCGTGGGATATACGAAACACCTGGAGGAACTATTCTTATAGAGGCACATCGAGGAATAGAACAAATTACATTAGATCGTGGAGCTTCTCATCTAAAAGACCAACTGATGCCACAATATGCAGAGCTTATCTACAATGGCTTCTGGTTTAGTCCGGAAAGAGAAATGTTGCAGGCAGCGATTGATAAAAGTCAAGAATATGTTACTGGGCACGTACGCTTAAAGTTATATAAGGGAGCTGTTCGGACTGTTAGTCGCTGGTCAAAATACACCCTTTACTCAGAAGAGCACGTTACTTTTGAAGATGATGCTGGAGCTTATGATCAGAAAGATGCCGCGGGCTTTATAAAGTTAAATGCGTTAAGGTTAAAGCTTATTGCGATGCGTAACAAACGGAATACATAGCTAAACATTAAATTTTAATTTTATGAGATGATAGCTTCTCATAAATAGGTATTGCTTCTTCATAAAGCTCAATTAGTTTTTTTGATAGTTTTGGTATGGGCCCTTCAGGAGGGCCAAAAGAAGAACTTAAGTGAGCAGAGTTGTACCAATGTTCACCCCATACACCCTCATCTTTGTGGCCACCTTTGGACCAGGATAACATTCTGGACTCGAACTTAATGTTAATATGCCTACAAAGTGTTTTCAGTGTTTTCTCAGGTGACTTCAATATGTCACTACTTTCAATAACTACCCCACCTAAACTATTAAATATTTTTAACTGTTGTTTGAAACCTATATCATCGATGGTTGGATTTTCTCGTTTTCTTTCATAGCTACTAATAACTCGAGAGGGATGTCTAATTAGAAATATGTTGGTGTATTTTTCAGCCCAGGTTAGTGAAATGTTATCCAAAATGTGAGTACACATATGCTTTTGATACCAAAGACCTTTACTTAATGGGATCGGACCATTGCAGGATTCAATAATCTCATGTGGATTATTTGACTGGGACTCCAAAATTTTAGCTCTCATGGGGTGTTCGAGGTTAGTTGCTTTCAGGTATGAGGCATAAAAAGGTTCATCAGAGATAATAGTATCAGACCTAGATCCAAAGCTGTACATCATCGCTGTTGACAGATTGCGTGGTCCTGACCACGCTGCTATTTTCATTTGATTTCACGGGCTATTAAAGAAGAATATAAGTGTCTTATTTCTTCTGTTCGTGGTCCCATTTTACCAGTTCCAATATCCCTACCATCGATACTTGATACAGCAGTTTGGGCACCAAACGTTCCAGTTAAAAAAGCCTCATCTGCACTATATGTATCTACAAGACTAAAGTTTTTTTCAAGAATAATTATACTATTTTCTTTGCAGATATCGATAACTTTTTTTCGAGTAATTCCATTCATACAATAATCACCCGTAGAAGTCCAAATCTCTCCTTTTTTTACTATAAAAAAGTTGCACGCATTTGTTGTGTTGACGAAACCATTTATGTCTAACATCAAGGCCTCATCTGCTCCAGCTTTTTCTGCGGCGATGCAGGCAAGGATACAGTTCAGTTTAGAGTGAGAGTTAAGCTTTGGGTCTTGGGTCATTGGAAGTCCTCTAATATGAGGAACAGTTGCAAGTTTTATGGGTCTAGGTGTTTTTGGAGTTGAGTGCTCAATAATTATAACAAAGGTTGGGCCTGACTGGCTGAGGGAGGGATGTTGGAAGGGACGGGTTTTAACACCTCGAGTTATCATCAACCTCGCATGAGCGTTTGTTTCTATACCATTTGACAAGCGGGTTGCTTCCAAAGCAGTAAGGATATCATTTCTGTTCAGTTTAAAATCAAGATCAATAGCCTTAATTGCCTCAAAAAGTCTATCCATGTGCTCGTCAAAAAAAGCCCATTTCCCTGCATAAAGTCTTAACCCTTCCCAGACTCCATCACCTAACATAAACCCGCTGTCAAAAACACTAATTTTTGCCTCGAGTTTAGGAATAATTTCACCATTTACATATATTTTTAGTTGTTCATTTCTTATATCTTCTTCCGCTTGGTGAGTTGTTACAGTGAGATTCATATTATGGTCCCTTTAGGGTAGATATCTGAATATGTTGTTGAACTGTCAGTACATTAACATTTTTATATGTGATCCTTAGCTTATAAAGAACTGGATGTTATTATTTAAAATTATTTCTAATGCGTATAGACCTAAAAGTGCAACTACTGGCCCAAGATCTAATGTCCCGGTGTTAGGAAGGAACCTTCTGATTGGTCGGTAAATCGGTTCTAGGATTTGATTAAGACCTAACCAAATTTGCCCAACCAATCTTTGACGAAGATTTAAAATTTGAAAACTTATTAACCAACTCATAATAAAGTGTAGTATTATAAGCATTCTTACAGCTCCAATTAGTAGCATTAATATTTGATAAATAGACGTCATCTTTTTCTCCAAAAAACTCTTCAATTGAGCCTACTGTTCCTATCGAAACTGTGCAAGTATGTGTACTAGATTTATGAGTTACAAAATTAAATTCTTTAGTTTTAATGATAGCGTTTGTAAGGAGAAGTTCAATGTATCCAGTTTTTCGTATTACCAAAGAACTTCTCTTGTATGGAAAAACAAACAGTCAAAATTTTTTAGATGAATATACTTCTTTACATATTTGTTGGCCCTGGGATTTAGATGTTTGGTTTGAACTTAATAATGGTAGGACGTTAACAATTTTTGATTTAGGTCGAGTGACCTTAGTGAAACGTGTGGGGCTTATTCAAATTTTAAAGAATAATAAGTGGCGTTTAAGTGTTGCGGGATCCTCTGTTAGGTACCGGCGAAGAGTAAATATTTTTGATCGGCTTGAGGTGAAATCTCGTATAGTTTCATGGGATCAGAAGTTTTTATACTTAACCCAATCTATGTGGCGTTCCGGAGTGCCGACGTCAAATGTCTTAATAAGAGCTGCAATCTCAAGTGATCAGGGTATTGTACCTCCGGTAAAAGCTATTTCTGCTATAGCAGAGAACTTAGTTAAACCTGAGATTCCTGACTGGATTAAAACGTGGATTGAGAGTGAAGTAGAAAGGCCATGGCCCCCAATATAAAAAACTGATTATAAATTTCTGATGGAGAAATTAATATGAACAAAAGAGAAAGTCGTAGGAGCATTTTTGGTTGGATGATGTTTGATTGGGCTACTCAACCCTATAGTACACTCCTTTTGACATTTATTTTTGCTCCATACTTTGCTGAAATTGTGACAATTAAAAAACTAAATCTTGGCTTTTCTGAGCAAGCCGCCGCCGCTGATGCTCAGAGTTTATGGGGAATATTTTTAGCAATATCAGGTTTGTTAATTGCTGCTTGTGCTCCTGTTTTTGGAGTGATTGCTGACAAATCTAGAAGCCATATAAAATTAATATGTTATTTTTCTGTTTGCTATTGTGTAGGAGCGTCGGGTTTATGGTTTGCCACTCCAGACACGTTAAATGTAATACTAGTTCTTGCATTTTTTTCGCTTGGTCTTTTTGGCATGGAGCTTGCAACTACTCTTACGAATGCATTTCTTCCAAGGCTTGCTCCTTTAGAAAAGCTAGGTCGTATATCGGGAAGTGGTTGGGCAATAGGATATTTTGGTGGATTAGTTGCAATCATAATAGCACTATTGTTTTTTGCTGAAAATAGTAATGGGGTAACAATTTTAGGAAAACCTCCAGCGTTGGGCTTAAATCCTGACTTAAGAGAGGGGACGCGGGCAATAGGACCACTTACTGCCATCTGGTTTGCATTTTTTATGATCCCCTTTTTTTTATATGTGCGTTCGCCTGCTACTAACGGTCCAAAGCCCAGTATACATTTTTTCACTGCAATTATGTTAGTTTTGGATTCTATAAGGAAATTAAGAGAAAACCGGAGTCTTTTTTCTTATTTAGTGTCTTCAATGTTCTATCGAGATGCACTTAATGGGATATATTCTTTCGGTGGGATTTATGCATATGGCGTATTAAAATGGTCTGTGACTGACATTGGAATGTTTGGAATTTTGGCACTGATCTCGGGGGCAATATTTTCGTGGGTAGGTGGAATTTTTGATAGCAGATTTGGGTCAAAAAAAGTTATTCAGTTAAGTATTTTTACTCTTATTGTCACCACATTTTCTCTTGTAATGATTACCCCAGATTCTATTTTTGGAATTACATTCTCAAGAGGTGAAATTCTTGGCACTTTAAGTGGACCTGACTGTGCCTTTTACTTCTGCGGAATGATACTTGGTGCTGTGGGTGGAATTGTTCAAGCTGCTTCTAGGACTATGTTAGTTTTTCAAGCCAACACATCAAAAATAACTGAAACATTTGGTCTTTACGCATTTTCAGGGAAAGCTACAGCATTTTTAGCGCCACTATTAGTCTCTCTTTTTACATATGTTTTTCAAAGTCAAAGAATTGGTGTTTTACCTATAATAGGTTTATTTATTATAGGTCTTAGTTTATTAACATTTGTTGACAAAAACGGAAGAGGCTAGGTGTGATGAGAATAACAAGGTTTACCATACTATTGACGATTTTTTTGGTAGTTTTGGGATCAGAAAATGGCTTTGCTGAACCTGCAAAATATCTTTTTGGAAAACAATTGATTGCTACAGATCGACCTGCTCAACCTTATGGTTCCTACGCTCGTGGTTGTGCGGATGGTTTAGTGAGGTTACCAGAGACTGGAGCGACATGGCAGGCCATGAGATTGTCTAGAAATAGGAATTGGGGGCATCCCAATTTATTAAAAACATTAACAAACCTTAGTAAGAAGGCAGAAGAATACGGTTGGAACGGACTATATTTTGGAGATTTATCCCAACCTCGTGGTGGTCCAATGCTATCTGGTCATAGGTCGCATCAAGTAGGGTTAGATGCAGATATTTGGTTAATGCCAAAATTAGCGAATAATTATACAATTGAAGAACGTGAAAAAGTTCTACCAGAGTCCATGTCGAAAATGAATGGGGCGATGGTAAATAACCACTGGAGTAAAATACATCATAAAATTATTAAAGCTATTTCAAAGGATGAAAATGTAGAGAGAATTTTTATTTTTCCGGGAGCAAAAGTAAAAATGTGTAGAGATGAAAAAGAAGATAGAGACTGGTTAAGAAAGATTCGCCCTTGGTGGGGTCATATTTACCATTTTCATGTTAGAATTAAATGCCCAAAGGGGGCAACGGAATGCCGTAGTCAATTTCCTCCACCAGCAGGGGATGGGTGCCTCGAAGCAGAGGAGTGGGTAAAAAAAATATTCAACCCACCGCCTCTAAAACGGTTAAGACCTAAAGCTCAGCCGAGGGCTGAAATTTTATTGTCTGGTCTACCAAAAGCTTGTAGTGAAGTTTTAAAGATTGATTAGTTTGCAACGAACAGAACATCGGTTTATAGAGACTGCAACATTAACCCAGAATTAACTTTTATGAAGGCTTTACTTATGTCCAATATAGATCTTGAAGACGCAATTGAAAAAGCTTGGGATTTGCGAGACCAAATAACACCTACAACTGTTGGCGAAACTAGGGAAGCAATAGAGGAAACGTTGGATGCGTTAGATAGTGGTGCATTAAGGGTTGCTGAAAAAGTTCAAAATGGTTCATGGCACGTGAATCAGTGGGCCAAGAAAGCAGTTTTGCTGGGGTTTAGAATTCAAGATATGGAAATACAATCAGGTGGGCCTCAAAATAGCTCATGGTGGGACAAAGTTGATAGTAAGTTTAAGGGTTGGAAGACGAGTAATTGGAAACATGCAGGGTTTAGAGCTGTACCGAACTGTGTTGTTAGAAAATCTGCATATATCGCTCCTGGGGTAGTATTAATGCCCTCTTTCGTAAATTTGGGTGCTTACGTAGATGAAGGGACAATGGTGGATACATGGGCTACTGTTGGATCATGTGCCCAGATAGGAAAAAATGTTCACCTTTCAGGAGGTGTTGGGATAGGTGGAGTTCTTGAGCCAATGCAGGCAGGACCAACTATTATAGAAGATAATTGCTTTATTGGTGCACGTTCAGAGGTAGTTGAGGGCTGTATAGTTCGTGAAGGCTCTGTCTTGGGGATGGGAGTTTTTCTTGGGCAATCGACTAAGATAGTGGACCGAGAGACTGGTGACGTGTTTTATGGAGAAGTTCCCCCATACTCAGTTGTTGTAGCCGGATCTTTGCCAACAAAAAATGGAATAAATCTATATTGTGCTGTTATTGTTAAGAGGGTTGATGAAAAAACTCGTTCAAAAACTGCTATTAATGAGCTTCTAAGAGATTAAATAGATTTTTACTCATATTGAGATGTCTTAAATGAGCAAAGTAGAAACAAATCAAAAGCATTCGGTTTATACTCTTCTAGTGGAGGTTGGTCGGAAGAAAGATGATGGGTTGCCTAAAAACTCAACAGGGGCTGCTTTGATGTGTTACTCTTCTGGTGTAAGTGAGGACGAGGCTGTCAGGGAAGCGACTGCAGTTATTAAAAAAGCAGGATTATCTCCGCTGAATATTTCTGGGTATGGGAGTGTTGATGAAAGAGTGGCGGAAGGACATGATATTTCTGAGGATGAACATTTACTTATCAAGCAGGCTTTAGACGAAAATGCTGTTATTGTATCCCAAACAACAGCATTTTATGATTAGAGGAAAGAAAATGGTTGCGAATTCAGATGTATTGCAGCTCTCAAGAAAGCTAATAAAGTGCCGTTCGATAACACCTAAAAATGATGGTGCAATAGAGATTGTAGAAAACGAACTCTTAAGAGCGGGGTTTGAATGCTTTAGGGTGGATAGAGGTGGAATTTGCAATCTCTTTGCAAGATGGGGAGAGAAAAACCACAAAAAGACTTTTGGGTTTAATGGTCATACTGATGTTGTTCCAGAAGGAGATGTTTCTTCTTGGTCTTGTGATCCATTTGGCGGGGAAATTAAGAATGGATTATTATATGGGCGAGGAGCCGCAGACATGAAGACAGCAGTTGCTGCTTTTGTAATCGCCGCAAAAGAGGTTTCTGAAGAAAATCTTTTTGATGGTGCTCTTGTGATAATGCTGACTGGAGATGAGGAAGCAGATGCAACTGATGGAACGATTGCTATTCTTGATTGGATGAAAGCGAACGATGAATCCATGTCTGTTTGCCTGGTGGGAGAGCCTACTTGCTCTGAGGCTATGGGCGATACCATAAAAATAGGGAGGCGAGGTTCACTGTCTGCTGTAATTACATTGCAAGGCGTTCAGGGACATTCTGCCTACCCAGAAAGAGCGTTAAACCCACTTCCCATTGTAGCAAAGCTAGTTAGTCGAATTACCGATCATGAGTTAGATCAAGGAACTGATTATTTTGATCCCTCTACCCTTACTATAACATCCATAGATACAGGAAACACAGCTACTAATGTAATACCTCAGAGTTGTGAGGTGATGTTGAATATTCGCTTTAATGATGCCCATAGTTCAGAGTCTCTACTTAACTGGTTGGAGTCTGAGGCACAAAAAATAGAAAATGAGAGTAGAGTAAAAGTAAGTATAAAGGCTAAGGTTTCAGGAGAAAGCTTTATTACAAAGCCTGGAGAGCTTTCTAATCTAGCTTTGTCAGCCATCTACAAGATTACTGGGACTGAAGCGAAATTATCAACGTCTGGTGGCACTTCGGACGCAAGGTTTGTAAGGGAACACTGTCCTGTCGTTGAGTTTGGTTTATTGGGGAATACTCTTCACCAAGTTGATGAGCATGTTAAAGTGGAGCATGTTGATCAGTTAAAAATAATTTATAAGAGTATGCTTATTAATTACCTTGTCGAGTAAGCATATTCCAAAGTACTTTTTGAAAATCAACAAATTAAATAGAGTAATAATAAGTAATTTATTATAGTGATGGAGATGATGTTATTAAATATCGTATATTAAGTTAATGGCAGGCCTTCCGACAAAGCAGGATTTACTTTTATGGTTAAAGGATAATCCAGATAAAATTTCAAAGAGAGAGATAGCTAAAGCCTTTGGCATTACAGGTAGTGACAAAATAGATTTGAAGAAACTTATTCTTGACCTAGAGAATGAAGAAGAAATATCTATTAAACCAAGTTCTGAAAGCCTTGTCAGTGCAATTCCTTCAACTGCTATCTGTATTGCTAAAGCTCCCGATAAAGATGGGGATATTTTTTTGGATCTACTTGATTTTCTTGATAGAAAAGAGATGCCAAAAATATTTTATTCTGAGAAAAGGTCAATTACACCAGTATTTGCAGGTGATAGAATTCTGTGCGCGTTGACTAAAGTAGAAGGTAAAGATTATCATTATGAGGCAAAATTAATAAGAAGAATTCCAAAGAAAAATAATTTATCAAAAATAGTGGGACTTTTTAGGGTTTCCTCGTCCGGAGGGACACTGGAAGCTTTGAGTAAGCGATTAAATACTATTTGGACTATTCCTCCGAATGCCATAAACGGTAGTGTTGATGGGGATATAGTGGAGGCGGAACAAACAAGCCCTAAGACTAGGTTTGGAATGCCAAAAGCCAGAGTTATTTCTGTCCTTGGAAAGACTGATGATAGTAAAGCAATCTCACTGATAGCAATACACGAACATTCTATAGTGGATGAATTTAGTAAAGAGACATTATCTGAGGCGGTTAATAGTGCCCCGGTTACCTTGTTAGACCGGGACGATTTAAGACATATACCGTTTGTTACGATTGATCCAGCTGATGCTAGAGATCATGATGATGCTTGCTATGTTGAACTTGATTTAGATGATGAAAATAAAGGTGGTTTTGTCGTATGGATCGCGATCGCTGATGTAGCATATTACGTTCAACCAGGTTCTCTATTAGACGGGGAAGCACGAAAAAGAGGTAACTCGACTTATTTTCCGGATCGCGTTGTTCCAATGCTTCCAGAAAATTTGTCAGCAAACCTTTGTTCTTTACATGAGGGTGAAGATAGGCCCTGCTTAGCATTAAAAATGATTTTAGACAGTGGTGGAAAGAAAACTAGCCAACAATTTTTTCGAGGGCTAATGAGATCTCGGGGTTCATTAGTGTATAAGGAGGTGCAGGAAGCGATTGATGGGAACCCAAGTAAAAAAACTCAACCCATTCTCGAAAGTATAATTAAGCCGCTATATAAGTGCTTTGAGGTATTACAAAACGCAACAAAAGAAAGAGGGCCTTTAAATTTAGATCTACCTGAAAGAAAAATTCTTTTAGATAATGTTGGAAAAGTTACATCAATAGAATTCTTAGATAGATTAGATGCTCATAAAGTTGTTGAAGAGTTAATGATTTTGGCAAATGTTGCTGCGGCGGAAGAGTTATTTAATAATCAGGGTTCTTTTTTATACCGGATCCATGAAGAACCCGAAAAAGAGAAAGTTAATACATTAAGAGAAGTTATTAAGTCTTGTGGTTTAAGCTTTAGTAAGGGTCAAGTTTTAAAAACTCATCATTTAAATAGTTTGCTGTATAACGCGAAGGAAACAGAATATTCTGAGCTAGTTAGTATGTCAATTTTACGATCTATGCCTCAGGCTTACTATGGAGCCCAACCTATTGGTCATTTTGGTCTTGCATTAAGGCGCTATACTCATTTTACATCACCTATAAGGAGATATGCTGACCTGGTTACCCACAGAGCTATAATCGAGATTATAAATAGAGGACAAAAGCCACTTTATAGATTTTATCACGGTGAACTTGAAGCTATTGGAGAGAGTATTTCAATTTGTGAACGTAAATCAATGTTAGCAGAGAGAGATACAGTAGATCGTTACTTAGCAGCATTTTTTTCTGATAGAATAGGTTTAGAAGTGTTCGGTACTATTTCTGGAGTTACTCGGTTTGGAATTTTTGTTAAAATTGATGAATCTGGTGCTGATGGTTTGGTGCCAGTATCAACGATTGGAAATGAATACTTTAGATATAATCGAGATAAACAAGTTTTAGTTTCTGAAAGAACAGGTTTGGTGCTCGGTTTAGGAAAGAGAGTTTTAGTAAGGGTGGTCGAAACAAACGCTCTGACAGGAGGGTTAACTTTACAGCTTATTAGTGTTGACGGAGAGAAACTATCAATAGTAGAGCATTCCAAGAAGAGTTTTTTTAAAAAGAGGTTTGGAAAAAAAAGTTTTAGGAAAAGAAAAAAGTAAAATTAATCTTTGTTGTACTAAAAATTTTTTCATATTTAAAAAAAGCATAAATAAAATTAAAGGCTGGCATTTAAACCTAGGTTCAGATAGGTCGCTCGCAACATTTCATTAAAAGGTAAAAAAATGGATCTGCGCAACATAGCGATCATTGCTCACGTCGATCACGGGAAAACGACACTCGTGGATGAGTTATTAAAACAATCAGGCTCCTTTCGAGAGAATCAGGCCATAGCCGAAAGAGCTATGGACAGCAATGATTTAGAGCGAGAGCGTGGCATTACAATTTTGGCAAAAGCAACCTCTGTAGAATGGAAAGGGATGAGAATTAATATCGTAGATACCCCTGGCCATGCAGACTTTGGAGGTGAAGTTGAACGTATTTTAAGTATGGTCGATGGAGTTGTACTTTTGGTAGATGCTGCCGAGGGACCAATGCCCCAAACAAAATTTGTCACATCAAAAGCTCTTGCTTTAGGGCTTAGACCGATAGTTATTTTAAATAAAGTGGATAAGGGTGATGCTGAACCAGATAGAGCTCTTGATGAGTGCTTTGATTTATTTGCGAACCTAGGTGCTGATGATGACCAATTAGATTTCCCTATTATGTATGCTTCTGGTCGCTCTGGTTGGGCTGATATGGAACTTGATGGACCACGCAAAGATTTAGCAGCCCTTTTAGATTTAGTTGTTGCACATGTCCCTGCTCCAATACAGATAGAAAACCGTCAATTAGACTTTACAATGTTAGTCACAACTTTGGGAAACGATCCTTTTATTGGCAGAGTTTTAACAGGTAGGGTTGAAAAAGGGACATTAAAAGTTGGTGAAACGATAAAGGCTCTATCAAGAGATGGTATAAAATTAGAGCAGTTTAGAGTAACAAAAATTATGGCTTTTCGTGGTTTAAGCCAAGTTGCTATAGATATAGCAGAATCTGGTGATATAGTTTCTCTATCTGGGATGTCTAAGGCCACAGTTGCAGATACATTGTGTTCCTTAGTGGTTGAGGAAGCTCTCGAGTCCCAACCTATAGACCCTCCTACTATATCAGTTACTTTTGGTATAAATGACAGCCCATTAGCTGGACGCGATGGGAAGAAAGTTCAATCCAGAGTTATAAGAGAGCGCTTGATGAAAGAGGCAGAGTCTAATGTTGCCATTCAGGTAAGTGATACACCTGGTGGGGAAGCTTTTGAAGTTTCTGGCCGAGGCGAATTACAGATGGGTGTTTTGATTGAAAATATGAGGCGAGAAGGTTTTGAGTTGAGTATTTCTCGGCCTCAGGTTTTGTTCAGGAATGATGGTGATGTTAAATTAGAGCCGGTAGAAGAAGTAACTATTGATGTTGATGACGATTATTCTGGGGTGGTCATTGAAAAAATTACCGGTTCTCGCAAAGGTGAACTTATAGAAATGCGTCCGGCTGGAGTTGGAAAAACAAGAATCATAGCTCATGTTCCCTCTCGAGGTTTGATCGGTTACCAAGGTGAGTTTTTGACTGACACTAGAGGAACTGGTGTACTAAATAGAGTTTTTAATGATTGGGAGCCGTACAAAGGGTCAATTCCTGGTAGAAGATCTGGTGTATTGATTTCTATGGAAAATGGTACATCTGTAGCATATGCAATCTTTAATTTAGAAGATCGAGGAAAGTTTTTTATTGGACCGCAAGAACCGGTTTACCAAGGTATGATAATTGGTGAGCATAGTCGTGAGAATGATTTGGAGGTTAACCCTCTTAAAGGAAAAAAATTAACAAATGTTCGAGCTTCAGGTACTGATGAAGCTGTGAAGTTGACAACACCTATTAGTTTGTCATTGGAACAAGCAATTGCCTATATTGATAATGATGAACTTGTAGAGGTAACACCTAAATCAATTCGTTTGCGTAAAGTTTTTCTAGATTCTCATGAGCGGAAACGTCAGTCGAGACTAGCGAACTAGTATTAAATTACTTTTTAAAAGTTAAAAAAGGACTCGACTATATTAATAAAAATGTTTTAATAAAAAGAACAAAAAGTGAACATTTTGAGGTAAAGTATTGTCTAATCGTCGTGTGTTATCTTTATGGTTTAAAAGGCTGTCTGTAGAGAGAGTTGTCCGACAAGAAAAAATAAGCTTTGAAACACCAGTAGTAATTATACTTAATGAAGGCAATCAAGGGACAGTCTGTAATCTTAATGTAGCTGCAGAGCTACAGGGACTTTTTATTGGTCAGTCTATACGTGACACAATCTTAAGGTGCCCTAATGTTATCGTCAGGTTTTTTGACTTGGAAGAGGATTACAGATTTTTAGATTTACTTTCCCGATGGGCAGGAAAGTATTCCCCATGGATAAAAAAAGAACTACCAGATGGAATTCTAATAGATATTACTGGATGTGCTCATTTGTTTGGGGGAGAAAAAAGTTTAATTGAAGCGTTTAAAATAGATTGTGCTAACTTTTCGCTTACGGCCCGTATTGGATTAGCAGATACTGTTGGGGCTGCTTGGGCTTTGTCTAGGTTTCTAGAAAATACTTCTGAATTGCTTTATACTGGGGATATTATTGATCAAGAAGCACGTGCAACTAGAGCACGTGCGTTTAAGAGGGGTAATCAACCTAATAGTCTGACTATTGACCAAAAAAATAATGAGTTAAGTTCTTTTAAATATGTTATAGTCCCTTGTGGGCAAACAAGAGAGTACATTTCTAACTTACCTTTGGCATCCTTAAGGCTTCCACTTAGCAAAGTTACATCTCTTAGAAGATTAGGGTTTAGGTGCATTAAAGATTTATTAGAAATACCTCGAGCGCCATTAACAAGACGTTTTGGAAGGGATTTACTAACTCGCTTAGATCAAATTTTAGGGCTTGAGCCGGAACCGGTGTCTCCAGAAAAACCTGCTAAAAGGTTTTCTGTCAGATTGACGTTGCCAGAGCCTATTGGGCTCAAAAGTGATTTCTTACTAGCCCTTGAAAAGTTAGTTCCAGCATTATGTAGAAAGTTAAAAAATAACAGATTTGGAGTTCGGAAATTACAGTTACAGATATTTAGGACAGATGGTACAACACAAAGTATATATATCCAGCTAACACAGCCAAGCTTTGATACAGAAAAAATTTTAACACTTTTAGGTATGAAATTAGATGAAATTATTTCAGAGTTTGGTGTTGATTTGATACGTTTAGAGACAAAAATTTATGAACCTGTTTATGAAACTCAATATGTTAAGGAGCTTTCTGAAGATAATTTAGAAGTTAAAAAACCTAATACAGATACTGATTTTGAACATTTCCTTAATAGGATAAGTCTGAGACTGGGCACAGAATCCATTACTCGCTGGCACTCTGCCGAAAGCCATATTCCTGAAAAATCTTTTATCACTTCAGGTGCAATGTGGTCTGAACCATTTTTTGATTGGATTTCAAAGGTTTATTCACGACCAACTGTATTGTTTAATCCAGAGCCTATTGAAGTTCTGGATAATGTTTCTCCACTGAAAAAATTTAAATGGAGGGGGCGCTACTTTAATAGTATTTTCAAAACAGGGCCTGAACGGATCTCTCCTGAATGGTGGTTTGATGACCCAAACTGGAGAACGGGTGTTAGGGATTACTGGAAGATTGATACTGAAACAGGCGAGAGGTTATGGCTTTATTATGCACATGGTGGGCTTAAGACTGGTGGTTGGTTTTGCCAGGGTTGTTTTAGCTAATAAGTTTCAGTAAAATAAAACCTACTAATTTCTACCTTAAAAACACTAGCTTTTCAGAGCTGGATAACTCTTTTTGATACTTATATCCTCCAGTATCAAAATCACTTAAATACTCTGGAGTAGTTATTCTATTTTGTACAATAAATCTAGCCATTGCTCCACGAGCTCTTTTTGCAAAAAAACTTATAATTTTTGGACCTTCCGCCTTATTTTCAAGAAATACAGGTGTAATAACCTTTAAATTAAGAGCTTCTTGTTTTATTGCACCAAAATACTCCAGACTTGCACAATTTATTAATATATTTGTATTAACATCTTTGGCATGCTCATTAAGCTTTAAGCTTAACATATCGCCCCAGTATTGATATAAGGATTTTCCCTTATTTGTATTTAATTTGCTTCCCATTTCGAGTCGATAAGGTTGAATCGCATCCAAAGGCTTTAAGATACCGTATAATCCAGATAAAATTCGTAGATGGTTTTGGGCAAAATCAAGTTCTTCGTTTTCGAAGGTTTCCACCTCTAGACCAGTATAAGTATCTCCAGCAAATGCAAAAACTGCTGCAAGAGATTCTTCTGAAGTTGGCTCTGTTTTAAAAGACTGAAATCTTTTTTTGTTTAATTCTGCTAACTTTTCAGAGATCGACATAAGTTTCTGTTGTTCAACTGTAGACAGTTTACTCACTGTAGCCGCTAAGTTATTGGCTTCCGCTTTAAAAGTGGGTTTGGTTTGTAGAATTTTTATATTTGGTTCAAGATTAAGCTTCTTGGCTGGTGAAATAACAGTTAACATTTCTTTAAACCTCGATTTTGTTTAACAGATACTTTATTAAAATATATTAATTTTTATTAAAAGTCTTTCAATATTTTTAAAAACGCCTTCCCAAAGCGAAGAGCCTTTTTTTCGCCAAGAATATTATTAATAACTGCTTGTGTGGGATTTATTAATTTTGATATTTTAGCAATTATCGAGGGAGAGCAAGTAATTTTTTTTTGGTGCCCATCTTTACCATATGCCAATTTTGACTGGGCCTCAATAAGCTGATCATAAATATAAGCGGAGTTGCCTCCTATCAATTTTCTTCGTGCGGGGTGTAAAGGGTCAGGAGGTGAGATATTAATTATTTTTAAAAATGATGTGCTAAACTTTTCTAATTTCTTAGGCCCTACACCATGTATCATAAAAAACTCATCTATATTTTTTGGTTTCTTTATAGCCATTTCAATTAAAGTCGCTTCCCGAAAAATAAAATGACTAGGTATATTACTGTTTTCCGCTAATTTTCTACAGTTTGCTTTTAACATAGATAAAAGAGCTTGATCATCATCAGAAACCAATGTTTTAATTTTTACCTTTTTTGATATTTTGTGAAACGAATCTAGGTTAAAATTAATTGGGTGCTTATTAGTGAGGAACATTTTTCCTTGAACTGTTAAACAGATTGAGTTCACTCCCTTTAGAGACGGACGAATTAGGTCTCTTCCCATCATTTGCCGGATAATAGCTAACCATTGAAGGTTATTAAACTCTTTTCCTGTACCAAAGAACTTATTTTTTTGATCATTATTTTTTTTTATTTTATCTGTTAGATGTCCAATCAGTAGATTAATAATATTAGCAATAGAATATTTTTCATTTGTTAAAATTATACATTCTAGTATTTTTTGTATAGATTTAGAGGCTTCAAATGTGTCTTTTGGGTTTTTACATAAGTCACAATTTTTACATAATACAATATCCTCTCCAAAGTATCTCAGCAGATTTTTACGACGGCAATCTATATCATCTGCTAGCCCAATTATGTGATTAAGACGCTGATGGTTAAGATCTTTTTGAACTTCCATCATAGTGCCCTCATTAATTTGTTGTCTTCTAAAATCAATATCTTCTTGGCTATAAAGAGTTAAAGCTATTGCAGGTTTTCCATCACGACCTGCTCGCCCAATTTCTTGATAGTAATTTTCGATTGATTGAGGTATGTCAGCGTGCACAATCCATCTAATGTTTGGCTTATCTAGTCCCATACCGAACGCTATTGTTGCAACAATTATTAAATTATTTTTAGAACTAAATAGAGTCTCGACATTTCGGCGAATACTGGATTCTAGGCCGGCATGGTATGCTAAAGCAGAGTAACCTATTTCATTAAGTGCGTTTGCTATTGTTTCTGTTTTTGCACGGGTCGCACAGTATACAATCCCGCTCGTTTTTTTATTTTTTTTAACAAAATTTAAAATTTGATCTCTTGGGGAACTCTTTAGTTGAAAAGACATAAAGATGTTGGGTCGATCGTAACCAAAATAAAAAGATTTAGGCTTATTTTTTCCAAATAACAGTTTAGTTATTTCAATCTTTGTTCTTGGCCCGGCAGTCGCTGTTAGTGCTACAAGAGGGACATTTAAGCTTTCCCTTAGATTACCAATTAATAGGTAGTTAGGTCTAAAATCATGACCCCATTGACTAACACAATGTGCTTCATCGACTGCTATTAAATTTACATTTCCAGCTTTTAGTATTTTGATTGTAGAAGCCTTTGATAACCTTTCAGGTGCTATGTATAGAATTTTAAGAGTTTTTTGACTAAGGTTGTCTAGAATTTCTGTAACCTCTCCTGGGCTACTACTTGAAGTTAATGCTCCACAGTTTATTCCAAGTTTTTTGAGATAGAGGACCTGTGACATCATCAGTGCAATCAACGGTGATATAACAACTGTTAAACCTTCCCTCACAATGGCCGGGAGCTGATAACATAATGATTTACCCGAACCTGTGGGCATTACTACAAAGACATCTTTTCCATGTATAACGGATTGTATTATTTCTTTTTGCCCGCGCTTAAAAGATTTTAAACCAAAAGTACTATTTAGAATTTTTTTCATAATGGATTGGAACTTACTAGGAAGTAGTTAAAAAAGTCAAAACTGTATTCCCATATTTTTTTTCATCAAGCCACTCAAACTCTTTTGGGACCTCTGGAGAAGCACTTTCCTCCCATACGACTAAAGCTCCTTCTGACAGCCAACCAAA
Organism: Paracoccaceae bacterium; assembly: GCA_002697345.1. Classification (GTDB taxonomy): domain Bacteria; phylum Pseudomonadota; class Alphaproteobacteria; order Rhodobacterales; family Rhodobacteraceae. The sequence goes on along the minus strand of NZVE01000076.1, from coordinate 7,823 downwards.
CTCTAGTGCCCTCGCTAATGCGGGTTTTCCAAAATTCTTTTGATAAGGAGGGTCAATAAAAACTAAATTAAAAGGTTCTGTTTTACATTGCTCCAAATGCATTACATTTGTATTTAGTACACTTATTTCATTAATAGTATTAGTAAGTTTAATGTTATTTTGGATTAATTTGAAGGTGCTTACACACTTTTCAAAAAGAGTGGCATGACTGGCACCACGAGAAATAGCTTCAATTCCAAGTATCCCTGTTCCGGCAAACATATCTAATACTCGTGCTCCGTTAAGAATATTACCATACTTTCCTCCAGAAAGAATATTAAAAAGGTTTTCCCTCACACGGTCTGTAGTCGGCCGTAGGCTTTTATTAGCCGGTGTACTTCCTATAGATTTTAATCTTAAACCTCGGAATTTTCCTGCGATAACTCTCACTTTTTTATTAGTTTTTTTAAGTCATACTCAGGATTTTCAATATCTGTTGGTGAAACTACGTTACCACTTTCTATTATTCTTTTACCAATCATATAGGACCTTGGGTCGTTCATGGCATCAACTGAAATGAGTGTTCCTGACTTATAGTACCAGTGTGATACAGAATTATCTCTGTCACCCTTTCTTACAGCTATTTGATCGTAACCGGTATTTAATCCTGCTATTTGAAGCTTTACATCGTACTGATCTGACCAAAACCAAGGGGATGGTATATAACTCTTTTTTTCGCCTAAGATATTTTCTGCCACTATTTCTGATTGATCAATAGCATTTTGTACACTTTCTAAACGTATACGCTTTCCTCTCCAGGGAAACGAGGAGCAGTCACCGGCAGCCCAAATACTTTCGTTAGATGTTTGACCAAGTGAGTTAGTTTTAATACCATTTTCAATATCTAAACCAGCTTCAGATGCTAGATTGTCATTAGGTAGAACGCCAATCCCTGCAATCACCAAGTCAATATTCATTTGAGTACCATCAGAGAGTATTGCTTTTTCTACATGAGTCTCCCCTATAAGGGCATCTAGAGTAACTCTTTCCAGTATTTCTACACCATTATTTTGATGAAGCTCTCTGAAATAGTTTGCAGTTTCAGAAGATGAAACCCTATTTAAAATCCGTTTATCCATTTCAATAATTTTTACGTTTACACCTAATTTTCTGCAAACTGATGCGGCCTCCAAACCTATATAACCACCTCCAATTATCAATACTTTTTTCCCTTCAACTAAGTTTGGAGCCATATAGTTGACATCTAAGATTGATCTTACGTAAAAAATATTTTTTAAATTTTGACTCAATGACTTGGGTAGTTTTCGAGGAGTGGATCCAGTCGTAAAGATAAGTTGATCGAATGAAGTAGTATTTCCTTTGCTATAAATTACTTTCTTTTTAATATCTATTTTTGAAATAGGGGAATTTAAATTAAGATCAATATCTTGCTCAGAGTAGAATTTCTTTGGTCTGATATACAGACGCTCTACATCTATTTCCCCGAGTAAATATTTTTTGGATAGTGGAGGACGTTGATAAGGAGGAAACACTTCTTCACCGAACAATGAAAGCTTTTCGTCATAACCCATTTGACGTAATTTGGCACATAGAGATGCACCTGCTTGGCCTGCCCCGATTACAACGATATCTTTCATATATATCTTCCATTAATGGTATGACTTATCAAAAAACTGTATATAGAGGTTTTGAGAAGTTTTAAATAAGGAAGTGAGTATGATTATAAAGGAAAATGATAAACTACCAAATTCGGAGTTCGTGTGGTTTGGTAAAGAGGGTATCGAAAAAGTTTTGCTGAGTAAGTTTACAGCTCTTAACAAAGTAGTGATTTTTGGTTTACCGGGTGCTTTTACGCCGACTTGTCAGTCTTCTCACGTTCCAAGCTTTATTAGGACAAAGAAAAGATTTGAAGAAATTGGGATAAATACGATTATTTGTATTTCTGTTAATGACCCGCATGTTTTGAAAGCCTGGGGAGAAATTACGGGAGCTTCAGCTGCTGGTTTAATAATGTTAGGAGATCCAGAAAGTAAGTTTACTCGCTTGATTGGAATGGACTTTACAGCACCTGATATCGGTTTGATTGAAAGGTCAAAAAGATATGCTATGTATGTTGAAGATCAAAATGTAATTGTTTTTAATGAAGAAAAATCACGTGGTGAATGTACAACCTCTGCGGGTGAGGGATTACTTGACTCTATAGCCAAACTATAAAAATTAAATTTCGAGGGTTATTTTTTTAAAAGGTTTTTATATGGAGCGAAACTAGTTAGCACTTCATTACCTTCTTTCACAGCGGCTCTTTCAGAATCCAAATAAGCTGATATCGCAGTTCTTAAGCTTTTATTATTTATCCAATGGAGAGATTTAACAGCGACGGGTAAATATCCTCGTGCAAGTTTGTGAGCACCTTGGGCACCAGCTTCCACAATCTTTAAGTTATTGGATATCGCAAAATCTATTGCTCGATAATAACATAGCTCAAAGTGTAAGGACGGATAGTCCTCGATACAGCCCCAATAACGCCCATAAAGGGTATCTTGACCAATAAAATTTAAAGCGCCAGCAACGTATCTACCATTAATCTCAGCCAAAACTAATAATGTGTCATCAAGGAGGTTTTTTTGAACCTCTTTAAAGAAGTCCCTAGTCAGATATGGTGTACCCCATTTTTTTATCCCAGTGTCTTGATAAAAAAGCCAAAAAGCGTCCCAATGTTTTTCTTGTATTTGAGGTCCCTGCAATACTTCAATTTTACCCCCAAACTGATTAGCTAATTTTCTCTCTTTCCTTATATTTTTTCGTTTCCGGGATGATAAGGATTCTAAAAAACAATCGAAAGAGCTGTAGGAATTATTTTTCCAGTGAAATTGTTGGCTGGTTCGGTAAAGAAGATCATTTTCTTTACCTATATCTATTTCACTGTCTGTACAAAATGTTATGTGGATAGAGGATAAATTATTTTGTTCTGCTAAGTGAATCGCTCCCTTAATAAGTGCATTACTTCCAGCTTGTTCCCAACCTGGTTTAGTAAGAAAACGTTTTCCAGTGGCTGGAGTAAAGGGTATAGATATCTGTAACTTTGGATAATACTGACCTCCGGCGCCTTCAAACGCATGAGCCCAGTTATGATCAAATATATACTCTCCTTGGGAGTGATATTTTAAATAAAGTGGAGCAACAGCAATTATAGTACCTTCGGATTTTGCTACTATATAATGTGGAATCCAACCAGTACCTTGTCCCACAGATTTAGATTTTTCGAGAGCAAGAAGGAACCGGTGAGTGGAGAAAATATTTAGTGGTTTACTATTGGGAGATTCTGGACAAGCGCAAGCATCCCAATCTTCAGCAGGCATGCTTTGAATGCTTTGTAAAAAAGATATGTCTATATTACATGTTTTCATTTGATTTATGGCGCGCGCGGATCTTAAAAAATTATATTAATATAATTTTACTGTAAAACTTTTACAGAATTTAATGAGAGTAGAGTTTTTATTTATGATTTTATTTGAAAAATACCCTCTATTTCAACAGCTACTCCAAAAGGTAAAGATGCCGCACTAACTGCTGAACGTGAATGACGTCCAGATTCTTGCAGTACGTCTACTAAAAAGTCTGATGCCCCGTTGATTATTGTAGGTTGATCCATGAAGTCAGGAGTTGAATTAACGAAGCCCGTAAGTTTGATAACCCTTACTAAGTTGTCTAAATCCCCTCCACAAGCATTTTTCACTTGGGCAAGAAGACTAATTGCACAAGCTTCTGCTGCCTTCACACCGTCCTCTGTACTCATTGTACTCCCCAACTTGCCTTTTATTAAACCATTTGCGTTAGAAGAGACTTGGCCAGAAATATAAACAATATCACCAACGACCACACTTGGAACATAATTTGCTGCGGGTGCCGGTGCATCAGGGAGTTTAATTCCAATTTCTTTTAAACGGTTTTCAATTTTCATGTTTTCTCCATTAATCTATTATAAAGTTGTGATAAACGTATAAGTAAAAGTGATCAAATTAATTAAAATATATTGTATTTTTGTTACTAACTTTAAATTCTACAATTTGTAAGAAAAATAAATTATTTTGTATGGTGGTTTAAGTTTTCTTTGGGTATATATGAGATCTACAATACTGCCAATTAAATTAGAGTAAAATAATGCTTTTAATGCCCAAAATATCAAGAGTACTTGTGGCCTTCTTGTTAATGGTTTTAGTTTCTTGTGGTTCTGCGCCAATAAATCAGAGCGTGAATGATCCAGCTGAGTCTTTAAACAGAAACGTTCATAAGATTAATAGAGGGTTGGATCGTATTGCTTTGCGTCCAGCGTCAAAAGTCTACCAAGTGGTGCCAAAACCTATCAGGGCAGGAGTTAGTAATTTTGCTTCTAACTTAAAAACCCCAGGCATGATAATCAATGACTTAATTCAATTTAAGTTAAAAGATGCAAGCTCAAACTCTGCAAGGTTTATAGTTAACACTACAGCCGGTTTAGGAGGTCTTTTTGATCCTGCAAGTAATTTGGGTCTACCTGAGAGATATTCTGATTTTGGAGAGACTTTACATGTATGGGGGGTCCGCGAAGGACCTTATGTTGAATTACCGCTGTTTGGTCCTAGTACTTTACGAAATACCATCGGTCGCATGGTGGATTTTGCTTCAAATCCCGTTAGATTACTTTCTGAATCTCCTGAACAACAGGTTTATGCCGGAACTCAGACGCTTAAGGCTATAGATCAACGTGGACGTTTTTCAGAGTTAGTTGATTCTATAATGTATGATAGTGAGGACAGTTACGCTCAGGCTCGACTTCTATATCTTCAGCAACGAAGAGAGTTTTTACGAAAAACTGATAATAAAGATAATAAAGAGTATATAGATCCATATAATGATGTTTACGATAAGTAATTTTTTATGAAATTAGTTAAGAGAACATTTAAAAATTTCTTTATTTTAATTTCAATTATATTTTTTTCTACATTTTGCATGCTTACTGTTTCACAAGCACTTGAAAAGAGTGAAGCAGAAGAGTTAATTAAAAAGATATCTTTTGAAGTTAACAATATCATATCGTCAGCCCGTGATGAGTCGGTGACTATAGATGAGCTTGAATTTGTCTTTAAGAAGTATGCAGATACTAATATTATGGCCCTTACTACACTTGGGCCAGCTCGAAGGACTGCATCATCGAGTCAATTGGAGTTTTTTAAGGACTCTTTTCAAATATATTTTCTTAATAAGTATGCTCGAAGATTTCGAGAACTTAGAGACGGAGAAATTTCTATTTTAAGTTCGCGAGCAATACGCTCAGGTGTGGAGGTAAAAACTCGTGTACATCTTATAGATTGGGCCCCGTTAGAGGTACTTTGGCTTGTATCTAACCGCAGTGGAGAGGTGAAAATATTTAATATTATAATTGATGGTATTAACTTATTATCTTCAGAAAGAGTGGAGATCGGGGTAATGTTAGAAAATCGAAATGGCGACATTGATTTATTAAGTTCAAGTTTAAGAGGTATAAATTAAAAACTTGGTGAGCTTTATTGTTTAAATAGGTTTTTAATTGACTTGAAAATATTGAAGTCACTTTTTAGATTAAATTCTTGGTTTCTATATGTCCCATTTAATAAGGTTGGTGGAGCTTTAGGCCTTATCATTGGTAGTTGTTTGTAGGATGAATCATCGCTTATTCTTATTATAATTTCTCTCCAAATCTCTGCAGGTAAGCCACCTCCAGTCACACCAGTTAGTGATAGATTTTTATCGTTTCCCATCCAAACACCGACGACATGTTGAGTTGTAAAGCCGATAAACCAGGCATCTCTTTGGTTTTGTGTAGTACCTGTTTTTCCAGCAACCTCTATCTCTTTAATGTTTGCTTTTGTGCCGGTTCCGTCCTGTAAGGTTCTGTGCATCATGTATATTAATTGTTCGGTAGTGTTCTGTGATAACGTACGTTCTTTAGATGTAAATTTTTTTTCCATTAAGGGGGTGTCATTATTCTTAAGCCTTAGCTTTGTTAGGCCATAAGGGGTCACATATTTACCTCCATTTAGAATTCCAGCGTACGCGCCTGTAATTTCTAATAACGTATGCTCAGATGTGCCAAGGGCTACAGAGGGGCTGTTGGGAAGGTCGTTATATAAACCAAGATTCTTTGCCGTTTTAATAACATTATCTCGACCGACTTCTTCTGATAGTTTTACGGCTACGGTATTTATAGAGAGTTTAAATGCATCGGTTAAAGTTGTTTTTCCAATAAAGTCTCGTGAGTAGTTTTTGGGAGTCCACGTACTCGAACCAGGTACAGAGATTGAAATGGGGGTGTCTTCTACTATGGTGTTATATTTAAAACCCTTTTCAAGTGCTGTTGCATATACTAAGGGCTTAAAGATCGATCCAGTTTGCCTTTTTGCTTGGGTCGCTCTATTAAATGATCCAACTTTATTAGCTTCTCGGCCTCCTATCATTCCCCTAACAGCTCCATCTGGAGACATTATCACAACAGCAATCTCTGCTAAGGAACCTTTGCGAAGTTTATTCTTTAATATGGTGTTTACTGCTCGCTCAGCTTTACTTTGAATTAAGCTATCAAAAGTAGTCTTGATGATAACATCCTCCATTGTTTTCCTAGTAAGGAATGGAGGAATTGAACCCATAATCCAATCAACAAAATAACTGCTATTGTTAGTTGATCCTCTAGATGAAAGGTTTGCTGGGTTTGAAATAAAAAACTGTTTTTCGGTATTCGTAATATACTTTTGTTGATGCATTAATTTTAATACCACGTTCGCTCTTGCTTGCGCTTTGTGAATATTACTCGTTGGTGCGTAGGTAGATGGAGCTTTAAGAAGTCCTGCAAGCATAGCCGATTGTCCAATATTTAACTTACTGGAAGACGTATTAAAGTATCTTTGGGATGCAGCTTCAAACCCACGAGATCCAGCCCCTAAATATGCTCTGTTCAAGTATAATGAAAGTATTTCGTCTTTGGTGTAGCGAAACTCCATTATTACAGCAAAAATAGCTTCTTTGATTTTACGCGTTTTTGTTATTTTACGACAATCTGCTTCATATTGACGTTCGCTTTCCCATTTATTTGGATTGTACTCCTTACCCAGACAAATAAGCTTAGCTGTTTGTTGCGTTATCGTTGAACCACCGCTTCCTTTAAGTGGCCCTCTTCCAGCCTTTAGGTTAGTTTTTATGGCACCCAGTATTCCTCTAGGGGAGATTCCAAAGTGTCTGTAGTATCTTTTGTCTTCTGTCGCCACTATAGCATTTTTTAGCATTGGTGAGATAGAAGTACTTGTTATTATATCACCTAATTGATCACCTCTCCAAGCAAACGTATTACCGTTTTTATCTAAGAAAGTGACTGATCCCCTGGCGCGGCCATCTACAAGGTCTTCGTATGGTGGGAGAGTAATATATATGAAGGTCGCTATTCCAAATAGAATCAGTGAGCAAAATAAAACTGTCCGCCACATAACTGCCCAAAGTTTATTTAAAGACCAAATGAATGGGAATAAGACTATTGATATTATTTTTTGAAGGAGAGATTTTGAATGTGTAGATTTTTTGTTTGTATAAGTACGTCTTTTTGAATTACCTGACCTTTTGTCACTACTTTTTTTCATTTTTGATGAAGAATTTTTATTTTTCGATATCTTCATTTTTTCTACTTTTTGATTGTTAACAAAGTAACATTTTCCTTGCTTTTCAAAGTTTTTGTGAATAATTGTTCATATTTCATAATACAGATATATCTAATTTATTGATAGTGGAAGTATTTCTGAATTTTTCTGTAATTAATGTTA
>NZVE01000075.1 GCA_002697345.1 Paracoccaceae bacterium | reverse complement strand
AGAAAATAATAACAGTAACTATAAAGACCAATAATCTATAAGGTAACCTAGAGCCATAAGATTCTTGCGAACTCATCTCCTACCTACCAATCTTTGTACCCCAGATGATAAAATAACCATAAATCCGATAGCTAAAAGTAGCATAAGAGCCATAGCCGAAGCGAAAGGCCAATCGTACTGCTCTCGAACAGACTCAGTAATAAGCATTGGCAAAGTTAAAACAAAATTTCCACCCATTATAACGGGTGTAAGGTAGACCCCCATTGAAAGAATAAATACTAATGTACACCCTGCCATAATCCCTGGTAAACTTAACGGTAATGTTACAGATAGGAATACGCGCCAAGCCGGAGCTCCCAAGCTGCTTGCAGCCTCTTCGATCGACGAGTTAATTGAACTGAGTGCTCCGAAAAGTGGTAGAACCATAAAAGACAAATACACATGTACCACGGCTAAAATTACACCAAACTCATTATACATTAACGGAAGAGGTTTAGAAATTAATTCCCATTGGATAAGTGTATCATTTATTATTCCCGATCTGCCGAGTATTAAAAGCCATGCTACATTCCTCACAATAATACTCGTTAATAAAGGTGAAACAACGCAAAAAAGAAGGACCATCTTCATCTTAGGGCTACAACTCCGCATTAACAAAGCTACAGGATACCCTAAAATCAGACACCAGAACGTTATCCAAACAGAGAGTCTCACCGTCTGAAAAAATATTTTTAAAGTTATTCCATCACTAAATATTTTATTATAATTATCAAGATAAAATCCTAGTGTTGTTACGCTAAGTTCGAACTTAGCAAAACTCAGAACTCCCAGCATAATAAGGGGAAATAAAAATGTTGCTAGGTACAATAGCACCGTGGGTGTCAAAAGCCACAACGCTCCATAGTTTTGATCAGAGTTACGTAACATTACGACAAATTACATTCTATTTAAAAAAAATTGAAGTGAAAACTTTGTACGCGAAACCTATTTAAATTAAAATTATAGATTTCGCATACAAATTATTTTTTATGGTACTAACCTTATGAGGATTTCCACTTATTCCACATATCAGTCCACTCTTTACCATTATCAAGAATTTGATTGAAGTCTTCTGAAACTGCATATTTCATGACTTCAGGATCAGACACGATCACATTTGCTGCTTCCTCTGCAGTGTGCTCTACTTGCTTATTAAATGTTCCATATCCGTATTCTACCATTTTCTTTTGTGGCCCGGCACCAATTACCCAGTTTAACCACTCATGAGCCAATTCTGGATTAGCTGCTCCTCGTGGTATGCCATAAACGCTCGAACGAACAAAGAAACCCTCTTTAGGAGTTGCAAATTTTAGTGGTAGACCCTCTCCTCTAAGCTTCGTGACGCGACCGTTCCAAAATGGTGTCATTACAATTTCACCATTTCTAAACAGCTGCTCCGCATCTGCTCCACCGCTCCAAAGAGCAACTAAGCTTGGACGTAAATCACTTAAATGCTTAAATGTCTGAGCATCAACTGGATATGGACTACCCTTAAATGCTAGATTTACCATTTGAAGTGTTTGGTCTTTTAGCCCTTCATTAACCGCTACTTTTCCTGCATACTCTGGATCCCACAAAACTTTCCATGAGGTCGGTGCTGGCTTAACCAATTCTGTATTGTAAGCCAATCCATAACACCAAAGTACCATTTTTGGTCCATACTTTGTAACACCTTTGTCATAATAGTTTGCAAACTCTGGTATTGCAGATGCATCAACTTCCATTGCGAGATTATTGCGCTGAGCAAAGATAACTTGATCTTGGTGCATAGGCATAACATCTGTCTCAGGCTTACCTGCATTTATCTGTGCCTGTACTTTTTCAAGAGGTACTCTACTACCTTTAAGTTTAATATGATTCATTTTGATATCAAATTTTTCTATGAAAGGATCATACCAGTGCTTAGTATAAAATTCACCGAGACTACCATCAAAATTGTACATGTTAAGTACTTTAGGGTCAGACGCAGCATTCGCTTTCACAAAGAAATATGGAGTAGACATTAATGCCCCCGCTCCAAGCGCTGATTTAATAACCGTCCTTCTATTTAAATTATTTTTCTTTTTGTCTATCTTTTTCATCATTTTCTCCCAGTAAATATTCTAATAAATCATACATTTAGATTATTGATTTAGTTGTATTTATTTGCCTTAAATTAATTGATTTAATAAATATATGTTGTATATATTATAAGTAATACATTACATTTTTGTTGTCAACGACAATGAAGCTCTCAAATTTAAAATTGAGAGCTTAAATACTGGAGAAATCATGCATAAAATTTCAATCCCAAAAGAAATAATAGACGCATGTATCAAGCGGAGAGGGAAGCAGCACGTATTCGATACAATAGATCCCAGAAAAACAGCTCTCGTTGTTATCGACATGCAAAACAGCTGGGTAGCACCAGGTCTATCTGTTCTCGAAATTCCTGAAGCAAACACAATAGTTCCAAATATAAACGCCATTGGTAAAGCTCTACGAAGTGCCGGTGGTGGTGTGGCTTGGACACAATCAACTTTTGACGACGAGTGGACTAAAACTATGTATAAGGGGTTTTGTGACGAAAAAGTAATTGACTTAATGATGTCTGAATCTAAGATTGGATCTTTTGGTTTTGAGATTTGGAAAGAGATGGACGTGCACAAAAATGATATAATATGCAATAAAAATAGACCAAGCGCTCTTATTCAGGGCTCTAGTAATTTAGACTCTCAACTAAGAGCTGCAGGCTTTGAAACACTCATAGTAACAGGAACCTTAACAAACGCATGCTGTGAGTCTACGACCAGAGATGCTGTAGCTTTGGGTTACAATGTAATATTTGTAAATGATGGAACAGCTACACGATCAGACTTTGAACATAATGCAACTCTAGTAAATCTAATGCAGTTAGTTGCTGATGTAAGAAGTACTAAAGAGGTAATCTCATTAATAAATAATTAATTCGTCTAAAAATTAATTTATTGATTTTTCTGAAAAATCAATTTCTTTATCTGCGGCACCACCTATAACTGCACTAAGTCGTAAACGGAATAAAACTGCGTGCTCAGTAATTAAGGAAACTAGTTCAGATCTATTCTGACTTTGGATGAACCCAATAATTTCGTAATGTTGGCTAGTTATACGCGATACTTGTAAGTTAAAATCTTTCGCCGCAACATTCTCTGAACTATACACAAAAAATGATAACCTCCTGGCAAGATTATGCAAATCAGCATGCTGCGCAATTATGAACCTATTTCCCGTCGCTTGTGCAAGTCTACGATGAAACCTATTATTTTTTTCTGTTATGCCCAGTATATCAGCATTTTTTGATACCGACTCATACTCAGTCTGTATTGCTTCTAGATCTGAGACCAGATTAACATCATCAAATTTTATTAGTGAAGCGACAACTCGTTCAGATATTACGTATGCTTCCAATAGTTGCAAAGTATGCCATATGCTCATTGAAGCAACATATGCACCCCGACCGTTTTTGGTTTCGACCAAACCTTCTGCCATCAATCTATTAAGAGCTTCCCTTATGGGCGTCCTACCAAAAGGAAATCTCTCAAGTAACATCCTCTCTTCAAGATGTTCGCTTGGTGTTAAAGATAAATCTAAAATCTTATTTCTTAGCTCCGAAGTCGCTAAATCAGCTAACGACGCAGAGTCTTTTTTAACAGATGAAGACTTAATTATTTGTTTTATCTTCGTCGTATTTTTCACTTACTTAACCTATTTTTTTTAATCGGATAAACCCTTCCACTGGGGATATTCTTTAGAAAGAAATTCCTCAGTAAATTTACCACTATTTCTATCTTCAACCAAATCTGCAACTGATCTTTCCAAGGGATCGCCAAATCCTCCTGCACCAGCTGTAACTACCCTAATAACGTTCTCTGGCCCAACGCGCAAGGCCGATGGTTTATTTGCAAGCCGAGATACAGCACCATTATCAGAAACGGTAGAGAATGAACCAGTTCCTCCCGATTTACCACCAAACAATCCCCACGGTTGATTGACAAAACGTTCGCCTTGTCCTGAGAAGGTGGTGCTGTGTCCTATCGGTCTATACTCTCTCAAGATACCTAACCCCCCACGATATTTACCTGCTCCACCTGAGTTCTCAGTAAATTCATATCTTTCAATCATCAAAGGGTATTCAGTTTCTAGTGCTTCAATAGGTAAGTTTGATGTATTTGTCATATGAACTTGAACGCCATCCGTTCCATCCTTATAAAAACGCCCACCTGCACCTCCGCCTAAAGTTTCTAAATAAACATAGTACTTGCCCGCAGCACTCTGCCCAAAAAAGGCTGCAGAGGTATTTGCTCCATTTCCAGCTGCAACTATTTTTTCAGGATAAGCAGCGGCAAGAGCTCCTAAAATACAATCAACAATTCGTTGGCCAGTTTGAGCTCTAGCAGCAGAGGCCGCCGGAAAGGAAGCATTAACCACACTACCTAAAGGCGCTTCGATAGTTACTGGATCCAACATTCCATGGTTTTGTGGACAATCAGGATCTAATAAGACCTTTAAACAATACAGACAGGATGCCTGTAACCCAGCCATTGTAACGTTGTTGTTACCCTCCACTTGACGGTCCGTACCTGAAAAATCAAATTTTATTTCTTCACCTTTAACAGTAATAGTAACACAAATTTTGATATTTTCTCTAGAAACACCATCATCATCTACGACATCTTCAAATTTATACTCTCCGTCTGGAAGATCCATTATGGAAGCACGCGTTCGACGGGCAACAGCAGCGACTATTGCGTCACAGCCGCTTCTTATTTTTTTCTTTCCCCAACGTTCTATCAGCATCATACATCTTCGTTTTCCAAGTTGATTTGATGCTATTTGAGCATTGTAATCTCCTAAACGTTCCTCTGGCACTCGTACATTTAACAGGATCATGTCCATCACATCCTGCTTCAAAATGTTGTCTTCAAATAATCTTATAGGAGGAATTCTAAGACCTTCCTGATATATTTCAGTCATCCCCCCTGCCATTGATCCCGGAGACATTCCACCCATATCAGCATGATGAGCAATATTGCACACAAACATTACTAACTCACCATCTTTAAAAATTGGCGCGGCCATGGCTACGTCTGGAAGATGTGATCCTCTTCCAACATAAGGGTCGTTAGATAAAAACATATCGCCATCTTTAACCCCTGTCTTACCATATTTTTCTAACACCACTTCAACCAGACCTAGCATGGAAGCCAGATGCAGTGGCATACTTTCGCCTTGCACCACCACCCTCCCATTTTCATCAAATAGGGCAGTAGAGTGATCTTTCCTCTCTTTGATATTTGTCGAATAGGCACTCTTCATCAAAGCGATGTACATTTCATCTGCTATGCTTTCCATCGCATTTCTTAATAGCTCTGCGTCAATTGGGGACATGCTCATATCTTTACTCCGAAAGGCTTATAATTAAATTTCCCCAGCCATCAACAAGGCCCACATCGTTTGGAAAAATCAAAATAGTTGTGTCCATCTGCTCTACGATTGCTGGACCTTTAATAATTTGCTCTGCTACCAGCTCACTTCTTTCATATACCGGCGTGTCGTAACGGCTACCAAGTTCAAATAACGTACTCCTAAAACTTTTTGGTTTAACTTCTTCGGCAATTACAGCTTTTGGCAATGTTGGAACATCCAAGTCTGCAATTGCCTTTACGGCCACGTTAACAACTTGAATGCGCTCACTGGTAGAGGCAAAACCATAGTTCGCCTCATGTGCTTTGTGAAACTCACTTGTAATGTCAGATACGAGCATATCATCTGTCTTTGTTAGATTAATTGGTAATGATAACTCATAATTTTGTCCGTAATAGCGCGCTCCAACAGTGCACCAAGATTTACGTTCACTAATAGGAACAGATTCGTTTTTGTACCACAAATCGACTTTTTCATTTAAAGTGTTCACCGATTGTCTAATTGTTTCCATTCCTGTTTCATCCAACCCAATTAGAATTGTAGAAACATATTCAGTAGATAGTGGTGCATTCATCGCTCCTTCTGCGCACAAAATTCCAGGACTTGGAGGTATAATAATTTTTTTCATGCCAAGATCTCTAGCAACTTCATTTGCATGTAAAGCTCCAGCTCCACCATAAACAAATAATAAAAAATCACTTGGATTATAGCCACGTTCTACAGAAATAGATCTGATTGCCTTCACCATCGTCGCGCAGGAGACTTTCACGATTCCTAAGGCTGCTTCATCTGATCCAACCTTTAGTTCGTTTGCGAGCTTGTTAATACATTTTATCGATAGTTCCTTTTTTATTTTCATTCTGCCAGCTAACAAAGATTCACCATTTAATCGTCCCAACATTACATTTGCATCAGTAACAGTTGAGTTAGTTCCACCCAAGTCGTAACAGGCTGGACCAGGTGTTGCCCCCGCACTTTTGGGTCCAACTTTAAGTAATCCGTCTCGATCAATCCATGCTATAGAACCGCCACCTGCACCTACCGAATTTACATCTAATGAAGGAATTCTAATGGGAAACCCTGCTAAATCACGACCATTAACTTCTATAGGCTTGCCATCTTGCAGTAAGGCTACATCAGCACTTGTTCCACCCACATCCAACGTTATAATATCTTTATACCCAGCAACAGTTGCACGACGAAGAGCTCCTTGCACTCCCGCAGCCGGACCAGACAAGGATGCCCGCACTGGGAACTCTTTAGCCATACGCACCGACATTAACCCACCAGAGCTTTGGCTTATTTTTATCTCAGATTCTATACCTAAATCAGCAATCAAGTCCGTTAGCCTATCTAAATAAGCACCTACTATAGTAATAAGAGCTGCATTTAAAACTGCTGTTGAAAACCTTTCGTATTCCCGAAATTCAGGGAAAACAGACGAGGAAGTTAGTACCTTAACATTTTTTGGAAGTAGTTTTTCGAGAAGAGAAGCCGCTCTATTTTCATCTTCAGGGAATGCATATGAATGTAAAAAACAAATAACAACACAATCTACATTTTGATCGGAAATTTGTGATGCAACATTTTTTAATTCTACTTCATCTAATTTTACGTGTATCGAACCATCTGCTAAACGTCGTTGTGGCACTTCAAAGCGCGACTCTCTGTCAACAAGAGGTTTAGGGTGGTCCAAGTGCATGTCGTAAACAGTTGGTCTGGTTTGACGCCCGATCTCTAACAAATCTCGAAAACCTTCTGAAGTAACAAGAGCAACCTTGCCACATCGTCGTTCTATCAAGGCATTTGTACCGACTGTAGTACCATGAGCAAAGCGCTTAATGTCTTTTGAATTTAGATTATGATTTTTCATAATCGTCTTAATTCCCTCGACTATAGCGACTTCTGGAGCTTCAGGAGTAGAAGATAATTTATATAAAATTAAATCGCTACCATCCCCCAAATTAATCGCAATATCGGTAAAAGTTCCACCTACATCAACGCCTACATACATATTATTTCATCCACATTTTTATTTGAATTTAACTCATCTGGTAAATTACCATTCACAAGTTTTTTGATCTGATTAGACACCTCTAAAGAATCCTCATTGAATCCATATAAGATTCCTGATTTTCTTTTAGTCATCCAGTTTAAACCATTGAAATACAGTCCTTTAACACCCGCATAACCCTTTTCTGTCACTGGATAACCCATCTCATCGGTTACTTTTGCATCTATCCATGAGAAGTCGTACTTAAAACCAGTGGCCCAAATAATTGTATTTATACCTGCAAGTTTATAGTCTAGCTTTTCTATCGATTCTATCGAAGGGTCCCCCACATGTGGCTCCCCCTCAAAGTCGTTATCACAGGGCAAAGGCGCTTCAATATTTTCTTTTAGAATATATGCATCGATATTTTTTCTAAACTCACTAGCAAAATCATCAGAATAATTAATATCAGACTTTAAACTATTACCAAATATAAGATCTGTTCGAGATAAATCTTCAAGACGACCACACAGCTTTACTCCCGCACGGTTAAAGTTATGAAGACTAAGCGTTTGCCCACCATCTCGACCAGAGCAGTGTGGATCAGGTCGAAATCTCAATGATAGGTCACTAAGCATGTCTGGTGTTCTATCAAGGAGATTCATTTCCTTTTGCCATGAAATAGCATCTTTACCTCTGTATCGCCTAGGTAGACGGCCAGTCCTTCCAACACAAAGATAAGTATCTCGCTTATCCCTAATAAGATCCTCAACAATCTGACAACCAGTTTGCCCCGAACCCACTACCAGAACACCACCGTCATTTAAATTTGATGTATTTTTATATTGGTCTGCATGAAGCTGGTTAATACTTTTTGGGATTTTCTTTGCAATATCTGGTATTTTAGGATGCTGATGGGTTGCAGTAGCCACTACAAGAAAGTCAGATGTAATATCACCACTATCAGTTTTTATCACAAATCCAGGATTTCTTAATGATACTTCATGCACATTAGTAAATTTTCTAACGGGAGCATTAAAACTCTCAGCCCAAGTCGTCATGTATTGTACAAAATCGTCACGTTTCATAAACCCGTCAGGGTCTGTTCCTTGGTAGGGCTTGCCGGGAAAGTTCAAAGTCCAATTAGGCGTGACTAAGCAAAATGAATCCCATCTATTTTCTTTCCAAGAGTTAGCAATATCACCACGGTCTAGGATTAAATGATTTATTCCAGCCTGCTTAAGATAGTAACTTACTCCAAGTCCACCCTGGCCAGCTCCAATAATTACAACTTTATGATGCTCCTGCAATGGCTGTTAAACTCCTACTCTAACAGTCCAGGAATCAGTAACATTACTACCAAACTTCACTATATCTAAGGGAGGAGGATCATAGGATGCATGACTTATCATATGGTGTACCTGCCCACGATGATGTATTTGATGCTGAAATAAATTGGACAAACAGACCTTTAGTGGAAGGGAGTAATATTCATCTGTATCCATGCCCACAGCTTTAAAAGAGAAGTCTCCGTTCAGCTCAACCTCACCAAACTCACTGCATCGATCAGAGTACCATTTATCATTGGATCGATGTGATTCCTCTAAATCATTAAAATCAGCATGGACTATCTCATCTAGAGAATTGAATGTTATTTGAGTTTTTTCTAATCTTTGACGATAAAGAATATCTGCCAGCAAGATATGGTTCATTGTATTATGAATAGATCTAAAAAACGCACCTCTATCCTCTCTACGCTCACCATCAGTAAGATTGTGTAACGCATTATACAGTCGGTTATTTGCCCACTCATTGTATTTTGCTGCTGTAGCGACGTCTATTAATGAACTCATTCTTTTATCACTTTCAAGTTATTCAATTTATAATGCAGAACCTTGTGCACGTACCTCGTACTCAATAGGGGACGGAGACCCTCCCTCCTCATACATGTGCTCAAACATCTCAATAATCTTTTGCAAATCAGGACTTTTCACAAAATTTGCATAGGATTCTGGAGTCTCCCATGTTGTAAAAGCGATTCGCTGTGTTTCTCCTGGGATAGCAAGCAACATAGCTCGAACAAATCCATCATGACGTTGCATAATTTTTACCGCACCTGCCTCAAAAAGCTTGATGTCCTCTCCCCAATATGATGGAAGACATTTCCAATACGACATTCTAACAAACATAGAAGCTCTCCTTTGAACCTGTTGAAGATTCAAAATATATTCGATATATATATATGTTGCAACAGTTGAATTTAAATAATATTAAAAGAATATTAGTGAAAATTTTTGTGACTCAGAAGGGAACTAATTATGAAAAAACCAGTTTATGGCAACTATAATCAGGAAGAACTTGATCTCGAATATGATATGCGTCGACGATGTCCTCACTTTGCAGAAACTTTTGCATCCATGGACGTCCACAACAAAAGGACGGTTTCAAATTTTGATTGCCAGCTTGACGTTGCATTTGGTAAAAAACCTGGAGAAAAGCTAGACATATGGCCAGGTAGAGGGGGGTCCCCTATTTTGTTATTTATTCATGGTGGCTATTGGAAAGCTTTTGATAAAAACATGTTCAGTTTTATAGCTGAACGTTTTGTTGAAGCTGGAGCATGCGTAATTTTAAATAACTATGACCTTTGTCCAAACGTAAGCATGGACGAGATAACTAGACAGAACCGAGCAGCACTTGCATGGATTTATAAAAATGCATCTAGCATTGGAGGAGATCCAGGTCGAATTCATGTTACCGGACATTCGGCAGGCGGACACCTTACAGGAATGCTAATGGCAACTGAATGGGAAAAATACGGACTTCCTTTTGACGTAGTGAATGGAGCAGTTCCATTAAGTGGGCTTTTTGATCTAGAACCACTTCGAGTTTCTTATTTAAACGCGGACCTTCATATGGATAAAGCAGAAACAAGAAGAAATAGTCCGATTCACAATTTACCGAAATGGATGCCTCCTACCGTTGTTGCTGTTGGTGGGGGCGAAACAGATGAATTTAGGCGTCAGTCACGAATTTACACGGACGCATGTCGTACAGCAGGCTTTGACGTTAGTTATCTTGAAGTAGGCAATTATGATCATGTTAACGTCGCCGGCCAATATCGAAATAATCTTAGTCCACTTACAGCAGCACTGTTTTCACAAATGGGCTTATAAAAAAGCATATTTAGTAGTTACAAAATTTTAATCAAACGTATCTTTTAAACAAAATTAAATTAATAGGGGAATTAAATGTCTAATGAATATGATGCTATTATTATCGGGGGCGGAATAATTGGTAGTGCAATTGCCTATGAAATGGCAAAATCTGGAAAAAATGTTCTTTGTGTAGAAAAAAACTTAACAGCCGGCTCAGGCTCTACAAGTAACTCATGTGCAATTATTAGGACACACTACTCAACCTTAAGTGGGGCAGCCCTAGCAAAATCCAACTATTATTACTGGGAAAATTGGTCAGAGTACTTAGATGCGCCAAGTAATGAAGAATTAGCTCTTTATCGTGAAGTAGGTTGTCTGTTTACATGTTTTGATAAAAACCAATACGGTATTAAACTCGAGGAAATAGCAAATAAAATTGATATTCCTTATGAGGTTTGGACTCCAGAAAAAATGAAAAAGAAACTACCAATAATCAACCCAGGTCATTTTCATCCTCCAAAAACTGTTGAAGATTCTAACTTTGGGTCAAAGAATGGTGAGATGAGGTATGTCTTATTTTTTCCTAGAGCAGGTTATGTAAATGACCCAATGTTCGCGACCCAGAATATACAACGCGCCGCAGAACGGCAAAGTGCAACATTCATGTTCGGTACTAGGATTACTGATATTACAAAAAATAATGGTCGAGTAACAGGCGTAGTACTAGACACTGGCGAACACATAAATGCTCCTATTGTAGTAAATGCTTCAGGACCACATTCGTATAAAATTAATGAATTAGCAGGCGTTACCAAAGGAATGAATATAAGTACAAAAGCGCTTAGAGTTGAAGTGGCGCATGTTCCGTCACCAGAAGGATTTAATTTTGAGGCAAATGGCTATATCTGTTCCGATGATGATATAAGTGGGTATTGGAGGCCAGAGGTTGGAAATAAGATTCTGATCGGGCATCACGAAAATGAGGTGGATCCGTCGGAGTGGGTGGATCCAGACGATTACAACACAGAAGTTACAGATCAGGCAAGGTTGCAAGCTTTGCGTGCAGCACAAAGGTTCCCAGGAATGGGTATCCCAAACAACGTTCAGGGGATAGCTGATTTATATGATGCTTCGGATGACTGGATTCCGATATATGACAAATCTGACCTTCATGGGTTCTATATGGCTGTGGGAACAAGTGGAAATCAATTCAAAAATGCCCCCGTCGCAGGTATGATGATGAATGCTCTAATTGACTACGTTGAAGCTGGAAATGATCATGACAGAGAACCATTACAATTCAAGTTACCGAATGTTGATTATGAACTGGATATGTCTTTTTGTTCTCGAAAAAGAGAAATAAACCGGGAAAGCAGCTTCTCGGTTGTAGGTTAGGTTATATGATTAAAAACAAACCCGCTTTTGTTGATTGTTACGGTGATTTAGCTGACCGTTTCAATGATAAGTTAGCTTCTACTGTTCCAGGCTTGGAGGTTTTCTATGACAAACCTGCCAATGAAGACGAGCTAATCAAAAGGCTCCAAGGTAGAAAAAACGTAATGGTTTATATGGGTTACATGTCGTCAAAGGTTTTAAATTCTTGTCCTGATTTAAAAACAATTTCATATCTATCTACCGGGTTGGCCACTCATGGGGACCTTAAAGAATCCGCCAAATTAGGTATAAGATTTGAAGGCGTTAAAGGTTATGGTGATAGAGCAGTGGCAGAGCACACCATTGCTCTAGCTTTTGCAGCCATTAAGCGAATAACAGAAATGGATCGTACTGTAAGATCTGGAAACTGGAAGCTTATAAAAACAGAAGAGCTTCAGGGTAAAACATTTGGTGTTATTGGTTTAGGAGGAATTGGGTTAGAAACTGCTAAAATTGCTAACTCTCTGGGAATGCGTACATTATGCTGGAGTAGATCGTCAAGTAAAATGGATTTACCAGTTGAAGCCGTCTCCCTTGATCAGGTTTTAAAACAGTCAGATATTCTTTCTTTGCATCTTCCTTTGAACTCAGAGACAGAAGGGTTCATTAACCATGAATTACTCAGTAAGACAAAACCTGGGTTGATACTGATAAATACAGCAAGGGCAGAAATTATTGATCAACAGTCTCTATTGTCTGCATTGTCATCAGGACATATTGGACATTGTGCTTTAGATGTTTTTCATCAAGAACCTTTAGCCAAAGACAATGATCTCCTATTAATGGAAAACATCACAGTATCCCCGCACTCTGCCTGGCTAACCACCCAAGCCATCGATCGGTTAATATTAGCGGGCTTAAATCTACTTAATAAGCATATTGCAGACACTCAAAATGACTGAGAGAGCAATTGACCAGCTGTCGAGGTTTATTAAAAATACGACATATGAAGCAATCCCGCTAGAAGTAATAAATCGAACTACAGATTGCGTGTTGGATGTTTTTGGATCTGCGGCGGCAGGAACTAAACAAAAAAGTGTGCAGGCGTGGAGGTCAGTTGTCCAAAAGGACTCAAAACAGGGGCCTTGCCGTATTTGGTTCTCGAGTCAGAACTCAAATGCAATTTCCGCAGCAACAATAAACGCTATGGCAGCCACATCCCTAGATATTGATGACGGTCATAGGCTTGCGGCTGGACACCCTGGCGCTGCTATTATTGCTTCCGCAAGTGCTACCGCCGAAGAAAAAAATGTGACGTTTAGTGAATACTTGTGTTCTATAGTACTAGGGTATGAAGCTGCAATACGCGTGGCACTTTCACGAAGAATAGAGCATAATACATCTACAGTTAGCGGAAGGTGGAGCGGCATTGGAGCAGCCGTAGCCAGGGCTAAATTACTAAACCTTTCTACGACTGAAATAAGTCACGCTATTCTGGTAGCAGAACAACATGCCCCAAGAGTTTCTTCAGCTATGCACCACGGATTTGCTGGGTCCGATGTTAAAGAAGGTATATCATGGTCTGTGCTCTCGGGAATGTATGCTGTCGAACTCGCTCTTGCAGGTTTTAAAGGGTATCCAGACACCTTCGAGCAAGATATTCTTTATGACCCTAAAGTTTTAACAAAAAACTTAGGAAACTATGATGCAATTCAAGGTCTTTTCTTTAAACCTTATGCTTGCTGTCGCTGGATTCATTCTGCCATAGATGCGCTCGACAATATAATAAAATCATATGAGATTAATCCACATGAAATTGAGCTTATTGAGGTCCTAACCTTTGAAAAGGCTGTTAACCTAGGTAATCATCTAGATCCTCAGAATGAAGCTCAAGCTCAATTCTCAATCCCTTTTTGTTTGGCAGTCACAGCATTGATGGGAACTAAGGCGCTGCGCCCTTTAGATGAATCTTGCATCGGACAGCAATCAGTAATTGACATGGCCAAAAAAGTTATAATAAAAAATAACTCGAGCATGGAAAAGATGTTTCCTGCAAAGGCTCCTGCTATTGTGAGAGTCAAACATAAAAATGGATTTAAAGAGCAACTCATTAATGCAGCTTTTGGAGATCCGACTAACCCAATGTCTCAAAAAGATTTACAAGAAAAATTTTTAGTATTTTCAAAAAATAATTTGTCAAAAAAGAGAGCCTCTTCAATTATAAAAATGGTAGAAGATATTCCAAAAATGCTTAACGAAAAACCTTTAAAAAAGTTTGATTTGTTACGTTGAAAATGCCAGGATTTGAGGAAATATACTTAAGTCAATAATTCAATAGCTTCAGAAATACTATCGCAAGCTTTTATTAACTCTTGATCTGATTTTGCAAAACAGAGTCTAAAATAACCTGGGCATCCAAATTCAGTGCCAGCAACTAAAGCCACATGAGCGTATTGGAGCAAGTAAAGACAGAGTGCATTATCAGAAGTCAGTTGGTCACCTTGAGGCGTGGTCTTTCCAAAAAGACCTGAACACTTAATAAAATGATAAAATGCGCCTTGTGGGTCTCTCAATGTTAGCCCAGGTATAGCACTTAAACGATCTCTTACTAATCGCATTCGTCTCGTATAAGCTAAATTCCACACTCCAAGATTCTCTTGAGAACCTTGCAGGGCTGCTAAAGCAGCTGCCTGCCCAACAGATGAAGCGTTAGTAGTAGACTGACCCTGAATCTTACTCATTGCAGATATTAGATCAGTCGGTCCACCAGCAAAACCAATTCTCCAACCAGTCATCGCGTGGGATTTTGACACCCCATTCACAGTAAGCACACGGTCGTGCAGGTCAGGAGCTACTTCAACTAAAGTGCTAAATTGGTTGTTTCCAAATGTTATTGCCTCATAAATATCGTCACACATTATAGAAACGTCTTTGTGATCCCTTAACACTTCAGCTAAGGCCAAGAGCTCTTCAGAAGAATAAACAGCACCACTCGGATTTCCAGGAGAATTCAAAAGCAACCAACGCGTATCGTTTGTTATTGCCTTCTGAAGTTTTTCAGGTGTAATTTTAAAGTCATCTATTGAATCGCAGGGAATGATCACTGGAATTCCATCTGCTATCTTTACCATATCGGGATAGCTAACCCAATAAGGTGCTGGAATAATAACTTCATTCCCTGGATTTAAGGAAGCAAGAAGTGCATTAAATATTAGCTGTTTTGCGCCGGTCCCAACTATTATGTTATCAATATCGTACTCAACCTTATTATCTTTGTAAAACTTCCTAGAAATAGCTGTCCTCAGTTCAATGGTACCGGATACGGAGGTATATCTGGTCTGACCATTTCGAGCAGCATCAAAAGCAGATTCAATTACAAAACCTGGGGTATCAAAATCTGGTTCACCTTCGCTTAACTCAATTATATCATGACCCTCAGTTTGCATTTTTCGGGCTAATTCAGCCATTTTAATAGTTCCTGAAACACGAATATTTTTAATTTTTTCACTTACTTGCAAATACTTCTTCCTTGAAAGATTAAAGTATATTTTGTATATATTTTTAAACAAAATAAGTCTACTAACGAGTAAGAGAAATTTATGCTTCTTTATGATCCTGATGGCGCTATATATAATATTGATGGTACTCGTATGGATCTTGCAAAAGAGTATAGAGATAATTTGCGGGGCCCTTTTAGCCTCGAATTACAAAGAGTTCTCGATAAAATGAGAACTACACCCTTAAAGGGTAGACTTGTTTTGCTTGTAGTAGAGCCATTTAAAATTTTTAGGCTTGCACGCTTAAGTGGACAACGGGGTGTTTCACCTTCCACCGTTCAGGATGTAAGGTATTACTCTATCGCAGAAGCTGAATGGGACATATTTAAACGAAGGTGGCTCGAACTTACGGGTATTTCTATTTCAATTTCGGACCCAAATTAATGATTAGTACAACAGACATAATTGGCTATTGCCAGCCCTATGAAATAGCAGCTAACGAAACTACCGAACTAAAGCTATCAAGCAACCGTCCAAAGACATGTTCAGTAAAAGTAATGCGCATAGTATGTGCTGACATTGATCCCAATGGCCCCGGTGAAGAGTTTGTAGAACAATCGTGGGGTGAAATACAAAACCTTGCTATAGATAAACAAGAGATAAATGCTGGTTCCTATGCTATTGTTAAACCTGCACCAGAATTAACTTCTGTGGATACTATAAGTGTTAAAATGTATATTTGGCCAACCAAGTCTTCAACAAATTGCCAGGTAATCTTTAATTGGGGCAATGTAAGTTTCTCTATTGAAACAGATGGCAAGCTTGCATTTAAATTTGGATCAAAATCAATTACCTCACCCGAACCATTATTACTCAGGGAATGGTACGAGATTGAAGGGGTTATTAACTTTAAGACAAATAGTTTTTATTTAAAAAATAGAATGTTAAATCCAGTGGTGAGTTATCTTGCTAAATACAAAGTTATAGCAGAATGCGCACAAACTTTTCTTTCCACATCAAAGCATCCCATTATATTTGGTGCGAAGTTTAAGGAAAGTATCCATCAAAGGGAATTCACATCACACCACTACAATGGAAAAGTTGAAGCCCCAAGAATTTTTGTAAATAAAAACAAAAAACCTTTAGTGGAATGGGATTTTTCTAAAAGTATTACCAAAGCCTTTGTTATGGACAAAGGTTATTCAAAATTCAAAGCAACATTTATAAATGCACCGATGCGAGGAGCCACTGGTTACAAGTGGGATGGTTCTGTTGATAGTTGGCGAGAAAAACCTTCTCATTATGGCTCAATTCATTTCCACGAAGACGATATAACTGACTGTGAGTGGCAAACACTATTAAAAATTACACCACCAGCTCAAGCACGATCCGGCTATTATACTGCTCGAATATTGGCTGATGGAGTTCAAAGTGATGTTCCATTCTTTATCACGCAAAGGTTAAGAAAATCCAAAAATAAGATTTTATTTTTGGCCCCAACAGCAACTTACAAAGCGTATGCGAATACCCACGTAAAATTTGACAGCCACAACACCGAAAACTTATTTGAAGCACCCATTTCATTTAGCGAAGACGAATTATATCTAAATGAACATAGGGAACTTGGCTTATCCCACTATGATACTCATACTGACGATTCAGGGGTAGTTTATGTTGGTGATCGTCGTCCAATGTTAAATAACAGGCCGGGCCTTTATACATTTAATTACATAAATGATACCCATATTATAAAATGGCTCGAAAAGAAAAACTATGATTACGAAGTTGCCACGGACGAGGATCTAAACCGCCTTGGGCATTCTCTTTTAGACAACTATAAAGTAGTGATTACGGCTTCACACCCTGAATATTACTCCACAGAAATGTGGGACGCTCTATCTTATTACCAGAAAAATGGAGGTAGACATATGTATCTTGGTGGAAATGGATTTTACTGGCGTATCGCCTATTCTGATCAGTACCCTGGAGTAATAGAACATCGGCGCGGAGTGTCAGGAGTTAGGACTTGGGAGGGAGAGCCAGGTGAACACCATCTTAGTTTTACCGGCGAACCTGGCGGCCTTTGGCGAACTTATGGCAGAGCGCCTCAGTCATTGGTAGGGAACGGATTCAGTTCAACTATGTTTGTGCAGTCAACTTATTTTAGACGAAGTAAAGAGTCATACGGAAAAGAAACTGATTTCATATTTAAGAATATAGACACGGATATTATTGGAGATTTTGGGTTCCGAGGCGGCGGCTGTGTAGGACTTGAAATTGATCGTTGGGATCAAGATCTAGGCTCACCCCATAACTCAATTGTGGTAGCGACTTCTGAAAATATTGGTGCGGGTGGCCTCTTAACTGGCGAAGAGTTCATTACTACCACCAGAGCGCTTGATGGAAATCAAAACAGTAGAGTAAGAGCAGATATGGTATTTTTTACTACACAAGGTGGTGGTGCAGTTTGGTCAACAGGGTCTATAGCATGGGCAACATCTTTGTTATGGAACGACACAAAAAATACTGTATCCCAAGTAACTCAAAATGTCTTAAATCGTTTCTTAGAAAATAAAAAATTTGAACTCAATGAATAGAATTGGTATTGATATTGGCGGCACTTTTACTGACGTTGTCTTAGATAACTCAGGGAGAATATTTTCAAAAAAATATTTAACTACACCTGACAACCCCGAGGTAGGAGCATTGGCTGGTATTAATAAGTTATTAATAAATTATAATTTAAAAGTTGAAAATATAGACACTATAGTTCACGGCACAACTATTGCGGCTAATGCTTTGATAGAGCGAAAAGGGGCCAAAACAGCCCTGATAACAACTGAAGGTTTCAGAGATGTTTTGGAAATGCGTTATGAAAAAAGGTTTGATCAATACGATTTGGGCATCGAGCTACCCAGGCCGCTAGTTCCTAGAGAACTAAGAGTATGTCTAAACGAACGCACGCTAATAACTGGTGAAATATTAAAAAAGCCTACGGAGAGCCAATTAAAAAAAATCACAAAATTACTTATATGCAAAAAGATTGAGGCTGTAGCGATTGCATTTCTACACTCTTACTCAAACCCAAAGAATGAACAATTGGTTGCAAGGTACTTGAGACAGAATCTTCCAAAATCTGTAACAATTTGCATCAGTTCTGAAATCTCGCCAGAAGCTCGAGAATTTGAAAGGTTCTCAACAACGGTAGCTAATGCTTATGTTCGACCTCTTATGAGTAAGTACCTAAACTCATTTCACAAAACACTTGAAAAAACAGGGTTCAAGGGTAATTTTTTTCTGATGTCCTCCAGTGGTGGCTTAACAAGCTTAGAGCAAGCAAAAAAAGTGCCAATAAGATTGGTAGAGTCTGGTCCAG
This sequence comes from Paracoccaceae bacterium, assembly GCA_002697345.1. Classification (GTDB taxonomy): domain Bacteria; phylum Pseudomonadota; class Alphaproteobacteria; order Rhodobacterales; family Rhodobacteraceae. Next base: position 52,218 of record NZVE01000075.1, on the reverse strand, counting down.
CCGGTGGAATTATTTTAGCAAGCAAAGTTTCAAAAGAATTGCATGAAGAAAGTTCAATAGCTTTAGATATAGGTGGCACAACTGCCAAGGTTTGTTACTTAAACCAAAGTGAACCCTTTATTACTAGGCGTTTAGAAGTAGCCCATGCTTGGAAAAATAAAAGTGGTAGTGGCCTTCCTTTAAGAATCCCAGCAATGGACTTAGTTGAAATAGGAGCAGGCGGTGGTTCCATAGCAAAAATGGATACTCTTGGACGCTTAGCTGTAGGTCCAGAAAGTGCCGCTTCTCAACCTGGACCAGCATGTTATAACCTTGGAGGAGAAAAGCCCACAGTTACCGATGCAAACTTAGTAATAGGCAGAATTTCTGAGGACTCCTTTGGTGGAGGATTTATTAACTTAATGTTATCAAATGCCAAAAAATCTATAAAAAACGAGATAGTAAAAAAGCTTCACTTTAAGTCCACCGAATGGGCGGCATCAGGAATTATTGAAATCGGCGAAGAGCTAATGGCTAACGCAGTACGAATTCACGGTATTGAGCTCGGAAAAAATATCAGAGACTGCTGTCTTATCGTCTCTGGTGGAGGAGGACCCATTCATGCGGCTGGAATCGCTAACAAACTGGATATTCGAAAAATAATAGTCCCACACTTAGCTGGTGTAGGTTCTGCTGTGGGTTTTTTAGCAGCACCTATAAGTTATGAAATTGCCCAAAGTATATCAAAATTTTTGGAAGATTTGAAAACTACAGAAGTTAAAAAAATTATTAAAACGATAAAACAAGCTATAAAAAGTATTCTTAAAGGAGCATCTTCAAAAGATAGAGAAATTCAATACAAAATTGATGTTGAATTACGCTACGAAGGACAGGGGCATGATATTTCTATTCCAATTGAGAACTATCTAGAAAGCAAAAAAGAGCTGTCAGAGTTAACACAGAAATTTATTTCTAAATATAAAGAAAAGTTTGGCTTTTTAATGCCAGGCGTGAGAATAGAAATTATGTCATTGATAGTTTCAGGAAAACTAACTGATTCAACAAAAGAGCGAGTTGATCCAATAGGATTAGAGGCTAAACTACAGTTGCAAAAAAATTTACCAAAACAAATCCTTAAAAATCGAAAAATATTTGAAATAGTTTCTGGAAAATTTATAAATTATAAAGTTTTTGATAGAGAAACGTTACAAGTAGGGATTTCTCAAAGTGGGCCGTGTCTAATCCATGAGGACCAAACAACGACGGTAGTGCCCAAAGGTTGGGATGTAAGTAAACATATTAAAAATCATCTGATTTTAACAAAAATATAGTTTGGGGGCACTTTTATTTTGGTAAAAAAAGATTCAGACTTAATTAATTCTAATATTATTTGGAATAGCTTAATCTCAGTTTGTGAAGAGCAAGCAAATTCTCTCTTAAAGGCTGCTTTTGGTCCAATAGTAAGAGAGGCCGGAGATCTCTCTGCTGGCGTTTTTGATAGTAATTACAATATGATAGCGCAAGCGATTACGGGTACTCCAGGCCACGTAAATACTATGGCAAAATCCTTAAGTGAGATATTTTCTAAACTGGATGTAAGTTCTATAAAGGACGGTGATGTTTTAATTACTAACGATCCCTGGATTGGGGCCGGTCATTTGTTTGATTTTATAGTAGTAACTCCCGTTTTTAAAAATGATCAGTTAATAAATTTTTTTGCTTCCACCTGCCATATTACAGATGTAGGTGGATTAGGTTGGTCTGCTGAAGCAAAAAGTGTTCTCGAAGAAGGCACATTAATTCCAGTATCTTTCTTACGAAAAAACTTTCAAATACAAGAAGAATTACTATCAATAATATGTGCAAACTCTCGAGTCCCAAAAGAGGCTCGAGGAGATATTTTATCACTCATGAGCTGTAACGATTCGGGTGTTGAGAGGTTAAACAATTTATTAAATAAATTTAAGCTGGCGAATCTGGACAGAATAACTAAGTTTATTTTCAAACAGTCAAAAAGTGCAGTTGAGACAAGCATCAAATCTTTACCAACCGGCACGTATTTAAATACACTAAAGTTAGACGGATTTGATAAACCAATAGTCTTAAAAGCGACACTGAAAATAAAAGAAAAATCCATTTCTGTTGATCTTAGCGGATCATCTCCAGCGATTAATCGAGGCATAAATTGTCCACTAAACTACACTATTGCTTATGCTTCTTACGGTATAAAAGCAGCTATTTGTCCAGATATTCCAAATAATGCAGCATCATTGGCTGCAATCCAAATAAAAGCACCACCTGGCCTAATTGTGAGTGCGGAAAGCCCAAGTCCAGTAACAGCTCGACACGTAGTAGGACAGGCATTACCAGATTTAGTTCTCGGATGTCTTTCAAAAGCTTTGCCTGGAAAAATTTTAGCAGAAAGTGCAGGAGCGCTTTGGACTATTTCAATTTCTGGTGCAGGAGACAAAAGATTTAATTCATTAAATGTCGCTCTAGGTGGTATGGGAGCGAGACCACAATCAGATGGGTTGTCGACAACAGCTTTTCCTTCAGGGGTTGGCGCCGTATCTATAGAAGTGGCAGAGGCGGCAGCGCCAGTTATTTACCACAAAAAAGAATTCTTAAGTGATAGTGGAGGAACCGGAAAATTTAGAGGCGGATTAGGTCAAGAAATTATTATTGGAACCTCAACAAATGAACCCTTTATTTTATCGGCTGCTGCCTTCGAACGCACCAAACAAGGACCGGCAGGCCGAAACGGTGGCTCAAGAGGTGGAAAAGGAGAGGTTTCTGTCAGTGACGGTACAAAAATTAAAGATAAAGGTAATTACCTAATACAAAAAGGTCAAACTATAAGGTTGGTCACCCCAGGCGGTGGCGGTTTTGGTCAAGCAAGATTACGAAATAAAGTGCTTCGGCGTGATGATTTTAAAAATGGTCTAACCACAAAAAACTAAAGTCTCAATATAACTATCTGTTTGATAAGAAACTTTTGTATCATTTTTTTAGATAAATTAAAAAATAAGTGTTGATCTAGATATAGTGGCTTAAGCTGACTTAAAGGCCTGCATAAGAGCCCTTTGCCCCGCCTCAAAAATTATCAATTCCTGTTTTGCCAAATCATCGCTCAGCAAAGAGAAATTAAGGTCAACTTCGGTATGATAATTATCTAAACGGTCAGCATCCCAGCAAGTTTGTATAGTCACATCTTTATCTCGCAACCCTTCAGAATGAAGAATGCATGCATCTTGCAATAACTGCAGTTCTTTGTCAGTGACTGTAAACCAAGTGCCCCGCATAGTTTCGGCAAATATAGCTGCTCGCTCTCCATGTTCAGGATCAGACTTTTTGTTACTCCGCTTGCTATCGTGCAGTAAGGAGAAAAGCTCAACTACTTTTATATTGGCGGAGTTTCGACTACAAAGTAAACGACCATTGTATAAGACTCTCAACCAGTGATGATAGCCATGAGCTCCGTTGTGATCCAAAGAAAACTGTTCGGCCAAATATTCAAAAAACTTTTGATTTAAGATTTCAGAAAATTTTGGAAACGCAAGTTCAGTTGTTTCATTCTTTGGAATATACGCATGACCTTCAGTCTTTGCCCTCCAATAATTGGAGTTATTTGATAAGTTTTCTAAGGTTTCCATGGGTTTTAAGGAGCTTTTCTCGATAAAAAAACCATCTGATTCTTTATCTTTACTTTTCTTCCAAGCCAATAAAAGTATCCTTTTCGAAAGTTGTCTAAGCTTGCGGGGATGTCAGTGACAATAACGAAAGTGACATGACTTCACGCACATCATTAGTAGACTTACCACCAGAAATGGCTGTTTGACAAAAACCTATTAATGACAAAATAAGATGCGCTCCTATACGGGGTTTCAAATTTTTATTCACTTCCTTTAACCTAATGGCTGACTTTATCCATAATTCAAGAGTTTTTACAAATTTTTGCTCAATAGAGATTAACAATTCAACTGCCTCGTTGCTAAGATCTCCCTGAATACGTCGTGCTTGGAGAATAAGACAACCCTGATTATAAGCTAAAGGAATATTAATAAAAAAATCTTGCAGTTTCTCTAATTGATCTAAAAAATTTTCATCAGTTTGAATAATATTATTAAGTTTCTCTAAAATATCTAAACCATGTAACTCCAGCGTAGAGGCAATCAAACCCTCTTCACTTCCAAAATTTCTATAGATACTCGGTTTGGCTATATCTAACTGTCGACAAATTTCATTAAAAGATACTCTAGAAAACCCTTGATGACGATAAATCTCCATAGCACGGAATGAAAGATCTTCCCTTGTCGCCTTCCGAGGCCTACCCCTTATTTTACGGTTTATCATTTTGAACCCAACACATAACTATTTAACAGGTAATAAATAAACAATTTTTTAGGTGTTTACCAGAATTTTTCGTATTTAATCATTATATGATAATTTTTTAAAAAATAATCCACACTTGAATTAGTTGTTCTTAGGCCAACTCAGGAATAAAAATTATGTTAAATAGCGCTGATATAACTATAAAAACTCAAATTTTATCAATTATACTAGTTACTTTTATAAAATAAGATTAGGTTATTAATAACAACGACAAAAGAATTTTACCAATAGGAGCTTATGTGAATTCAAATAACGCCCACTGGGAAAAAGTGTACCAAACAAAAAACTTTGATTCTGTCAGCTGGTATACTTCTCATCTAAAAAGTTCACTATCCATAATCAGTAAACTTAATACTGATCTTGATAAGTCAATAATTGATATTGGTGGAGGAGAGTCAACTCTATTAGATGACCTAATTATAAAGGGACATACTAATCTAAGCGTAATAGACATATCTTCGTCAGCCATAAAATTTTTACAAAAAAGACTAGAGAGTCACCTTGATAAGATAGGATGGCATATTGGTGACATTACCGATTATAAGTTCTCGGATAACCAATTTGATTTATGGCACGACAGAGCAGTATTTCACTTTCTAACTGACATTGAAAGCAGGGTAAAATATAAGAATTTATTATATAAAGCAGTTAAAAAAGGTGGTCACCTAGTAATAGCTACTTTTGGGCCAGATGGACCTCTGAAATGTAGTGGGTTAACTGTTGAACGTTATAGTGCGGCAAAGCTAGATAAAGAACTTGGTACGAATTTTAAACTTTTAGGAAGTAAGCTGGAAGAGCATCACACCCCGTTTAATACCAGTCAACAGTTTTTATATTGTTGGTTCCAAGTTATATAGCTTAGACTTTGGGCCTAATCAATTATGGATCCAATAGTAACACACAAATCATCGGTTTGTTCTTGGTTTTTATATTTTTGAGATTCAATAAATTGCTCTAAAGATAATCCTGATTGGGTAAAAGCTTGTGATAATGTCTCTTGCGCTTTTTCTTTGTTTTTGAGTTTTACTTGAGTTGCAGCAGAATAAAAAAGACTTTTTACTGTTGGAGATTTTAATTTATTAAAACTCTCCAGCGCCTCATAATAACTCTCCAACCAAAAATGTATTATTCCCTCATCCTCAAACACTAAATCTGGACAAAAAGGATTAAGCCTCATTGCTCTTTTAATTTCCTCAAGCGCCTCTTGAGGATCCCCCATGTAGTAGTATGCTTCTGCGCATTTTGCACTTATATAATAATCACTAGGGCAAAGACTTTTTGCCTTATCATGGTGATACCTAGATGCTTGATAATCCCGTTGATTTAACTTTATTGCCCCCATAATTCTATGTGCTTCAGGATCATTCCCATCAATTTCTAAAGCCTTTGAAACAGACTTATTACACTCAGCAAACCAGTCAAAATCTATTGCATCAGGCTTCCAAGAAACAAGGTTTGAAAGGGAGCAAGCTTTCCATGCATGTGCCCTAGCATAATTTGGATCTAATTCAGTAGCTTTAGAGAAATGATCATAGGCAAGTTGGGCATTTTCCTGCGTGACACCACTTCGCCGATGATGAACTAAACCTTGCAAAACTAAATCGTAAGCAGCTAAATTTTCTGGTCGAACCAGACTTAATTGTTTTTCTTCTTCAGCTTCAACTCTACCAACCAAAGTTGATACAATCGTTTCCACAAGTTCATCTTGAATATCAAAAATTTCGTCCATAGTGGTGTCAAACTTATTTGACCAAACTGTATTCTCTCTTTCTGCCGCTATAAGACTTGCACTTATCCTCATTTTAGAACCGAGTTTTCTTACACTTCCTTCAAGAATATACCGAACGCCAAGCTCTTGACCAATTTCTTTTGGAGATTTTGACTTATCTCTATAGGCAAAACTTGCAGCGGTTGATACCACAAAAAATTTGTTGAACCGTGATAACGCTGATACAAGATCTTCAGAAAATCCTTCACAAAAGTAACCTTGTTCTTCATCACTGCTTAAACTCTTGAACATTGTCACAGCAAGTGATCCTGCTTCGGCCTTTTCTAATTTTAACGCTGGCGTATCACTATGTTGTAAGAAACGAGCTGCTCCCTTACTTTGGATGACAAAGTATGCCTCAACTGGTAATTCAATATTTTTTAACTCTAGTTTACCAGCATTTTCAAACGAAGCTTTTACTTTATCACTGACCATCTCAAAGACAGACTTAGATATACAAATTCCTTCAGGTTGTGCTTCTGCCTCTAGCCTAGCTGCAACATTAATTGCATCTCCAAAAAGGTTGTCATCAGAAATCATTACATCACCAATATTAATTCCTACCCTAAATCGCATCTTTTGACTCTCAGGAATATTTTCATTTATAGCTAGCATTTTTGACTGAATTTTTACCGCACATTCGGTTGCTTTAACTGGACTAGCAAATTCAGAAATTACGCTGTCACCAGCAGACCCAAACATTCGGCCACCATGTTCAATAATTATTTGATCTATTAGTTCTCTTCGTTGTCTTAAAATAGCCAAGGTCATGTCTTCATCGGTCGCCATCAACTTACTAAAGCCAACGACATCTAATGCCAAAATNGTGCTAAGCTTTCTTTCCATTCGACAAAACCCCCAGACCAGTTTTATAAGAGTATTTAAAANAAAATGTCACTATTTCAATAAAAACNCAACAGATCATCAAGATCNGCCTCATTGATAAACATGTAAGGAGCCAATATAAAAATACTAACATTATCGTACTAGGAACCAAATTTTTATAATCTCAAAAACTAATTCAGACAATACTGGAGCATCATAATGAATTACGCAAATATGATTCAATCTATTAATAATCCTATGATTGATATGCGAAGTGATACCGTCACAAAACCAACGCGCGGTATGTTAGACGCTATGGTACATGCCTCCGTCGGTGATGACGTCTATGGAGATGATCCCACGGCAAACGAACTCCAGGAATTTGCAGCTAAATTACTTGGCAAAGAAGATGCTCTATTCTTAGCAAGCGGTACTCAATCAAACCTATGTGCAATGCTAACGCATTGCCAGCGAGGTGAAGAAATCATAACAGGTGAGCATTATCACATTTTTGATTCAGAGGCTGGAGGTGCTTCAGTTCTTGGTGGAATCATGTTTGCTCCTATCTCAAACAATAGGAAGGGTGGCTTAGACATTAGCGATGTGGTTGGAAAGATTAAGCCTAACGACTCTCACTACGCAATCACAAAAATGTTGTCTCTAGAAAACACTCATGACGGCATGGTCCAAACTGTTTCAGAGATTAATGATCTAGCAAACTGTGGTAAAAAACATGGACTCGTTGTTCATCTCGATGGAGCAAGGTTAATGAACGCAACTGTTAAGCTTAATATAGATGTTTCAGACATGCTTAGAAATGTAGACTCCGTTTCATTATGTCTTTCCAAAGGACTTGGCGCTCCTATGGGTACAATTTTGGCAGGCTCAAAGACTTTCATAAAGCAGGCTCATAGAAATAGAAAACTTTTAGGTGGCGCCATGCGGCAAGTGGGAGTAATGGCTGCTGCCGGATTATATGCATTAAAAAATAATGTCGAAAGGATGGATGCCGACCATCAGAATGCGTTAAGGCTAGCAGAGCAACTAAACCAATTTCCTAATATTAATGTTAATGTTGATATGGTTGAAACCAACATGATATTTATGGATATTAAAGGAGGGATTGCTGAAAGCATGCGAAAGCATCTGCAAAATAAAGGTATTTTGATTGGTCCAGGAAATAATAAAATTCGACTTGTAACCCATCTAGGTTATGGCCACGAGGAAGGTGATCTTGTAATTAATGAACTGAAAGACTTTTTTAATTAATACAAAACTAAATACCTAATGGAGACTAAATGAATTATATTCACTTCTTTGATAAGTATTTAAGGCCATTTTTTGGGTTACTCATAGTATTAAACCTCATTCATCAAGTTTTTTCATCTGGTACTACAATAATAGACTTTCCACTATTTGAAAATTTTTACAAAATATCAATGCTATTGTTTGTAGTTGAACTTTGTTTGCGGTTTTACTTAGAGCGTAAGCTAACATTTTTGAGTACTCTTGATGCCATTGTCCTAATAAATTATTATTTCGTGGGTATCCTAGACTTTAGAATGTTACGTCTATTTCGTGCATATTCATCCTTTAGTAATCACGAAATTTTACTGCCCTCAAACATTTTGATTAAGACAGTATATAAACAACGATATGCTCTATTAGGTTCGCAAATCATGGTTGTATCTGTTCTTTTAGTTTTTTCAACATTAATTCATTTCTTAGAAAAAGATGTATATCCAGAGGCATTTGGAAGTATTCTTTCTTCAATGTGGTATGGCATCACTACATTAACAACAGTAGGTGGAGGTATTACCCCAGTCACTAGCCTTGGTAAATTATTAGCCTCACTAACAATGTTTTTGGGGATCGGTATTTTCGCCTTACCAGTCGCTATCTTAGCATCTGCTTATTACGAAGAGATTCAAAAAAGAAATTTTCTAATTTCTTTAGAAACGATATCAAGCATACCTCTTTTTGAAAAGCTTCCAGTTGGTGCAATTGGAAAGATTAACTCTAAGCTCCAAGCTGCTTTATTACCTGCTGGAAAAAAAATTATTACTAAAGGCGATAATGCTGACGCAATGTATATTATTGAGTTTGGGTCAGTAAAAGTTGAACTAAGCGATCCTATTACTTTAGGTCCAGGTGATTATTTTGGAGAGAGGGGCTTATTAAAAAATGAAGTTCGCAATGCATCAATTACCTCTGCACAAGAGGTAAAATTACTTAAATTAAAAAAAGAAGATCTCCTAGAACTCATTTCAGAACATGCGCATTTATTTGAAGAGCTAAGTGCAGTCAGTGAAACACGTTCTGGATAGATTAAACTCCTGCGAATCGCCGAACTACATTTCTTAACATCTTAGAAACTCCATTATTACCATTGTTATAATTTAGGCTTCCACAAAAACAAATGGAACCTACAGAAAAAATTTCTCCTCCATTTGGTAATTTACCATAAACTATTTCAGCCCTTATAAGATCAGCCGGGTCTTCTCCAGTAACAGTATTAATATGACTCAGAAGTTCCTCTGGTACGGTTACAAAACTGTCACTATGATTTTCACTTCTAGCAAGTATAAAAGTTCCCTCAGGCGTTCCTAGAGCGAAGTCAGCACGATCTAATTCAAAACCAGCAGCCCCTCCACCACTTAAACCATAATCCCCAAGCTTCTCCTCTGTCACACCCTCAAAAACCCAGTCAGCTTCTAGTTTATAGCTATCAGGCATCCGCCGATAATACGAACCCTCGAACAAACCTTGAGCAGAAAAACCAACTCCAGCTAATTTTTGTGGCGGTCGACCATTTCTTCGCCATAAGCCGCCATACTCACCGTCCAATTGGTGGTAAGACTCTCCTGGGGCAGTTGCCCAGGCTCGAATGCCCCCCTCTGCCCTACGCAGTTCAATTACACCCGGTAAAGATGGTATTCGTGTAATCTTCCAGTAAAACCCATTCCCACCTAAATAGATGAATTTACCACCTTGATCTCTATATGACTGCAAGCAATCCAACATACGAGCCGTATGATACTCTGGATGAGAGCCCGTTATTATTGTACTATAACTAGATATCAAGCTTAAGCCTTCATTGTCTAAATCCTCATCAGTAATCACATCAAAATCAATATGCGAGTCTTCAAACCAATTTAACAAATGTGAATCTGCAGAGAAATGTCTTAGGCCTGATCCTGCATTATCCATAAAGGTTAAATACCCCGGACGATGAGTCAAAACAGGACGAAGCCTCGATGAAATAGAAGTACCAGTTCCATCTGGATGAAAATTATAAGTTGATTTACCATAAACAGGGTAATCATCAGGATTATGTGGGTTTGCACCCCAATCTCTCATCCGGCTCCGCATTTGCTGATCACAATTCCCTCGAGCGTGGTTAGCGTAAGCTTGATACGTGAATGTAGATGCTAGATAACATATCTTATTCTTCTTTTTATCATTAGCTGGTAATATATAAAATGGAAGAATATCTTCACTAGACCCTTGCCTTAGTCTAAGCCCATACACCCCACTTTTCGCTGAGGACGGAATCTTAAAGGAAAAATCTGTATCCCAACCACAATCATGTAAGTCATCTTCATGAAAATGAATCGCCGCATATTCGCGTGGAGAGTCCCGCCAGTGCATAAATCTCCCTGTCCAGTTTATTCCACGCATTCCACGATAAGGTATATTTACTAATCGACCTCCCAATCCCCTTGAACCACGGTCTACTAAAGTCTGAGTTTCTATCCCAATTGAGAAATCCCACCAAGCAACTATTTCACCATCCCCTGCCTCATCTGGAAGTGTAGGCGGGCATTCTCTTACTGGTAATTTAGCATATAGAACTGGGTCTTCTATACGTCCATTGAAATGATCGGCAGATTGATTGTTTGTTTTTTTTGCAGCAAAAGTTAATTTTGAACAATCACCTACCCTATTTAGCTCAACATTACGTTCTTGGATACTTAAAGCTCCATCAAATTTACTTTGGCATCCAAGAAGTAATCGACCCTCCAAAACATCGTAACCTGCCCAAATATGGTACCAAGACGAACACTTAATCGAAGTTCTAAGAGATATACTTTCAACTGAACCATTAGTTGATTTATAACTAAATTTTATTTCCTGCTTGTTTAACTCTAAAACCCACCCATCACCGATTGGATTTTGAGACGCAGCCAAAACAGATGGTGAACTTCTTAAAATTCCCGGTTGTATTAAAAGTCCAATTAACATTTTTGGCGCAACGAAACACGAGTTCGCAGGCACTTCACCATAAGACCCTAAATCAATGGGCTGGCTCCGAGGTGGATAACATCCTGCAAGGTCAAATTTTTGCGCCTCATATCTTAACCCTGGCCCCGCTGGGTTAGGATCAGCGCATATAATTCTCACTATATCTGCTTTATAATCATCTAGACCTTGAGCACTAACTTTTACATCAAAGCTATCACCTGCCCTACCAGAAACATTATCTAAATAACCGGTTATAGGTAAACATCTTAAATATATATTCTCGCTCACTATAAAATCCTAACTGTTAAAGACGTGCTTTTTTCACCTTGGACATTTCACACCAAAAATCTGCAAGTGCAGAAAAATCTTTACTACCCCACCCGTTAGCTCGTGCCAGACTCATACTTTCTCGTGTAGAAGCCGCAATTGGCATTGGTATTTTTCCTTTATTAGCACTCTCGATTATTAGGGACATATCTTTATGCGCTAAATCAATAGAAAAGCCAGGTTCAATATCATTTTTAAAAACCTTCGAAGCAAAGTTTATCTTTAACTGGCCGTTTGTGGCTGTTGTTCCATGAATAACACTTAAAGTTGTTTCTAAATCTAGGCCAAATCGTTGTGTTAAAGCAATGGCCTCTGAGTTCATTTGTACCGATGATAGGACTAAATAATTGTTAATTAACTTAGTGCGTGTGCCGGCACCTGGCCCACCACATCGTAATATAGTTGTTCCCATAGCCTCCAGGGCCGGTTTTACGGTTTCGAAAGCCTCATCTTCTGCTCCGACCATAAAAAGGCTTTCACCTCTATCTGCGTGTTGAGCTAGACGTCCAATAGGTGCATCGACAAAATAGCATCCACGGAGCTTGGCCGCTTTTGCTATCTTATCAGTGGTTTCGGGTAACACCGTAGACATATCCATTAATAAGGTTCCTTTTGGCATTGCATCCAAAACACCACCTTTTGCTAAAATCACTTCTTCTACTTCGGCAGGACCAGGTAAAACAGTTATTATGATAGCGCCAGGTCTTATGGTATCATTTGCATTACTAGCCTGCCTGCAGTTGTTAAATTCTGTGAAAGGCTTCATTGCATCATCTTTGATATCATATATTGCGAGCTTAAACCCTTTCTGAGCCATATTAAGGGCCATCGATTGCCCCATCCGACCTAACCCAATAAACCCTATCTCCAACATTTTGCTCTCCTTTAATTTACTTAAGGCTAAACACCTTTTTTCCTATCTGCATTACGTATAAATAGTCAAAGTAGCTAATAGGTTTGTTACAATCGCAACTTCGCCTCAGCTACGATCTACGTCTTAGCGCTAAAATTGTACCTAAAGGTACAACAGTCTCCTCCTGACATAATCGTTTTCTCTCTTACCAAAGTGGCATCTGGGTTAAAGCCCTCAATCAATGCATAGTCTCGATTACAAGATAAAGTTGCGCCTAACTCCTTAATTCCCAAGGACTCATACATCTCAGCATATCGACATCTTACAACATCAAAATCTAACGTAGTTTGATTTTTTTCAATTATATTAATCTCTAATGCATTGTCCTGAGTCCAAAACTCTAACGTCTTTAAAAATGCGTCTACATCATTTCCATATTCATCAGCTAAACTTTCCCCCTGTTCTCTTGAAAGTGCTATTATTTTTTTTCTAATAACCTCTAATACCTCTTCTTTACCGAAGCGGTCATTAAGTGCATCCATTATTGGAGCTAAAATACGAGCCTCTGTTTCTCTTCGTTTTAACACTCCAATTTCCTGAGTAATGCGATCGGTGTTAGTGTTATTCATGTTTTACTACTTTCATCTATTAAAAAAATTTAGAACCTTACTTCAAAGCTTAACGGTTAAATTATATTATTGTCAAAAAGCAAAATAAAAAAATCAAGATCTTTACTATCAAAAAAAAACATAGTTTAAATTTTTAGTCTGTGAATTTTGTTTAATAATACTCTTTATATATCCTTCCCTAAACCCCTTACTCTGAAAGCGATTAATGAAAAAACATAAAAAGAAAGATCCACTGCTAGAACCCTATAAATTGGCAGGAATGGAACTTAAAAATCGTATAGTAAGCACGCCTCATGCACCGGCATTAGCAGATAATGGAATGCCAAAAGAGCGTTATCAACTTTATCATCTTGAAAAAGCGAAAGGTGGTATAGCGATGACTATGGTGGGGGGGTCATCATGTGTAAGCCCAGATTCTCCATCTGTTTTTGGACAACTAAATGTAAGTACAGATCAAGTAATTCCGTGGTTTAGAAATTTCTCAGATCTAATACATAAAGAAAATTGCAAAATGATATGCCAAATTTCTCATCTAGGTCGTCGCACCACTTGGAATGATGGTCACTGGCTCCCCATTATCGCTCCCTCTCGTATAAGAGAACCCGCCCATAGAGGCTTCCCAAAAATAATGGATCATTATGATATCAAAAGAGTTATATCAGACTATGTAGCAGCCGCTAGACGTTGTCGAGATGCAGGTTTGGATGGAATTGAGGTACTACAAAACGGACATCTTCCGGGACAGTTTTTGTCTCCTGACACTAATTTTAGGTTAGATAGCTACGGTGGTGAATTCATGAATAGAATGCGTTTCATTAGAGAGCTGTATGAAGCTTTACGTACTGAACTCAAAGAGGATATTGTAATTGGTGCTAGGGTAGAGATGGACAGCAAACTAAAAGAAGGCCTACAGCCAGATGAGGCGCTTAGAGCACTTGAAGTTATTGAATCTGATGGCACCATTGACTATTTCAATGTGAATGTGGGTAGGTCAGATACTGAGTATATGCTTGCTAGCTATGCAGTCCCTGCAATGTTTCAAAAATTGTCACCTTGGTTGCAGTTAGCTGGATATTTTAAGTCAGAGCTAGCAACTCCTATAATTCATGCTGCTCGGATTTCTGACTTAGCAACAGCCAGGTACGCTATATCTGAAAACCTATTAGACCTGGTTGGAATGACAAGAGCGCACATCGCTGACCCTCACCTAGTAAAAAAGTTGATAGCAGGTGATGAACATAGGATTAGACCTTGTGTGGGTGCAGGATACTGTATTGATCGCATATATGGTGAAGGAGAAATGCTTTGCCTTCATAATGTAGCCACTACAAGGGAAAAATCAGTACCTCATTTAGTACAAAAATCAGATAATCAAAGTAAGGTTGTAATAATTGGTGCAGGTCCAGCAGGACTAGAAGCAGCTCGGGTATGTGGTGAACGAGGCCACAAAGTAATATTAATAGAAGCCGCCTCAACTCTTGGCGGTCAAGTTAGGCTTGCGTCAATGGCAGAGGTCCGTAAAGACCTTATTGGAGTCATTGATTGGTTGGAGTCAGAAATTAAACACTTAAATATTGAAATAAGGCTTCAACAATATGCTGATGCAAATTATGTTATAAACGAAGATCCAGATATCGTAATAATTGCTACAGGTGGAATTCCTGATCTTGAATACATAGAGGGGCTAGAAGACTGTTTTAGCACTTGGGATGTTTTATCAGGACAAGCTCTTCTTCAAAACTTGGGATTACCAAAAGAATCTGAGCCTAATACCGTATTAGTTTATGATGATCATGGTCAACATCAGGCTGCCTCTACAGTGATTGAGATTGCTAAAAGAGGTTATCAGGTTGAATTAATAACTCCAGACAGGCACATGGCAGCAGAAATGGGATCATCGAACTTTCCTATGTATATGAAAAATTTTAAAGATTATAATGTAGCAGTAACACCAGATTTTCGGTTGGTTGATGTCTCTCGCTCCGGCAACAAACTTAAGGCTAGATTTTCTTGTGATTACGGAGGCCACATCGTAGAGAAATTAGTAGATCATATTGTTATCGAACACGGCACCGTGCCAATGGACGAATTATACCAAGAGTTATGTGGCAAATCCATAAATAATGGGATAACTGATATCCAATCGATTATCGGCAATCTCAGCCAACCATATGCAGAATCTAAAATAGGAGGATTTAATCTTTATCGAGTTGGAGATGCTGTTGCTAGTCGTAATATTCATGCCGCCATTTTTGATTCCAGGCGTTTATGTCAAAACTTCTAAGTGGAAAGACCAGAATAAAATGTATCTCAAATGTTATAAAGTAAAAGTAACCGCATAATGTGAGTCATTACAACTAAGTTAATAAATATAAATAAGCTTTACTATTTTTAAAAACATAACTTTAGAACAAAAAAAGGATATAATTTAATGCATTATGACAGTATTTTAAACAATCACGGTCTTCCCCACGATCCTTTTAAGGCTATAGTAGCTCCAAGACCAATTGGGTGGATAGGTAGTGTCAGTAAATCTGGTGTGAAAAATTTAGCTCCTTATAGTTATTTTAATGCGGTATCAGACAAACCACATTTCGTAATGTTTGCTTCAACCGATATAAAAGATTCTATTACCAATGCAGAAGAAACAGGGGTATTTACTGTCTCTTTGGCAGTTGAAGCTTTATTCGATAACATGAACGGTAGTTCTGTAGCAGCGAATTCAAATATAGATGAGTTCAAACTAGCTGGATTAACTCCTCAAACAGGGAAATTCGTAGATGCTCCATTCGTATCAGAGAGCCCCGCAGCACTCGAATGTCGATATTGGAAAACCATCGATTTTCCTGGTTCTGACCGATCTAAAGGGACAGGAAGCTATGTTGTTTTTGGTCATGTAGTTGGTGTGTTTATTAACGAAAAATTTATTAAAGACGGATTGTTTGACACCGCAGCTGCTCGACCTTTAGTTAGATTAGGTTATATGAACTACGGAGTAGTTGGTTCAGAGAATACATTCTCAAAAAACAGACCTACCCTAGATAAAGACGGCAATCTAGAAAAAGTAAAAGACTGGGACGGAAAATATAGATAACTATATAAAAATTTTGGGAATATAAAAGTATTAATTAAACAGTTTTAAGAAGGAAATAAAATGCCCTTAATAAGAGTGGAGATGTTTAAAGGTAGGACTGATGAACAAAAAAAAGTATTAGTTAAAGAGTTAACTGATAGCTTTATTAAATCTTGTGGCGGAAATCGTGACGCAGTCGACGTGATAATAACGGACATTGAACAAAAAAATTGGGGCAAAGCAGGTGAGCTTTACTCAGACAAAATTGATAAATAAGTTAAATATTTTTAATAGGGACAAAATTAGAGACCCCAAGGTGTTGCTCTAAAGTGTTTGCAAAAGCCAGTAGTTTATTCTCCTGCCTAGGCTTTCCTACAATTTGAATTCCAACTGGCAACCCGCCATCTGTAAAACCGCAAGGCAAGCTAATAACTGGGCAAGATGTCATGGTAAGTGCAAAAGTAATCGCAAACCAATCGATATAAGTTTCACAAGTTACCCCATCGATTTCCGTGATAAATGGTTTCGCAGTATCGAAAGGAGCAACTGAAGTCGTTGGACAAATTAAAAAATCTGATTGTTTAAAAAACTCAACCATACCAAGCATTATTCTTTTTCTTACGATTTCGGCCTTGATAATATCATCATTACTTACTTTATAACCTAATTCGACGTTTTTAACGATATCTGGTGAAATTTTTGACCTATTATTTTTAACTAACTCTCCCATCATAGAGGCGAGTAAAACTCCTCTAAGAGTTTGAAATCCTTCCAATACCTCAGAAAAATCAGGGATTTCCTGTATTATATCTACCCCCAAATCTCCGACCTTTAGAATTGCCTTTTGTGTTGCTAACCTTATCTCTTGGGAGACCGGTAAAATCCCTAAATCTTGGCTAAAAGCTACTCTCTTAGGTAAAGGAAACTCGTCTAATTGGTCTATAAATAAACGAGAGTTGTGTTCAAATGACAAAGGGTCTTCGGATGAGTATCCAGCTCCAGCATCCAACATCAAGGCTACATCTTTAACAGATCTAGCCATTGGGCCTTCCACCCAAAGAGTATCAAAAGGTTGCAGCCTTTGACCACGAGGGACAACCCCAATGCTAGGCCGCAAACCAACGACATTATTAAAAGCAGCAGGGGTCCTAAGACTTCCACCAAGATCATTTCCTGTTGCCAGCCAAATCTGACCACTCGCTAATGCTGCTCCTGAACCTCCTGACGAACCACCAGCAGTTTTCTTTAAATTAAATGGGTTTCTTGTGATACCAAAGTTAGGATTAAAAGTATGACCACCAGCCCACTCCGGCACGTTTGACTTGCCCACAGGGTTTGCTCCATTTTCTTCTAATTTTGCAATCGTTGCATCAGATTTTTTAGGCATGTTATATTCATAAATCTTTGAACCGTAGGTAGTTTTGACTCCCCCAAGATCATTATAATCCTTTACTACAATTGGAAGCCCTAAAAGGCTTTTTGGATTCTTAATTTCTTCTTTAATATTCACTTTTCTGGCTTTTTCTATAGCCCTATCAAAACACCTAATTGGGATAGCATTTACCTTAGTATCCACCTCTTCTATTCTTTCTATTGAGGCCTGTACTACATCAAGTGGACTTACTTCACCTGATCGTAATAACAAAACTACCTCGTGAGCGGATAACTGCCAAATCTTTGTATCAGTCATTAATGAACCTCCGGATAGAACCTTTAAAGAACAGGTTTTTTTAAACTAAGTAATATCTCCAAAAACTCCGTATCCTTCTTTCTTGGCTTTTTGAAAAACAAAATCAGCACATGCTAAGTCCTGCGCAGCTATTCCCATTGAACGATACAATGTAATATCACTAGGAAATAATCGACCTTTCACTTTATCTGACAAAACCTCTCCAATTTCGCCAAGAATATGACTGCTGTCAAAAGCTTTCGAATTTAAGCCATCTATAATCTCTTTGGCCTGAGCTAAAGCTGAAGGCCGATAGTCAACAAACAATTTTGACTTTAGAACCATAGATTCATCTATTTCCTGAAAGATTGGAATAGAAGCACCAACAGCATTTACATGAGTACCTTTAGTAACCCATTCCCCAAATAAAATAACCTTCTTAGACGACGTTACAGTGCACACAATGTCAGAACCTTTTATACCATCCTTTACATTTTTGAATGCTGTGAAATTTATGTTTGGAAATCGACCCCCCACTTTATTTAAGAAGTCTTTAGCGCGGGTCATCTCTCTGCCAACAATATTAATTTTTGTTATATTCCTTACTAAGGATATAGCCTCTATATGTGCTTCAGCCTGTTCACCAGTTCCAATAATTGTGAGTTTGGAGGATTCCATTCTAGAGAGCGCTTTCGTAGCAACCGCAGTCGCAGCAGCCGTTCTAACAGCCGTCAAGGCATCCGCATTGATTGCAGCGGCTGGGGCGCCAGTTTCAGGGTTAAATAAAATTACAACTCCAATGTGAGAGGAAAGTCCTTTTGATGGGTTTTCTGGGAATAAACTGAGAACCTTAACTCCATATAACCCACCCAAACTTAAGACACCGGGCATTATACCAAGTCTGTTAGATGAACTGACATCTATTACGTTCCTTAACGGTAGAACACACTTATCGTTAGATACAGAGATCATAGTTTTTTCTATAACCCTTATTGCATCGTTCATAGAAAGTAGTTCGAAAACATTTTTTGATGACAAAGAAAGCATATCAGTTTCTCCTTATAAAATTAATTCGGCTACTTTTGCGAATGATCTAAAAATCTTCCCCATGTAATATTCTTGAAAAAGTTGTCATATCTATGTTTCCTCCAGAAATAACCGAAACTATATTCAGTCCAGAAAACTCTGGTCTTAATGCTGCAGCCAGAGCAACTGCCCCTGCACCTTCAGAAACTAGGTGGGCATCTTGAGCCAAGGTTCGCAAAGCCTTCGCTGCCTCTTTGTGGGATACCACTACAACATCATCAACTAATGCATCAAGTAATGGCCACATTTTAGGTAATACACTGGTGGACCCTATTCCATCTATCCAACTGGGCCCACGCGAAACCTTCACTGGTTTTCCAGCAAGCTTGGCTGAAAACAAAGGTGTCGAACTCTCTATTTCACAAGCAATTATTCGAGGTCTTTTACCAAGAGCTTTCATAGCTAATGCAATTCCAGAAATCATACCTCCTCCTCCAACAGGTACAACAACGACATCTACCTGAGGAAACTGATTAACAATTTCAAGTCCAATACCACCGTTTCCCATTATAACTGAAAGCTCTTCCACCGGATGGATAAAAAATCCATCAACACCAGGTGATCGAGAAACCATTACCTCCCACCAATCATCAAAGGAAACTGTCTTTACTCTTGCCCCAAGTTTGTGAAGTGCTTCTAGTTTTACGACCGAAGCTGTATCTGGTGCAATAACATCAACCGAAAGACCACGTGACACGGCCGCTTGCGCAACACCTTGACCAAAATTTCCTGCGCTTGCTGTTACAACTCCGTTACGTAATGAGGCCTTATTTGCTGTCTCGATAGCATTTGCTCCAGCTCGAATCTTAAAAGACCCTAGAGATTGTAGGCACTCTGCTTTAAGCATTAAATTTCTGTCAGAAACATCCAAAGCTAATAATGGTGTTGTTACTACGTCTTTGGAAACACGTAAAGCAGCCGCTTTAAAGTCCGATAGTTTTGCGTTAAAAGCACCATAAGAAATTGTACGATCAGTCAAAAAATATTTCCACTAACAAAAGCCATAAATTATCCTTAAGGACTCAACATAAAATAATGGTATAACTTATGACTCATTGCGAATTTTGTTACAATGGCAATTCAGTACTGTCTTTGAGATCTTCCATAACAAAGCTGGAAGAAACATTTGAAATAGGGACTTTAGAGATTAATCTCTGATAGAATTTATCATACGCTCTGACATCACGAACTCTTACTCTTAAAATATAATCTAAGTCACCACTCATACGATGTGCCCCCATAATCTCAGGCATTTCGGCGATTGCTGAGCGAAACAAACTTAACCACTTAGGGTCATGAGAGTTAGTACTTATAAGAACAATAACCATTTGCCCTAAATCAAGAGCGTCTGCGTTAACAATAGCAACTCTCTTATTAATAATTCCGTCGTCCTCTAGACGCCTTATTCTTCTCCAACAAGCATTGCGTGAGAGTGCTATCCTATCTGATATTTCCTCAATGCTAAGTGATGCATTCTTTTGCAACTGTCTTAAAATTTTAATATCATTTACATCTAATTGTTTCATTTTTATAAATTTTTTCTCATTATTTTTAGTTTTTAACAAACTTTATACCATAATAATACAATTGTTAAGTATTTTATACCTAAGTTAGAATTAAATATAATAGAAAAATCAGTCATAAAGTCTTTAATAAGTAGAATTATCTCTATATCGACTACATAACTTATACAAAGGCACAACAAGATGAAAAAATTTGATTATATTATTGTAGGAGCTGGCTCAGCTGGTTGTGTTTTAGCCAATAGACTAGGTAAAAATTTAGCAGTTAAAATTTTAATACTTGAAGCTGGCCCAATGGATTACAACTTGCTTATTCATGTCCCTGCCGGAGTTTATAGCGTATACAAAGATCCTAAAATTAATTGGAATTACAAAACTGAAGCGGAGAATTTTGCTTTGGACAGAAGTATTGATACCCCTAGAGGGAAAGTTATAGGCGGTTCTTCATCGATAAACTCCATGGTATACATGCGTGGTCACCCTCTAGACTACGAAGCCTGGAAAGATAAATTTGGATTGAAAGATTGGTCGTTTGATAAGTGTCTACCTTACTTCAAGGCTGGTGAAAGCTCTGACCGTGGTGGTGACGACTGGCGTGGTGACAGTGGCGACTTGGGCGTTTCCAAAGGATCCTTTCAAAACCCATTATTTGATGCTTTTGAAGAGGCCGGGAAAGATTCTGGGCAAGGTCACTCAGACGATCTAAATGGTTTTAATCCAGAAGGGGTCGCTAGACTAGATGCAACAAAAAAAAATGGCCGCAGGTGTAGCGCAGCGGTTGCCCATCTTCGTCCTGCTTTGGCTAGGGGAAACGTCAAACTTATTACTCGAGCTCATGTAGAAAAAATAATATTTAGTGGTACTACCGCTCAAGCAATCACCTATCGCCATAAAGGAAAGCTACATACGATAGATGCCGAGAAAGAAATTATTCTGTCCGGTGGAGCGATTAACTCACCACACATTTTAATGCTTTCAGGCGTCGGACCATCAGATCATCTACTTAAACATGGCATTACCCCGGTAATAGATTTACCTGGCGTCGGACAAAACTTACAGGACCATGCAAAAATCGAATTACAGTATGAGTGCAAAAAAAGCTTTGCTATCCAAAAAGTTGATTTATCTATCAATAAATTAGCTGCGGGCATTCAATGGATCTTTACTCGAACAGGTATTGCAGCTTCGAACATTTGGGAAGCCGGCGGCCTCATTAAAAGTAATGAAAAAGTACCCTACCCTGACCTACAGTATCATTTTGCACCAATTGGATATGAGTACAAAGGAACTAAAATCTACTTAAGGCAGGCTTTTGCATTACTTATTGATCAACTACGTCCCAGAAGCACTGGTTCCGTGGAGCTTAAGTCATCTAACCCTAACGATAAACCATTAATAACTTTTAATTATTTAAAAGACCCTAAAGATATCAAAGACCTTCTTAATGGTGTAAAAAAAGCTCGCGAACTTGTGGCACAAAAATCATTTGATCAATTTCGTGGTACTGAAATTGAACCAGGACCCTCAATAAAAACTGATGCTGAAATTAAAGCATGGCTCAGAAAAACTGTTGCAACTGACTACCATCCAAGCTGCACGTGCTCTATGGGGAACGGGAAACAAGCGGTAGTTGATGAGAATTTTTGTGTACATGGCCTTAAAAACTTAAGGGTTGTTGATGCCTCCGTAATGCCTAAAATTATCTCCGCAAATTTAAATGCTCCTGTTCAAATGATAGCGGCAAGGGCTGCAGATATGATTTTAGGGTACAATCAAAAAGAACCATTAAAAGTATCATTTGCATTTGAGAAATAATTAAATGTTATTCGTCACATAAAGATACTATCCATTTTTTTAAAACCAGCCCATCTGAATGGTTTCCATCACATAGATAATCAACAAGATTAAAGTGATGTGCTCCAGAACAGATATGTAAAGTAACATCATCACCACGTTTGGTCAAAAAATTAGCCATAATCCAGGATTGATCGATCCATGCCGACGGTTCATCTCCGCCAGCTGAGATATAATATTTTGGTCCTAATGACGGAGGAAAATTTAGACAATCAAGTTTTTTTACTTCATCATCTGACAAATGTACATCATCTTGAATGGATATTTGTTGAATGAAACCTAATTCAAATACTCCCGATAGAGCTACTATCCCTACTAACTTTTTCTTTATTGCTGGCTCATGGGACAAATGCATCCCTAAATGCGCCCCTGCTGAATGACCTAGCAAAACGATTTTTTGATTAAACCCCTGAGCCTCTAAGTGCTCCATAACATGACTAATACCAACGCTTAAGGTTTTAACAATTGAAGTTAAAGTTACTTCAGGGCAGAGCGGATAATTTATATTTACGACTCCAAATCCACTTTTTAAAAGATCAGCTACATGGCTATCCATCCCAGACTTATCAAAGGCACGAAAATACCCTCCATGAATATTTATTATTATTAATTTATCTGAACTTTTTACATGACAGTCATATTGCATTAAAGGGTGATCTCCATAAGCAATATCGAACTCGCCCTTAAGCTCTACTCTACGCCCAGCAGAGGCAGACTCCCAACCAGCTAAAATTGTAGTAATTCCCTCTCCAATTGCAGCACGAGGATTGAATTGCTTCTCAAGGTCTGAATGAGACCACTTTTTCCATGTCATTCTGTTTCCCTTCTCAGTAATAATAACAAAAATTCATTTTTAATATGATGAGGCGCTCATTCCATCTGTCGCAGGGTCAGCTCCACCATCAAGTTCACCATTAACTATTCGAATAGCATGTACCCAAGCGAAAGTATGGCTCTCCGGCCTCCTCACAACTTCATAATTATCAGATTTTAAACTAAATTCTGTTGATCTAAATATACGATTAGAAAGCTCTATAAAATTAGATGTAGCAGCAAACCTTGGAGCGCTTACAGCCTCTTGGGCATTCATTCCAAACACGATGACATTTAGTATGACCTGCAAATTTCCCATCGTAATGTAAGTAGCACCTGGCGCGCCTAGGATTAAATATGGGAGATCATCTTTAAAGATTATAGTTGGCGAAATTGCTGTAAACCGCGCCTTTCCAGGAGCCAACGACCCAGGACGGCCTGGCCTAGGATCAAATACTGTCATTGCACCATTATACATGAACCCAAGGCCTTCAGTGACCACCCCCGAAGGCTGTCCAAGAGTATGGGTCATTGTTACACAATTTCCACTTACATCAGCCAATACAAGCTGAGTTGTGCACTTGCTTTCGGGATTACCTTTATTAACCCTGTTAACAACCGCTCGGTCCCCTCGTTTTATTTTTTCTGCGTGAGCTTTAGCATAAGACTTAGATGTTAGTTGGTCAGTAGGAACAACGGTAAATTTAGGATCTCCAACCTTAGTGTCTTTATCTATTGTAGCAATCTTCATAACTTCAGAGACCACTTTTATATATTCCACTGAGTTGTGACCCATGCCCTTAAGATCAAACTCTTCTAAAATGTTTAACATTTCAACTAACATAACGCCTCCACCAGGAGGATTATTTGTTGCAATTTTATAATCAAAAAAGGTTCCCCATAGAGGTGGGTGCTCTTCTGGCGTACACTCCTGAAGGTCCTCTATAGCAAGCAAACCTCCATTTTTCTGCATATCCAATATAATTCTCTGTGAGATTTCTCCTGAATAAAAATGATTAACTCCATAATTCCCAATATCTTGATAAAGTTGTCCCATATCAGGATTTAATAAAAGGTCACCAACCTTCTTAACTAATCCACTCTCATCACAATAGATTTTTTGGGTTTCTTTAAACTTATTCACCATACTAATATTAGGGTCACGGCCAGCGGTTGCAGGCATATTCCAGTAGGAACTCATATGCGGTCTTATAAGTACTCCATTTCTACAATACTCAATTGCAGGTTGAATTAATTCTTTTAAAGACCGTGTTCCATATAAATTTAAAATGGTGTCTAAAGTTGCTAAAGTTCTCGGAGTACTTATAGAACCATATCCAAACTCATTCTCTCGACCGGATAAAATAAATCCCCAACCATCTTCAGCTTCTCGCTCGATAAGGCTTTCCCAGATATCAGACTTTACTGCCTTTGGCGCTCGCCCATGAAAATCAAATGTTGTATGAACATCCTTTTCAGGTAAAAAAATCTGTATATTTCCAAACCCAGCTATACCGCACATTTGTGGATCAACCGCAGTCTGAACTAATGCTGCACAAACAGTTGCATCTATAAGATTTCCACCTGCTTTAAGAACTTCAATTCCAGCTTCAACAGCTTCAGGCTGGGGAGCCGAAATCATACCATCTGTCATTTAACATACCTCACAAAATATAATTTATTAACTAGCAGTGTTATTTAAGTCTTGCCTGAGCTTCTGTATGTTCAGGGCCAAGACCACAACAACCACCTATAATATTAACTCCTGAATCGATCCATTTTGATGAAAGTTCAGCTAGCTGGTTTGGAGACATAACATCCATAAATTGCCAATTAGGTGATTTGAAGTAACCACTATCTGGATAAGCCATCACAGGTCCAGAGTATTGTTTTTTTATAAGCCCTACACACTCTGAAATTAAATCAGCTGATGTATGCATAATTCCACAAACATCAAAATTATAATCTAGAGATAGCTTGACAACCTCTTCAAAACTAACCTTTTCATCGTGAAATGATGTTATTTCTCCACTCTCACTCTTTCTTTTTGCCGAAAAACCGCACCAAACAGGTAAATGTGATTGAGACACACACTTAAAAAGTGATTTCATTCGGTCTGGAATAGTCATCATTTCTAATAATAGTAAATCTACCCCACCTAGTTCGTGAAAATTAAGCATTTCCTTGAAAGCACTATCTAAATCCTTTTTTGGGATAACAGTTTCAATTTGTTGTTTAACTCTCGTACCATCCCTTTTCCAGGAAGCTTGATGGGACATAGACCCCGCAATTAAAATATCTCTTGCCCCAGATTTTTCTCTGGCTATCAAAGCGGCTTCAATATTCTTTTTATTTATCGCTTCAAAGTTTTTTTCACTTTCCGTTCCTGCTAAAACAAGTCTCGATGATGCGTAACTATTGACAGTAATTACATCAGCACCGGCATCAATATAGGCGCGATGAGTATCAACTAATAGATCAAACGACTCAAAAGAAACACTAGCTGACCACTGTGTGTTTTGCATTTTAGCTCCGCGACGCTCCAATTCAGTTGATGTTCCTCCATCAAGTATTAAAGTCTCTCCATTAGCTATTTTTTGCATTCCNAAATCGTAGGCTGTGGTCATAATTCGGCTTTCNNTTACGTTATTTTTCATAATTTTGATAGTATGNTTAACAATATTCTAAATTTATTCAAATGCCACNTATNANNTTTACGATGCTCTTTTTTTTAAAAGCCCAACACATCCAATAGTTTATATTTTGTTAGNGTTAACTTGACTCCCAGCTTACTAAATTTGTGAAATGGGATTTTACGAGGCAATGTAANTGGAAAGTCGAGCTCATCAGGCGCAACATTTAAAGCCCAATCTGCCATTACCTTCCCCATGGCCGTCGCCATGGCAACACCACGCCCATTATACCCNAAACCCGCTATGATCCCTTCCCCTAGTAAATTAAGGTGNGGATAATGATCAGTTGTTACAGCAATATACCCTCCCCATGCATGTTGCCACGCCACCCCTTTTAACTGTGGAAACATTCTATGCGCTGATAATCTCAATTTCTCCTGCTCTCGCAAAGTCTCTCTCTTTGTATAGGCTCCTCTACCACCCATAATAAAACGACCATCAGAATCTAATCGATAGTAAAGCAAAGATCGACGCGTATCGGATGGTGCCTGCTTGCCTGGTAGTATAGATTTCAAGATATTGTCTGAAAGAGGTACAGTAGCTACTTGGACAGATTGAACAGGGATAATAGTTCTCTCCAAAGGAGGAAACAAACCATCGGTGTAACCATTCGTACAAAGTAATACCTTAGAAGCACGGAGAACACCATTATCGGTATGAATTTCGTAACCACCATTTTCCTTCACAATTTTTCGTGCTTTAGATCGGCCGTGAATAGTCACACCGGCTGAAATCGTTGCTTTAGCTAAACCAAGCACATAATTTAAGGGATGCAAATTACCCCCTCGTGGATCAAGGGTCCCACCACAATATTCGTTTGTTCCAATCATTTCTTCAATTTCTGTGGAGTTAAGAATTTGAATCGGAACACCCCTACTCTGCCAGTCTTTTGCCCTTTTGATTTGCTTTACATGAGCATCTTCACTATGCGCTGCCCGTATCCACCCAGAGCGGATAGCATCACAATCAATATTGTATTTTTTTATAAGAGAGAATACGAGATCTGGTGCTGTGCCTGACATGTCAACTATCCTACGTCCAACCTCGGCTCCAAATTTAGCTTCAATCTCATTTGGATCTTCTTTTAATCCAGGATTGACTTGACCACCGTTGCGGCCCGAAGCACCCCAGCCAGGGTTTTCTGAATCCAGCACAACAATATTTTTGTTTTTTTCTGAGAGATGCAACGCTGCAGATAGGCCTGTGTAACCAGCTCCAATTATGGCAATCTCGGTTTCCTTGTCACCAATTAATGCATTACAAGTAATCTTACTGTTAGCCGTTGCACTCCACAAACTATCAGCAATAAATAAAGACTCATTTTCAATCATAATTCAAACACTCAAAATTATTCAATTAGGATTAACAGATGCGTTCAATTTGGCAAGACCAGTATAACTATCTCTATTTCGTAGATCTCTTTTTATAAAAGCCTACCATCGATTAAAAACATTTTTAACATGAAATCTATCAAAAAGATTAGATAAATAGCTTTATAAAGTTATAGTTAGACCTTAAAGATATTTGGTTAAGAGCTTTTAACAAAAGGATATAGCTATTGGCAAAAACAAGAGTTGCGGTCGAGTTTGGAATGGGAACTTCCATAAGGAAACAGGATTATACTGGAGCCGCCATACGAGGCCTTAAAGATGCGTTATGGCATAATTCGTTATCAATTACTGAGGCGTTTGGATTTAAAAAAGAAGCAATGTTAGTTGACGTTGAGATAGCTGTGCAACAACCAATGTCTGTTGATCTAACTAAGTTAGAAGAAATACTACCTTATGGTCAGTCAACATTTAAGGTTATTAAAGGCGGTTTAGATATTATTAAACCTGACGGTAAAGGCGCCACTGTAGTAGCCAACGTCGCAGTTATAGTTTCATTTAATATGGAGAGAGCCAATGACCAATAGATTAATCCTAGAAATAGGTATGGGAAATGATTTATATGGTATGGATTATACAAAAGCAGCATGCCGAGCTGTTCAAGATGCTCTACACCACTCATCACTCACTCTATTTAATTCACTTAATCTTAATTCGAAAGATATGACTGTAAAAGTCACTATTGGAGTACAAGATCCAAATAAGGTTGATACAAAAATAGTAGCCTCCACATTGCCTCGAGGAGTAGCTAAAGTCTCAGCAGTTTACGGTGGTCAAAATGTAATTGATACGGATAATAATATACAGCACGTCGTTGCCATTGCAGCAATTGAAGCGATTTATCCAGTTAACAAAGAGGATTGGCGGATTTCGAAGGACTGATCCGTCACAAAGTTATACGCTGTCAAACGTGCTGTGCTCCGTTGACCTGGACCTCAGTTCCCGAAATATAAGAGCTTTGACCGGAGCATAAAAAGAAAATAACTGAGGCGACTTCCGATGGTTGGCCCAATCTTTGCAACGGAAGCGCATCAACAATTTTTTCTGTTCCAGGACTCAAAATAGACGTTTCAACTTCTCCTGGTGCTATAGCATTAACTCTAATTCCTAAAGGACCTAAATCATATGCCATTTCACGAGTTAAGGCTGCCAGAGCGGCTTTAGACGTTGCATAAGGTGCTCCAGCAAATGGATGAACTCGTGAACCCGCAATAGATGTAACATTAACAATAGAACCCTTAGCTTCTTTTAACTCATCTATGAGGCCATTAACCAAAACAACAGATGAAAAGAAATTAACATGGAACACATGACCCCAAGTTTTTAAATCGGTTTCGATACTATTTAATCTTTCATTAGTTGGTCCTTTTGGAGAAATTCCAGCATTATTTACCAAGGCATCAAGACGTCCATTAACTTTTTCTTTTATAATAGGAATTGCATTAATGGTACTGTTTGGATCTGATAAGTCTACCTGGATATGATTTTCTTCGCCACCTGGCCAAGGGCATCTTTCATCAAACGGCTTTCGTGAACAGGTTAAAACTCTCCACCCCTCGGAGGAGAACCTTTTAACTGTGGCATGTCCGATTCCTCGGCTCGCTCCTGTAAGAAGAAGTGTTCTCTGGGACATTATGATATCCAATTAATATTTCACCACCTCTTCTAACACGAACAACTAGGAGTTCAAGACCCATTTCCGATAAAAAAAGTCAGGTATATCTCGCGCTGGACAATAAATAATTACAAGTTATAAAATCTTAAAGCTTGGAGAATTATAATGAAGGATAAAGAAATACCAATATATAGGGGCCTACCACTACCGGACCGCGTTCAAAAAGAAGATGGTCAGGCCCAACAAGATATCGAAAAATTTCTTTTATATATGAGAAAACGGCACTCGGTCAGAGAGTACTCAACCAGAGCTGTTCCAGAACCAATTATCAAAGCCGCCATTGAGGCGGCCGGAACCGCTCCCTCAGGCGCAAATCGCCAACCATGGCATTTCGTAGCAGTAAGCAGCGAAGAAATGAAACACAAAATCCGTTTAGCTGCAGAAGAAGAAGAAAAAACTTTCTACGCTGGTGGGGCTGGTGATGAGTGGCTTGCTGCGCTTGAGCCAATTGGTACTGGAGCTTCAAAGCCTCACCTTACGGATGCACCATGGCTTATTATCGTATTTGCTCAACGATACGGTCTTAGTAAATCTGGTGATAAACGAAAAAATTATTATGTTCCCGAAAGCGTCGGGATAGCAATGGGCGTGCTTATAACGGCGCTTCATCATGCAGGTTTAGTGTGTCTTGAGCACACCCCAAATCCAATGAAATCGTTGGGCAGGTTATGCGGTCGACCAGCTAACGAAAAACCAGTGATGATTTTACCTGTCGGATATCCAACTGGTGAGGCCACTGTTCCAGAAGTTGCTAAAATTAAAAAAACTATAAGTGAGATCATGACTGTATTTAACGATTAGAAATTACAAGGCTAAAGAATATTTAAAAGTAAATGCTGTTTGTAGTTAATGTTATTTTACTATGTAAAGAATTTACGTATCCATCCTATAAAGTGAGGTGAAAAAATGACTGCTTTAACAAAAGAAAATAATATACGACCTCGCCGAAGCTTTATTTTTACACCAGGCCTACGACCAGACATGTTTCCAAAAGCATTGGCATCTGGCGCAGACATGGTGTGTGTAGAATTAGAGGATGGTATTGCACCCAAAGATAAAGATGAAGCTAGGCAAAAGACTTTAGCTCTCTTTACTGAGAAACAAGCAGATGACGGAGTCGAACGTCTTGTCCGTATTAACAGCATTAGAGAGGCTTTCGGTATTGCAGATGTTCAAGCCATTCTTGCCACGGACACTCCTCCACCTGCCCTAATGGTTCCAAAGGTTAAATCTCCTGATGAGGTGATATTATTAGACAATTTACTCACTGAGAGAGGTCATGAAACTCGATTACATATTATAATTGAAACTAATCAGGGCTTAGAATCGGCCTTTGAAATAGCTCACTCAAGTTCTCGGATTGATTCAATGCTATTTGGAGGAATAGATATGGCGGCAGAATTGCGCTGTGATCTTGCATGGGAATCTCTATTATATGCTCGGTCTCGTTGTGTTCACGCTGCAGCTTCAGCTGGAATTGACGTTATAGATGTACCATATTTAGACCTAGAAGATCCCGAGGGAATGCAAATTGCGGCCGAGCAAGCAAAATCAATCGGTTTTTCTGGAAAAGGTTCTATTCATCCCAAACAAATATCTTCTTTAAACAATGTATTCACCCCTAATAAGCAAGAGATTTCTCGAGCCAGAAAGATAATTTCTACATACGAAGCTGCAGATACCGGCCTTGTTGTAATTGACGGAAAGCTTATTGAAAAACCAGTGATGCGTGAAATGTATCGGATTATAGCAATAGCGGATAGAATAAAACGTTAAGAATAATCAAAAAGAGCCTTTGATACAGGCATTGGATTAACTTGCTCCGTCGCAATATACCTCCATATTTCTTTGGTTCTATTTTTTCCTAGTAAACTATTACTTTTAGCAAGTACTTTAGCCTCTCGCATTTCAGGGTTTGTTAAATCAGCTAGGTCATAATCGTTTGTTAAACTTTCTCCAGATTTGGTCAACAAACTAACCTTTGCTGAAGTTTCTGAGAGACTGGAATCTGTTCTTACTAATACTTTATTACAGGTTTCTGTTAGAGCGAAATCTCTACAGGAAATATCAGAAAAACTCTCTAAGCGAGCGGTATCAATGCCATGCATAACCATAGCCGCTGTAAACCGGTAACTAAATTTTGTCTCAAGCCCAGTCTCTGGAGATAGAATATTACAAACATTAAGGTATTGAGGATGAACCATTATTTCTATTTCTTCGATATCCTTGGGTTTAACAGAGTTTTTATTTCGTAGCTCTATCAATGCTTCCATACCTGCATGTAGCCCATGACAACAGGCATGAAATTTATGACTAACTCCTTCAAATATATATTCAGAACCCAGAGTATCAAAAACTGTGGTATTATCCTCGGTGTCGTGTGTATGCCCAAATCCTTGTGGTCCTCCAAAGCCATCCTCTGTAGAGATAAAACCCCTATAGGCTAAAAGTGACACCTCAACTCCGTTACTAGCGGCGGTTCCAGCATGAAATGGTTTTCCCATAGTGCCAAACTGCGCCTTAATACCAGCAGCGCGAGAAGCGGCAAGCCCAAGAGCCATTTTAAATTGTCTCTCATTTAAGCCAAGTAAAAGACTCGCTGCTACTGTCGCTCCAAATGTCCCAGCAGTTGCAGTAACATGAAAGCCCTTTCTGTAGTGACCTCTTCCCAACCAAATGCCAATCCTGGTTGCCACCTCCATACCAATAAGGCTAGCACGCTTAAATGCCATTAAATCACTATCAACCCGGTCAGAGATAGCTAGTGCTGCGGGCATAACGGCAACTGAAGGGTGTCCTAGTGAAGCAAAATGGGTATCATCATAATCAAGCGCATGAGATATAGTCCCATTTACCAAAGCGGCTAAACGGCTAGGCGCTTTTTTATTGGAACCCAATACAAAAGCCTCAGGATGCCCACCTTCCTCTAAGAAACACTCTCTTACTATTTTTGAAACTGGTTCACTAACCCCTGACAGAGACACACTTACCCAGTCCAGTATTGACAAGTTTAAAATATGAGCAGCATTAACAGGTAAAGCTTTTTCCCCCAATGCGAATTCAATTAACTTGTTCGCAATATTCATTAATAAGACCTCGGCAGCCCTAATACATGTTCTGCAACATAACTTAAGACCAAGTTCGTAGATATAGGTGCAACTTGGTACAATCTTGCCTCTCGAAATTTTCTTTCAATATCATACTCTTCTGCAAAACCAAAACCACCAAAAGTTTGTATACAGATCTCAGCAGCGGCCCAACTAGCCTCAGAGGATAACAGCTTTGCTAAATTCGCTTCTTCTCCAGGGTTTCCTCCAGCATCATACAGTGCCACTGCTTTAGCTAACATTAACTCAGCGGCTCGCATCTGACTGTAAGCTCTGGCTATAGGGAATTGAACTCCTTGATTTTGGCCTATTGGTCTTTGAAAGATTTTTCTTTCACAGGCGTAGGAGGATGCTTTTTCAATAAACCATTTAGCGTCCCCGATGCATTCTGCGGAAATCAAAACTCGCTCTGCATTCATTCCTGATAATATATTTCGAAAACCTTTACCTTCCTCACCTATTAGGCTTGATTTTGGGATCTTCATATCATCAAAAAAAAGTTCAGTTGTAGAGTGGTTCATCATCGTACGAATTGGCCGAATTGTTAAACTTCTTCCGACAAAATCTCGCATATCAACGAGAAAAACAGACAGTCCATCAGTTTTCTTTACAACCT
The DNA here is from genome assembly GCA_002697345.1 of Paracoccaceae bacterium. GTDB lineage: Bacteria > Pseudomonadota > Alphaproteobacteria > Rhodobacterales > Rhodobacteraceae. The sequence continues at coordinate 19,703 of NZVE01000075.1, read as the reverse complement.
CTTCGCGAGGTGTCGTTCTAGCTAAAAGTAACAGTAAATCTGAATGCTCTGCTCGACTAGTCCATATTTTTTGACCATTAACAATATAGTGGTCACCGCTTTTTTTTGCTGTCGTCCTTAATGCAGTAGTGTCTGTACCACTTGTTGGTTCAGTCACTCCAAAAGCTTGCAACCTAAGTGAACCGTTTGCAATTCCAGGTAGGTATTGTTTTTTTTGCACATCTGAGCCGTGTCGTAAAATAGTGCCCATTGTATACATTTGAGCGTGGCATGCTCCAGCGTTACCTCCCGCACGATGTATCTCCTCAAGTATTGCCGCCCCTGCAGACAGAGGCAGACCCAATCCTCCATACTCCTCGGGAATTAAAGCTGACAGATATCCTCCCTGGGTCAGCGCTTGAACGAACTCAGTTGGATATGCATGATCTCGATCACATTTCTGCCAATACTCCCCTGGAAAATCTAGACAAAGCTTACTTACTCCCTCACGTATATCCTGATGATCAAGTTGATAATTCATAAAAGTCCTCTCAATATTTACTTTCTAACAAAACTTAGTACTAATTCTTACGTTGTTTTACCTTCATTTTACTCCAAATAAAGAAGTAAATTCATTTCTAATTAAATCACTATGCTCTCCTAAATCGGGTACTTTTTCAAGTGATCCGGAGGCTGTAACAACTGGTAGAGATGCAAGCTCAACTTGTTGCCCACCAATCTCAGCATATGATGTTTTTAAAAATGGATGCGTAGATAGATCGGAAACAGAGTTTAACGAGGAATATGCAATCCTTGCTATCTTTAAAAGACTTATAACTTCAGCTTTGTTATACTTTAAAAAACAACTATTAACTCGAGAATCTAACTCAACTCGGTTTTTAAACCTATAAGTATTATTAACAAAACGGTAATCGTCAATTAGCTTTAAGTCCTGCAAAACGTGTTCACAAAAAGCTGCCCACTCTCTATTACTTTGAATAGAAAGTAAGATTTGCGTTCCATCACCACACGTAAAAGCTCCGTATGGTGCAATAAAACTGTGTTGAAGGCCTGTTCTATTAGGAGCACCACCCATATACCTGTGCGATAGCAATGCCATATTCATCCAGTCCGCCATTACATCAAACATAGAAATGGCAATATCGACACCATGCCCAGTTTTACCTACTTGAATTAAAGCCCTTAATATTGCAGAAAAAGCGGTTAAACCAGATGACAAATCTGTCATCGAAACTCCTACCCTACTTGGCGTTTCTTCGGTTCCAGTAACTGAGCAAACACCACTTTCAGCTTGGACTAAGAAATCATAAGCCTTCATTTCTGCCGCTTCTCCAGTTTCACCATAACCTGAAACACGGCAGGAGATTAATTTAGGGTTAAAGTGCCTTAATGTTTCACCGTCCAGGCCCATCCTGTTTACAGCACCTGGTGCTAAATTACTGACAAAAACATCTGCTTTCGAAAGTAATCCGCGCATTAAAGACAAATCTTCTGCATCCTTAAGATTTAAGCATATCGATTCCTTACCACGATTAAGCCAAGCAAAAATTGCACTATTGCCATTAACGCCAGAATCATACCCTCTGGCGAAATCTCCGTCTGGTCGTTCTACTTTTATAACACGCGCCCCCGCATCTGCTAAAAGTAGGCCGCAATAGGGTGCTGCAACTGCTTGTTCTAAGGAGACAACAAGAATTCCATCTAATTCGCTATTTAAAACCATATAGTCTACAGTTATTGTCTTTTTAAGATAAAACTATCTAGAAAAAGTTTAGACCGCCTCGCTCAATAAAAATTTAAACCAAAATAATATAACGATAATGCTAAGCTTTTCAAATGGAAGCAAGTACCTTAAGCAAAGGTCGAGTAATAATTTAAGTATGAAAGAAAATAAAAACGTCAAACAATTATAAAAGAGAAGATAATGGACCAAAATTACAAAACCGTAAAAATTGAAAAGTTAACTAAACACATAATATTAATTACTCTTAATCGTCCCGAGGCATCAAATGCCTTCAACACCCTAATGGCTAAAGAATTGACAGCTTTATTTGAAAACTTAACACTAAACACCAACGATCAGCGTGTCTTAATCTTGACTGGTTCTGGAAATCGAGCTTTTTGTGCTGGCGGAGATCTTAAAGAACGAAATGGAATGACAGATGCACAATGGGTGAAACAACATTTAGTTTACGAAAAAATGGCTCGAACAATTATAGAGTGCCCTATTCCAATTATTGGGGCTATCAATGGAGCAGCGTACGGCGGTGGTTGTGAGTTGGTGGCAATGTTAGATTTTGTATATGTATCTGAAAATGCTAAATTTGCTCAAACAGAAGTTAAATTAGGAATTATTCCAGGGGCTGGAGGAACACAAACCTTAACCCGCGCAATCGGTGAACGTCGCGCAAAAGAGCTAATTCTTACTGGGAAAACATTTAATGCAATGCAGGCCTACGAATGGGGATTAGCAAATGCTGTGTTTCCTATTTCTGAACTAATTCCTGCTGCCATAGAAACAGCAGAACTTATTGCTAAAAATGCTCCCATTGCTGTAAGACAAGCTAAACAGGCGATTCACAAGGGCTTACAAATGAGTTTGTCAGACGGAATGTCTTTTGAAATAGAAGCTTATAATCGAACGGTACCAACAAATGATCGTAGTGAAGGCGTTGCAGCTTTCAATGAAAAAAGGCCCCCAAACTTTAAAGGACATTAATATGTCTAATGTTGTCAAAATTAGAGAGGTAGGTTTGCGGGATGGACTGCAACTTATAAAAACAAACCTGTCAACCGAATTAAAACTTTCCTGGATTAAAAAGCAAGTAAGCGCCGGTTTTACTGAAATGGAGGTAACATCTTTTGTTCCCCCAAAAATTTTGCCACAGTTTTCCGATGCAAATGATATAATTATACACTCTAATAAAATTAAAGAGCTCAAACCAACTGCGTTAGTTCTTAACACTAAAGGAGCCATCCGCGCAATTGAAGCGGGAACCAAAAAGATCACTTTCGTATTGTCAGCATCTGAAAAACATAATCAATCTAATGTCAACTGTTCAACTGATGAATCTTTGTTGATGTTCAATGAAATAATCGAGACCTCTAAAGACTTTAAAATAGAAGTGGCGGCAGCAATAGCGACTTCATTTGGATGCTCCATTCAAGGGTCAGTCTCAGGGGTGCGGGTGCTAGAGCTAGCGAAAGAGATGGCAAAAAAGGGAGCTTCTGAAATCAATTTGGCAGATACAGTGGGTTATGCAAATCCTAAGCAAGTAAAATCTCTCTTTGGTAAACTTAAGGACCAAATAGGTAACACACCAATGGCAGCGCATTTTCATGATACCCGCGGAATGGGTTTGGCAAATGTAGTGGCAGCTCTTCAAAAAGGTGTCAGAAGGTTTGACGCCACAATGGCAGGATTAGGCGGTTGCCCATTTGCACCAGGTGCCTCCGGGAATATCGCTACGGAAGATTGTGCTTACTTATTAGAAAGCCTAGGATTTGATACCTCCGTGGATTTTGACAAACTGTTAGAGTTACGCAGTTACCTCTCGGACCTGTTACCTAATGAAAAACTTGAAGGCCGTCTAGGCGTTGCTGGAACCGCAATTAATTTCAAGAATAAATTTTTATAGTTTTAACCTTTACACTTAGTAAAAATCCCTTTTAAAAATATATATATTTTTAAATTTTTCTTGAGGAGTGCCTGCCGATGCCATTTGCAAAACTTTTTGGCGGCGATATCTATTACGAAGTAAATGGTCAGCCAATTAACACCCAAAGCACCCCTATAGTTATTTTAAAGCCATTGAGCCGAGGTCCTGTAGGAGTACAGCCTTTCATTAACTTACTAACAACAAATTTTACTGTAATTAATTATGATCAGCGAGGCTTAGGTCAGAGCCAATCTACTTTACCTCCTGGACCAGTACCCATGAACGAACGAGCAACCGAAATTCTCGAACTTCTAGATAGTTTATCAATTAATAAAGTACATCTTGTCTGTCACTCCACCGGATGTGGCATAGGTTTATCAATTGCTGATATGCACCCAGAAAGAATTTCAAGCATAACTTTAATTTCTCCCTGGACACACGCTGATAATCATCTCTTAAAAATGCAAAACCTTAGGGTCGCTGTTGCAAAGGCTTTAGACCCATTAGACTACTTTCGTTTTAACATAAGCTTGTTATACCCCTCACATTATCGACGCGACCACGAACAAGGGTTTTCTGAAATGGAATTAGTTAGTCAAAACCTTAAAGTAGATCCTAAATTTATTTCTGATGGACTTATTCCTATCTTAAAATTTGATAGCCGAGAAATAACTAAAAAAGTTAAATGCCCAGCTTTAGTTTCTTTTTCAAATGATGATCAATTAATGCCTCCCTGGTTTGGAAAGTCAATTTCTAATGATATATGTGGTGCTGAGCGCCTAGTATTTAACAATGGAGGGCACATGTTACCTGAAACATGTACAGCCGATCTCGCATCAGGGATTATTAAATTTATTAAAAAGAATTACCCCTAACCCAATTATAAACAAAGTCAGACAAAGGATTAGCAAAATGACCAAAATGAACAACATCACGATTATTGATGGATTAGTAGTTAGTAAGTTTTCCCGTGCACTTTTCGAGGATATGCTTCGAGGAGGTATAACTGCAGCTAATTGCACGTGTTGTATTTGGGAAAACTTCTCTGAAACAATGGCAAATATATCTCAGTGGAATCAATGGTTTAGAGAAAATAGTGATATTATACTTAAAGTCACCTGCACTAAAGATATTCTCAAAGCAAAGGATGAAGGTAAGGTAGGCATTATACTTGGTTGGCAAAATACAAGCGCAATAGATAAAGACATTAGAAATATTGAACTCTTTTACAATCTAGGCGTTCGAGTCATGCAACTTACCTACAACACCCAAAACCTTGTGGGGTCTGGCTGTTGGGAAACCCACGATGGTGGCCTTTCAGATTTTGGAAGACACGCAATAGATGAGATGAATCGATTAGGTATTTTAGTTGATCTTTCTCATGTCGGAGCAAACACAAGTGATCAAGCAATTAAATATTCAGCAGCTCCTGTAGCTTATACTCATTGCTGTCCGATGCTTTTAAACCATCCTCGCAATAAAACAGACGAACAGATCCGAACAATTGCCAAGCATGGAGGGTTTGTGGGCTTTGCTAGTTATACTCCATTTTTGCCAAAAGGTCGTGACACCACAATCGACGATTGTATCGAAGGTGTAGAATATTTAATTAACCTGGTTGGAGAGGATTCTGTGGGGCTTGGAACTGACTGGGTTCAAGACCATGATATCAACTTCTTCAACTATCTTACGGCTGACAAGGGCTTAGGTAGACCAACAACCGGAAGTTTCCAATTTTCTGAAGTTCCATCAATGCCAAAAGGATTGGAAACACTTGGATCATACCAAAACTTTATTCCAGCAATGGAACGTGCAGGTTGGTCAGAAAAACGCATCAGAGGAGTTATTGGAGGCAATTGGTTAAAATTTCTTGACGAGGTTTGGTAATTAGAAAAGTATAAATATCTGATTTACTAAAGACTAATTAATAATAATTTTATCAGTTAGTTACTTAAAAACAAGAGAGCTAGAATACTATGCCCAAGAAAACAATCCTAATTGTAGGTACTTACGACACAAAGAATGAAGAATTAGAGTACATCTCAGACACTATAGTTTTAATGGGCGGAAACGTATTGAAAATGGATGTTAGTGTTTTAGGAGAAGCTAAAGGGAAAACTGATTTTTCAAAGCACACTGTGGCAGAGGCTGCAGGAAAATCTATTAAAACTGCGATTGAGAGTGGTAGTGAGCATATTGCGATGAATATTATGTCAGAAGGTGCGTCTAATCTTGCAAGTACACTTCATTCTAAAGGTAAATTCGATGGCATAATTCTTTTAGGTGGAACAATGGGCACTGATTTAGCATTAGACGTGTGTAAAGCTCTACCACTAGGCTTACCAAAGTATGTAGTTTCGACTGTATCATTTTCTCCTATAATTCCCTCAGAAAGGCTTTCTGCAGATATTCAAATGATCCTATGGGCAGGTGGTCTATACGGATTAAATTCGATATGCCGATCCTCACTTTCACAAGCTGCTGGAGCTGTGTTAGGAGCCGCTAAAGCGGTTGAAGCGCCAAAAAATGATAAGCCTATCGTAGGAATTACATCGCTGGGCACATCCTGCCTGAAATATATCACCACCTTGAAACCAGAGTTAGAGGCCCGTGGTTACGAAGTGGCGATTTTCCATGCAATGGGTATGGGTGGTATGGCTTTTGAGGGAATTGCTCAAAAGAATGGCTTCGTATGTGTCATGGATTTCGCAGGATGTGAGATTGGTAATCTCCTTTATGGATCAATAGTCCACGCAGGAGAAAATAGAATGTTAAATGCCGGACAGGCAGGGATACCTCAAATTGTAGCACCCGGATGTATGGATTTAATTGACTTCGCTGGTTGGCAGAATGTTCCAGAAATTTTTAGAGATCGCCATATTCATATACATAATAAGCTCATTAAAAGTACAATTTTTTCTAGAGATGAACGAATTGCAATAGCTCATGATTATGCCAGCAGGTTAACTAAAAGTAAATCTCCAGTCCATCTAATAATCCCTAAAAATGGGATAGAAGAATGGGATCGCCCTGGAGGAGACACTTATGATCCCGATGGCTTAAAGGCTTTTACAGACACATTAAAAATGGCAGCTACTGATCCGATAATAGTAACGGAAATAGATGCTCACATAAATGACAAGGCCTTTACTGACAAAGCACTCGAAATCTTTGATCTTTGGGTAACTGATGGCACAATTATTAAAGCAAAAAACTAAAACTTATAGAACAGGTAATATATGGAAATAAATTCTCAATATCACCGAATGCGGGATTGGAGACGAGCTCTTCATCGAGTTCCAGAATTCGGTTTTGATACAAAAAAAACGGCAGCTTTCGTTATAGAAAAACTAAGATCCTTTGGACTTAACAGTATAACAGGCGACGTTGGTGGCAATGGTGTGGTTGCAACTCTAAAGCGTGGAACTTCAAGCAAAGCGATTGCAATCCGAGCTGATATGGATGCGCTAATGATTGAAGAAAAAACTAATCTTGAGTACAGATCGACTATCCCTGGCATTATGCATGCTTGCGGGCATGACGGGCACACAGCTACTCTTCTGGGCGTTGCAGAAACACTCGCAAAAAACTGTCATTTTGATGGAATAATACATTTTATTTTTCAACCAGCTGAAGAGTGGGGAAAAGGCGCTCAAGCAATGATCGACGATGGTCTTATGAAAAACTTTTCATTTGAAGAGATCTGGGGATTTCATAATATGCCTGGACTGCCTATTGGAAATTTTGAAACTCGACCAGGACCGATTATGTCGGCAGAAGATAACTTTGAAATTCAACTTATAGGTATTGGAGGGCATGCCTCCAAACCACAAGCTGGAAAAGAAACAATGCTCCCGGCATGCGCATTGATTACGGCGCTACAAACAATTGTATCTCGCCGGATTGACCCCACAGACATAGCAGTTGTATCTGTAACCGAACTTATAACAGATGGATCTAGAAACATACTTCCAGGCTTATCCAAAATATTGGGAGATGCTCGCAGTTTTCGTAGGGAAGTTAGTTTAGCTATCGAGAACGAAATGAATGCTATAACAGCAGGAATAGCTTCAACTTATGGACTTGATTACTCAATAAACTATACACGAGAATTTATTCCATTAATAAATAATAGTGAGTTAGCTGAACACGCAATTAAAGTTGGACAAAAAGTATTTGGTCCTGAAAGAGCTAAGCTTGCGAACCAACCTGTTACCGGATCTGAAGACTTCGCACGTTTTCTTAATCATGTTCCAGGGTGTTACGTATTCTTTGGTAATGGAGAAAATTCAGCCCCATTACACAACTCTAGCTATGATTTTAATGATGCTGCTCTTGAGCACGGAGTTAATTATTTAGTCAGTTTAGTTCAGAGTAGGCTTAACCCTTAACTAAGGAAAAAAATGACTGTTGAGAAAAAAATATATTAAAAGGGATTAGAACTTCAAATTCGTTTTCAGGTAATACTACTTTTTTTCGACGAGATTTTGGAACTGACTTTGGTAATGCAGATGTGGTTATACAAGGTTTACCTTACGACTTAGGTGTCTCAAACCGTCCAGGAGCCCGATTTGGTCCTCGCTCAATAAGAGAAGCAAGCTGTCAGCTCGCATGGGGTGAAGTATGGCCGTGGGGTTTTGATCCATTTGATAAAATAGCTGTAATGGATACTGGAGACATCGAATATTCATATGGAAATTCGAAAGAGTTTTTTAGAAATGCGGCAAAACAAACAAACAAAATTGTTTCAGCAGGAGCAATCCCGTTCACACTCGGCGGTGATCATAGTATTTCTTCAGCACTATTAATGGAAGTCAGCAAGGCCCACGGTCCAGTTTCTCTTTTACAATTCGATGCCCATGCAGATACCGGGATTGGCCCAAAGATCCAACACGGAGCGATGTTTAAGATAGCAGCAGATGCAGGAACTATTAATCCTGCAAAGTCGATTCAAATAGGCTTAAGAACTCCCTTTAATTCTACTTTAGGTTTCAATACTATCACTGCTGTCGAAGCGATGTATCAATCTTCAAAAATACTAAGTGAAAGGATTGAGACTGTTATAGGGAAGTCAGCATGCTACGTTAGTATCGATATTGATTGTTTGGACCCATCACACGCTCCCGGCACTGGAACTCCTATACCAGGAGGGTTAACAACCTTACAGTTGCTTGAAATCCTGCGTGCCTTAGGTGGAACCAAATTAAACATTGTAGGTTTGGATCTTGTCGAGGTTGCACCTGATTATGATCATGCACAAATTACTAGTTTAGCGGCCGCTCAAATTTGTCAAGAATCCCTCTGCCTGATTTCAAGAACTAAGCCATAGCAGAAAAAAACTGTTTTAAAATCAAAACAAATTTAATTAATTCATGAGTGTGAATTAATCTGTTAATTTTCTGAATTAGACTGTTTTCGCTTGAATTCAAAAACTTTATTTTGATAATATTTAATAAACAATGAGATATGAATTCCACATTGTAATTTGAGGAAAAAATTATGACAAATAAACTACTTTCACCTTTGAAATTAAGAGATGTAGAGTTACCGAACAGAATAGTTGTATCGCCCATGCAAATGTATATGGCAAAAGATAACGGAGAATGCACGGACTGGCATTTAGTTCACTTAGGAAAGTTTGCAACAGGCAACTTTGGGACAGTTTTTACCGAAGTATTATGTGTGGAATCAAGGGGAAGAAGCACATACTCTGATGCAGGGATTTGGAGTGACTCACATATCCCAATGTTAAAAAAAATTGCATCATTCATACACTCTCAGGGATCAATCCCAGCAGCACAAATTGGGCATTGTGGACCGAAATCCTGTCGTCAGAGACCGTATGATGGACTTCAACCATTAAGCAGCAAAGATGCAGAGAATGGTGAACCACCTTGGGAGATTGTTTCATGCAGTGCAGAACCTGCCGCACCAGGTTACGCAACTCCCCATTCTCTGACTGAGAGTGAAGTTAAAGAACTAGTAGTAGCATTTGGAGAAGCAGCAAGACGTTGTAATGAGGCTGGTTTTCAAGTCTTAGACGTTCACGCGGCTCATGGTTACCTAATTCATTCTTTCTTATCTCCAATAAGTAATAGCAGAACCGATATATATGGAGGCAATCGAAAAAATAGAATGCGGTTCGCATTAGAGATTGCTGAGGCCCTAAGAGAAAATTGGCCTGCTAATAAACCTATTTTGTTCAGATTATCTTGTATAGACCGGTTTGAAGGCGGACTTGAAATTGAAGATACAATTAAACTGGCTAAAGAACTCAAGAATAAAGGCATAGACGCAATTGACTGCTCATCCGGTGGTATAAAAGGACCAAACTCTCTTTTTAGTCTTGCAACAAAATCGCCACCCACACCAGGTTTTCAGGTCCCATTATCAGAAGCTGTAAGGCATGGTGCAGAAATGGCTACTATGGCAGTAGGTATGATCATGGATCCACCTCACGCGGAGCAAATAATCTGTGATGGGCAAGCTGATCTAATAGCTCTTGGTAGAGAGGCATTGTTCAATCCTCACTGGGGTTTACACGCCGCGCGGTTATTGAATGAAGGTCAAACATTTGATGACTGGCCTCCAAATATGGGGTGGTGGTTAGAGGTTAGGCAAAGAATGCTTTCATCAACTGACCCTAAAGATTGGAGAATAGGACCAGCCGCAGCGAATGCCCCCTTGCGGTCAAGTAAAAATCATTAATAAAATTTCAAAAATAACGAATAACTTGGGTAAAAATTAAATAAGGGTTACCATGACTAATAAGATAAAAACTAAAATTCTTCATGAAGTAGATAACTTGTTTAACGCAGAAACAGAGTTTTTACAAAAACTTGCATCACACCCCTCCACTAGAGGAAATGAACAGTCAGCACAAAAGTTTATGGCGTCTGAGCTTGCTGGGCGAGGGTATGAAGTTGATAGCTGGAAAGTTAATGTTGAAGATATAGCACATCTCCCTGGGTTTTCTCCAGTAATAGGCAATTATGAAGATGCAATTAACGTTGTAGGGTCGCATCGTAGCAAAACTAACCATGGTCGATCTTTGATTTTAAACGGTCACATTGATGTTGTCCCTGAGGGCCCACTGGAAATGTGGGATACGCCACCATACGAACCACGTATCGATAATGGGTGGATGTATGGACGAGGTGTCGGAGATATGAAGGCTGGTTTGGCAGCAAACCTTTTTGCATTGGATGCAATACATGCTTCTGGTTATGCTCCAGCTTCTGATGTATTTTTTCAATCTGTCGTAGAAGAAGAATGCACAGGTAATGGTGCTTTGGCATGTCTTCAGAGAGGCTATAAAGCGGATGCTGCCTTAATTACTGAGCCTTCTGAAGAGAAGCTATTTTCTTCACAACTGGGCGTTATTTGGTTTCAAGTGCATCTAAAAGGTATTCCAGTACATGTAGAACGTGCGGACTCTGGATCTAGTGCAATCAAAGCCGCAATACCATTAATCGCAGCTTTAGAAGAATTAGAGACCCGATGGAACGCAAAAGAAATAAGGCACCCAGAATTTTTAAATCATCATCATCCTTTAAATCTGAATGTTGGTAAAATAGCTGGAGGAGACTGGGTGTCTTCCGTGCCCGCCTGGTGTGTTTTTGATGTTCGTATGGCTGTATTTCCTGGAACAGACTTAAAAGTTGCCTGTGCTGAGATAGAGGATTGCCTAACTGCAGCGACCTCTAAAAATAGTTTCCTAAGAAATAACTCACCAGAAATAATCTATCATGGGTTTCAGGCAGAAGGTTACTCCTTAGCTGAGCACAACAAACCTGAAACAAAAATGGCTATTCAAACCTTAGAGACTGCTCATAAACTTGTCACAGGAGGTCCGCTTTCCCAAGTCCCATCAACAGCAACAACAGATGCCCGATTCTTTGGGTTATATGCCGACACCCCTGCCCTTGTATACGGCCCATACTCAGAGTCTATTCACGGGTTTAATGAGCGTGTTGACCTAGAAAGTACTCTTAGGGTAACTCAAACCATTGCTTTATTTATTGCGGACTGGTGTGGGTTAGAACCAATCTAAGGATCTACACAAGTTTCTTATTTTAATTTGCCCCCTTCAGAACATTTCTTTCTGTATTTACCGGTTTGTAATCTGGGTGAGTTTCATGTTTCTCTTTTATATTTGTAGAAACAAATGGTGCACCTGAACGACAAAAAACTTCTCTATCTATCTTATACCAAAAAGATGGTGGATCATATGATCCACCCGCAACGCCTGTCATACCTTTAAAGCTTCCAACCTGCCAAAATAAAGAACTTCCACAATCTGAGCAAAACCTCACAGTCACGTCTCTTGCAGACTCTGTTTCATATTTATATTCCCTAAGGTTGCCTGAAATAACTTTTACATCTTCATCCTTAAAATAAATAGATATACCAAAAGAAGAACCAGTTCTTAATTGACAATAACGACAATGGCACACTCCTGATCTCTCAGGATTACCAGTAGTTTCGTAACGAACTTTTCCACAAAGACATCCGCCTTGATGTACCTCTTTTCTACTCATAATTATTCTCCTATTTTTTGATTGGATATTAAAAAATATATACTGCTTCAAAAGAAGTTTTCTCTCTTTTTAACCAGATTCTGGTGAAGCGCCTCCCTCCTCTTTAAACTTAATAATCAGATCATTAATATTTTCTGCAATCTCCAAAGACCCTTTTGGCACAACATAATTATTTAAAGTTTCTTGCCAGACCTCAGTTGCTCTTTCGTCGGCTGTTAAACTTCCTTTAGCTTCCCAATTACCATGGTTTTCTAAATCAGCGACCAATGGAGAGTAGAACGCTGTATCAAAACGCTCCATAGTATGTTGAGTTGCAAAAAAATGACCTCCAGGAATGACATCTTCGATTGCAGTGTAGGCCTGGGAAGCATTATCTGCTAGGGTTGGCTCAAACATCTCAGCAATAGTTTGAAGTGCTTCAATATCACAAATAAACTTTTCAAACCCAAAAGTTAAACCTCCTTCCAGCCAGCCAGCACCATGTATAACCATATTTGCTCCGCCTAAAACTGCGCCCCAAACGCCCATAATATTTTCATGTGCGCCCTGCGCATCTGAAATATTTGATGCTGAGCCAGCAGCAGAACGCCAGGGAAGATCAATATAACGAGCTAACTGTCCACCACCCAACTGCATTTTTAAATGTTCGGGAGTGCCAAAAGCTGGGCTACCAGATTTCATATCAACATTAGAAGAAAACCCTCCGTAACTCACTGGAGCCCCAGTCTTTGATAATTGAGACAAAACAATTCCAGCCAATGCTTCGGCGTGTTGGAGGACTAAGGCCCCTGATACTGTTACCGGAGCCATAGCACCTGCTAAACAAAATGGAGTTATTATTGTCATTTGTCCTGCCCGTGCAAAATCTATTATTCCACGCGCCATTGGTATATCTAGCATTCGGGGTGAATTAGAGTTAATGACTGCCGAAACCCACACACCATTTGCAAAATCTTCGTCTGATAAACCAATGGCTGTTTGAATTATAGCAAAAGTTTGTTCTGTTTGCCCTTGACCTCTCGCGTAAGCAGTCATCAACTTATCCGACAATGTAAGTTGAGCTTCTATCGTAGATATATGTCGTAAATTTAATGGGATGTCTTGAGCTTCTGGAGCCATTGGATTTTTATGAATTATATCAAAACTTTGAGCCAACTTAATTGCATCACGATAAGTATCTATTGATCCCGGAGCACGCCCTCTAATTCTATCAGATACATTGGGGCACCCTCCAGCCGGTGCAAAAAGTAAGGTGCCCTCTTCATAAACTTGATTGCAAATGGGATTAGGCGCAAGTAATTTTATAGATGAAGGAGCAGACTTTAACGCTTCCTGCACTAAGTCAGGACCAATAAATACCATATCCTCGACGACCCTAGCTCCTCCGCTCTGATATATTTTCCTAGCCTCAGGTAACAGAACTCTAATTCCAAGGTCTTTTAATACTTTCAATGAAGTATTATGTAAGTTTTCTACTTCATCATCTGAGTAAATTTTCTGTGGAGAGAATGAGTTTCTAAGTTGACGGTAGTCAACTTTTCGAGCCACAGGTGCCGCTTGCCGCTTTGCCCTACCCGTTCGTTTTCCCACTTTCACATCAGACATAATAGCTTTTTATCTACTTTCTATTTTAATCACCAGAAATTCTCTTCACAAAACTCTAAAACCCGCACGGGCATAAACCAGGATGCACGGCACCACCTAGCTTTAACATTTTATCTGATAAAGTAGGGATGTGCTTTGCTACTGCCTCTAAAGCTTTGGTCTCATCAATGCCTATCACAACTCTATCCTTCATTACTATTTTTCCATTAATTATACTGGTGACCACATCTGAAGCTCTAGCATAATAAGCGATAGACGCATATTCAGCATAGAATGGGACTAAATGAGGTTGATTTATATCAATTTGTATTAGATCTGCTTTAAAGCCTTCTTGTACTTTACCAATTGAGCCCTCTAAACCGAGGACTTTTGCGCTGTTAGTGGTAGACCCAAACAAGGCCTCTGTACTGGTATAAGCTGTATGCTTTCCTTGTTTTAGTCTTATAGCGTTTAAAGCATTCCTCATTGCCTCAAAAGGATCATTCATCATCCAATCAGTCGCCAACCCCCATTGAATACCCTTTTTAGTGATTTCAATAATGTCAGGATATACTCCTCTACGTGGGTAAATTGTTGAACAGTGTGCATATTTAACACCCTCACTGGCAGCAGCTTTTAAATCTGCCTGATCTGCATAAGTCAAATGTGCCAAAACAAGATCCTGATCTAAGACGCCAAGCTCCTGCAGGTATACAACTGGACCAACTCCATATTTTGACCTTATATACGCAACTTCTCCAGCTGACTGAGCCGCATGGGTATGTCTACCCACTTTTAGTTTTTTTGCTTCAATATAAGCATTTTGGTGCAACTCGGATGAACAAGTATCCGTAGCATGTGGACCGATACGTCCAGTAATAAGCCCATTACCTGCCCCACCCCATTTTTTTACAAAATCAACTCCGCGCTTAAGCCTCATATCAGCAGTTTTTGAACTATGATTATAATGGTTTAAATATAAATCCTCTAAGCAAACATCAAATACTTTATAAGCTATTTGTGCTCGCAGCCCAGCTTCTACGCAAATTTCAGCGAGAGTTTCCGGTTCATACCAGATATCATTTATCGTAGTGAACCCAGCCTTTATCATATCTAGAACGCCAACTCTAGCAAAGTCTCTCCACTGCTCTGTTGTAATTGTTGCCTCCGCTCTGAAAGCCACTGAATAAAGTGCCTTACCTCCCGCGCCATCATCACTTTGACTCCGAAATACTAGTGATGCCGCATGACTATGACAGTTTACGAAGCCTGGCATTACTGCTTTTCCATCTCCTAAAATTATCTCTTTTGCATTCCACGACTTATTATTTAATTTTGGACCCGCATAAACAATTTGATCATTTATAATCGCAACTTCAGCATTTAGAATAATTTCTTCATTTGACATCATAGGATACAAGACATCAGCTTGAACTAATAAATCAATATCTCTTGGCTTTATCACTATCCACCCCCTGAAAATAGAAATCTAAATTTAAGATCAATCAGACCTATCTCTAATGTGACTGCTGAGAAGCACTATATATATATTCATCATATATTGATACTGAATATTGATACTATAATGTTTTTATAATTCTGATTTTTAATTGCACTTTTTTGTAACTAATAGACCATATTACAAGTTATTGACGTCTTAAAAAATATTTATGGATATGTATGTAAGCTTAACTCTATTTAATTTTCTCATAAGTTATTAATACATAGGAAACATCAAAAAAATGACCATAAACTAGCAGAGAAATTCTCGTACTATCTATTTCTAATCAAGAATAATATCAAAAGGCGTTAAATAAATTCATCTGCAAACATAAGAAATAATAAATCTTTAAAAATCCATAAGTGAGTGGCAGCTTACACCTAAATCAGTTAATTTTTTCTCTCCACCAAGCTCGGGAAGATTAATGATAAAACCTGCACCTATTATATTTTTATTTGAGAATTTATTTATAAGGTCTACTGCAGCTATTGCCGTCCCCCCGGTTGCTAAAAGATCATCTATTATAAGTAAGTTTTTATGACCATCCAAAGCATCAGTGTGGATTTGTATTTCGTTGCTTCCATACTCTAAGTCAAAAGAAACACTATGTGTCGTGAAAGGGAGCTTATTGGGTTTCCTTAGTGGAATAAATGCTACTCCCATATTATATGCCATCGCCCCTGCCATGATAAAGCCACGCGACTCGATGCTTAAAATAGCATCAATTTTTTTATCAGACCATGCGGCGACCATTTCATCAATTATTTGAGCGAATAATTTATAATCCTGTAAAAGAGGAGTAATGTCTCTGAATTGAACTCCATCAATTGGATAATCTGATATGGTTCGAACGAATTCTTTCATTACTTTACTCCATAATTATTTATTTTATTTTTGAACGAAATATTAATTAAATACTAAAACCCTACAAGTGATTCTGATGTAATTAAACTAATGTTGAGCAAGCTGATATACCAAAGCCATAAATTTAAGCGAGAAAATTTATAAATTTGCAAATTAATGCTATGCAAAAAAAAAGCAGGCCTTATTATTGAATGCTAAATAATATTTTAATGGAGCCATTATGCAAAATTCAAAAACTGTATTGATAGATAAAAACCCTGGACGAAACTCACAGACATATGGGATAGCCAGAGAACTTAATACAGAACTGGATCTTATTCATGAACCTTCAATTGGGGTTGTTGGCAATAAGGGTGACTCTCAATGTTACATCGGAGTGCAAGAAAAAGTTCAAACTATTCATGAACAACTTAGACAAAAAATAGGTCTAAAGCCTGGTGATCTAAAAATGCGATTAGTTCAGCCAGAGTACACAATAGCAACCTCCGATGGTATCAGAAATGGTACCAAAGAAATGCGATACTCCTTAATAGGTAGAGAAGTTACAAACGACTCCATTTGTGAGCATTTAAGTGCAACAGGTTTGGAAGGTGTTATTGCTGTCGTTGCTTGCGATAAACCTCCGGTTGGCACTTTGGCAGCGATTTTAGAACATAATAGACCTGCTATTATAATGTCTGATGGGTCCATTAGACCTGGAGTTGATTCAAAAACAAAAGAAGCGATTGATATTATTACTGGTTATCAAATTGCTGGTAGTTCAGATGAGGAAACTAAAAAGAGGATTGCTTGCGAAGCATGTCCTGGATTTGGAAGTTGTGGTGGGATGTTTACTTACAACACAATGCAAACATTTATCAGTGTTTTAGGAATGCAACCTCTTCATATGGTATCTCCTGCTTCCCAAGACACACGTCGACTAGAAGAGTTCCCTAGCCAACTTATTGAATATTTATCAAAAATGATAAAAGATGAAATTACTCCTAGAGATATAGTCACGAGAGATTCAATAAGAAACGCCCTTATTGTGGCAATGTCAGTAGGTGGGTCTACGAATGTAATGTTACATGCGCCAGAGTTAGCGAGGGCAGCAGGGTATAAAGATTTTTCAAAAGACATCATGAGCGCTGAAGAATTTAATCATCTCTCAAAAAATGTCATTCCAGTAGTAATTAATGCACGCCCCTTTGGAAAATACTCAATGGTAGATATTGATGCTAAAGGGGGTGTCCAAGTTATTGTTAAGGATTTATTAGAAGCTGGAATGTTGAATGGGAACACATTAACATGTACTGGCGAAACCTTAGCCGAACAAATTAAACGCCTTGATCCACCAACTCCTGATGGAGACGTAATATATTCTGTAGAAAAACCATTCAAAAAAACAGGTGGACTGCGAGTTCTTGGCGGAAATCTTTCACCTGAATTCAGCGCTGTATTAAAGTTAGCTGGAGTCGAGGGTGGTTTAGAAAATAATATATTTTATGGTAAGGCCAGAGTCTTTAATGGGGAGCAAAGTCTTTTAAATACACTAGAGAAAGCACCCGAAAAATTTAAAAACTTTGATATGATAGTTGTTCGTTATGAAGGCCCCGTTGGTGGACCAGGAATGCCTGAAATGTTAGACTCCACGTCTCGAATTACTTCTTTGTGCCGAGAAAAAGATATCATAGTTGGATTAATGACAGATGGTCGATTTTCTGGAGGCTCCGTTGGTTTAGTTATAGGGCACGTTGGTCCTGAAGCTGCAGTTGGTGGGGCAATAGGTTTACTTGAAGACGGAGATGATATTATTGTTGATCTAAACAAAAATGAATTAAACTGTACACAATTGTCGGACCCGACAATTCTGAAAGACCGCAAACAAACATGGGACAGTACTGTCTTAAAAAATGATGGTACTCACCCAGCAGTCGGTGACGCAGACACGAGATTATTAAATAGAATGCGTAGCTCCGCTGTATCAGCAGTTTTTGGAGCCGGAATGCATCCAGACAGGAAATTATGGATAAGCAACCCAAGAGATATAATCAGTTCAGACTTCGAGCCAACCAACAAGTATAAATAGATGAGTCATATTTTCCCTCGTCATACCAAAGACATTCCACCTACTGCTAGCTTTGGGGAAGGATGCTATTTAATAGATGATAAAGGGAAACGTTATTTTGATGGCTCAGGGGGAGCAGCCGTTTCATGCCTAGGCCACGGAGATCAAGAAATCATTTCTGCAATAAAAAACCAAGTTGATAAACTTGCGTTTGCGCATACTCGTTTTTTTACTTCTGACCCCGCTGAAAATTTAGCTGACCTTCTAATTAAAAATGCACCTGGGGATATAGATAGGGTGTACTTCGTTTCAGGTGGTTCTGAGGCAGTTGAAGCTTCTATAAAGCTTGCAAGACAATACCATTTAGAAAAAGGTGATCTAAATAGAAAACACATCATAGCTCGACGTCAGAGTTATCATGGAAACACTCTAGGTGCGCTTGCGGTAGGTGGAAATGAATGGCGAAGAAAACAGTTTTCTCCGTTACTAATTAATATTAGCCATATTGCACCTTGTTACGAGTATATCGATAAAAGTGATTCAGAAAGTAGCTTTGACTATGGCCAGAGGGCTGCCCAAGAGCTCGAAGATGAAATTCTTAGGCTTGGTAAAGATGAAGTAATCGCCTTTATAGCTGAACCAGTTGTAGGGGCAACTCTTGGAGCAGTTCCCGCGGTAAAAGGCTATTTTAAACGTATACGTGAAATTTGCGATAAATACGGGGTTCTTCTCATATTAGATGAAGTGATGTGTGGTATGGGACGAACTGGCTACTTATTTGCTTGTGAAGCCGAAAATATAAACCCAGACATATTATGTATCGCAAAAGGATTGGGGGCTGGTTATCAGCCAATTGGTGCCATGCTTTGTAGCTCTAGGATTTATGACGCAATTAAACATGGATCAGGTTTTTTTCAACATGGACATACCTACATAGGCCATCCAGTTGCAACAGCCGCCGGCTTAGCTGTTGTAACTGCCCTATTAGATCGAGGTTTAATAGATAAGGTAAAGACAATGGGTGATAAGCTTAGTTTCGCACTCAAAAAAGAATTAGGTCAACATCCAAATGTTGGAGATATACGCGGTAGAGGTCTTTTTCAAGGCATAGAGTTAGTAGAAGATAGAGAAACTAAGAAACCATTTGCACCCTCATTAGCAATCTCAAAGAAAATAAAAGATTTAGCTTTTAGTGCGGGGCTTATTTGCTATCCGATGTCTGGAACACGTGATGGCATAAATGGGGATCACATATTATTGGCGCCACCCTATATCATTAACGATTCACAAATAGACGAGGTTGTAGGGAAACTATCATTATCTATTTCTCAACTGATAAATTAAACTTACAGAATGGCACTAGTGAGCCGCGCTTATCTACCAATTGGGCAACAAAACCCTTTAGCAATAATTGTGCTCATTAAAGTCATATATTCAATTGCTTACGTTACACTTAATTGAAGGTAATATTAATTAGCGACCCAACGACTTTCAAAGTTTCGTGCTTT
>NZVE01000074.1 GCA_002697345.1 Paracoccaceae bacterium | reverse complement strand
TATCAATACTATACAACTAGCTATTTTGATGAAAAGTTGGCTTAATAGCCTATTTATTAAACTTTAGTTTTTACGCGTGAGAACGAAAAAAATGTCTAATGCTAAAATTTATAATATAGATCCCATCAAGTTTAACTTGGACCCATACCCTGATTTAAAAGCTATGAGACGAAATCAGCCGATCTCGTTTGTGCCTGAATTAGGTGCAACACTTATGACATTGAGAGATGATATTTTTATAAATGAAAAGTTAATAAATGTTTTTTCGTCTGACCAACCTGATGGGTTAATGACTCGGTTAATGGGAACTAACATGATGAGAAAAGATGGAGAAGCTCATAAGAAAGAACGTAAAGCTACTTTTAAAAGTTTTTCTCCTAGAACTGTTCAAGATGTTTGGAAGCAGAGCTTCGTAAAGGCAACATCTAATATTTTAGATTCATTGCGAGATAAAAACACTGCAGACCTTGTAACTGAATTTGCTATGCCTGTGTCGGCTGAAGCTCTGAAAGTTGTTACTGGCTTAGAAAATATGAATTCAGCAGAAATGGACCGTGTAAGTCAGGGGATGATAGATGGTGTCGCTAATTATTCAGGTAATATAGAAATTGAAAATAACTGCCAAAACTGCACTGCCTCAATAGATTATCATATTGATGATATTCTTCCAAAGTTAAAAAATAATCCTGATAACTCTCTCATATCGGTTCAGCTAGAAGCGGGTTTAAGTATTGACCAATTAAGAGCCAATATAAAATTGGCTATCTCAGGTGGACAGAATGAACCAAGGGACGCAATTGCTGGTACTGCATGCACATTGCTTCAGTACCCTGACCAGCTAAAACGTATTATAAATCAGAAAAATACTTGGCTAGAAGCATTTGAAGAATTTGGCCGGTGGATGTCTCCAATTGGCATGTCCCCAAGGCGAGCTATAAAAGAGTATTCTTATGAGGGAGTTGAATTTTATCCAGATGATAAGG
Source organism: Paracoccaceae bacterium (assembly GCA_002697345.1). Lineage (GTDB taxonomy): Bacteria > Pseudomonadota > Alphaproteobacteria > Rhodobacterales > Rhodobacteraceae. The sequence goes on along the minus strand of NZVE01000074.1, from coordinate 117,620 downwards.
TATTTTTTATGTTCGGTTCGGCTAATCGAGATGAGACTATCTTTGATAGCCCAGAGATATTTAATATTGAGAGAGATACCAGTTTATCAATTACATTTGGAGCTGGACCACATTTTTGTGCAGGCTCCTGGATTTCAAAAGTTTTAATCGCAGAAGTAGCACTTCCAATGCTTTTTGCTAGGTTGCCAGAGCTTAGATTAGAAGAGGACATAACATTTAGTGGTTGGGCTTTCAGAGGACTTAAGTCTGCTCAAGTTAGCTGGTAAAAAGCTGCGTAAACAGACTAAAATTACAAAAAAATATGTAAATTTGTAATTTTAATATTGTCTCGCATCCTCTCAATAAATACGTTACGGTTTGAAGCATAAATTCATTAAAGGAGCCCTTTTATTATGGTAATGCAAAACGCTAAAACAGTGATTATTGAAGAGTTTGGTGGCTCCGATATTTTAAAAATTGTTAATAAAGAGGTTGGTGAACCTGGGACTGGAGAGCTAAGAATAAGACATAAAGCTTGTGGCCTAAATTTTATTGATGTTTATCAGCGAACAGGAATGTACCCCTTAACTCCTCCAGTTGCACTAGGTATGGAGGCATCGGGGATTGTTGAAGCTGTGGGTGCGGGTGTTACTCATGTAAAAGAAGGAGATAGAGTAGCATACGCGTCAAACCCACCTGGTGCATATACTGAATTGCGCGTTATGTCAGCGGCACAGGTTTGCCCATTACCTGACTCAATTTCTTTTGAGGAAGGTGCGGCTATGATGTTAAAGGGTCTGACTGTACAGTATTTATTTCATCGGACAGTTCCATTAACTAGGGGTGATACTGTTCTTTTCCATGCAGCAGCTGGTGGTGTTGGGTTAATAGCATGTCAGTGGGCAAGGTCCGAGGGAATAAACCTTATTGGCACAGCTGGAACTGACAAAAAGTGTCAATTAGCTTTGGATCATGGAGCAACTCACGCAATAAACTATAAAACGGGGAACTTTAAAGACAAAGTACTAGAGATTACGGATGGAAAAGGAGTTCCGGTAGTGATGGATTCTGTTGGTAAAGATACTTTTGAAGGTTCTTTGGATTGCTTAAGTCCTTTAGGAATGATGATAACATTTGGACAAGCATCAGGAAAAATTCCCCCAATAGATGTTGGGATGTTAGGAACCAAGGGTTCTTTGAAACTTACTAGACCAACGTTATTCTCGCATATTTCTGATCATAATTCCTGTCAAGAAATGGCAGAATCTCTATTTAGAAAAGTGATTTCTGACGAGGTGAAAATTGTTATAGATCAGCGTTTTAAGCTTAGTGAAATAGCTAAAGCACATGATGCACTAGAGGGTAGAGAAACTACTGGAGCCACTATATTAGAGGTTTAACTTGTTACTAGGTTTTTACGTACATTTTTAGGAAGTAATGAAAAAATTATTACAAGATTTAGTAAGTTCCAAAGAATACCGTTCCAAAAAGCTAGTGTGTAAGAGCCACTAAGGTCGTATATCCAGCCAGACATCCATCCGCCTAAAGCCATACCTACAATTGTCATCATTAGTACAAACCCTACTCTTGCTCCTGCTTCTTTGGCTGGCATATGTTCACGTACTACAATTGCATAACTTGGAACGATACCGCCTTGAGATAATCCAAAAATTAACGATACTAAATATAAAGAAACGAGTCCGTTAAAAGGCAGATATAAAAATAAAGCGATACATTGAAGGCCAGAACCAATCAATAATGTTCTTAGGCCTCCAATTTTATCCGCTAGAAAACCCGAAACTATTCGAGAGACTATTCCACCAGCTAACATTAAGGATAACATGTTGCCGCCTACCGTTGATCCAAAACCCAGGTCGACACAGAAAGCTACTATGTGGACTTGTGGCATTGACATTGCAACGCAACACGCAAGACCAGCTAAGCCTAAAAATAATTGTAGAGACTTTGGTGACAGTTGGGTGCTTTGCGCTCTATTCTGTGAGATCAAATCATCAGCTTGAGTAGATTCTGCAGAGATTTTTCGCTTAAGTGCAAGTGACAGTGGGGCCATTATCAGTACTGCAGCAATTGCAAGAACCAAATAAACTGTTCGCCAACCGTAATTTAAAAGTAAGTCCCTCGTAAATATTGGCCAAACTACGCCAGAAAGGTAATTTCCGCTAGCAGCTAGAGCCACAGCTATCCCTCGTTTTTTTAAAAACCAAATTGAAGTATCTGCAATTACAGGGCCAAAACTCGCACCTGTCCCAAAACCAATCACGAACTGTATTAAAGCCAGTGATAATATTGAACTACTTTGAGCTGCAAAAATAAAACACAAAGCTAAAATAATAGAAGAAAAAAGTAGGACAGTGGAGATATTATAGCGATCAGCTAATTTTCCCATGTAAAAGTTGCCAAGTGCAAAACCTAACATTGTTAGAGTGAAAGGTAGTGACGCACTTGCTCTATCAATCCCAAACTCACTTTGAACTGAAGGTAAAACTAAGATAATTGCCCACATCCCAGCATTTCCAACAATAGCTATCATTAGAGAAATCGCCAACCTTAACCAAGAGTATAGGCTGTCATGTTGAGTGCTGGAAGCCATTTAGTAGATTATCCAAATTAACGTCGTTTAATAGTAACCCAAATTAACTTTATTGAGACCTTCTTACGGTGTAATCAAAGTCGTTGGCAATATTATAGTTTTTAGGGAAGTAAGAAAGTGAATCTTCTTTTAAATCTATATTCAGTGCGTACTAGATCTGGTTGTGGGGTAGGGACTCTCAGCGATATAGCGGTATTTATAGCACATTTAGGTGATTTAAATGTTAATTAGACCACATTTTGGAAAAAAAAATGTTTTTTTTTGTTGACTAGGCGGATTATTGCCGATGTAAAGGGCGCAGCAAGTGTAACAGCTTGTCTAAATTCAGGTTTTTAAATCTGTTTCAACTTCTGTGAGGGTTTCTAAATCTTCATGGAGAACAAAATACAGGAAGGTAAATACAATGGATAAAATGAAAAAAACTATCGGAGCAATGACAGACCTAGGAATTGCGCTATTAACATTTGGTATTATCGCGTCACTACTTGTTGGCCCAGCTAATCTATCATTTGTTGGTAACGTTGTTGGAAATATCACAGATCTAGTAGCAGCGTTAGGTTCTAACGGACTTGTTGGCTTAATCACTCTGATGATCGTTCTAAACTTGGTTGACAGATAAGTTTAATTTAAAATTTTCTTCCCCTGGCATGAAAGATAGTTTGTGGAAAAATTAAGTCAGAGGCTAGTAGTACTCCAGCAGTTTATAATTACTGTGACAAAAGCTGGATTCTCACTGGTTGGCTTAATAATCTTAGTCTATCTTTTGTTGGGGGAAGATTCAGGCCCATACGTATTATCCGTCATAGATAATATAAGTAAATTCGTATCAGCAGTAACATCACAAGCACTAATTGCGGTCGTTATAGTGGCAGGCTTACTATACTTTGGTCAAAACAGAAAATAGATTAAAGTAATTTAAATGAATAGTTTTTAGAAAAAAGAAATTTCTAAAAACCCATCGTAAATCATTTTTACTGATAAATATAAGAGAAAATAAAGCCCGACCCAGCTGAGCCATCGGTATTTAATCATTAAGCGCATTATAAAAGTCGCAAAAAAAGCCATAAAAGCGATTGCTAAAACCAACCCAAATATTAACAAATTAGTATCTTCTCTAGCTATTGCTGCCACTGCGATTACATTATCTATTGACATCGAAATATCTGCTACAGCTATAACAAAAAGTGCTGACATCAACTGAGCTAAGGGTGTTTTCGTGTCATTTACTTTGGTACTGGCAGTATTGCTTTCATAATTGTTTGTTTGGTGTGTTTTTATGCTTAAGTAAAAACGCCAACATACCCAAAGCAATAAACATCCGCCCAGTAACAACACACCAGGGATCGCAAGTAAAAAACTAGCAATTGAGGCAAAAAATATTCTGAAAAATGCAGCTAAACCCATCCCTATCAAAATAGCCTTCCGGCGAAGGTCTGGAGAAAGGCTTGCTGCTGACATCCCAATTACCAAAGCATTATCACCTGATAAAATTATATCAGCAAAAATAATTTGTAATATTTGAGATGTCTGATCTATAGGCATTATTTTTTTTAATATTTAAATTAATTTAATTCAATCATTTAATCTCTATGTGTTAAAAATAGAGCTTTTACTTCATAATGATTTTTTTATTTTCAAAAGATTAAGATGATGCACTTGCAGATTGTCTGAAGCAACATTAAGTCTTGTAATTAGAAACAAATTTACGCGATTTAAAAGGGTGTTGATCAAAATGTACGATCCAGTAGAAACTTATATGAATCTAGTGCCGATGGTAGTTGAACAAACTAGTAGAGGTGAGAGAGCTTATGATATATTCTCTAGACTTCTGAAGGAAAGAATAGTTTTCATAAATGGTGTTGTTCATGATGGAATGTCCCATTTAATTGTTGCGCAGTTACTTCACTTGGAGGCAGAAAATCCTTCAAAAGAAATTAGCATGTATATAAACTCTCCAGGAGGAGTTGTTACCTCTGGATTGTCAATTTATGACACAATGCAGTATATTAAGCCTAAGGTATCAACCCTGTGTATGGGGCAGGCTGCTTCAATGGGGTCGTTGCTGTTGGCCGGTGGCGAAAAGGGAATGAGGTTTTCTTTGCCTAACGCCAGAATAATGGTGCATCAACCGTCTGGTGGTTATCAAGGGCAGGCATCTGATATAATGATACATGCTGCAGAAACTCAAAAATTAAAAGACAGGCTTAATCAAATATATGTAAAACATACGGGACAGACAATAAAAGCTGTTGAGAAAGCTCTTGATAGAGATAATTTCATGTCTCCCGAAGAAGCAAAGGAATGGGGGCATATTGACGAAATAGTCAGTAGCCGCAAGGAAACTACTGTTTGATTTATAGTTAATCAGATTGTTTATAGTATAAATTTTTGAAGGTAAATTTTTCGTTGTACCTTTTTACGGGTTCCCGTAATCTGCGTTGTGAATGCTATATAAAGATAATTTTAAGTGCTTTAATATTAATAAGTGAACGGGTAAAAAATGGCTACTAATAACAAGGATAGTAAAAATACTCTGTATTGCTCGTTTTGTGGAAAATCGCAGCACGAGGTCAGAAAGCTCATAGCAGGGCCGACAGTCTTTATTTGTGATGAATGTGTTGAACTTTGTATGGATATTATTCGGGAAGAAACTAAATCATCTGAGTTGAAGTCTGATAATGGGGTCCCGATACCACAAGAAATTTGTGACGTCCTTGATGATTATGTTATAGGTCAAGCTCATGCAAAACGTGTATTGTCAGTAGCAGTGCACAATCATTATAAGCGCCTTAATAATTCATCGGAAGCTGATGAAATAGAACTATCAAAGTCAAATATATTATTGATTGGCCCAACAGGATGTGGAAAAACACTGCTTGCTCAAACTTTAGCTAGAATCCTTGATGTTCCTTTTACAATGGCCGATGCGACAACTTTGACTGAGGCAGGGTATGTTGGCGAAGACGTAGAGAATATTATACTTAAGTTACTTCAAGCTTCTGACTATAATGTCGAGAAGGCACAAAGAGGCATAGTATATATCGATGAAGTAGATAAAATAACAAGAAAATCAGATAACCCATCGATAACTCGAGATGTTTCTGGAGAAGGTGTACAACAAGCACTTTTAAAAGTAATGGAGGGAACGGTCGCTTCTGTCCCACCACAAGGAGGAAGAAAGCATCCACAGCAGGAATTTCTTCAAGTAGATACTACAAATATTTTATTTATTTGTGGTGGAGCTTTTTCAGGTTTGGACAAGATAATCTCTCAACGTGGTAAAGGTTCTGCAATGGGCTTTGGGGCTGATGTTAGAGAAAAAGATGATAAAGGTGTTGGTGAACTTTTCTCTGAACTTGAACCTGAAGATCTTTTAAAGTTTGGTCTTATACCTGAGTTTGTAGGACGACTACCGGTATTAGCTACACTTGAAGATTTAGACGAAGACTCGTTAGTCACAATTCTTAGTAAGCCAAAAAATGCTCTTGTTAAGCAATATCAAAAGTTATTTGAATTAGAGGATTCAAAGTTAACATTTACCGATGAAGCATTAGTGAGCATTGCAAAGCGGGCCATCTCTCGCAAGACTGGTGCGCGTGGGTTACGATCCATTTTAGAAGATATACTTTTAGATACAATGTTTGATTTACCGGCATTGGAAAATGTAATTGAGGTCGTAGTAAATGCTGAAGCAGTGAATAAGGATGTAAGCCCTTTAATGATATATTCAGATGAAAATAAAAACATTGAAAGTTCAGCTAGTTAGTAAATATATAATAATAATTTTTTTTATCAGATAATTTTTTGATTTTAACATATAACTAAATAAATAACTAAATAAGATTTTGAAATATGGAATTTAGTGTTGAAAATAATTAAAAATATTTTACGAGGCTTTACATGGTGGCATAGTCAAACCTTAAATACTCAATTCTTTACGTGGCGCAAAGGAATTAAAGTTGGTCAGGACAAGACAGGAAATATATTTTATACTTCTAAAGATGGCATAAAGAGGTGGGTTATATTTAGCGGTGATGCAGAAGCTTCGCATGTCAGTCCGGAGTGGCATGGGTGGTTACATCATACTTGGAATGAATTACCTACTGAAAAGCCGTTAATAAAACAAAAATGGGAATTAGACCATATTTCGAATATGACAGGAACCGTTAAGGCTTATGCGCCGACAGGGTCAATAAAAAGGTCAACACCCGAACCTCGACAGGATTATGAGGCCTGGCGCCCACAGTAACCTTTTTGTGAGGAAATATACATGTCAGAGAAAGTTATAGAAATTTTTGTTGGAACAGTAGTACTAATGGTAGCACTGTTTTTTTTAGCTTTTGCCCTTAAAGTTACAAACTTTAATAGTGGTGACGATACGTATAACCTAGGTGCTAGTTTTAGATCCGCAGAGGGGATTGATGTTGGAACAGAAGTACGTATGGCTGGGGTTAAGATAGGTTCAGTAAATAGCTTGGACCTTAATAGTATGACGTTGCAGGCTGATGCAGAGTTTTTGATATTAACCGATATTAAAATCCCAGACGATAGTGCTGCTGTAATAAGTTCTGAAGGTTTGTTAGGAGGAAGTTTTGTAGAGATTATTCCTGGCGGTTCATTCGAAGACCTAGTTTCTGGTTCCAGAATACAAGATACACAAAGTTCAGTTAGCCTGATAACTTTACTTTTAAAATTATTCAGTGGTTCTAAGGAATGAAAGTTGGGCTTGTATTTTGTCTAATTTTTTTTCCCATTTTTTTACACTCTCAAACTAAAGATTTTACATTAGACTTCAATATTTCTACTAAAAGTATTGATATAATTGACGATTATAAATTAGAAGTTTCTAATTCTGATAGGGCATATTTGCGTGGATTAGATAAAATGAGGGGGTCAAGTGTCGATTTAGAAATTCCTATTGGTCAGGAGGTGACCTATGGCTCTTTAATTATAACAGTAGAAGAGTGTAGATACCCTGTTAATAACCCTACCGGAGATGCTTTTTCTTTTCTAAAAATCTTTAACTCAATGACAAATGAATATGACTTTCAAGGATGGATGATTGCATCTAGTCCTGCTTTAATGGCTCTTGATCATGCCCGTTATGATATCTGGCTTATTAGGTGCAAACCTCTTGAGGAGTTACCTGTAGAGGTTGTAGAAGAAAATCTGCTTCACCCTGCAACGCGACCTTTAGGAGTTCTTGGTAATTAGATTTTTTGATTTCTATTGCTCCTAAAGATGCTAAGTGATTTGTTAAAAATTGCACATCAAGCAGTGAAAATCCTCCGTACTTCAATCTTGAAACAAGATAAGCCAAGGCAATTTTTGAGGTATTTGATCTTTTTGAAAACATACTTTCCCCAAAAAAAGCCTTTTTTATAGCTAACCCATAAACTCCACCCACCAATTCTTGTTGGTCCCAAACCTCAACAGAGTGACAATGTCCTTGTTTATGTAAATCTATGTAACACTCAGATATCTTTTCACTTATCCAGGTTTCATCTCTGTCTGCACAATACTTTATTACTTTAGAAAAGTTCGTATTAATTTTAATTTGATACTTTTGTTTAAAAATAAAATTTTGTAAAGAGTTTGATATATGAAAAGAAGTTAGTGGTATTACTCCACGATATTCGGGGGAAACCCAAACTATATTCGGGTCATCCTTTCCTTGTGCCATCGGAAAAGTACCCGCGCGATAAGCGTTAAATATTACATCTGATTTAAGACTCATCATGTATGATAACTTTGTATTTTTAAACCCAACTAGTAATTAAAGTGATTAATTAACTTTTACCCAACCAGCTCTCTAACCAGTGTATATTATAGTTGCCTTTAATAATATCTTCCTCACTTAGGAGCGAGTTAAATAATGGAATTGTCGTATCAACACCATCTACAATAAGCTCTCCTAGGGCTCGCTTTAATCTAGACAATGCAGCAGGCCGATCTTCGGCGTGCACTATAAGTTTTGCAATAAGACTGTCGTAATAAGGTGGGATAACATAGCCGTCATATATAGCAGAGTCCAATCTAACTCCGAGGCCACCAGGGGCATGAAACTGTGTTATTTTTCCAGGGCAGGGAGAAAAGTTTGGTAATTTTTCTGCATTTATACGCACCTCAATAGCGTGACCATTAACTTTAAGTTTTTCTTGTGTAAGTTGCATTGGTAATCCTGCTGCAACTCTAATTTGTTCTTTGACTAAGTCCACACCGTAAATAGCTTCTGTTATTGGGTGTTCTACTTGTAATCTGGTGTTCATTTCAATAAAATAAAATTCACCATTTTCGTATAAAAACTCTATTGTACCAGCCCCAGCATAATTTATCGAAGCAACGGCTTCGGCACACACTTTCCCAATATTCTGTCGAATGCCAGCATCAATAGTCGGTCCAGGAGCTTCTTCAAATACTTTTTGATGCCTTCTTTGCAAAGAACAATCTCTTTCTCCAAGATATACTGCATTCCCTGCTCCGTCCCCAAATACTTGGATTTCAATATGTCTAGGGGTACCTAAATACTTTTCGAGATATACTGCAGGATTACCAAAGTTTGAGTTTGCCTCTGAACGAGCAGTTGTAAATGCATCACTCATCTCAGATTTAGAGGCTGCGACTTTCATACCACGGCCACCACCGCCAGCTGTTGCCTTTATAATAATGGGGTAGCCGATTTCTTCTGCTATTTGATTAGCTAACTCTAATGTGTCGACTTCGCCAGGAGAGCCTGGGACGCAGGGTACCCCAAGTTCTCGCATTGTTTCTTTTGCAGTTATTTTGTCACCCATAATCTGGATGTGTTGTGCGGTTGGACCAATAAATTTTAAATCATGATCTTCTATTATTTGAACAAACTTTGAATTTTCTGAGAGAAAGCCATAACCAGGGTGGATGGCTTGTGCACCAGTTACCTCGCATGCGGAAATAATTGCTGGAATCGATAGATAACTCTTATTACTAGATGGAGGCCCTATGCAAATAGCTTCATCTGCCATTCTGACATGCATTGCATCACTATCTGCGGTGGAGTGTACAGCTACTGTTTGAACTCCCATTTCTTTAGCCGCCCGGATGACCCTAAGTGCTATTTCACCTCTATTCGCTATCAGTATTTTTTCAAACATTTGTATTACTCAATAATCATAAGTGGCGCACCAAACTCAACGGGTGTACCATCTTCAATTAGAATACGCTTGATAGTACCAGCTTTTGGAGCTGGTATATGGTTCATTGTTTTCATAGCCTCAATTATTAACAAGGTTTGCCCTTCAATCACAGTAGTTCCAATACTTACAAAAGGTGGGCTTCCTGGTTCGGTTTGTAGAAAGCAAGTTCCGACCATTGGAGAAGTTACTGCTCCATTTTCTAGCGTTGGGTCTTCTGAGCTCATTGGCGTCGAGTTACTGTCCGATGAGCCAACATTGGTAACAATTCTTGTATTAACATTTTCAATAGGAAGAGCGATGTTTGATTGTTGAGATAACCTTATAGATATACCTCTATCATCACCTTCGTCACGACTTATTTCTAAATTTGTCAAATCATTCTTTTTGAGTAATTCAATTAAATTTTCGATAAAAGAGAGATCNTCATTACGTAATTTTTTTGTCATTNTCTTCCTTTAGTTCTAATANCCGATTAACTAATAACTTGATCATTTTTATTTGTATACTACTTGTTTAATTAAAAAACTAAAACAAGTNTGAGTGTAATGNGATTCANTGNTCTTTATTTNTGATTAAGTCTTCAACTACAGTTGGNTCTGCTAAAGTGGATATATCTCCTAGACTATCAAAATCNTTTTCTGCAATTTTTCTAAGTATACGACGCATTATTTTTCCAGATCTAGTTTTAGGTAACCCAGGTGCCCATTGTATGATATCTGGTTTTGCTATGGGACCAATTTCCTTTCTCACCCAGTTTTCTAGATCTTTCTTCAATTCCTCTGTTGGCTCCTCAGTACTCATTAAAGTTACAAATGCGTATATCCCTTGGCCCTTTATTGAATGAGGGTACCCTACAACAGCACTTTCGGCAACTTTGGGATGTGCAACAATAGATGACTCTATCTCTGCAGTTCCCATTCTGTGACCGGATACATTAAGAACGTCATCGACTCGTCCAGTTATCCAATAGTAGCCGTCATCATCTCGTCTGCAACCATCCCCAGTAAAGTAATAGCCTTTGTAGTCAGAAAAATAAGTATTCATAAAGCGTTGGTGATCACCATAAATTGTTCGCATTTGACCTGGCCAGCTATCTTTTATACATAAAATACCTTCTGCTGAAGTTTCTGAAAGTTCTTGGCCGGTAGTCGGGTTTAAAATTACTGGAACTATACCAAAAAAAGGTTTTGTTGCTGATCCTGGTTTTGTTGAGGTCGCTCCTGGAAGGGGAGTGATTAGGTGACCGCCTGTCTCTGTCTGCCACCATGTATCGACTATAGGACGAGTTCCTTGTCCTATGACTTCATTATACCACTTCCACGCCTCTGGGTTTATAGGCTCCCCAACTGTACCTAGGACCCGTAAATTATCTAGGTTATAACTCTTTACCCACTGATCCCCTTGCCCCATTAGCGCTCTAATGGCTGTTGGTGCTGTATAAAATTGATTTACGCCATGTTTTTCACAAATGGCCCAGAATCTTCCTGGATCAGGGTAAGTAGGAACTCCTTCAAACATTACTGTTGTAGCACCGTTAGCTAATGGTCCATAAACTATGTAACTGTGCCCAGTTATCCATCCAATATCAGCACTACACCAGAATACGTCATTACCCTGATAATCAAATGTATATTCGTGGGTCATTGAGGCGTACACCAGATAACCGCCGCTTGTATGGACTACCCCTTTTGGTTGACCCGTAGATCCCGAAGTATATAGGATAAATAGAGGATCTTCTGCATTTATTTCTGTTGGAGTACATTCATTGGATTCATTTTTTACTAAATCGTGCAACCAATAATCACGGCCAGCTTTCATAGTAACAGTTCCACCAGTTCGTCTAACAACTAACATTTTGGTTTTCGTAGTAGCTAAATCAAGAGCTTTATCAGCATTATTTTTTAATGGTGTATTTTTTCCACCTCTGGGCGCTTCGTCAGCAGTTATTAAAATCGATGCCTTACACCCTTTTACTCTTGCAGATAGCGCATCTGATGAAAATCCAGCAAATACCACAGAGTGTATGGCTCCAATTCTAGCACAGGCAAGCATTGCGTAAGTTGCTTCAGGGATCATTGGCATATATATGACTACTCGATCCCCTTTTTTTGTTCCCATACCTTTTAAGACATTAGCAAACTTATTAACTTTCTCGTACAGTTCTTTGTAAGTTATGTGTAATGCTTGTTCAGTTGGATCATCAGGTTCCCATATTATTGCAACTTTATTACCGAGTTTTTCTAAGTGACGATCGACGCAGTTGTAAGCAACATTAAGTGTTCCATCTTCATACCATTTTATATTAACTTTTTCGAATTCGTAGGATACATTCTTAACTTTAGAGTACGGTTTAATCCAGTTTAATCTATTGCCAACTTCTCCCCAAAACCTATCTGGGTCTGAAACAGATTTCTCATACATTTTTTCATACATTGCTTTATTTATTAAAGTTTTTGATGTGAATTCTTCTGATGGTGGGAATACCGTTTTTGCCATTAAATATCTCCTACATACTTATGATTTAAGTATATTTCATGAGTTCTATTACATTAAACTTGAGTGTGTTTAAAGAGTAAAGGTTGGAGTTTTATTTCTGTCATAGGCAAGTAATAATTACATTAATTAAACTAATTATTTCAGTTTGAACAAAGATGAAATTTCTTTTAAATTATTGAAATGAGAAAATGGGTTAAATATTTAATATTTGTGGACCCCAAACCTTAGGAACCCACAAATATATTAGTGTTTAACAACTATAGTACATTTTATATTCCACTGGATGAGGGGTATGTTCATATGCATAGACTTCTTCCCACTTGAGGTCGGCATAGCCTTGTATTTGACTTTTTGTAAATACATTGCCTACTAATAAAAAATCTTGATCTGAATCTAAAGCATTCAACGCCTCCCTAAGAGAAGCACACACAGTAGGAATTCCTGTTAACTCTTCTGGTGGTAAGTCATATAAATCTTTATCAGATGAAGGACCTGGATCAATTTTATTTCTTATACCGTCTAATCCAGCCATAAGCAAAGCCGCAAAGCATAAGTATGGGTTTGCGGCGGGATCTGGGAACCTCGCCTCAACCCTTTTTGCATTTGGGTTTTCTGCCCATGGAATTCTTATACAACCTGACCTGTTTCGAGCCGAATACGCTCTTAAAACTGGTGCTTCAAACCCTGGAATAAGTCTCTTGTAGCTATTTGTCGTTGGGTTTGTAAACGCATTTAATGCTTTCGCATGTTTTAAAAGGCCACCGATGAAATATAAAGCTTCTTGAGAAAGATCAGCATATTTATCACCAGAAAATAGTGGTTTTCCTTCTTTAAATATAGACATATTGACGTGCATGCCTGACCCATTGTCATCTGAAATAGGCTTTGGCATAAACGTTGCAGATTTTCCGTACGCATTTGCTACATTATGTATTACGTATTTATATTTTTGAAGTTCATCGGCTTGATGAGTTAAAGATCCGAAAATTAATCCTAATTCATGCTGACAAGACGCTACTTCATGATGATGCTTGTCCACTTTCATGCCCATCCGTTTCATTGTAGAAAGCATCTCACCCCTAAGATCATGAGACGAGTCTGTGGGGTTTACAGGAAAGTAACCACCTTTGATTGTAGGCCTATGGCCCATATTACCAATTTCATACTGGGTATCTGAGTTCCATGATGCGTCATCAGCATCAACTTCGAACGATACTTTGTTCATTTCAACAGAGAATCTAACATCGTCGAATAGGAAAAACTCAGCCTCAGGTCCAAAATATGAAACATCTCCAATGCCCGTCGACTTCAGATAAGCTTCAGCCTTTTGAGCTGTGCCTCTAGGGTCTCTGTCATAAGGTTCGTTTGTATCAGGCTCTAAAACACTGCAATGAATACACAGTGTTTTTTCCGCATAGAATGGATCGATATAATTTGTGTTTACATCTGGCATTAATTTCATATCACTCTGGTCAATTGATTTCCATCCCGCAATGGAGGAGCCATCAAACATAAATCCGTCAGTCAAAAAATCTTTATCTACTTGGTCTGACATTAGTGTTACATGTTGAAGTTTTCCTTTTGGATCGGTAAATCTAAGATCTACATATGCTACTTCTTCATCTAGAATTTTCTTAAGTATATTTTCAGCACTCATTTTATAAATGTCCTTATTGTCCAGCTTGTTACATAGGATTTGTATTAAAGAGCATCTTCTCCAGACTCTCCGGTTCTAATTCTTATTGCTTGCTCGAGGTTTGATACAAATATCTTACCATCACCAATTTTATCAGTTTTGGCAGAATTTATAATCGCTTCAATTACCGAGTCTAGGAGATCGTCTGTAATTGCCACTTCGATTTTTACTTTAGGCAAAAAGTCCACAACGTACTCAGCACCTCTATAAAGCTCTGTGTGACCTTTTTGTCTGCCAAACCCTTTAACTTCTGTAACACTCAGGCCTTGAATGCCTAGTTCTTGAAGTGCTTCTTTTACTTCGTCTAGTTTGAAGGGCTTTATTATTGCTTCGATTTTTTTCATGATTAATTATCTCCTGAAATAACGTGTATGACTTTTCCCTCAATTTTCAATAACTGTATCAGAAAATGTTCACTTCGATGATATAATTTTAGATAATTGCTTAATTTATAGTCTATATGATTAATAATTAGTCATAATGCAATTTATATTATTTAAAACTTCAAAAAAACGAAAGTTTTATATTCATAGCCATCTTCAATTTTTTAATGGTTTAGTTCTTGATGGTTCGTTCACTTTTAACCGGATTGAAGTGTAGAAATTTCCCTAATTATTTAATTTTAAGAAAACTTTCATTTTATGCTCGCATCTTGCAGATAGCTTTGCTAAGTGATGCGCAATCAAGCTAAGATTTATTTTAGCTCATAAAGTTTTTGCGGGTGTGGCGGAATTGGTAGACGCACCAGATTTAGGTTCTGGCGCCGCAAGGCGTGGGGGTTCAAGTCCCTTCACCCGCACCATATAAATGTAAGAGGAATACTATCATGCAGGTCACAGAGACCCTTAGTGAAGGCTTAAAACGTGGTTACGAAATAAAGCTTACTTCTAAAGAATTAGATAAAAAAGTTACAGAAGATCTTATGGCTGCTCAGCCTGATATGGAAATGAAAGGCTTTCGTAAGGGTAAAGTTCCTTTAGCGTTGATGAAAAAGAAGTTTGGAGAGCAAGTCATGGGCGAAGCGATGCAAAAAAGTATCGATGAAGCTATGGCAAACCATTTGAAAGAAACTGGAGATCGGCCAGCTCAACAACCAGTAATGAAGATGAAAAGTGAAACCTGGAAACCGGGAGATGATGTGGAGGTGGCTGTGAGTTATGAAAAGCTTCCTGATTTACCGGAAATAGATTTCAAAAAGATAAAACTTGAAAGGCTTTCTGTAAAAGCAACAGATGACGATGTCTCCAAAGCACTTTCTGAGTTAGCTGGAACCTCAAAAGATTTCGTGGATCGAAAAAAGGGGGCTAAAGCAAAAAATGACGATCAAGTTATTATAGATTTCGTTGGAAAAGTAGATGGTGAAATTTTTGATGGAGGTACTGGAAGCGACTATCCTCTAGTTTTAGGTTCGAATTCTTTTATTCCTGGATTTGAAGAACAGCTAATAGGAGCTAAAGTTGGAGAAAAAGTTGAAGTAAAGGTGAACTTTCCTGAAGATTATCAAGCAGAAAATCTAAAGGGAAAAGCTGCAATTTTTGATTGTACTTTAAAAGGGGTCAAACAGGCTGTCCCGGCAGAGATCAACGATGATTTAGCAAAAAGATTTGGCGCTGACGATTTAAAGGGTTTAAATCAGAGAATTTCTGACAGTTTAGAGCAAGAGTATGCGGGCGCTGCTCGCTCTGTTATGAAAAGGAAGCTTCTTGATAAGTTGGCAAAATCAGTAAAAATTGATTTACCCCCGAGTTTAGTTGAAGCTGAGGCTAGTCAGATTGCACATCAGCTGTGGCACGAAGAGAATCCTGAAGTACAGGGCCATGATCACCCCGAAATAGAAACAAAAGATGAGCACACTGAGTTAGCAAAGCGAAGGGTCGGCTTAGGTCTTATCGTTGCTGAGCTTGGTAGAAAAAATGACATCGAGGTTACAGAGGCTGAGGTAAGTCAGGCTGTTATGAACCAAGCCAGGCAATACCCAGGTCAAGAAAAACAGTTTTTTGATTTTATGAAGTCAAACCCACAGATGCAAGAACAGGTCAGAGCCCCTATATTTGAAGACAAAGTTATAGATTTTATTTTTGAATTAGTGGAGGTTAGTGAAAAAACCGTAAAGAAAGGTGATTTAGAAAAGGCAGTAAAAAAGCTTGAGGAATCTTAATTAAATTATCCCTATCACTTTGGTATAATGTGAATATATTAAACTAAAAAAACCGCGCTTATTTGGCGCGGTTTTTTTTATTTTATCTTCTTACTTTTTACTTTTCGATAAGTTCGTCAGTAGTGGGCTTACCGTCTTCTTGTGAAGGCTCAACTAAATCATCGTCCATAGAAGCTGCAGCTCCAATATCATCAAATAGTTCAGCAATCTCAAACTCTGCCTCTGCTTCTGCTTCCGCGGCAAGCTGTTGAATAGATTTTCCTTTGGCCTGTAAGGTTGCTTCCTCTTCAGATCTTGCAATGTTTAAAGTGAATGCTGTCTCTACTTCTGGATGTAATACGATACTGACTTCGTGTATTCCAAGCTCTTTTATCGGTCGTCTTAAAGAGATTTGATTTTTATCAACTACAAATCCAGATTTGACGGCAACTTCCGCCGCATCCCGTGTGCTGACAGAACCGTACAAAGATCCTGAATCTGAAGCTTGCCTAATTATTACAAAACTTTGGCCCACTATCTTTGCAGCAGCATCTTCAGCTTCTTTTTTAGTCTCCAAGTTTCTGGCTTCTAGCTCAGTTTTTTTTGATTTAAATGCCTCAATATTTTTTTCTGTAGCATTCATGGCTTTACCTTGGGAAAGTAAAAAGTTTCTTGCAAAACCTGGCTTAACATCAACGATGTCTCCCATTTGACCTAATTTTGTAATGCGTTCGAGAAGAATTACTTGCATGTGTGTACTCCTTATCTAACTGAGTAGGGCAAAAGACCAATAAAACGAGCGCGTTTTATTGCTTGAGCAAGTCTACGTTGATTTTTAGCTCCAACCGAAGTTATTCGTGATGGTACTATTTTACCTCGTTCTGAGATATACCGTTGAAGTAGTCGGATATCTTTATAATCAATTGACGGGGCTTTGTCACCGACAAACGGATCAGATTTACGGCGTCTAAAAAATGGTTGAACTGACATAATTTTTTCCTTTAATGGTTAGAGTGCGAAGATGGACGCCGCTCTCGGTCATCACGCTTCTGCATTTGTATGGATGGGCCTTCTTCATGTTTGTCAACTTTAATCGTTAAAAGTCTCAGAATATCTTCATGTATTCCCATCAGTCTTTCCATTTCTTGAACTGCCGTAGCCGGTGCATCTGACTTTAAAAAAGAGTAATGTCCTTTACGATTCTTTTTTATCTTGTAAGCCATTGTTTTTAGACCCCAATACTCACTTTCTACTACTGTTCCACCATTTTCTGTTAAGATTGTTGAAAAGTGCTCTACCAGACTTTCTGCTTGTACATTTGAAAGGTCTTGCCGGGATATGAATACGTGTTCGTATAAAGGCATATATTTTCCTATTCGTATTGCTTGCTTCAAAGGAGGGGCTATTTTAAGTCTCCGCACCCATCCACGAGAGGCAACGCGTTAAATATAAAAACGAAGACCAGCGGGATATAACAGGTGCTCACTAATATGCAAGTGATTTCACAAAGAATTGTTGCTAGTTCTTGTAGACTTCATTCCTGTGGTTTAAAGATTAAACTAAAGGATATTATCTATGAGAGCATTAATATTTCCGGGCCAGGGATCACAAGTAATTGGCATGGGTAAAGAATTATCGGAAACTTACCCAGAAGCGCGAGCTGTGTTTGAAGAAGTGGACGACGCATTAGGAGAAAATTTGAGTAAGCTTATTTGGGAAGGTGAGTTAAATGAACTAACCCTAACTAAGAATGCTCAGCCTGCTTTGATGGCGACATCAATGGCTACATTAGCAGCCTTGATTGTTGAAGGTTTTACCTTTCAAAATTTCAGTTTCGTGGCTGGACATTCTTTAGGAGAGTATTCAGCATTAGCTTCGGTTGGTTGTTTAACAGTAGAGGATACCGCTAAACTTTTGAGAATTAGAGGTAACGCGATGCAGAATGCTGTGCCTGTTGGTGACGGTGCTATGGCAGCAATTTTGGGTTTGGATTTCCTTAAAGTCCTAGAGATTGCGAAAGAAGCAGCGGTTGAAGGTATTTGTGATGTCGCAAACGATAATGACCCGTCCCAGGCAGTAGTTTCGGGAGATAGGGAGGCCGTAGATAGGGCTATTAAAATTTCTAAAGACTACGGTGCAAAAAGAGCAATTTTACTCCCAGTTAGCGCTCCTTTCCATTGTAAATTGATGTTTCCTGCTGAAACAGTAATGAAAGAAGCTCTGTCTCAAGTAACTATTAGAGAACCAAAAATTCCTATTATTAGTAATATAAATGCTAAGCCTACGACTGATCCTGATTTAATAAAAAAACAATTGGTGGAGCAAGTTACTGGAACAGTTCAGTGGAGAAAAAGTGTTTTGTATATGAGTGCACATAATGTTAAAGAAATTTGGGAAATTGGTGCAGGAAAAGCATTATCAGGTATGGTTAGAAGAATTGATAAATCGATTGATACTAGAGCTATTATAAAGATCCAAGATGTGATAGAATCTATGGAATTTCTGAATAATTCTTAAGGGGTTGAAATGTACGATTTGGTAGGAAAAAAAGCATTAATCACAGGAGCATCGGGAGGGATTGGTGCCGCGATTGCTTCGAGGCTTCATAAAGCGGGAGCGATTGTGACATTGTCTGGGACAAGAGCCGAGCCTTTAGAAAACCTTATGGAGGAGTTAGGTGATAGGGCTTATGTGGTTCAATGTGATCTGTCAGACTCAAGCCGAGTAAGAGAGCTTGCTAACACTGCGAGCGCTCATATGAATGGAATAGATATATTAGTTAATAATGCTGGCTTAACAATGGATAGTTTGTTTGTTCGTATGTCTGATGAACAGTGGCAAAAAGTAATTGAAGTAAATTTGTCGTCTACTTTTAAATTATCAAGAGAGGTATTGCGAGGGATGATGAAAGCTCGATGGGGCCGTATCATTAATGTTTCTAGTGTAGTTGGAGTAACTGGAAATCCTGGCCAAGCAAATTATTGTGCTTCGAAGGCGGGAATTATAGGTATGTCAAAATCTTTGTCTTATGAGGTTGCAAGTCGTGGTATTACTGTAAACTGTATAGCTCCCGGTTTTATTAAAACTAATATGACTGAAAGACTTACAGAAGATCAAAAAAATAGTATTTTGAATCAAATACCGGCCAATCGAATGGGAGAAGCTAATGATATAGCTGAAGGGGTAATTTATCTTGCGAGTTCTGGGGCTAACTATCTTACTGGAACAACTTTACATATAAATGGTGGCATGGCTATGATTTAGTAGCAATATTAAATAGTCGATGAATAACGTTTGCGTTGTTCAAATGATGTGTTATAGGCGGCGAATAAATAATTTATTACTTTCATTTTACTAATTAAATTGTTAATTGAAAAATCAAAATGGGTCATCCCAAAAAAATATAAGGAAAAAAAATGAGCGACATAGCAGATCGAGTAAAAAAAATCGTCGTTGAACATCTTGGAGTAGATGAAGACAAAGTTGTGGAGAATGCATCTTTTATCGATGATTTAGGAGCAGATAGTCTTGATACCGTGGAACTTGTTATGGCATTTGAAGAGGAGTTTGAAATTGAAATTCCTGATGATGCAGCTGAGACAATTCAAACTTTTGGAGATGCTATAAAGTTTATAAGCGAAGCTTCCTAGACAGAGTACTTTGGTAATCTAATAGGTTTTTTTTGATAAAGACCACTCATATTTATTACTTATGCTTGTTAGAAAATAAACTATCTGACGCAATTAATATACGGTAACATTGGTATATCATAGACTTTTATCGGTCGACTTGATTATTGTACTTTTACGTTTTTTTTTATCGGTGTAATATACTTTTACGATGTTTATTTATATTATTTATGAGGTTTTCCTATGAGAAGAGTTGTGGTTACGGGTCTTGGAATGGTTACTCCTTTAGGGTGTGGTGTGGATCATACGTGGAAAGCGCTCCTAGAGGGGAAATCTGGGGCAGGGGCTATAAAGAGGTTTGACGCAAGCAATCTTAGCACGACATATGCATGTGAGATTCCTAGAGATAAAAACCTTAGGGGTTTTTTTGATCCAGATGACTGGATGGAACCTAAAGAGCAACGTAAAATAGATGATTTTATATTGTATGGAGTTTGTGCGGCATCTCAAGCAATAACAGATTCTGCATGGTGTCCAACCAATAGCTATCAGTATGAAAGAACGGGAGTATTGATAGGATCTGGCATTGGAGGATTGTCATCAATTGCTGAAACTGCATTACTAATAAGAGACCGAGGGCCTAAAAGGGTCTCACCGTTTTTTATTCCTGGAGCGTTGATAAATTTAATTTCTGGTCAGGTTTCAATAAAGTACGGCTTCAAGGGGCCAAATCATGCCGTTGTGACAGCATGTTCTACTGGAGCTCATGCTATAGGAGATGCGGCTAGATTTATTGCTTTTGACGATGCAGACGTAATGATTGCTGGTGGAGCGGAAAGTCCAATTTGCGAAATTGGAATGGCTGGGTTTAATGCATGTAAGGCGCTAAGCACAGCTCGAGCTGAAAACCCTGAAACTGCAAGTAGGCCCTGGGATAAAGATCGCGATGGCTTTGTTATGGGTGAAGGTTCAGGAGTTGTTGTGCTGGAGGAGTATGAACATGCTTTATCAAGAGGCGCAAAAATATATGCAGAAGTACTCGGCTACGGGTTATCAGGCGACGCCCATCATATAACTGCTCCACCTATGAATCATGAAGGAGCAGAACGTGCGATGCGTGCTGCAGTTAAGCGAGCAGGTATTGCCGTATCTGATATAGATTATATTAATGCACACGGGACATCGACAATGGCAGATACTATTGAGTTAGGTGCAGTCGAACGGCTACTAGGAGATTATGCTAAGGACACACTGATGTCTTCGACGAAGTCAGCAACTGGGCACCTTTTAGGAGCTGCAGGGGCGATAGAAGCTATTTTTTCTATTTTAGCAATAAGAGATCAAGTAGCACCGCCGACTATAAATTTAGATAACCTTGATGCAGAAACAGCTATGAATTTATGTGCAAATTCGAAAGTGGAGGCAAATATAAACATAGCTTTGTCTAACTCCTTTGGCTTTGGGGGAACCAATGCGTGTCTTCTAATGGGTAAGATTAACTAATTTATGCGCAATTCATTAGCCTCAAATGCATTTACAGTAGTTATAGTTCTTCTTTTATTTTTGAGTACGCTGATTGGCTGGGTCCAGGTTAAATATAAGGCTTCCGGTGGTTTAGATAAGCCAATTTGTTTCAAAGTTGGTCCAGGAGAAAATATAGAGTCTGTTTCTAATTCTCTCAAAATAGAGAAGTTAATTGATAATCCTCTAATATTTAGATTGGGAGCAAATTATACTAAGAAAAGTTTATACCTGAAGGCTGGTTCTTTTTTAATTCAAGAAAAGTCATCAATGAGAGATATAGTGGAGTTAATTACTGGAGTAGGACAAAATACATGTGGTAAAGAGGTCTTATATCAAGTCGGTATCAACTCACATAAAGTTACTTTGCGAGAGCTTAATCCTGAGACTAAGGAATATGACGAGATTTTAAAGTTTGATATTAAAAAGGACTCTAAACCTGATCAATATAAAAATATTTTAAGTGAAAAAGGGGTGCGTTATAGGATAGTATTTGCTGAGGGTATTAGTAGTTGGCAAATAGCAGAGGCTTTAAAAAGCTCAGATTTTTTGACAGGTGAAATTACTTCTTTACCCAGTGAAGGATCTTTAGCTCCAAGGAGTTATGAGGTTCAGTATGGAATGGATCGACTACTATTGATTGATCAAATGCAAAGTGAACAGATTAAAATCTTAAACACAGCTTGGAACACTAAAGACCCAAGTAGCCCTTTGAAAACTGTTAATGAAGCGCTTGTTCTTGCTTCAATAATTGAGAAAGAGACTGGTTTAGCCAGTGAACGTCATATAGTGGCGAGCGTTTTTACTAATAGAATAAAAAAAGGCATGAAATTGCAAACTGATCCATCAGTTACATACGGGATAACAAAAGGACAAAAATTTTTGGGACGAGGTCTTAGTAAATCAGACCTTAAATTAAATACTCCTTATAATACGTATATTCATAGAGGTTTACCGCCTACACCGATTACGAATCCTGGACGCTTAGCTATTGAGGCAGCATTAAATCCAGAGAAAACAGATTATTTATATTTTGTTGCGGATGGATCAGGAGGCCATGCATTTTCAAAAAGTCTTAAAGGGCATAATAAAAATGTTCGAGAGTGGCGGAAACTAAAGAAAAATAACTAAAACATATTGTAGATAATGTATTATAGGTTTTGTATCTTTAGGGTAACCTAGTAGATAAAAATGTTAAAATTTAAGTTTTTACAAGTATTTTTTAAATTTAATGAGGGTTATAAAATAATATTTATGGAAGATAAATTGTGGAATAAGGTTAGATCAGATGCAGAGCGGGCTATTAAAGCAGAACCGTTACTATCAAATTTGATTCAATCAGCTATTTTAAATCATAATTCCTTACAAGAATCGTTGATATACCAGGTTGCCAGAAAACTATGTTCAACCGAGCTTTCAGACAAAATAATATTTGAAGTTGCTAAAGAGGCATTCCGAGTTGACACTACACTCTTGAAAAGTGTTCAAGCTGATCTCCTTGCGGTATTTGATCGAGACCCATCATGCAATAGCTTTGCCCACCCTATATTGTATTTTAAGGGGTTTCTGGCAATACAGGCTTACCGGATTAGCCATTGGCTTTGGAGTAATAACAGGTGTGATTTTGCATATTTGATTCAATCCCGCACGAGTGAAGCGTTTGGAATTGATATTCATCCAGCAGCAAAAATTGGGAATGGCTTAATGATAGACCATGCGCACTCTATTGTTATTGGTGAGACAGCCTCCATAGGTAATGATGTCTCCATGCTTCATTCGGTTACTCTTGGTGGAACAGGTTCTGAAGGTTTGCAAAGGCATCCAACAATTGAAGATGGTGTTCTCCTTGGTGCAGGCGCAAAGGTTCTGGGTAATATTACTGTCGGTCACTGTTCGAAGGTTGCTGCTGGATCTGTGGTTTTGAAGTCAGTTCCTCCCAAAAAGGTAGTTGCCGGTGTGCCAGCAAAAATTGTTGGTGAAGCGGGTTGTGTTAAACCTTCAATAACCATGCATCAATTAATAGAAAGAAAATAGCTTTCTGCTAAGTCAATTCAGGGCTAACATTAATTCTGGATTCTCTAGATTATGCTTTATTTGTTTTAATAATTCTGATCCTAGAGCTCCGTCTATAGCTCTATGGTCAACACTAAGGGTTACCTTCATTATTGTTGCTATAGATAACTCTGTACCAGAATGATTAACAATTGGTTTTTTAGCTGCTTGCCCAACAGCCAAAATTGCAGATTGAGGTGGATTAATAATAGCATCAAAATCATCAATGTCATACATACCTAAATTAGATATAGAGAAACTACCCCCTTGGTATTCGTTGGGGGTTAATTTTCTTTCTTTAGCTCTTGTAGAAAGACTTTTCATTTCGCTAGATATCTTTGAAAGACTTTTTGTGTCTGCATCAAAAATAACTGGCGTCATTAGTCCTCCTTTAACTGTTACAGCGACTGATATATCTGAAGTTTTAAATTTTTTTAAATGGTCGTTTGCCCATATAACATTTGCATCTGGAATTTGTATTAAGGCTAGGGCAGATGCCTTAATAATAAAATCGTTTATGCTTAATTTTATTCCGTGAGATTCTTGATCTGAGTTTATAATAGATCTAACTCTTAACAGGTTGTCGACATTTATACTTTGGCGCAAATAAAAATGTGGAACTGTAGATTTTGCTTCAGTTAGTCGACTCGCAATAATTTTTCTAAGTCCATCAACAGGAATTTTTTCAAAATCACGATCAGTATATGTCTTTATTGGATGATTTGAAGCTAAGTTCTCTTGGTCCAGAGGACCTCTTAAAGAGGCAATAGTACTTTCAACGTCAGTTTTGATTACTCTTCCTCTTGGACCAGATCCTTTTACAGTACTTAAGTCAATATCATTCTCTGCTGCTAATCGTTTAGCAAGAGGGGATGATGCTATTCTATGTCCTTTAGTCTCAGTTTCTTTATCATTCAGATGCTTTTTTTGTTTACCTTCGATGCGCTGACTTACTGGTTTATCTTTAATTGGAGTAATTAAATTATCCTTTGTAACAGTTTGAGATTTCAAGTTCTTAATTTCTTTGTTTTCGATACCTTTTTCGTCCAGCTCATAAATAATAGCTATTGGAGTATTAATTTTTATACTTTCTATGCCTTCTTTATGAATTAGCTCTCCAATTATTCCCTCATCAATGGCCTCTAGTTCCATGGTAGCTTTGTCTGTTTCTATCTCTGCGAGCAAGTCTCCTGCAGAAACTCTATCACCTTCTTTTACAAACCATTTTACGATTACCCCTTCTTCCATTGTCGGCGACAATGCAGGCATAAGTATTTCAGTGGCCATATTCTAACTCCTTAGCGATACATAACGTCTTCAACGGCGGTTATAACTTCAGCAGTAGTAAGCAGGGCGAGTTTTTCTAAATTGGCAGCATATGGCATTGGGACATCCTTACCGGTACAATTTATAACGGGCGCATCTAGGTAGTCAAAAGCTTCCTGCATTATTACTGAACTTATGTAGTTTCCTATTGAGCAAACTGGAAAACCCTCTTCTACGGTGACACAACGGTTTGTTTTCATAACACTTTGGATGATTGTATCTGTGTCCATAGGTCTTAAGGTTCTTAGATCAATAACCTCAGAATCAATTCCGCTTTCACTAAGTAACTCTGCTGCCTCTAAGGCAAACTTTAACCCAATTCCAAAGCTAACAATTGTGACATCATTTCCACTTCTTCTGATACGAGCTTTCCCAATTGGAACGGTAAAATTGTCATCAATCGGAACCTCAAAGCTTTCACCATATAGAATTTCATTCTCTAAAAAAATTACTGGGTTAGGGTCTCTTATAGAAGACTTTAATAATCCTTTGGCATCGTCTGAGGAAAAAGGTGATATAACCTTTAAGCCAGGGATGCTCGAGTACCATGCACTATAATCTTGTGAATGTTGGGCCCCAACTCTAGAAGCTGCACCGTTAGGTCCACGAAAGACAATTGAACATCCCATTTGACCACCGGACATATATAGTGTTTTTGCTGCAGAGTTAACAATTTGGTCTATGGCTTGCATGGCGAAATTGAATGTCATGAACTCAACTATTGGGTTAAGACCCCCAAATGCTGCTCCAATTCCAATTCCTGCAAACCCGTGTTCAGTAATAGGAGTATCTATTACTCGCTTATTCGAGAATTCCTCCAGCAAACCTTGCGATATCTTATATGCACCTTGGTACTCTGCCACTTCTTCTCCCATTAAAAAAATATTAGGATTAGTTCTCATTTCTTCTGCCATAGCATCTCTCAGCGCTTCTCTCACAGTTATAGTCTTTGTTTCTGACTCATGAGTATGCTCTTTTATTTCAACAACGGCCTCTGACTTTCTTTTAGCTATTAAAGGTTTAGACTCAATAACGTGCTCAACCTTATTTTTTGTGCTTTTGGAGATTTTTTGCTCATCTGAAGTATATAATATGGCGATTACTTCATTAATTTTTATACCTTCAGAACCTTCAGAAAATAAAATTTCACCGACTACTCCTTCGTCAATTGATTCAAATTCGATAGTTGCTTTGTCAGTTTCAATCTCGGCTAAAATGTCTCCTGGTAAAACAGAGTCACCTTTTTTTACTAACCATTTTGCAATCGTACCCTCTTCCATTGTCGGAGAAAGGGCGGGCATAAGAATTTCTGTCGGCATCTTCCTATTACTCCTATATCTCTAAATAGATATCAGTGAATAATTCATTAACACTAGGTTCTGGACTAGCCTTAGCAAATTCTGCAGCATCATTTACAATATGTTTAATTTCGACATCAATCTTTTTAATCTCTTGCTCACTTAAATACTTTCCAGCCAGTAATGTGTCACGGAGGTTTTCGATAGGATCTCTTTCACTTCTAACTTTTTGTACTTCTTCTCTTGTTCTATACCTAGCTGGGTCTGACATTGAATGACCTCGATATCTGTAGGTTTTTATTTCTAAGATATAAGGGCCATTACCTTTTCGACAATGAGCTGTTGCTCTGTCTCCTGCATCCTTCACTTTTAAAACATCCATACCATCAACTTCTTCTCCCTTTATGCCGTAGGCTAGACCTCTTTCCCACAATGAAGGGGACTTTGTTGACCTATCAACACTTGTACCCATGGCGTATTGGTTATTTTCAATAACAAATATAACTGGCAGTTTCCAAAGCATTGCCATGTTATATGTTTCATATACCTGCCCTTGATTGGCTGCCCCATCTCCAAAATACGTAAAAGTTACTGACTTGGAACCTTTATACTTATCTGAAAAAGCTAAGCCGGCCCCAATAGGTACTTGAGCACCGACAATTCCATGCCCCCCAAAAAAATTCTTTTCTTTAGAAAACATGTGCATAGATCCACCTTTTCCTTTGGAGTAGCCATCGTTGCGTCCAGTAAGTTCCGCCATGACTCCCTTTGCATTCATACCGCACGCTAACATATGGCCATGATCACGGTATGATGTTATTCGTTTGTCTCCTTTAATAGCGGAAGCTTCTAAACCGACAACTACAGCCTCTTGACCAATGTAAAGGTGACAAAACCCTCCAATTAAACCCATTCCATAAAGCTGACCGGCTTTTTCTTCAAATCTTCTGATCAAAAGCATATCTTCATAGTACTTTTTCAACTCGGCGACAGGCATCTTTTTTTTCGGCATTTCTTAACCTTAATCTCTTTATGATTTATTATATAGTTTAATATTGAACTATCTCTATGTTACATAACTTTAAGTGTATAAGTAAATAGTTCAAATAAAAATATTTCTGTTAATTTAGTGATTTTCTGATCTACTAATTTATAATTATTTCTCTTGGTTTAATGAATCCTAAAATAAAGCGCGCCTGTGTGTCCAGGAGATCAAAGTCAAGGAAATCATCTGAGAGCCTATGTGTTCTATTCTTTAACTTAGAAACCTTAGTTTTAAGTTGGGCAAGCTCTTGATCTAGAAGAACCATGTCGGACTGAATTTGATTTCTTTTTACCATACCGTAATCACCCTGAACGGTAGCAAGAGCGAAATATAAGCTTAGAAGAAAGCAAAGTAAAAAAAACATAAAAGGAACAATTCCAAGAGATTTCTTACTTAATAGCATTTAAAAGTTCCTAAGCTAAATTTGAGTTTTTTACTCAAACGAATCATTACATAACTGATTCGGTTTGTGAATCCCTAAAGAGCAAGTTGCGCGTTTTTAAAGTAAAAAAAGTAAGTTTTTTAAGGAAGAAATACTAAGATAAGTTATTTTTTTCTTAATGGTAATCTTCTAAAGCTGTTATTCCAGGCAAAGGTTTTCCTTCTAACCAAGATAAGAATGCGCCGCCCGCTGTTGACAGGTATGAAAAATTCTCGGCACTTCCAGTAGTACTTAACGCTGAAACTGTGTCTCCACCTCCAGCTACAGATATTAATTTTCCAGAGTTAGTTCTTTCAGCCACCGCTAATGCAACACTGTTTGTCGCCTTGTCATATGGCTTTGTTTCGAATGCTCCTAAAGGGCCATTCCAAATAAGTGTTTTAGTTAAATAAACGATAGATTTTATATTTTTTATTGTATCTGGACCTGCATCTAATATCATTTTTGTTTTTGGACACTTGTCAAACCTAAAAGTTTCGGATTTTCCTACTTTTATGTTGTCGGCAACTATTACGTCTACAGGGAGGTGTATTTTGCAACCGGCCCTAGCAGATTTATCAAGTATCGATTTTGCTATTTTTAACATTGAAGGCTCACTTATTGATGTACCTATCTCTAAACCTTGTGCTGCAAGAAACGTATTTGCCATACCTCCACCAATAATAAGATGGTCTACTTTTAAAATAAGGCTATTTAGCAGCTCTAGTTTTGTTGATATTTTTGAACCACCTATTAAAGCAGTAAGGGGTAGTTTAGGTTTGTTAAAAATACGGTTAAGGGCATTAATTTCCGTAACAAAAGAAAAACCAGCACATTTAGGTAAAAGTCTGGCTAAGGCATCAATAGAACTATGAGATCTATGACTGCAAGAGAATGCTTCGTTAACATATACATCCCCTAAATTAGCTAACTCTTTAGCAAAATATATGTCATTTTTTTCTTCCCTAGGATCAAACCGAAGATTCTCTAATAGAACTATTTCACCTATATTAACCGTAGCCAACCTTTTGTGATAATCTGAGTCAATAAAAACAACTTTACGTTCAAACACTTGCTCTAGAGCTGAAACTAGCAGTAGCAAAGAAAGACTAGCTACATACGTACCCTTTGGCCGACCACAGTGAGATATCAGGATCGGTTTGCCGCCGTTTTCAATAACATAATTAATAGTAGGTAACAGCGCAGTGATACGTGTGTAGTCGGTGATACGCTCATCTACTTTTGGAACATTAATATCAACGCGTATAAGTATATTTTTATTAAAAATATCGATATCTTTTATCGTCTTATAGTTCAAATTACTATTCCTTTAGTGTCACTGGTTTACTGATTATCCTTATTAGTCTTGTATTTTGGATGTACCTTAAAAGGGGTTCTATAAGCAGAAGAATTATAATCTCCCCATTGCCACTGCTACATCAGCCATACGACAGGAAAAGGCCCATTCATTATCGTACCATGCTAAAACACGCACTAATTTTCCTGAAACCTTTGTTTGCTCAGGCGCAAATACTGACGAATAAGAAGAGTGATTGAAATCAATTGATACCTTAGGTTCGGGGTCGTATGCTAATACATGGCCAATTTTCTCTTTTGTTGCTTTTTCTATTAGAGAATTAATTTTTTTAATGGATACAGGGTCCCTAGATAAAAAAGTTAGGTCAACAGCTGAGACATTAGGTGTCGGTACACGTATTGCAGATCCTTCCAACAATCCCTTCAGAGAAGGAATTACTTCTCCAATAGCTTTAGCCGCTCCTGTTGAAGTTGGAATCATTGAAAGTGCTGCTGCTCTTGCCCGGTAAAGGTCTTTATGCCTCTTGTCTAAGGGTGGTTGATCTCCTGTATAACTATGTATTGTGGTCATTATTCCATTTTCAATACCTACCGTGTCATTTAGAACTTTTGCGACAGGTGCTAAACAATTTGTCGTGCAGGATCCATTGGATACGATAAAATCATTGGCAGTTAGGGTATCATCGTTAACACCAAAAACAATAGTTTTATCAACATTATCTGCTGGTGATGAAATTAGTACTTTTTTTGCACCTCTCTGCATATGTACTATTGCTTCACTTTTTGAATTAAATTTTCCAGTACATTCTAAAACTATATCTAATTCAGACCAATCCAATTCAGTGGGATTGTATGTAGAGAATATTTTTATTGGCCCAGTTCCACAATCAATAAAACCGTCACCAATCTTTATTTCCTTAGGAAAACGACCGTGTATAGAGTCATATTTTAATAAATGTACGATTGTATCTATGGGTCCGGGAGCATTTATTGCTCGAACATTAATATCCGTTCTTCCACTTTCTATAATATGCGACAGGATACATCGTCCAATTCTGCCAAAACCGTTTATTCCTATATTAATTGCCATAATTTATCACCCAAACCCTTTCCATAATTTCTTATTTGATTACCATAAAATCCAATTTTGCCCAGTGGAGCCCTTTTACTAAATATGAAAGTAACAGGGTGCAGGATCTTAAGCATGTATTCCCATCGCCTGGTAACTATAATAAGCCCAAGCGTCGTCCCTGATGCGACTAATAGGATGTTATTCAAAAACCATTTAAAGATGTTTAATAAGAACCGTAACAAAAACAAACCTGCGTTGGGCAAAGTTGAATAAAAGTCCATTATGACTGCACTACCTTTGATTGGAAATAGTTTTGGAATCAATCGACTTAATCATTACCACTTTTTTGAGAAAGTTAAATAATAACTTAGTTATAATCCAAACTTCTAGCCGTAAGTATCATGAAATTAACTGCTAATACTCTTGACGCTATCAGCTATAGCTTCTGCCTGTGTCACTAACTCCTCAAACCTATCAAGAGTAACCTTTGAGACAGTTAAGTTAGAGTTAATAATATCTTTGTTGACAGTTGAAGAGAGCTCCACATCCTTTTTTTTAGAGGAAGACAGCACTTTGTTAATACTTAGTGATTCATCAGCCATTATCAAACTTAACATTAATAGCATTTTGTTTTCTGGTATTTTTGTACCACCTGTTTTTAATTTGGAGGCCTCAGAATTCAATAATTGAGCTGCTGCTTTTAATGAGCTTTCTTCTCCGTCCTCACAAGCTATCTGAAAAACATAACCACCAATCTCTATTTTTAAATTGGGCATTAATTTACATCCCTTTCTAATATTGGGTTAATTTCTCGTAAGATATCATCAATTTCGGCTAGGTCTCGTTCTCTAATAGATTGCAAATTTTCAAGCTCTATTCTTAGACGATTATTCTGTTCTAAAAGTACATTAGTTTCTTTTGTGTCATCACTCTGAATTATTTGATTTGATTTAACTAGTTCCGCAATAGTGTTGCTTAGACGAATATTTTCATTTTCTTGAGCTTCCAATTGATCTGTTAGGATTAAAATACGTCGTTCTAACCTTTCAATTCTTTCCAGCTCAAAGTTATCGTTTTGCTTGATTGGGTTTTCTATATGACTAGAAACACGATTTAAAGCAGCAGCTAGTCGAATTTCCAAAGTTTCAAGGTCGTTCATTTTTGCTCCGATTAATCAAGTTAGATTTCCTGTTGTTATGTGCAATATATATCGAATATAAATAAAATCTACTGTAACAACCCTATAACAGTCAAATAAGTTAGACACCGTTTTGATGATAGTTTTTACATCAAGGTTACTTGAATAATGAGTAAAGTGGTATAATACATCAGTTAATTAGTTTGTGAAAAGGAAAACACTTGGATATTTCAACTCTTAGAAAGGATTACCCGGATCATTGGAGACTCGCTGCCGCGATAAGGGTGCTTTCACTTGACGCTGTTGCTACTGCTAACTCTGGGCATTCTGGAATGCCAATGGGTATGGCAGATGTTGCAACAGTTTTGTTCAAAAGTCATATGAGGTTTGATTCTGGTGCACCAGATTGGGCAGACAGAGATAGGTTTATCTTGTCAGCAGGTCATGGTTCCATGCTACTTTATTCTATTTTACATCTGACTGGCTATTCGGATATGAAAATCAATGATTTGAAAAATTTTCGTCAACTTGGAGCTAAAACAGCAGGTCACCCGGAGTTTGGCTATGCTAAAGGCATTGAGACAACTACCGGTCCACTAGGTCAAGGATTTGCAAATGCTGTGGGGTTTGCTATTGCAGAAGAGCATCAAAGAGCAAAGTTTGGAAAAAGCTTAGTAAGTCATTTTACTTATGTAATCGCTGGTGATGGTTGCCTGATGGAAGGCGTTAGCCAAGAAGCATTGACTTTGGCAGGTCATCAGCAACTTGGTAAACTAATAGCATTCTGGGATAACAATAATATTACCATAGACGGAGATGTTGGCCTCTCTGATCGTACTGATCAAGTTTCTAGATTCGAAGCTTCAGGATGGCACGTACAAGAAGTTGACGGGCATAATCCTATAGCAATTGATAGAGCAATTAGAATAGCAAAAAACTCTGCTAAACCTTCTATGATTTCGTGCAAAACACATATTGCTTTAGGTTCATCTGCGCAGGACACATCAAAGGGTCATGGAGCATTAACTGACCCTGATCTAATAACTAAGACACGCCTAGCATATGGATGGCCTTTCCCGCCATTTGAAATTCCTGAAGAGATCTCTGCTGAATGGTTGCAAATAGGGCGTCGAGGCTCCCGTGATAGAGTAGCTTGGGAGCATAGACTTGATCAGACTTCTAGTAGAAAACGTAAAGATTTTAATAAGTCAATTTTAGGAATTTTACCCTTAAATTTATCAGCAAAAATTGGAGTATTAAAAAAACAGATTTCGACTGATTTGCCTAACATTGCTACCCGTGAGGCATCTCAGCAGGCTTTGGAAGTAATAAACTCATTAGTTAGTGAGACTTTTGGTGGATCTGCTGATTTAACAGGTTCCAATAATACACTTACAACTGGCCTAGGAGTATTTTCTCCCGAAAACCGTTTAGGAAGGTACCTTTACTATGGGGTTAGAGAGCATGGTATGGCCGCTGCAATGAATGGGATTGCTTTGCATGGGGGTATGAAACCTTATGGTGGAACTTTTATGTGTTTTGCTGATTATGCGCGAGGAGCTATTAGGCTTTCTGCACTTATGAAGCAGCCCGTGACGTATGTGCTTACTCATGATTCAATAGGACTAGGTGAGGATGGACCAACGCATCAGCCTGTTGAACATTTGGCCATGCTGCGTGCGACTCCTAATATTAATGTTTTTCGTCCGGCTGACGCAATTGAAACTATTGAGGCTTGGGAACTTTCTATTGGCTCGAAAACAACACCAAATGTTTTAGCATTATCTAGGCAAAAGCTGCCAACATTGAGAGCTAAGCATACAAGAAAAAATCAAGTTTCCTTTGGAGCTTATATATTGTCAGAAGCACTAAATAAAAGAAAAGTAATATTACTTGCTACTGGCTCTGAAGTTAAAATTGCAATGTCAGCTAAAAGTGTTCTTGAGGAAAAAGGTATAGGTGTTAGGGTGGTTTCTATGCCATGCTGGGAGTTATTTGAAACACAAGACGAAGCATATCGTAGAAAAGTCTTGCCACTTGGACCCATAAGGGTCGGTATAGAAGCTGGAGTCAGCTTTGGTTGGGAGCGATGGCTCTCTGGAGAAAGAGGGAAGTCTGTAAAATCAGCATTTATTGGTATGAAAGGATTTGGGGCTTCTGCACCTGCTGAAGACTTGTATGAACATTTTAAAATAACCCCAGATGCAATAGTTTCGAAAGTATTAAGTTTACTTGGGTAAACTTAATACTTTGTAATTTTGAGGATTGGTTTTAAGAGGTTATTTATTATAGATTAAGTTTTTAACTATTTGTGGCCCTGATTTTATCAGCAGCCTCTTTGTCATAAGGTATTTTTTGGTCTTCAAGAAGAGTATCAAGTTCTCCGGAAAGAGTCATTTCTGTTATTATGTCGCATCCTCCAACAAACTCTCCATTTACATATAGTTGTGGTACTGTTGGCCAATCTGAATAAATTTTTATCCCTTCTCGAATTGACTCATCTCCAAGTACATTTATATCTTTAAAATCCACTCCCATATAATTTAAAATTCCAGATACTTTGTTTGAAAAACCACACTGGGGTGCAGCTTTTGTTCCTTTCATAAACAATACAACATTATTACTTTTTACTGTTTCATTTATTTCTTGCTGTGTGTTTTCCATAATATTTTCCCTCAGTTCTTTTTTTAATTCAATTAATTAGGTATTTTCGTTGTTAATGCTAAAGCATGAAGTTCACCGTTTGAGCCATCCATTTTTCCTTTTAGCGATGCATAGACTGCTCTTTGTTGCTGCACTCTATTTTTGCCACGGAAACTTTCATCTGTAACTTCGGCAGCGTAATGATTTCCATCTCCAGCCAGGTCAGTAATTGTAACCTTTGCCTTGGGAAAAGTTTCTTTAATTAGATTCTCTATTTCTTTTGCTTGCATTGCCATTTTCTTAATCTCCAAATGTTAATTTAAAAATAAGGTTTTTATGATGTCTTACAAGTGCCTTATTTCCCAAAAGAGTTTTCAAAGCTATTTTTATATAATGGGCTCAATTCATTTATTGACGAGTTATATCTCCCTATTTGAATTTTTTCTTCAATAAAACCACCTACTATCTCCGTATGAACATCATTTTTTACTGATTCATCAATTAGTTTATTAGCTTTATCTAGCGAACACCCCACGAGATATCTACCTTGATCTTCTCCAAAGATAAAACTGATATCGCTCTCAAATAGATTAAAACCTAAATTCGATTGAGTCGCCATTTCAAAAATAGCAAGTGCTATCCCACCATCTGAACAATCTGTACAGGCTTCAATTAAATCAATGTGACTCCTAATAAATTCTCCATTTTTTCGTTCTTTTTCTAAATTTACTTTTGGAACCTCTCCATCTTCCCTATCAAACATTTCTGCAAGTAAGGCGGATTGCCCAAGTTCTCCAACTGTTTCCCCGACTAGTACGGCTATATATTCATTTTTTACTTTACCCTTTATCATGTTATCGATGTTATGGATAATCCCTACGGCTCCAATTGTCGGTGTTGGAAGAATCGCATGCCCATCGGTTTCATTGTATAATGAGACATTTCCAGAAACTATCGGCATATTTAATACTTTTACTGCTTCGGTTATTCCTTGTATTGCTTCTACAAATTGCCCCATAATCTCTGGCTTTTCTGGGTTGCCAAAATTTAAGTTGTCAGTAGAAGCAAGGGGGGTAGCTCCAACTGCTGTCAGATTTCGATATGCTTCTGCAACTGCTTGTTTGCCACCTTCTTTAGGGTTAGCTTTTACATATCGAGGAGTTACATCGCTTGTGAAAGCTAACGCTTTGTTGGTGTTAGGAACTTTTACTACACCTGCTGGAAAGCCTGAAGAGCAAATAGTATTAGCCTGAACTTCACTATCATATTGTTCCCAAATCCAATGTTTGCTGGAGTAATTTGAGCTTGCGATCAACTTTTTTAGACCTTCAATCGGATTGACTGGAGGTAGTTGCTCTAAAGCTTTTGGCTTTGACGTTGAAGACCAGGCTCTATCATATTCAGGGGCGTCTCCAGACAAAGCTTTTAGTGGTAAATCTGCTTTCACTTCGTTATTATGAAATATTATAAATCTGTCTTCTTCTATAGTTTCTCCAACAACAGAAAAATCTAAATCCCACTTATCAAATATTAATTCTGCTTTAGACTCAGATCCTGTATTTAAAACCATAAGCATGCGCTCTTGTGACTCGCTTAGCATCATTTCATATGCGCTCATGCCTGGTTCTCTTGTCGGAACTTTGTTTAAATCTAATTTTATACCTAACCCGCCTTTATCGCCCATTTCTACTGCAGAACAGGTTAGCCCAGCTGCACCCATGTCTTGAATTGATATTATTGCCCCAGTTGCCATAAGTTCCTGACATGCTTCCATTAACCTCTTTTCAGTGAAAGGATCACCTATTTGTACATTGGGACGCTTTTCTTCTATAAATTCATCAAATTCCGCAGAGGCCATAGTGGCTCCACCAACTCCGTCTCTTCCAGTTTTCGCACCAACATAAACGACCTTCATTCCGACACCGGATGCAGCAGAGTAAAAAATCTTATCGTGATCTGCTAAACCCGCTGCAAATGCGTTAACTAGACAATTTCCGTTATATGCTGCATGAAAGCGAGTTTCTCCGCCCACTGTTGGAACTCCAAAACAATTCCCATATCCACCTATGCCAGCAACTACTCCATTTACGAGTTGTTTAGTTTTTGGATGTTTAACTTCTCCAAATGAAAGAGAGTTCATTACAGCAATTGGCCGAGCGCCCATTGTGAATACGTCTCTTAATATCCCACCGATACCGGTTGCTGCCCCTTGATATGGCTCAATATAGGAGGGGTGGTTATGGCTTTCCATCTTAAAGACGACAGCTTGATTGTCGCCTATATCCACTACACCAGCATTCTCTCCTGGGCCACAAATCACTTGCGAACCTTTGGAATGTAACATTCGCAGCCATTTTTTTGAAGACTTATATGAGCAGTGCTCGTTCCACATTGCTGAAAAAATTCCTAACTCCGTAAAAGTGGGAGGACGTCCGATAAGGTCTAGGATTTTCTTAAACTCATTGGGCTTAAGGCCGTGTCTTTCAATAACTTCTGTGGTTATACGTGGTTCTGACATTACTTTATTTCCTCTGGCACTATCTATTAACAATAAGTGAAAAATTAAGATTCTCAAAGCCCAGTTTTTAAGTTCTTGAGAGCTTTTAACTAGAATGACTGGATAGTTATTCAATCATTATAATCAGAGAAGAGATAAGTCATAATTCTAACATAACTTATCACATTTTATCAAAAAACTTCATTAATTATAGTCCTAGCTTTCTTTCGTTGTATCATTATTTCGTTTACTACAAAATCTCGAAAAGCAGCTATTCTTTTTGACTGCCGTAATTCCTCAGGGTAGGCGAGAAAAATTGGGACTACATTTGAAGAAAATTCTGGTAATATTCTGACTAACTCTGGGTTATCTATGGCGACATAATCGGGTAGTACGCCTATACCTAAGCCATTCTTTACTGCTTGAAGTACGCCAAAATAATTATTAACAGTAAGAATTTTTTTTAAGTCATAGCTAAGTAATTCTTTAACTAAAGTCTCTCCAGCAGCTACTTGCTCTGATCTAACATTTTGAAATATTATACGATGACTCCTTAACTCATTAAGAGCTTTAGGGACTTTATTTTTTTGTAAGTAGGCCTTGTTTGCATACAAACACAACTGAATACTCATCAAACGTTTTCGAACAAGATCGGCTTGGCTTGGTTCTTTCATTCGAATTGCGACATCTGCCTCTCGCATTGGTAGGTCTAACACACGCTCACCAAGCATAAGATCAATATTTAGATCGGGGTATTGCAAGAATAATGTTGATAATCGAGGAGCCAACCAAAGTGACCCAAAACCCATAGTGGTTGTTACTCGTAACTCTCCAAAAACCTCGTCTTCGCTATCTCTAATTCGAGCACTTGCCGCTTCTAATCTCTTTGACATAGACTTTGTTGCATCAAAAAGTAACTCACCTTGCTCTGTTAAGATTAAGCCTCGGGCATGTCTGTGGAATAAAGTCGTATTTAGAGATTCCTCTAAGGCTCGAATTTGACGGGACACAGCAGACTGTGACAGGTGAATATTATCACCAGCATGCGTTAGACTTCCTGCAGCTGCTACAGCATGGAAAACTCTTAGTTTATCCCAATCCATTTATTTATCCTCCTTTGTTATTGACTATAAAGTACTGTATTGAAGAGATATAGTAATAAATAAAGCAAAGTGGTTATCTTTAATAAGTCATTGATGAGTAGTGTTTGTCAAAGTAAGAATAGAATCGTAAACAGTAGGAATTATAAAATTTATGACTGAAAGTTCTTTAAGTGATCGATTTGACTTAACAAAATCGGCTGTCTTACTTAATGGAACACAGGCTTTAGTTAGGTTGCTTCTTACTCAGAAAGCCCAAGATAAGGCGGCTGGTTTAAACACGGCAGGCCTTGTTACTGGGTATCGCGGTTCACCTCTTGGTGCAGTGGACAGTCAAATGTCAAAAGTTAAAAAAGAGCTCGATGATCATGATGTAGTATTCCAACCTGGTCTTAATGAGGATTTAGCCGCAACAGCCCTTTGGGGGTCTCAGCAAGCTGAACTTAGAGGTGAAGGTTTGTTTGATGGAGTATTTGGGCTTTGGTATGGAAAGGGGCCGGGGGTTGACCGGTCCGGAGATGTTATGAAACACGCCAATATGGCTGGATCATCGACTTATGGTGGAGTTGTTATGGCAATGGGGGATGACCATACAGGCGAGAGCTCTACTGTTTTACATCAGTCTGATTTTGCTATGATTGATGCTTCGATTCCAATTCTTTCACCCGCTGGAGTGCAAGAGATAATAGATTATGGGCTATACGGTTGGGCTTTGTCTAGGTTTTCTGGTCTTTGGGTTGGTCTCAAGGTCATGAAAGATACTGTTGAAGCGACATCAGTTGTAGATGGAAATATAGATCGGGTAAGTTTTTCTTCTCCCCCATATGTTAAACCTGAGGGAGGTTTGAACATAAGACTGGTAGATCAGCCGGTAGATCAAGAAGAACGTTTAGTGGATTATAAGATTGAAGCAGCTAGAAGTTTTGCTAAAGAAAATAATATTGATAAGTGTGTTTGGAAAGGTGGTCAAAATCCAAAAATAGGTTTTGTTGCGGCTGGCAAGAATTGGTTGGATTTAGTTCATTCTCTTTCTCTTTTGGGAATCGATGAAAAGGACTCTGAACGACTTGGTATTACAACCTATAAAGTGGGACAAATATGGCCACTTGATACTTTGTCATTTGAAAGTTGGGCGGACACTCTGGATTTAATAGTTGTTGTTGAAGAAAAACGAAAAATTTTAGAAGGACAAATTAAGGAATATTTATTCGATAATTCAAAAGGAAGACGCGTCTACGGTGGCAAAAAACAAGGTGTGGAGTTATTCTCCTCAAAGTTTGCTCTTGATCCGGTAGAAATAGCTGAAAAAATTGGTTATATTTTAGAAGAGGAGGGGTGTGGATCAGATAAGTTACTATCAAATCTGTATTATGTTGTTAACTCAAGAAAAGCAGAAAATACCAGTGAGATAGCGAGTAGAATACCATATTTTTGTTCTGGATGCCCTCATAATTCGTCTACTAAAATTCCGGAAGGTTCTCGGGCTTACGCAGGTATTGGGTGTCACTATATGGCTCAGTGGATGGATAGAGATACATTGGGATACACCCATATGGGAGGAGAGGGGGCCAACTGGATTGGAGAGGCGCCGTTCTCATCTACCGGGCATGTGTTCCAAAATATAGGAGATGGAACTTATAATCACTCTGGCATTCAAGCAATTAGAGCTGCCGTATCATCTGACGTTAACGTAACGTATAAAATCCTTTTTAATGATGCTGTTGCGATGACAGGAGGGCAAGAAAATGATGGGGGGCTTGACGCTTCTAGAGTTGTTGCTGAGTTAAATGCGATTGGTGTTAAAAAAGTTGTTGTAGTGTATGATGAAAAAGAAGATGTGAATTTTGATTTATTTAAACCTAGTGTTGAAACCTATGAGCGATCAGAACTTCAGAATGTTCAAAAAAAAATCAGAAATGAAAAAGGTGTCTCTGCTATTGTTTACATACAAACCTGTGCGGCAGAAAAGCGTCGTAGAAGAAAGCGTGGAAAATTTCCAGATCCGGATAAGAGAGTATTCATAAATACTGATGTATGTGAAGGCTGTGGAGATTGTGGTGTTCAGTCTAACTGCGTTTCTATAATACCTGTTCAAACTGAATTGGGTCGAAAAAGAGCTATTGATCAATCTTCGTGTAATAAAGATTTCAGTTGTGTAAAAGGGTTTTGTCCATCTTTTGTTACTGTTGAAGGAGCTAAAATCAAGTCTAAAGCATTTGGTGAGATTTTGCTCCCAAAACTGCCAGATCCAGTTCTTCCAAAAATACATGGCACCTATAACATTATCATTACCGGTGTAGGGGGTACTGGAGTTGTTACAATTGGTGCTGTTCTGGCTATGGCAGCCCATATTGATAATAAGGGTGCTGGGATGATGGAAATGGCAGGGCTCGCTCAAAAAGGTGGAGCTGTTCATATTCACTGCAGGCTAGCAGATAATCCAGAAGATATATCTGCAATCCGAGTAGCTACTGGAGAAGCTGATGCAATCATTGGCGGTGATCTAGTAGTTACATCTGGTTCAAAAACTATATCCCTAATGAAAGAAAGCAGGACACAAGCTATTGTTAATAGTCATGAAATTGTAACGGGCGAGTTTACTAGAGATACAGACTTTTTTATTCCAAATGATAGATTGAAACTCTCTTTAGAAGCTCGTCTTAAAGATGCCGTTAGTTTCTTTGATGCAACTGATTTAGCGAAGCTAACCTTAGGAGATTCTATCTACTCTAACATGATTATTTTTGGATCGGCCTGGCAGAAAGGTATGATACCATTATCCTATAAATCTATCAAAAAAGCTATTGAACTTAACGGGGCATCTACTGAACTAAACCTAAAAGCATTTGAAGTGGGCAGGTGGGCAATTCTTTTCCCAATTGAAGCGGAGAAGGTTTATAAATCTAGGGTAACAGAGCTACCAAAAAACTTGCAGGAACGGATTAAGTTTAGAGAAACACATCTAAAGGAATATCAGTCTGATAGGTTAGCTAAGCGTTACATTGATTTTGTTAGTAGATTTTCAGGTACTTTTTTAGAGGATGCTGTAGCAGAAGGATATCATAAAGTACTCGCCTATAAAGACGAGTATGAGGTTGCTAGGTTACATACGAATACTATTTCAAAACTACGAGAGGAGTTTGATGGTGAACTCAAAATAACTTATCACTTAGCTCCACCTGTTCTCTCAAAGCTAGGAAACGATGGTCGACCAATAAAGAAAGAATACGGTTATTTTATGGGTAATGCTTTTAAAGTTCTTCGGAAAATGAAATTTTTGAGAGGTACCTATTTTGATGCTTTCGGGTATTCGAAAGAACGCAAAATGGAACGTGCACTGATTGATTTATATGAACAAGATTTGGGAGCTCTGGTAAATAGTAATATTACTAATAATGATGCCGCAATTTCTTTGGCTAGATTACCACTTCAAATAAGAGGGTTTGGATCTGTAAAGCAACAAAGTTATGAAGTAGCGATGAAAACGCGATTAGAACTACTTGAAATATTGGGAAGAAAAGATGTAACGAAAGTTGCAGCTGAATAGAAGAAAAAAAACCCATTATATTAGGTAATCTCATTAATTTTAAAATAATCCACTAAAAAGTTAAACAACTTCATATAAACTATGTTTTATTACATCTTCATAAGTAAATAGATCTGTTCTTCATCACTAATATCTTGCCTTAGTATTTTATCGCCAGATTCATGGCAGTAATGCGGTATATCAACTATAGCCGCTGGGTCATCTGCTATTACTCGTAAAATATCACCTTTTTGCATTTCTTTTAATTTTTTTCGGATTTTCAGAACTGGTAGAGGGCACAATAATCCAGTTGAATCTAATTCAGAATCCCAGTGATACTTGGTCAATTACTA
Source organism: Paracoccaceae bacterium (assembly GCA_002697345.1). GTDB lineage: Bacteria > Pseudomonadota > Alphaproteobacteria > Rhodobacterales > Rhodobacteraceae. The sequence goes on along the minus strand of NZVE01000074.1, from coordinate 76,591 downwards.
TTATCCTCCTGAAGTAAATTCGATTTTTGAATCTTGAAATAATTAAGTATGTAGAGCCGAATAGCTGAAGCTAAGCCGCAATTTTGCCCTCTTTCGTAATCAATTTCGGAAGCTAATTCGTTAATTCCTTTTTTTTGTTTAGATGCTATTTCTTGGAATGACTTCCAAAAATCCTCCTCTAATGTAACGGAAGTTTTATGTTTTCTTAATGTAAGTGAACGTTTTTTTGGTCTTGAAAGCATCTAAGAGATCTTTTTATTTTGATTTCTAGTTAGTGAGGATCTATTCATCTTGGGCCGATCATTTTCTCAGGCCTGACAACTTGGTCAAACTCTTCAGCCGTTACAAATCCTAGATTTATTGCTTCTTGTTTAAGGGTTGTTTTGTTTTTGTGCGCTGTTTTTGCGACCTTTGTAGCATTATCGTAACCGATTTTTGGGGCCAAGGCTGTAACAAGCATTAGGCTTTCTTGCATCAAATGTTCAATCCTCTCCTCGTCAGCTTTAATTCCAATGACACAATTATTTGTGAATGCAAGCGCCGCGTCACCAAGCAATTGAATAGATTGTAATAAATTATATGCCATCATGGGTTTGTAAACGTTCAGTTCAAAATGACCTTGAGACCCCGCAAAGCCAATAGCAGCATCATTACCAAAAATTTGTATACAAACTTGAGTGATAGCTTCGCATTGAGTTGGATTTACTTTGCCGGGCATTATGGAGGAGCCTGGTTCGTTTTCGGGTAAAATTAGCTCACCCAGCCCACTTCTTGGCCCTGAGCCAAGAAACCTTATATCATTTGCAATTTTAAAAACACTTGCTGCAACTGTTTTTAGAGCACCAGACATCTCCACGATTGCATCATGTGCTGCAAGTGCTTCAAACTTATTCGGTGCTGTTTTAAAATTAATACCTGTGATTTTAGAAATTTGAGAAGCAACTTTTATGTCCCAACCTTTTTCTGTACTTAAACCTGTGCCTACAGCAGTCCCACCTTGCGCTAACTCAAGAATGTTTTCCACTCCATGCTCAATTCTTTTAATCCCCATATAGACTTGATGTGTGTAACCTGAGAATTCTTGACCTAGAGTAAGTGGAGTTGCATCCATTGTATGGGTTCGACCAATTTTAATAATGCCTGAAAATTCCTGAACTTTTAATTCTAATCCTTCATGGAGTTCCTTTAACTTTGGAAGCAAATTGTTATAGGTAGATTCCGCAATTGCTATATGCATCGCCGTAGGAAAAGTATCATTTGATGATTGGCCCATATTGCAGTGATCATTGGGATGTACTGGGTTTTTAGATCCTATTTCACCTCCAAGCAATTCAATTCCTCTATTTGCTATTACTTCATTAGCATTCATGTTTGACTGAGTCCCAGATCCAGTTTGCCAAACTACAAGTGGAAAATTACTGTTTAGATCCCCAGCAATGACCTCTTCAGACGCTTTGATTATGACATCAGCAATTTTAGAAGTAAGTTTTCCAGATTTTTTGTTAACAGTTGCGCATGCTTTTTTAATTATCCCTAACGCTCTGATAATCGCTATGGGTTGTCGTTCCCATCCTATTGGAAAGTTTGCTAGTGATCGCTGGGTTTGAGCACCCCAGTACTTATCCTTGGGGACTTCAATTTGTCCAAAACTATCAGTTTCTGTTCGAGTATTGGTCATTTTTTATTTCTCCATTTAACAGAAAAGAATTAGTTGGAATTTTACTACCTAAATATTTTTTGTAACTTTTTTTTAAAGTTTAGCTGAATTTGGTTCCATTACTAGAGTATCTTATTTATTTGCGGAAACTATCAAGACTGATTACTTTTTGATCAGATGAATCAGTTTTTTTACCTTTTAGTGAATTTTTAGGCACAAGGTTTTTATTTAATTCTTCATTAGGTTCATTTAACTTTTTATTAATATTTTTTTCAAACTTAAGACCAAATTGTACAGATGGATCTGCAAAGGTTATTATTGAGTCTATTGGAATAGACAGCATTTCAGGGGTGTCACCAAAGTTTAGTACAATTTCAAAATGTTCATTAGTCACTTTTAATTTGTCGAACCAATTCTGGATTATAATTGTCATTTCGTCTGGGTATTTTTCTGATAACCAGTCATTAATAGAAATTCCAGGGTATCTTGTATCAAAAGTGATATGAAAATGATGGTTACCAGGTAAGCCGTCGCGTTGGACGTCTGAAAGGACATCTACAATTAAATGACGCATGGCGATTTGCATTTTCTTAGTATAATCGATTTTTTCAATCATGTATTCACCTTAATACTTATTTAATCATAATTAACTATTTTTCTAACATATCCAGCCACCACCAAAAATTTGTGTAGTGTCATTTCCATAAAAGACGCAGGCCTGTCCTTTGGAAATACCTTCTTCGGGAGTTATTAATTCTACAATAGCGTCTGTTTTAGATTTAGGCCTCACTATTGCAATCTGAGGCTGCTGAGTAGATCTTACTCTAACCTTAAAATGCCATTCTTCTTTGCTTTCAAAAGGATCTCCGCCAAGCCAATTTATTTCTTTTACATTTATGTACCTGATAGTTAACGAATCTCTGGGACCGACGATAACAAGCTTCTTTTCTACATCCAGTTTTACAACATAGAGAGGTTCTTTTGACCCACTTACTCCTATGCCTTTTCGTTGTCCAATAGTGTAATGAATTATACCTGAGTGTTTACCTAAAACTTGCCCAGACTCTGTGACCACTTGCCCGGGTTCGGCTGCCCCAGGCCGAAGCCTTTCTATGACAGACGCATAATTGCCATTTGGCACAAAACATATGTCTTGGCTATCTGCCTTTTTTGCTACGCTTAATCCAAATTTATGGGCTAACTCTCTAGTTTCCTTTTTAGATTTAAGATGCCCTAATGGGAAACGTAAATACTCCAATTGTTCAGGCGTAGTTGAAAATAAGAAATAGCTTTGGTCCTTATCTTTATCGGCAGCAGAATGAAGTTCAGCACCATTTTTTCCTACTTTCCTTTGAATATAATGACCAGTTGCCATGCAATCTGCTTGAAGATCTTTGGCAGTTTCAAGTAAATCTTTAAACTTAACACGCTCATTGCACCTTATGCATGGAACTGGAGTCGCCCCTGCTAAGTAGCTATCTGCAAATTCCTCTATTACTGCGCTTTTAAAAGAATTTTCATAATCTAAGACATAATGAGGGAAGCCCATTTTTTCTGCAACTCTACTTGCGTCATGGATATCTTGCCCAGCGCAGCAGGCACCTTTTTTTGCGAGAGCCAACCCATGATCATAAAGCTGTAATGTAATGCCAACAACATCGTATCCTTCTTCTGCTAGATTTGCTGCAACAACAGAACTATCTACTCCTCCAGACATTGCAACGACTACTCTGGTTTTAGATGGAGGTTTTAGAAAACCCAAGGAGTTAAGTTTTTTATTCGAGAGCATGTACCATCCACCGATACTAATTGTCTTGTTTAAATTATTATTTAGGACCTCTTTTAAGCTCTTTTAGTCCATTGTATACCCTTTTTATAATAGAAAATAGAAAATATTTAGTGTAATTTGCTAACTATAATAAGTTCATTTAATTGAATTCAGATAATTAAAACTTTCTCAAAGGGAAAAGAGTATATGAAAACGCCAGTCACAGAACTCTCAGAGGAGATGGCAGCTGACGAAATGCAACGATTATCAATTATTATTAAGGAGGCAAATAAAAATTATCATACAAAAGATGCTCCAACAATGTCGGACGCTCAGTATGATGAATTAAAACAGCGTAATAACAGTTTAGAGAAGAACTTCCCTGATTTAAAGCTTCCCACCAGCCCCAGTAATGAAATTGGTGGGCCATTAATGGGAGGGTTCTCAAAAATAGAACACTCTGTAAAGATGCTTTCACTTGGAAATGCATTTGACAAGAATGATGTGATTGACTTTGACGAGCGTGTTCGAAAATTTTTAAAACTTAGCCCTGATGATGATCTAGAGTTTACTGCTGAACCAAAAATTGATGGGCTATCACTGTCATTGATGTATCGTAGTGGTAGGTTAGTTTATGCTGCCACCCGTGGTGACGGGGAGATGGGTGAGAATGTTACAGAAAATGCCAGAGTGATTAACAGCATTCCTGAAGTTTTGATTGGTGCTCCTGAGATCTTAGAGGTTCGAGGTGAGGTTTTTATGTCCCATCAAGATTTTTCGGAACTTAATAGAGTGAATATTACTAAGGAGTTAAAAACTTTTTCTAATCCGAGAAACGCTGCTGCTGGTTCGTTAAGGCAGCTAGACCATAATATCACTAAGGAACGTCCTCTTGAATTTATGGCTTATGCATGGGGCGAACTAAGTTCTCCTATTGGAGATACATATTTTGATACAGTGAAATTTCTTGAAAGACTTGGTTTCAGCGTGAGTCCTTTAATGGTTAAGTGTGATAATGTTAATATGCTATTAGAACATTATTATGAAATAGAGCAAGCTAGAGTAACCTTAGGGTATGACATTGATGGTGTTGTATATAAAGTGAACTCCTTGGGCTATCAAAAAAGGCTTGGTTTTCGTTCTACTACCCCGAGGTGGGCCATAGCACATAAATTTCCGGCTGAACTCGCGTGGACTAAATTGGAAGCCATAGAAGTGCAAGTGGGGAGAACTGGAGCTTTATCACCAGTAGCCAGACTGCAACCAGTAACTGTTGGAGGCGTTGTTGTTTCTAATGCCACGCTACATAATGAAGATTATATTTTAGGCCAAGACTCCAAAGGAAATATTTTAAGAAATGGTGTTGATATTCGAGTTGGAGATTTAGTCCAAGTATATAGAGCTGGGGATGTCATTCCAAAAATCTCAAATGTTGACTTAACCAAACGTACATTTAGGTCTGTGCCTTATGTTTTCCCTTTAACATGTCCTTCTTGTGGGTCATCTGCTATTAGGGATGAGGGTGATGCCGTAAGAAGATGTATTGGAACTACTAAATGCCCTGCTCAAAAGATCGAAAAATTAAAACATTTTGTTAGTAGATCAGCGTTTGATATAGATGGTTTGGGAGCAAAACAGGTTGAAGCATTTTTCTATGATAATGTTTTGCCAATTAAAGAGCTACGAGATATCTTCACTCTCGAGGAGAGAGATCAGCAGAGTGTTTCGAAGCTTAAAAACCGGGATAGGTGGGGCGAAAAATCAACAGAAAAGCTTTTTAATTCTATAAATAATAAGCGAAACATAAATTTACAAAAATTTATTTTTTCTTTGGGGATGCGTCATATTGGAGAACAGGTTTCTGGACTTTTGGCAAAACACTATAAAAGTTGGGATAATTTTTTTGTATCTGTCGTGGCTGCCAGTAACTATAATGACGTAGCTTTTGAAAACTTAAATGCAATTGATGGCATTGGTGGTATTATGGTAAAATCATTGATTGATACCTTTGGTAACTCAACTCACTCATTAAATATTCAAGAACTTGCCGCAGAGCTGATTATTAAAGATGCCGAGGTGACGACCAACAAAAACTCCAAAATTGGTGGAAAATTAATTGTATTTACTGGTGCGTTAGAAACTATGAGTAGAGCGGAGGCAAAGTCAAAAGCTGAGGAAATGGGGGCAAAGGTTTCAAGTGCGATATCTAAGAAAACTGATATTTTGGTTGCGGGTCTAGGTGGCGGCTCGAAGAATTTAAAAGCTATTAGTTTGGGAATAGAAGTCATTGATGAAAAGGCTTGGGTTATGTTAATTTCAATGGAGTAGGGAAAATGGCAACACGACCAGAAATTTTATATCCTTTGTTTTCGTCAACAATTTCTTTGAAGGGAATTGGAGAAGCTACATACCTAAATCTGGAAAAGGCTGGTATCAACAAAGTTAAAGATTTAATATTCACTTTACCGAGCTCATTTATTGATAGACAACAAAAAAAAACCGTTGCGGAGGTCTTAATACCAGAAGTGGTTACCGTAGAAATTGAAGTTTTAAATCATAAGCAACCTATAGTTCAAAATAGACCTTTTATCGTTAGAGTTAAGGATTTCTCTGTTGAGTTTAATATTATTTTTTTTCGTGCCAGAGTAGAATATATAAAAAATCTTTTACCGATTGGCTCTAAAAGATTGATCTCAGGTAAGCTTGAGTTTTTTGATAATTTACCTCAAATGACTCATCCAGACTACATAATTCCGTTAAGTGAGAAAAATGTTATTCCAAGGTTTGATGCTGTATATCCTCTAACTCAGGGAATTACGCAGAAAATTTTTTCTAAGTCAATTAAGGGTGCTCTTGAAGTTGTTCCTTTACTTGGCGAGTGGATTGATAAAAGTAAGAAATTAGAATCTCAATGGCCGGACTGGCAAAAATCTGTTTTGCTTGCACATACACCAAAAAATCAAGACGCATTATCTTTAACAAACCCTGCCCGAGAACGCTTAGCGTATGATGAATTCTTTGCACATCAGTTAACTCTAGCAATTGCACGCTTTAAAATGAGACGGAAAAAGGGATTTTCTACGTTAGGCGGTAAGGAGGTTCGCAAAGCGGTTATTTCTAGATTAAATTATAGCCTTACCTCGTCACAAGAACAGGTAATAGCAGAAATCCTTTCAGATATGGCGGCTCCCATTGGTATGTACCGACTTTTGCAAGGAGATGTGGGTTCAGGTAAAACCATTGTAGCATTTCTTAGCTTATTAACTGCTGTTGATGGGGGTGGGCAAGGAGTAATAATGGCGCCTACGGAAATACTGGCACGTCAACATTTTGATAGTTTTGTTGATTTAGCTAATTTGGCTGGTGTTCGGATTGAGTTGCTTACAGGAAGAGATACAGGACAAAAAAGAGCACAAAAATTAGAAGACTTATCAAAAAATGAAATTCAAATTTTGGTTGGCACCCATGCAGTTTTTCAAAAGGACATAATTTATTCAAGTTTAAGGTTGGTGGTTATAGACGAACAACATAGGTTTGGAGTGAACCAGCGTTCTGATTTAATAGATAAGGGAGTTTTAGTTGACGTTTTAGTGATGACCGCTACACCAATTCCACGTTCATTGGCATTAGTTAGTTTTGGTGACATGGAGGTTTCAGTAATTAATGAGAAACCTATTGGACGAAAACCAATCAAAACTGCGATACTTTCAGAAACCCGTATTTCTGAAATTATAAATAAACTTAGTTTAGCAATTGATAAGGGAAACCAAGCTTATTGGGTTTGTCCTTTAGTAGAAGAAAGTGATTTAAGCGATAAAACAGCTGCAGAGGAAAGGTTTCGATCTCTCCAACCAAACTTTAAAGAGGGTGTGATAGGTTTGGTTCATGGTCAAATGTCCGTAAAGGAAAAAGACGCTGCGATGAAGTCATTTGTTTTAGGTGAGACTAAGCTATTAGTTGCTACTACCGTAATCGAAGTCGGTGTAGATGTACCTAATGCTACTATTATGGTTATTGAAAGAGCAGAGAGTTTTGGACTGTCTCAGCTACACCAGTTGCGAGGAAGAGTTGGTCGTGGCAATTTGCCATCGACCTGTCTTTTAATATATAAGAGCCCGCTTTCACAAACAGGGTTAAGAAGGTTAAGTATTTTGAAGGAAACTGAAGATGGTTTTAAAATTGCTGAGGAAGACTTAAGAATGAGGGGTGCTGGTAACTTGATTGGGACGGCACAAAGTGGGATAGCAAAGTTTCGAATAGGAGACTTGGAAAAGCAAAGCGCTCTTATGGCCGTTGCCCACAGTGATGCAAGAAAATTACTAAATGATGATCCGAGGCTTGAGAGCAAAAGGGGTTTGGCAGCTCGTAACCTTTTGTGGTTAATGGAAAAAAGCAAAGTAATTAATCTAATTAAAATAGGTTAAATATATATTTTGAAAAATGTTCTTGCTTTGTTCTAAAATTAATATATTAATGTAGAAACTGTTTTTACTGCCAAATAGAGGTTTTTATGATTAATGATTTAAAATATATTCTATCAAGCACGCCATACGAATTAGCAAAAGATGCTATTGGCGTAATTTCAATAATGGTTATAATTGGAGTTGGATTATATCTTCCTAATTTGGTTTAAAGTTAGTAGGAAAATTTACGTTCCTACCAAACATTTAACCTGGTGTTGTTTCTAGAGCCTCTACTAATGCTTCTAAGGTCAACATTATCGAGGAATGTCGGTTTTTATAGTCTTTTGCAGGCGACAGTATTTCTAGATCTTGGAAGGGTTTTTCAGGAGTTGGACCATTATTTGTTAACATTGCTAAAAGTTGATCTCGAGCATCCCTTACTTGATTAGATGTACATCCTATAATTGAGTTTCCAACAATTGAGGCAGCAGCTTGTCCTAATGCGCAGGCTTTAACATCTTGAGAGTACTCTGATAGCATACCATGTGATATTTTTATACTTATATTAACTGTGGAACCACACACTGGGGATCTTCGAAGGATTGAAGCATCAGGATTTGTTAAGCTTTCCGTATGGGGCATCTCAGTAGCAAATTTTAAAATTTTCTCTGAATATAGTTGAATAAGGCTAGTATTTTCGACCAATGTGAAAAGCTCCAGGGATTAAAACAATTAGTTATGAGTTAATGAATTTTATTTAAAAGTAAAGTCGATTATTGGCGTATAACTTTTTTAAGTTTATAATAAGTTAAATGCCAAGTTTAGAGCGGATACTACTTGGAGAGTGTCCAGCTTTTCGTAGAGAAGAAATTGACTGTGATTTATCTCTCTTCGCCAAACGTTTCCCATTAGAATCTTTTATAAGTTTATGATGATAATAAGTAGGGTTTGAGAAATTAAATAAAAAATATAATATAGTATGGATTTTTGTTGCATCAAATAGATCTTCACCTCTTACAATATTATTTATGCCCAATTCTGCGTCGTCAATTACTACTGACAGGTGATAAGATGCTTCACTCCCTGGCCTAGACAGTACTACATCTCCAATATTATTCACTGCCTCAGCTCTTGTTACTATTTGTGTTTTTGAAGCACCTTTTAGAATTTTTTCTGCTTCAAAAAATGTCAAAAAATCACGGTCTATGTAGTTCCAAGCCTTTTTCATGTCTAGCCGAAGAGCACCATTTCGTTTAGTCGGGAATCTACTTTTCATAATATTTTTTTTACAGGTTCCTGGATAAATACTTCCATCTGGACCATACTGGGGTTTGCTACCTTGAGGAGCAGAGATTGCATTTAATATATCTCGCCTCGAACAACAGCATTCGTATAATAGGCCTAGATCCCAGAGAGTTTTGAGCTTATCGTTGTAAAGAGCACTTCGTTCTGACTGCCTTATAATATTTTCATTCCACTTTATATTAAGCCAACTAAGATCTTCATAAATTGCTTTCTCAAATGCTTTTGTGGAACGAGACTGATCCAAATCTTCAATCCTTAGATGGAATACACCAGAATTGATTGATGCCAAATGGAATCCAAATAATGCCGAATAGGCGTGGCCAAGGTGTAACTCTCCAGTTGGTGAAGGAGCAAACCTAGTTTTAAAAGTCATTTTTCTTAATCACATAAACCATAGCCTTTAGGTGAATTCCCGGTAGGTGAGGGCCATATTCTTTAAATAGTAGTTTTGCACTATTTGTTCTTAGGTACCTATTTAATTTAGTTAAATATTTGGGGACCCTAAGAGCTGCGTCGTTAAAAGAAAATATAAATAGCCCGCCTGGACCCAGCAATGACATTATATCATCAAATAACTCTAATGGCGCTGCTCCTGGCCCCATTACACCCACTGCTGTGATAATCGAATAGTCACCCGACTCAATAGGCGTGGGGGTATCCAAGTTTAACTTGACTATAGAAGCATATATCTTTTTCTTTCTTGCCTCTTGTAACATTTTTTCCGAAGGATCGGCTCCATCTACATTTTTGAATCCAGCTTTAAATAATGCTTCGCCTGATAAACCGGTGCCGCAACCGTAATCTAATATTTTTGTTTTTTTGTCACTTATTAAATTTTTTAATATTAAGGCAACACGGTTGGGCGTTGCATAATTGTTTTCTGTAATTTCTTTGTCATATGAAGTAGCCCAATGATTATAAAGGTTTTCAACAAACTCTCTTTTATTTGTGGTATGCGCATCTGTAAGGTATTTTTTTGTCATTAATCACTAACCTTTTTTACCTATTTAATTGGTAATTGGTTTTTGAGCCAATCGGTAAAGTTTTCTTTTGCCCTATCAGTATACATCTTATAGCGCATCGGTCGATTTTTTCGACCAGTTTTAGCTTCTACTGGAGGGAAAAGTCCAAAATTTATGTTCATAGGTTGGAAGGTTTTTGCATCAGCCCCCCCTAATATATGGTTTAATAATGCCCCAGTTGCTGTATTTATGGGTGGAGTTTCTAGATCTTGATTAAGAACTTCAGCAGCAGCTAATCTACCCGCTATAAGACCAATAGCTGCACTTTCGACATATCCTTCAACCCCAGTAATTTGGCCGGCAAAGCGAACATGTTTATTAGTTTTTAATTTTAATTCACTGTCGAGGAGGGTTGGTGAGTTAATGAAGGTATTCCTGTGAATACCTCCTAGACGTGCAAAGTCAGCATTCTCAAGCCCAGGTATCATTCTAAAAACCTCTTTTTGAGAACTATATTTCATTTTTGTTTGGAAACCTACAATATTAAACAAGGTACCTAAGGCATTGTCCTGCCTTAATTGAACAACTGCGTAAGGTTTTATTGTATCTTTATGAGGATTAGTTAATCCGACTGGTTTCATCGGGCCAAAGCGTAATGTCTCTCGCCCTCTTTCAGCCATTACTTCAATTGGTAGACAACCATCGAAATACCCCGCAGTTTCTCCTGGTTTAAATTCTGTTTTTTCTGCCTTTAATAAATTATCAATAAATTTTTCATAGGTATTCTTATCCATTGGACAATTCAGGTAAGCTTTTTTATTTTCTTCGGTCTCCCCTTTATCATACCGTGATTGAAACCAGGTTTTTTCCATATCTACTGTATCAAGATATATAATTGGGGCTATTGCATCGAAAAAAGCTAAAGAATCTTGACCACTTGAAGTTGCAATTGATGCTGCTAGTTTACTAGATGTTAAGGGTCCTGTTGCAATAATCCAATTTCCAGATTCAGGTATTTCTTCAATTTCGGCATACTTAATCGAAATATTTGGATGCTCTTTTAGTTGTTTTGTAACACCCTGCGCAAATAAATCACGATCAACAGCAAGCGCACCACCAGCGGGTAATGAATATTTGTCTGCATTATTAATTATTATACCGTGAGCTCTCCGCATTTCCCAATGGAGTAATCCTACCGCATTTTGTTCATCGTCGTCTGAACGGAATGAGTTAGAACATACCATTTCTGCGAGTTCACCTGTTTGGTGCGCAAATGTTTTTACATCTGGACGCATTTCGTGGATAGTAACTTTCACCCCCATAATCGCAGCTTGCCAGGCTGCTTCTGCACCAGCCATACCTCCACCGATTATATTAACTTCATTTGACATTTTGACTCTATTTTTAGACAAGGTTATTTTTGACCTTAGTTCAATATTGAAGAATTAATACGTCTAGTCCAAACTATTTTCAGCTTCTTCATCCCCTTGGTCTGCTATCCAAGCTACTGAAACTACAGATTCATTTTCTGAAGTGTTAAAGACCTTAACCCCACCGGCACTTCGTGAGCGAAAAGAAATTCCATCTACTGGGCACCGAATTGATTGGCCCGTAGATGTTACCAGCATTATTTCATCGTCTTGTTCGACGGGGAAGGATGCTATTACTGGTCCACCACGCATGGCCTTGTCCATTGCTGCTACCCCAACTCCCCCTCTACCTCTTAATGGATAATCATGAGACGAACTAGTTTTACCTGCACCTTGTGAAGTTAATGTTAGAATTAGATCCTCGGCTGCAGACATTTCTGAGTAACGTTCTTGAGATAAAGAAATATCTGTAACAATTTCTTCATCTGATGAATCCGCGTCATCTAAAACCCCAGCTACTGCTCGACGCATTTTTAGGTAGGCAGACCTTTCTTCGGCGGTTGCTATAAAGTGGCGTATTACTGACATAGAGACCACTTTGTTTTCTTCTCTTAATTTTATTCCCCGAACCCCAGTTGAATCTCTTCCTTTAAAAACTCTTACATCTGAAGTTCTAAAGCGGATTGCTCTTCCCGAGTCGGTTACTAACATTACATCATCAGCTTCTGAACAGATTCTTGCATTTACCATTTCTACGCCTTCTGGAAGCTTCATTGCAATTTTTCCATTGGATTTTACATTTGTGAAGTCCGATAGTGCGTTTCGCCTAACTCCACCTTCTGAGGTAGCAAACATAATTTGAAGATCACCCCAATCCTTTTCCTCTCTATCAACAGGCATGATCGCTGCTACTGAAACTCCCTGAGGAATAGGTAGAATGTTTATTATTGCTTTACCTTTCGCTGTTCTGCCGCCTACTGGCAATCTCCAGGTCTTCATTTTATAAACCATTCCAGCTGTTGTAAAAAAGAGTAATTGAGTGTGTGTGTTTGCAACGAATAAGGTCGTAACAACATCGTCCTCTTTCGTTGACATTCCAGATAGCCCCTTACCCCCACGTCGTTGTGCTCTAAAATCTACTAATGGTGTCCTTTTTATATATCCACCAGATGTAACGGTTACGACCATATCTTCCTTTTCAATAAAATCTTCATCTTCTAGGCCTCCAGACCAATCTATAATTTCAGATCTCCTTGGAACTGAAAATTGCTCTTGAACCTCTTTTAATTCATCAGAAATTATTGTCATTATTCTTTCTTTGGACCTAAGGATACTAAGATATTCTTTTATTTTTTCCGCTAAGCCTTCAAGCTCTGTTGTTACCTCTTTAACTCCAATTTGTGTTAAACGTTGTAACCTTAGCTCAAGTATAGATCTGGCTTGAGCTTCAGATAGATTGTAAGATCCATCATCATTTATTGAGTGATGTGGGTCATCTATTAATTGAATGTATGGTAAGATATCACTAGCTTGCCATGACTTTGTCATTAGCTTTTCTCTAGCTTCGGCAGCATCTGCTGATTTTCTTATAGTAGAAACAATTTCATCTACATTGGATACTGCTACTGCCAGCCCACAAAGAATATGAGCTCTCTCACGAGCTTTTTCGAGCTCGAAAGCTGTCCGTCTTGTGACAACCTCTTCGCGAAAGCTAATGAAGTTTGTTAGAAATGATCTTAAAGTTAATTGTTCGGGGCGACCTCTATTTAGGGCTAACATATTACATGCAAAGGATGTTTGCATGGGAGTGAAACGAAACAATTGATTTAACACGACCTCTGCAGTTGCGTCCCGTTTTAACTCTACTACGACGCGGACTCCAACCCTATCAGATTCATCTTGAACATGTGCTATTCCTTCAATTTTCTTATCTCTTGAGGCTTCTGCTATCCGCTCTATCATAGTTGATTTATTTACTTGATAAGGTATTTCATCGATTATTATGGCAAATCGATCTTTACGGATTTCATCTATATGGGTTTTTGCTCTAATTATTACACTACCTCGGCCCTCAATGTAGGCTTTTCTTGCCCCAGTCTTGCCCAAGATTATCCCTCCTGTTGGAAAGTCTGGTGCAGGTACGAACTGGATTAGGTCTTCTGCTTGTAGGTCTGGTGACTCAATTAGGGCTAGTGTTGCGTCAATTACTTCTCCTAAGTTATGAGGAGGTATATTTGTGGCCATTCCAACAGCGATACCCCCTGCACCGTTTACCAGCATATTTGGAAACTTTGCTGGTAATACTGTTGGTTCCCGGTCTTTTCCATCATAATTATCTTGAAAATCTACCGTATCTTTTTCTATGTCTGCTAGTAAGGCGCTGGCTGGTTTATCCATTCGAACTTCTGTGTATCTCATTGCAGCCGCATTATCACCATCCATTGAACCAAAATTCCCTTGTCCATCTAGAAGAGGAAGGGACATTGAAAAATCTTGGGCCATACGAACTAAGGCATCATAAATTGCACTATCTCCATGAGGATGGTATTTCCCCATTACGTCACCAACTGATCGTGCCGATTTTCTGTAAGATTTGTCGTGGGTGTTTCCTGTCTCGTGCATAGCATATAAAATACGTCTATGAACAGGTTTAAGACCATCTCTTAGATCTGGTATTGCTCGAGAAATTATTACACTCATAGCATAATCTAAAAACGATGTTTTCATTTCATCCGTTATGGAAACCTGAGGCCCGGCATGCTCCATTCTTGGTGTAGGTATTTGTTCGTCAGTTGTTTCAGGTGTGTCGTTCACAGAAGTTCCAATTCATAAACCATTTAAGCTACATCTTGTATTAATAAGTATAACCTAATCTAGGTGTTGGGTGCAATCAAAAGCTATCGAAAGTTTGGAAAAGTTATTTAGAGGTTATTGATTTATTTTTGATGGCTATAATCCAAACTATAGTCAGTAAAAGTGAGAGAATAGCGTTCCAATTGGCCATAGAAAGATTTGCAAATGTCCATACTATCTCATCACATCTAGTTAATGGGGCATTCATGATTTTTTCAAATAATTCGTCTACAGAAAGATCATCTATTTTTCCTGAGGAACAGGTGCTTGGACCAGACCACCATTTCTGTTCTATACCACTATGGTATAGACCTAACCCACTAGTCAAAAAGGTTGAAAATGCACCTAAAATAATGAACCTAAAGTCTGGTTTGATTAGCCATAATACGCCAGCTAATATAGCTAGCACGTGAGGCCACCTCTGCCAGATACAGATTTTGCATGGGGGATATCCTAATATTTGAAATACGAAAGCAGAAATTAACATGGCGCAAGAAGCAACAAGTGCTAACATTATTAGTTTATGGGTATTCATAGTATTTTTAGCATTCCAAAGCCACCAATCAATATAATAATAAAAAGTATAAACAATACGTTCATCCATGTTTGAATAAACTTATTTATTTTTTCACCGTAGAGCCATAACAACATTGCAACTATAAAAAACCTAATTCCTCTTGATATTATGGATGCCACAATAAACGTAGTTAAAGGAACGGATGCCCAGCCAGAAGTAATAGTAACAATTTTGTAAGGTATTGGAGTTAAACCTGCTATTAGTACCGGCCAAAACCCAAGATCATTAAAGCGACTATTAAATTCAATTGCCATCGCGCCTTTTCCAAGGAAGTTTAGAACTGGATAACCCACCTCATCGAAAAGGAAAGCACCGATAAAATAACCAAATATTCCTCCCATTACTGATGCAATGAGTGTAATTCCGGCTATCAGAAAAGCACGCTTTGGTTGTGATAAAATCATTGCAACCATTAAAATATCTGGAGGAATAGGGAAAACAGAGCTTTCTAAAAAAGATAAAATGGCTAATGCCCACAATGCCCTTGGGTGTGCTGCTAAAGATAGAGTCCACGCATAAAGTTTTCTTATCATTTTTTAACTAATTGTTCTTCGATATCTTTTTTCATACGCCGTCCATTGGGGTTTACAAAAGATCCGTAGGTTTCTACGATCTCGCCCGTTGCAGAAATTAAGATTTTATTAAAATTCCACTTGGGTATAAAACTTTTCTCTTTTTCTACCCACTTAAAAAATGGATGAGCTCCATTTCCTTTGACTGATGTGATTTCAGTCATTGGAATATTTAAGCCAAGATCCAGTTCACAAAAATCCTTAACTGCTTCATTAGACTTTAACTCTTGTTTGAAATCATTTGAGGGTACAGCAAGTACCATAAAACCATCATCACGGTAGGTATCAAAGAGTTTTTGAAGTCCCTTATACTGTTTAGTAAAGCCACATTTAGATGCGGTATTGACGATTAAGAATGGTTGCCCCTCCCATTTCTTTGTATCGATATTACCACCATCTATATTAGAAAAAACGAATGACATAGCCGAGGACGCCCCCAAAATGAAAATAGCTGAAAGAAGATAACGCACTAATCTAATGACCTAAACATAATTTTTATTGTAACTAAGTTAGTTACTAAGGTAAGGCTTTGGGTGTTTAAGTTCAATAGGCAGATTGACCTTTGGAGAATGCTTAGATAAATCATATCCAATCTTGAATATAGTGAAAGCATACTCAAGGCCCGAGTGGCGGAATTGGTAGACGCAGGGGATTCAAAATCCCCCGCCGAAAGGCTTGTCGGTTCGAGTCCGACCTCGGGTACCACAAAAATGATAATTAGATCTGGTTTTTTAATTATTAACGGCCAAGAGATCGGATGTCACTTTTCCAGCCCTGATTTACAAAAAAACTGATAAATTGGATCGAAATGTGGAATTAAAAGATGAAATTAAAATACCAGCTACTGTTAATGACATTTACTGTGCTCTTAACGATGAATTGATTCTTCAAAAATGTATCCCTGGTTGTGAAGATTTAGTTAGGATATCGATTAATGAACTCGAAATCAAAGTTGCTGTAAAATTAGGTGTTATAAAGTTAAAACTATTAGGTCGAGTTGTGTTGAATAACCATGGTGCTCCAGAGACTTTTTTACTGATAGGAGAGGGAAAGGGACGATTAACTAAGATGTCTAGAGGATGGGTAAGGGTGAATTTAAAGCCATACGATCAAGGAACTATATTAAGTTATACCTCAAAAGTTCAATTTGGTGAGAAAGTAACAAAATTAGGTGATCAAGTGATAATAAGACTTGTTAAAAAGCTATCTAAAAAGTTTTTTACAGACTTGGCCAAAATTGTATCAAAGTAATTCTTCTCTAAAATACTATAGGCGTCATACTTTAGCTGTTATTTTTTTGTGTTTTATATACCTGTTCTAGTAGCGACATTTCGTTTGTCTCAATAGTTGTAGATATTTCATTATTGTTAAGCTATCCGACCTCTCTAGATACTTAACGAGATTCGTAGATGATTAGAAAAGTCAATACAGACAAGGCCGCAGGCTCTTTAAAGGAAGTTGTTCAAGCAAATGCTTTAGCAATGATGGCTGTATTCTTCTGGTCATTAGGTTTTCCAGCGGCTGAAATTCTGTTAGAAATATGGAATCCATTGCCTGTAATCACAATTAGGATATTCTTGGCTGTTATTGTGTTGGTAACCGTATGGGGGCTCATGGAGGGCGCCGATGCTCTTATTTCAACACCATGGCCTAAAGCGATTTTTATCGGCATGATTGGCTTGGGTTTTTCGGGTTATTTTTTTATAAAAGCCCAATCGCTAACTGACCCAGTTACAGTTGCTGTTGCATCTGCCGCTGCACCAGCTTTCGCAGCGATATTAGAAGTTCTTTTGGACGGGAGAAAGCTTAAGTGGACTTTTGTATGTGGTATAATAATCGCGATCCTTGGTGGAATCGTAGCAATAGGTCTGGGTGCAAGTAAGGGCTCTACCTTGTATGGAGGACTGTCGGTAGTATTTGCGTCTTTTTGTTATGCTTGGGGTACTCGTGCGAGTGTAAAAATGTTACCTGGTATGACGGCATTAGGCCGTACAGCAACGAGTTGTGTTGGTGCTCTTATATTTTTAGGTACAATTTTAATCTTTAGTGTCACCTTGGGTTATCAGGAAATTCCAGTAGCATTTAATGAAAGTAAATTTTATTTGGCATTAATTGTGCATGCTTTTTTTGGTATAATATTATCTCAGTGGTTATATATATTAGCAGTAAGTAAAGTTGGTGTGGCTGTAACGTCTATACATGTTAATGCTGCACCTTTTTACGTTATGATTATTGTTGTTTTATTAGGTGGAGATTGGAGTTGGAGCAGTGTCTATGGTGCTATTTTGGTGGGTTTTGGTGTATTTTTAGCAAATATAAAATAGGTTTTGGGATGCTAATTCCTTGAGTTTTTTGGAGCTTTACTATGAATATTATTAAAAGTACTTTTTGTGCTCATCGCGGCGCTAGTGGCAATTTTCCCGAGAATACTATGCGCGCATTTAATGCCGCTCTAGCTTTAGGCGTTTCATGGATAGAAACTGATTTAAATTTATCATCTGATGAAAAGTTAGTTATTTTCCATGATACTAATTTAGGTAGGACTATTTCTGGCTCAGTTGCTTTGTCGTCCTTAACACTTGAGGAGATTCAAAGCCTTGATGCTGGTAGCTGGAAGGGCAAAGAGTTCTCTAATGAAAAAGTTTTGTCTTTTCAACAGCTTTTGAATTGGCAAGATAGTCATGAAGTCAATATTAATTATGAACTTAAGTGTGATAAGACTAATCCAGACAAAGTGGTGACTATTTTATCAGAAGAATTAAGCAATCGGGATCCAAAAAAAATAATAATTTCTAGCTTTTCAAGAAAATTAATTGCCAAATCTATTAAAGTTATCCCGAGTTACAGGCATGCCTTAATTTCTGAAAGACTCCCAGAGAGCTGGCAAGATATATCACGAGAGTTAAATCTCAATGCATGGCATTTGAACGCCGATTATTTGAACTTAAGTCAAGTTAGAGCATTACATGGGGAAGGTTTAAAGATTAGAGTTTATACCGTGAATAATAGAGCCAAGTATGAAAAAATGAATAGATTTGGAGTAGACATGATAATGTCAGATTATCCAGAAAAGTTCCTAAACTTTTAGAATATACTTTTCAAGATTTTCGTACTATCGTTTTTAGTTTACAGTACGAAGGTGCATATTAATGTTTACACCCGCCAGTCACCAGATGGTTCCACTTAGATTGTTCAATGATTTTTCTGTGGGAGAAATTTTTCGTGCGCCTGCCAGGACAATTACGGAAGGTCTTTTTTCTGCTTTTCAGGCCGCTAGTGGAGATAATGCTCCCCTTCATTATGATAAAGAATTTTTAAAAAGAATTGGACATGAAAAACTATATGCCCACGGTTTTTTAACTTTAATCCAATCCTCTATTGGAGCTACGCCCCTTGCGCATCAGTTAGGTGAAAACCTAATTGGGTTCGTTGAGCAGTCAAGTAAGTTTATAAAACCTGTTTACTGTGGAGATACGCTTTATGCAGAGTTTGAGATCAAAAAGTTATGTCCATCAAAGACTACTGGTACTATGGTTTTAAGTACTCGTACATATAATCAAAGTTCTATTTTGGTTTTAACTGGATTACACAAATATCTCATTAAGTTATCGTAAGTGTTAGTTTTTTAAAAATTTCTTTTGCGTTAAATTATCTTTTTGCCACGCATCCCACTCTTCAGGAGTATCTAAGTCAAAAGTAGCATTATTATTAGGTAGTTTTACATAAGTTGTATTTTCAATGTGTTCTTTCAAAATAGAGTTAGCCCCTTGTTCGCCCGACAGATTTTTTAATTCTTTGAATACTGTGTTCCTTACTAACACTGGGTGCCCAGCTACTCCATTCTCGTTAATTCCCCTAATAATGTCACTGTCGTTAGTTTTGGAGGCTTTAAAAACATTAAGTAAATCTGTGCTGGATAGCTTTATTAAATCTGCTAATATTAACATCACTTCTGTGTTTGAAATTTTCAATAACCCCCTTTTTATAGAGTGTGATAAGCCTAACTTTGACCCTTCAGTTAATACTATACTAACTGGTAGATCTGATACTTGAGCAACTCTCTCAGGGTGATTTGGGGGGATAGTAATAAAAACTTTACCATTCGTGGCATTTAAACAAACAAGAGCTCGGTTTCTCAAAAGAGAAACGCCATCTATTTCTTTTAATAGTTTATCTGTTCCCCTCATCCTGGATGAAGACCCGCCTGCTAGAAGGATTATTGGAACATTATTTCTCAAAATATCCAGTCTTTTCTGTCATTTACCGAGTATTTTCTGTTAACCGTCTTTTTACATATGTTTCTGTTGAACTAAGTAACGTGTTTAAATGATCTCCTTCGAAAAAATGATTAGCTTCTGGGACCTCTTGGTGAGTAATTGTTATCCCTTTTTGTTCGTGAAGCTTTTCAACAAGCGTTACGGTGTCCTCAGGAGCTGAAACTCGATCTTTTGAGCCGTTTATAATTAAGCCAGAAGCAGGGCATGGTGCAAGAAAGCTGTAATCATAACCTGGCCCGTGTGGGGGGGATACTGTTATAAAACCTGTAACTTCAGGCCTTCGCATTAGCAATTGCATACCTATCCATCCACCAAAACTAAAGCCAGCGACCCAACAATGTTTGGTGTTTTGGTTCATTGATTGCAAATAATCTAAAGCTGATGCGGCATCTGACAACTCTCCAACGCCTTCGTCAAAATCTCCCTGGCTTCGTCCAACGCCACGAAAGTTAAATCTCAATACATTAAATCCCATATTATAAAATTTGTAATGTAAATTATAAACCACACGATTATTCATGGTCCCACCAAACTTAGGACTAGGATGTAGAATGATTGCTATTGGCGCGTCTTTTGTTTTATTTGGATGATATCTGCCTTGCAATCGACCTTCGGGTCCTGGAAATATTACTTCGGGCATTTAGTTGGTCCTTAAATATAGTTTTAATATAAGGTCATTCTTGACTGTAACAAATATGTAGTTTAGAATCATTCTAAAGTAGAAAAATAACCATGGCTTATTTAACAAAACCGTTAATGGTTGCGTCGGCTGAGGTCAATAAAATTCGAAGGATTAAGAGTGAAACTAAGTACTAAAGGCAGGTACGCTATGATCGCATTGGCCGATATAGCGCAGATCGATTCTGGTGATGTGGTTAATTTAAGTGACCTGTCAAAGCGTCAAAACCTTTCTTTGCATTATTTAGAACAATTATTTGTTAAGTTGAGGCGAGCCGGTATAGTGGAATCTGTTAGGGGTCCTAGTGGAGGGTATAAATTAGCAAAGTCTCCAGAGATTATTCGAGTAACAGAAATCCTAGCAGCAGTTGATGAAACGGTAAATGCACTCCATACGGGTGCGGGTGTTTCAGGTGCTTTATCAGGTTCTAAAGCGCAATCTTTGTCGAACCGCTTGTGGGAAAGTTTGTCGGCGCACGTATATGTTTTTTTGCATCAAATTCGTCTATCAGACGTTGCTCAAAATGGTCTTACACCATGTCCTGCTGTGCCTACATTGTTCACAGTGATTGATGATGAATAGTATTAAAATTTGGTTCGAACTGTAAGGTGAAATTGTTGCAACGTATTTATTTAGATCATAACGCTAGTACTCCTCTTCGTAAGGAAGCAAAAGACGCTATGCTTGCAGTAATAGATGAATTTGGAAATCCATCTTCTATACATTTAGAAGGTAGAAAAGCAAAAGGTATAGTGGAACGCGCTAGGGCACAGGTTGCGCAGGCTTTAGGGGCATCTAATGCAAAAATAATTTTTACTTCGAGTGCAACTGAAGCGTGTGCATTGGCGTTCAAGGAAAAAAAATTACTAGGGTCTAAAGTTGAGCATGATGCTGTTTTGGCATGGATTTCAACGACTTTAAAAACAAATATGGATGGTCGTGTCACAGTTGAAAACCCAACTCAAAGTGCACTTCAGTTAGCAAATAGTGAGACCGGTATAATTCAGAACTTACCTAAAAATTTAGCGGCATCTGATTTAACTCAGGCATTTGGTAAAATACCCTTGGCATTTTCTTGGCTTGGAATTGGATTGGGGGTAATCTCTGGACATAAGATCGGTGGACCAAAGGGAATTGGTGCCCTAATAATAAATGGTGATTTGGACGTAGAGCCTCTGATAATTGGTGGAGGTCAGGAGAAAGGAATTCGCGCTGGAACAGAGAATGTTATTGCTATCGCAGGTTTTGGAGCAGCAGCAGAGGCGTCATCAAAAGATTTAAATGCGGGACTGTGGGATGAAGTGTCAGGGATTAGAGATACATTAGAAGACTTTATAGAAACAGAAACCGATGATACCGTTATAATTGGTAAAAAAGTTGATCGGTTGCCAAATACTAGTTGTTTCTCTGTACCTGGTTGGAAAAGCGAAGTACAGGTCATGCAAATGGATTTAGCAGGATTTTCAATTTCTGCTGGATCGGCTTGTTCCAGTGGTAAAGTTAGAAAAAGTAAAGTTTTAGAAGCTATGGGCTATACTGAGGAAGTAAATAAATCTGCAGTGAGGGTAAGTTTAGGTCTGCAGACAAATATTGAGGATATAGAGAAGTTTTTTCACTCTTGGAACTCTTCTAAGAAATTTTTTCAAGCAAGGGCTACTTAACATTAATCGGAGTATATTATGACATCATTAGAAGCAAATGATTCAGTTAAAGATGGAGTTGATCAGGAAACTGTGGAGGCCGTTCGCAATGTTGGAGGGCACTATAAGTATGGCTGGGAAACAGAGATTGAAATGGATTATGCTCCAAAAGGTCTCAACTCGGATATAGTTAGGTTAATATCTGCAAAGAATAATGAACCTGAATGGATGACTAACTGGAGATTAGATGCGTTCTCGAGGTGGGAAAAAATGGAAGAGCCCAATTGGGCAATGGTGGACTACCCTAAAATAGATTATCAAGATATTTATTATTATGCTTCCCCAAAATCAATGGCTGAGAAGCCTAAGTCTTTAGATGATGTAGATCCGAAATTATTGGAAACTTATAAAAAGCTTGGGATCCCTTTGAAAGAACAACTAATACTGGCAGGCGTTGAAGGGGCAGAAGAAGTAAACCTTGATGAAAGAAAAGTTGCTGTAGATGCAGTATTCGATTCTGTATCAATCGGTACGACATTTAAAGATGAACTGCGAAAAGCTGGCGTAATTTTTTGTTCAATCTCTGAGGCTATCACGGATTACCCGGAACTTGTTAAGAAATATTTAGGTTCAGTTGTGCCAGTTACCGATAACTATTTTGCTACACTGAATTCAGCAGTTTTTTCAGACGGATCATTTGTTTACATACCGGAAGGTGTTAGGTGCCCCATGGAACTTAGTACATATTTTCGAATAAATGCAGAAAATACTGGGCAGTTTGAACGTACCCTAATAATTGCAGAAAAGGGCTCTTATGTTTCTTATCTAGAGGGTTGCACAGCACCAAAGAGAGATACTAATCAGCTACATGCTGCTATTGTTGAGTTGGTGATATTAGAGGATGCAGAAGTAAAGTATTCAACTGTTCAAAACTGGTATCCCGGTGATGAAAATGGCTTGGGAGGAATTTATAACTTTGTAACTAAAAGAGCTGACTGTCGTGGGGATAGGTCAAAGGTTATGTGGACGCAAGTTGAGACTGGTTCGGCTGTAACTTGGAAGTATCCTAGCTGTATATTAAGAGGTAACGAGTCGCAGGGAGAGTTTTACTCGATTGCTATAGCAAATAATTTTCAACAGGCTGACACAGGAACAAAAATGATCCACTTGGGTAAAAATACTAAAAGTAGAATAGTCTCCAAGGGAATTAGTGCTGGTAAAGCTCAAAATACGTATAGAGGTTTGGTTACTATGCACCCTAAGGCGACAAGTAGTAGAAATTACACTCAATGTGATTCTCTTCTTATAGGAAACAAATGTGGAGCACATACAGTTCCTTACATAGAAGTTAAGAATAATTCTTCTCGAGTTGAACATGAGGCCACTACCTCTAAAGTAGATGATGATCAATTGTTTTATTGTAGGCAGCGTGGCGTGAATGAAGAAGATGCTGTTGCATTGGTAGTCAATGGTTTCTGTAAGGAGGTGCTCCAGGCACTCCCAATGGAATTTGCAATGGAAGCTCAACAGTTAGTGGCAATAAGTTTAGAGGGTTCAGTTGGATAAAATGAACTGTTTTTGAATGAAAAATTTAATGATTTATGAAAAATAAATCTGTTTTTATGAAGTCTCTTATCTAAATATAATTAATTATCACCTAGGAAAATAAATGTTAAAAATAACAAATTTAAAAGTTGAGCTTGAAGAAGAAAGTAAAGAAATTTTAAAAGGTATTAACCTGGAAATAGAGAGTGGCTCTGTTCATGCAATTATGGGACCAAACGGGTCTGGAAAATCAACACTCTCTTACGTTTTATCAGGGAAAAAAGGTTATAAAGTTACGAATGGTGAAGTTGAATTAGCTGGCGAGCCCATTCTTGAACTTGAGCCGGAAGAAAGAGCTGCCTCAGGCCTTTTTTTGGCTTTTCAATACCCCGTTGAAATTCCAGGTGTAGGTAATATGACTTTTTTAAGGACGGCAATGAACTCTCAGCGAAAATTTCGGGGTGAAGCTGAGTTAAGTGCGGCCGACTTTTTAAAGCTAGTTCGTGAGAAAGCAAAAGAACTGAAAATAGATGCTGAAATGCTTAAGAGGCCTGTAAATGTAGGTTTCTCTGGTGGTGAGAAAAAAAGAAATGAAATCTTACAGATGGCTTTATTGGAGCCTAAGATGTGTGTGCTAGATGAAACCGATTCTGGCCTCGATGTTGATGCCATGAAATTAGTTGCCGACGGGGTAAATGCTCTTCGTGATAAGGGGAGATCCTTTCTTGTTATAACCCACTATCAACGGTTGCTCGACCATATTAAACCAGACTTTGTTCACATTATGGCTGACGGTCGAATTATTAAATCTGGTGGTCCAGAATTAGCATTGCAAGTAGAAAACAATGGGTACTCTGATCTTTTGGCAGAGGTGCAGTAATGTCGTTATCTCAAAAGTTATCCGATGATTTAAATCAGAGAATTTTACCTTTAACATTACCAAAAAATAATAATAAAAAAAGATATGAGGCACTCAAAAGAATCAAAGCTATGGGTTTACCTAGAAGGAGTGATGAATATTGGAAATATACCAATCCTAGGCTATTTAATGACCTTTTTTCTAACAAGAATGATGTCTTGGGCTCTGATGATAAATTGAATTTTGATAGCATTGGCTGTTTTAAATTAATATTTAACGATGGAGTGTTCGATCAGAGCGCCTCTGATTCATTAGTAGGTGAAGAACTGGAGCTTACTCAAATTTCAGATTCTTCGGCGGATAAAGCTAACTGGTTAGAGGCTTTTTATGGTAGTTTAGAGGAAGCTGGGCAACATCCTATTGATAGACCTTTGGCGAAGTTGAATACAGCATTCGCAACTGATGGTCTTGCACTTCGAGTCACAGGTAAAATTACAAAACCGATCAATATAGTTTATAATGAGACCTCAAATAGGTCAGATGTTAATCTACATCATTGTATTAAACTTGAGGTGGGTTCTAGCTTGACCCTTATAGAGAGTGGTTCTGTTTCCACGCGGGTCAATAAAGTTACTGAATTAGAGGTCGCTCAAGATAGTTCTTTTCATCATGTGTGTGCTCAAACTAACAATTTGGATAAAATAGTTTCGACTCATCTTTTTGCAAGGCTATGGGAAAATAGTGTTTTAAAGTCATTTACTCTTACAACCAATGGAGCTCTTACTCGGAATGAACATGTGGTTGAATTAAAGGGTAATAATGGAGTTTCCCATTTAGCAGCCGCATGTATAGGTGAGGGAAGGTTCCATCATGATGATACTGTATTTGTTACACATGAGGGAACAGACTGTGAAAGTAGGCAGGTATTTAAGAAAGTTTTAAAAAAAGGTGCTTTTGGTATTTTTCAGGGTAAAATTTTGGTCAAACCTGGTGCTCAGAAAACTGATGGGTATCAGATAAGCCAGTCTTTACTTTTGGATGACGATAGTCAGTTTTTGGCGAAACCAGAGCTCGAAATTTATGCTGATGATGTTGTTTGCTCACACGGCTCAACATCTGGGGCAATAGATGAGGAAGGATTGTTCTATCTAAGAGCGCGTGGAGTTCCTGAAGATACTGCAAAAGATTTGCTTATACTTGCATTCCTGGCTGAGGCGCTGGCTGAAATAGAAGATACAAACATTTCAGAACTTTTGTTAACTTATTTAGAGCGTTCGCTTTAGGGTTTGATGATCTAATATGACTACATCCCAGTTAATTTTAGCTAACTATAGGTCTCCTAAGATGGCTTTTACCAAAAAGCTTTCAGAAGGAATTTCTGAAACAAAGGTATTTATATGGTTGTTGATTGCATGTTTTCTTCAATTTCTTGCCAGATTACCGTTGCTCTCTCGAGAAGCTCATTTGGATATTGATGGTCCATCATTAGTTTCCATGATTGGAGGGGTCTTGATAGGGTCTATTTTTTTGGCACCTCTAGTTTTTTATGCGCTCTCTATGTTGCTATGTTTTGTCTTTAGGCTTTGGTTTAGAGATTTGAATTGGATTTATTTTAGGGGAGCTTTTTTCTGGTCTTTACTTGCTATTAGCCCACTTGTGTTGGTTCGTGGTATTTTAGTGGGTGCGATGGGAACCAATTTTTATATAAACTTACTTTCAATCTTGGTATTTTTATATTTTATTATTTTAATAGTAAGTAATGTAAAAACTATAGATAGGGTTATGAATGCTAACTGATTTTGTAAAATTAGTAATAAATACCATCAAGGACCCGAAGCAAGTTGCCTTGAAAATTTCGTTGGTCACTTTGCCTCCTGTTACCCTTTGGTCATTGGTGGTTTTAGTAGTTATTATTAGTGTCCTATTGTCAGAGTTGGCTAATTGGTTGTTACCTGTCGGCCCTACTCAAACTAGTTTAATTTTGATTAGCAGTCCATTCTTAGCCACAGTGGTTCTAACCGTATTAATGACAGTAATGATTTTTTTAACATTCTATATTGGAAAACTATTTGGTGGAATAGGCTCCATCGAAAGTACTATTAGTGTAATAGTTTGGTTGCAAACGACTATGATAGCGCTACAGGTCGTTCAACTCATACTTATTCCATTTCTTCCTAGTCTTGCCATGATTTTAGGATTCTTTGCAGGAATATTATTTTTTTGGCTTTATGTGAACTTTATATTAGTACTTCATGGTTTTACTTCCCTTGGAAGAGTATTTTTTGGAGTTATTGCATCAATGCTAGGTGTTATTTTTTTGTTTAGCCTACTTATAGGAACGCTAATTTCAACCTTTAGTTTTGGAGCTTAAAATGCTGGACGTAGAACTTATTCGAAAAGATTTTCCAATCTTAAACCGTCTTATAAATAATAAACCACTAATCTATCTGGACAACGGAGCTTCTGCACAAAAGCCAGGAGTTGTAATAGAGGCAATTACCAACAGTTACTCTCAGGAGTATGCAAATGTTCATCGTGGACTGTACCACTTGTCAAATCTTGCAACAGAAAAATACGAGTCTGTAAGAGGTATTGTGGCAAAATTTTTGAATGCGCCTAACGCGAAACAAATTGTATTAAATTCTGGAACTACTGAAGGAATAAACTCGATTGCGTATGGTTGGGCCATGCCGCGTTTGGAACCTGGTGACGAAATTATTTTAAGTATAATGGAGCATCATGCAAATATTGTGCCTTGGCATTTTCTGCGTGAAAAGCAGGGGGTGATACTTAAGTGGATTGATCTAGAGGAAGATGGTTCATTTGACGAACAAAGGTTAATTGACGCGATCTCTCCAAAAACAAAGTTAATTGCTATTACTCACCTATCAAATGTTTTGGGGACAAAGGTCGATGTTAAACGCATATGTCAATATGCTAGGAAAAAGGGTGTTCCAGTAGTTGTGGATGGTTCACAAGCTGCGGCTCATATGCCAGTTGATGTTCAAGATATAGGTTGTGATTTTTACGCTGTAACGGGTCACAAGTTATATGGGCCTACAGGGTCTGGGGCTCTTTACATTAGCCAAGACCGAATGCGAGAGATGAAACCTTTTATGGGTGGAGGGGATATGATTAAGGAGGTTCATAAAGACCTTATCACATATAATGAACCTCCCATGATTATGGAGGCTGGAACACCTGGTATAGTTCAAACCATAGGTCTTGGGGTGGCTCTAGAGTATTTGCTGGAAGTTGGAATGAGTAATGTAGCATCGCATGAAACCGATTTGACAAAATATGCTAATCAAGAACTTTCCAAACTGAACTGGTTGAATATACAGGGTAACTCACCTGATAAAGCAGGAATTTTCTCTTTTACTATTGAGGGTGCTGGTCATCCGCATGATATCTCGACCGTTCTTGACAAAAAAGGTGTATGCGTCAGAGCGGGTCATCACTGTGCGCAGCCGTTAATGGAGCATTTGGGGGTAAGTGCAACCTGTAGGGCTTCTGTTGGGTTATATAATACTAAGGCTGAAATTGACTCATTAGTGGATGCGTTGAAATTATGTCATGAGCTTTTTGCTTAAATTCAGAAATATGATTAATTTTTTGAGTACTAAGTTGAGGTTTTTGATTTTTTTCTAACCACATGTTAACTATTTCTACGTTTGAATTCACTTTGGCGTTGTTCTTGCCTAATTGTTTTCCGAGTTCCATTACAAGTTTGTCGACCCTCTCTATATCTGTTACTCCTGAGTTAAGAGCTCGAGCGGCTGATGAGGGAGTGACTAATGACCGGGCTGCCTTGTAATACTTATCAAACGGAACCAAGTCACTAGTTTTTGCTCCAAGTTCTATGCAGAGCTCTACAACCCAGTCATAAATTTCTTGGGTCTCAGTTAGGTTAGTATGAACAGCCTCTTTTATAGAAATAATTTTTTCTTTGTGTATGCATCGGTAGTTGCCAGAAAGAAGCATTGCCCATTTCGCTAACGGAACGAATAAAGTATCATGAATTTTTAATTTTATAGGTAATTCTATCAGGCTTCCGTCTGGAAGTTTAAAGCGAATATCCTCAATATCTTTAGAAAGATTTTTTAATATTTGGTTGTCAGATGTTTCTTCAAAAT
Source organism: Paracoccaceae bacterium (assembly GCA_002697345.1). Taxonomy (GTDB): domain Bacteria; phylum Pseudomonadota; class Alphaproteobacteria; order Rhodobacterales; family Rhodobacteraceae. The sequence goes on along the minus strand of NZVE01000074.1, from coordinate 47,988 downwards.
ATGCAGATTTAAAATTAGTTGGTAGCCTAACTTCTAGAACGTTTATTTTTTCTGATGGTGGACGAAAGGCTTGAGGGTCAGGGCTGCATAGTGTGAATTTCTTTGGATCGAAGTGTTGCCATATTTCTGGATTTTTAAAGCAACCCAAAAGCGAAGAGACATCAACTCCAGGAATTCTTTTTAAAAATGGTATTGGAGGCATGTTCATTATAGACATGCAGGGGACTCTGGAAAGTGCTACTTTCTTTATTAACGTACTTACATCAGGGGAGCTGTATTGAGGTTCCTGCATTGCCAGTATAACCAAATCAAAATCTTGCGGGCTTACAGAGTTTGGTGTTCCTGCTGATAAGTTTCCCAGCGCATTAATAGAGGATATTTCAACCGGTTCAGATTGGCATTTAACAGGAGTTCTAACTAGAGCTCCCTTCGTGTTGAAGACTTTCGCAGATTTTTCACGGCAAATCATTTTAACAGAATGGCCTGCAAGAGCAAACTTTGTTCCTAATAAGGATCCGTATGATGCGCCTAGTATTAAGATTTTATATTTTTTCATGCCCAATTACCTTTATGTAAAATATCAAAAATTATTTTTTAAGAAATAAAATTACGAATTTAATATTATATTAATAATATTGTTACTTATATTTATTAATAATGTCTACATATAAAAGTAATAAAAATTCATAATGCTATATAAATATATAATTTAATTACTTACTAATAATAAATTTAAGGATAAATAGGGTAAATTACGGATAATTTGAACATTTATTGTGGACATAACGAGTAGTAAAATAATTTACGATCTAATCGACTAAATTTTTTTCTAATTAAATTTAAATGGATCAGATTTTAAGTAGTATTTTGCCTCTGTGAGTTCCTGACTCCATAAGTTGATGAGCATTGACAACATCGCTTAATTCAAAAGTTTTATAAGTTGTGGGCTTAATTTGGTTTTTTTCAAAGAGGGGCCAGATTTTGTTTAACAGGTCTGCCGCTATCTCTGCTTTATACGCGTCTGGCCTTGACCGCAGCGTTGATCCAGTTAAATGCAAGCGTTTTAGCATTATTGGCATTAGATCAATATTAACCTTAGAGCCTTGATTGAAAGCTAATTGAATAATTCGGGCGTCATGACGGGAGGCTTTAATATTTCGAGAAATATAATCACCCCCTATAATATCAAGTATTATATCCGCCCCTCCAACAGCACGTAAAATTTTTACAAAATCTTCATTTTTGAAATTAATTGCTTGCTTAGCTCCTAGGTCAATACAGTAATCGCAGGCGCTATCTGAGTCTGCGGTTGCAAATACGTTTAGACCTAATGCGTTACCAATCTGAATGGCGGTGGAGCCTATCCCTCCGGATCCACCATGAATAAGGATATTATCACCTGGTTTGAATGATTGCTTAAAAAATAAATTACTCCACACAGTAAAATAGGTTTCAGGTAAACCCGCAGCATCAATTTTACTAACACCTTTAGGGATTCTTAGGCAGTGTTTTTTGTTGGCTACTACATATTCGGCATAACCACCTCCATTAGTTAGTGCACACACATGTTCACCAATCTTAAATGAATTTTTTTCGTCATCAACTTCTATAACTTCTCCAGAAACTTCGAGACCTAGTAAAGAGGAGGCTCCTTTCGGGGCTGGGTATAGGCCGCGGCGTTGAACAAGATCAGGCCCGTTAACTCCAGCGGAAGTTACCTTTATCAATACTTCATTCTCATTCCTAGCAGGTAAGTTAGTTACTGTTGACTTTAAAACTTCTGGCCCACCTGGCTCAGACATTGTTATAGCAATCATTGTAGTGGGTAATGTCATATCTGCCCTCAGAGTTGATTAATTAATAAAGTATATTTTTGTAACATTTTATTTTAATTGAATATTAAAATAACTTTTAATCCGTTGAAAGAATTAATTTCATTAATACCTCTTAGATTATCAATTTTGATACTAGAATTTTAGGAATAGTTTTTAATACTTATTGTTGATCAATCTTGTGTATTTTCAGAGAAGTGTTGAACTTAGATAACAAAATAAGTCAGCGATCAGGAGTGGTGTTGTAAAAGGATACGTTTATGTTAAAGACAGTTTTATAATTGTTTTTAGGAGACTAATTTAGTGGATCTTGTAGATAGTAGAAAAGGTATTTGGAAATCTGCGCCAGGAAAAGGAAGAAAAACTCCTAAGGGTAGGCAAGTTGTAGAACTTGCATCCCAACAAATCAGGGAACTTATAGGTGAACTGCCCTTAAGATCTGATTTGTTGATAGAGTTTCTACACTTAATTCAGGATCGTTTTGGACATTTGAGTTCAGAACACATAAGTGCCTTGGCAGAAGAAATGCGACTCAGCCAAGTTGAAGTTTATGAGGTTGCAAGTTTTTATGCCCATTTTGATGTTGTAAAAGAGGGTGAGCCTGCGCCACCCGAGTTAACGATTAGAGTTTGTGATTCACTTTCTTGTGAGTTGGCGGGGGCGCAAGAGCTTAAAAGTGCTTTAGAGGAAGGTTTAGACCCAAAGCTTGTTAGAGTTTTACGTGCTCCCTGCATGGGGCGCTGTGATACTTCACCAGTTTTGGAGTTAGGGCATAACCACATTGACAATGCTACTTTTGAAAAAGTAAAGGCTGCAATATCTAAAGGAGAGACCCATCTTCGAATGGTCGATTATGAAGGTTTAGATACTTATGTAGATAACGGGGGATATTCGACACTCACTGACTATCGAAGTCACGGTGATTGGGAGACAGTCCAAGAGGCCGTCAGTGCAAGTGGTCTTAGAGGTCTAGGAGGCGCAGGTTTTCCTTCTGGCAAGAAATGGGGATTTGTTCGTGCCGCAAAGGGGCCAAGATACTTAGCTGTCAACGGTGATGAAGGTGAGCCTGGTACCTTTAAGGATCGATATTACTTGGAGCGGACTCCTCATCTATTTCTTGAAGGGATGTTAATTGCCGCTTGGGCAATTGAAGCTGATAAGTGCTTTATTTATATGAGGGATGAGTACCCTGTAGTTCTTGAGATTCTTAGACGAGAGATCAAAAATCTTGAAGATAAAGGCTACATTTCAGTTGGTTTTATTGATTTAAGAAGAGGGGCTGGCGCCTATATTTGCGGCGAAGAAAGTGCTATGATAGAGTCAATTGAGGGTAAACGTGGTTTACCGAGGCATCGCCCTCCTTATGTCGCGCAAGTCGGAATTTTTAACAAACCAACTTTAGTGCATAATGTTGAAACTTTACACTGGGTTGCAAAAGTATGTAGGGATGGTTCAGCGGTTCTAAACTCAATCGAGAAAAACGGTCGCACGGGATTAAGAAGTTATTCGGTTTCAGGGCGGATAAAAAATCCGGGTGTCTATCTGTTACCCTCCGGTTCTACTATTAATGACATCGTCTTGGCTGCTGGAGGTATGCTTGAGGGTCATATTTTTAAAGCTTATCAGCCTGGAGGTCCTTCTTCTGGGATACTGCCCGCTAGCTTAGACAACGTCCCTTTAGATTTTGACACTTTGCAGCCGTTGGGAACATTTATTGGTTCGGCAGCAGTAGTTGTCTTATCTCAACTGGATCGAGTGAGGGATGCAGCGCTAAATATGCTCAGGTTTTTTGAAGATGAAAGCTGCGGTCAATGTACGCCTTGTCGAACAGGTTGCAGTAAGGCGGTGCAATTGATGGAAAAAGACATTTGGGATAAAGAGATATTAAGTGATTTATGTCAGGTAATGGAGGATGCTTCAATATGTGGACTTGGACAAGCAGCGCCAAATCCTATAAGATTAACTATGAAATATTTCCCTGAAGAGATAAGTTAGGATAGAATATGTTTGATTCAGCCAATCAAAAAATGGTGACATTTGTCTTGGATGGGGAAGAAGTTTCGGTTCCTGAGGATTCAACAATTTGGGAAGCTGCTAACGGTCAGGGAATACAAATCCCATATCTTTGCCATAAACCGGAACCTGGGTATAGGTCTGATGGAAACTGCCGAGCATGCATGGTGGAAATTGAGGGTGAACGCGTTCTAGCGGCTTCTTGTGTACGTAATGTTAGTGAAGGAATGATCGTTAACTCAGACTCTGCTAGAGCAAAAACTGCTAGAGCTACGATAGTAGAGCTCCTAGTTGCCGATCAACCAAAAGTTCCTCATGATATTTCTTCGCACTTTTGGGATATGGCAAAAGTAAATGATGTTAAAGAGAGCAGGTTTCCTTCGCGTGATCCAGTAACTGTGCCTTTGCTGGATAATACGCACGTAGCTATGAATGTGAATTTAGACTCTTGTATCCATTGCAATTTGTGTGTTCGTGCATGCAGAGAAGTTCAAGTAAATGACGTAATTGGAATGGCGGGTCGTGGGCAGAATTCGCAAGTTGTTTTTGATATAGCAGACCCCATGGGTGACTCGACTTGCGTGGGTTGTGGCGAATGTGTTCAAGCTTGCCCAACAGGCGCACTCATGCCCGCAACTGTATTAGACAGCGAGCAGACTGGTGATAGTAAGGATTTTGACCGAGAGGTTAAGTCGATATGTCCATACTGCGGTGTTGGGTGCCAGCTTTCCTTTAAGGTTAAGGATGAAAAAATAAAATATGTAGAAGGTATAAATGGTCCTGCTAACGAAAATAGACTTTGTGTTAAGGGCCGTTTTGGGTTTGACTATGTCCACCATAAGCATCGATTGACAAAACCTTTAGTTCGTTTGGAAAATGCTCCGGCGAAAGGACTCAATGTTGATCCGTCTAATCCCTTAACTCACTTTAGGGAGGCAAGCTGGGAAGAAGCGTTGGATATCGCTGCAAATGGTTTTGCCCATGAGCGGGATATATCAGGTGATCGTGTTGCTGGCTTCGGTTCAGCTAAGTGTTCAAATGAAGAAGCGTATCTATTTCAAAAACTTATACGGCAAGGTTTTGGTCATAATAATGTGGATCATTGTACCAGACTTTGTCATGCTTCTTCTGTAGCAGCTCTTATGGAAAATGTAGGTTCGGCTGCTGTTACGGCAACGTTCAATGAGATTGAAAATGCAGATGTGGCAATTGTTATTGGTGCCAATCCTACAGAAAATCATCCAGTTGCGGCGACTTATTTTAAGCAATTTGTTAAACGAGGTGGAAAGTTAATAGTTATGGATCCCCGTGGTCAAGGTTTAAAGCGGCATGCTGAACATATGCTTCAATTTCGGCCAGGAACAGATGTGGCAATGCTAAATGCTATAATGAATGTAATAGTTGAAGAAGAATTATATGATAGACAGTATATTGATGGTTATACAGAAAATTGGGATGCGATGAAGGAGCACCTCAAACAGTTTTCTCCTGAAAGTATGTCTGAGTTTTGTGGAGTTAAAGCAGATAAATTGCGAGCAGTTGCTCGAGATTTTGCTAAGGCTAAATCGGCAATGATATTCTGGGGTATGGGTATTTCGCAGCATATCCATGGAACGGATAATTCTAGATGCCTTATTTCTTTGGCGTTGATGTGCGGTCAAGTTGGTAGACCTGGGACCGGGCTTCATCCTTTACGAGGACAAAATAACGTCCAAGGTGCCTCTGACGCTGGCTTGATTCCAATGTTTTTACCAGATTATCAGAGCGTTGCTGACGAAGGAGTCCGATCTGCGTTTAACGAAATCTGGAAAACAGGGGCGATCGCTGCAGAAAAAGGATTAACAGTTATGGAAATCATGGATGCTGTGCATGACGATAAAATTTCATCCCTGTATATTCTTGGTGAAAACCCTGCAATGTCTGACCCTGATTTAGGTCATGCGAGGGGTGCGTTATCAAAGTTGAAGCATTTAGTTGTTCAAGATATTTTTATTACAGAGACAGCAAATTATGCTGATGTTATTTTGCCAGCATCAGCTTGGGCAGAAAAAACTGGAACTGTTACTAATACAAATAGACAAGTTCAAATGGGCCGAAAAGCTATAGACCCGCCCGGGGAAGCGCGTGAAGACTGGTGGATCACAGTTCAGTTGGCAAAGCGTCTTGGACTAGATTGGAATTACACTCATCCCAAACAGGTTTTTGCAGAAATGAAGCATTCAATGAAATCTCTAGACCACATTACTTGGGAGAGGTTAGAGAATGAGTCTGTAGTAACTTATCCTTCCCTAAGTGAAACAGATCCTGGGCAGTCCATAGTTTTTGGTGACGGCTTTCCTCGAGCAGATGGGAGAGCAAAATTCACACCCGCAAATATTATAGCTCCAGCTGAAATACCTGATGATGAATATCCACTGATTTTAACTACTGGTCGACAGTTAGAGCATTGGCATACTGGTTCTATGACGAGGCGTACAAAGGTACTTGATGCTGTGGAGCCACAAGCGAATGCCTCCTTGCATCCGCGAACATTACGCAAAATGGGAGTTGAGCCTGGGGAATCGATAGATATAGAAACACGTCGTGGGAAAATTTCTATTATGGCAAGAGCAGATAAGGCAGTGTCAGAAGATATGGTATTTTTGCCTTTCGCTTTTGTTGAGGCTGCTGCCAATATGCTCACAAATCCAGTAGTCGATCCTTATGGTAAAATTCCTGAATTTAAGTTCTCAGCCTGTAAAGTGGAAAGAACGATTTAGTAAAATATTTTTTTGTAAGTCTAGTTTTAATCGTTTTGTAAATTAGCAAACATTATAGTTTTGGAGATATTATTAATATAGATTTCGTTTTTACTGAATAAGTAGAATATAGGATTTACTGAGGACACTAACAGATTTTATTTAACAGAATTTTGACTTCTAAATGGTTTTTGGCAACACTTGACCCTATCAACGTCAGGTGTATGGTATACCACATGGCAACCATTTAATTTCTATTAGTGTAGCTATCAACCGATTGGCTCTTTTGGAGATAAAGCTATGAATATTCATGAATACCAAGCAAAAAATATTTTAAAATCTTTTGGAGCTAAAGTTGGCCGAGGAGAGATAATTACGTCATTAGACCACGCTCAAGATATGATTGATAAAATGCCTGGACCTGTTTGGGTGGTTAAAAGTCAAATACATGCTGGTGGTAGAGGGAAGGGTAAATTCAAAGAGCTAGATTCTAATGCGAAAGGAGGAGTTAGGGTTTCCTTTTCAAAGGAGGAGGCGGTTTTAAATGTCAAAGAGATGTTTAAAAAAACATTAGTCACAGAGCAAACCGGTCCATCTGGAAAACAGGTTAATCGTATATATATCGAAGATGGTGCTGATATAGAACGGGAACTTTATCTTTCTATTTTAGTTGATCGGGTGAACGGTAAGTCTTCTTTTGTCGTGTCTACAGAGGGTGGTATGGACATTGAGGCTGTTGCTAAAAGTAACCCTGAGCTTATTTTCTCTTTTGGTATAGATTCTAGCGTAGGTTGTACTAAAATGAATGCATCTAACATAGCAAAGGCTCTTGAGTTGGAAGGTCAGGCCTTTGAAGATGGCTTACAATTGTTTAATAACTTGTATCGTGCTTTTGTTGAAAAAGATATGAGTCTATTAGAAATTAACCCTCTAATAGTTACTAAAAAAAATGAATTGCAGGTTTTAGACGCAAAAGTATCTTTCGACAGTAATGCACTATTCAGGCAACCTGAGTTATTGTCTTTGCGAGACGAGACTGAAGAAGACCCCAAGGAAATTGAGGCTTCAAAATTTGACCTTTCATATATCGCATTGGATGGAGAGATAGGTTGCATGGTGAATGGTGCAGGCCTTGCAATGGCGACTATGGATATAATTAAATTATATGGGGCTGAGCCGGCTAACTTTTTAGATGTCGGCGGTGGAGCTACAGCAGAAAAGGTAACAGCAGCGTTCAAGATTATAACGTCTGACCCCCAAGTTAAAGGTATCTTAGTTAATATTTTTGGTGGAATTATGCGTTGCGATGTGATTGCTAAAGGTGTTGTTCAGGCAGTCAAAGATGTGGGACTAGACGTGCCATTGGTAGTCAGGCTGGAGGGAACAAAGGTAAGTGAAGGAAAATCGATAATCAACGCTAGCGGATTAAATGTTATTACTGCCGACGATCTCGATGATGCTGCAAAGAAAATCGTTCAAGCGGTAAAGGGATAACCAATGTCTATTTTAATTAATAAAGATACTAAAATAATTGTACAGGGCTTAACTGGAAAGACCGGTACCTTTCATACAGAGCAGGCATTAGCATATCACAAAACCCAAGTTGTTGCAGGTACTCACCCAACTAAAGGCGGTCAAGATTGGTTGGGATCTAATGGAGAGAGTTTGCCAATTTTCTCTTCAGTTGCAGAGGCTTGTGAAAAGACTGGTGCCACATCTTCTGTAATATATGTTCCTCCGGCAGGTGCTGCTTTAGCCATAGAAGAAGCAATTGACGCTCAGATAGAGTTGATAACGTGCATTACTGAGGGTGTCCCAGTCCAAGATATGGTTCGAGTAAAAGAAAAGTTAGAAAAATCAAACTCAAGATTAATTGGCCCTAACTGTCCAGGCTTGATGACCCCTGATGAATGCAAGATCGGGATAATGCCAGGCAGTATTTTTAAAAAGGGGTCTGTAGGAGTTTTGTCTCGTTCAGGAACTTTGACCTATGAGGCTGTCTTTCAAACAACTGTGGCTGGGCTTGGTCAGACATCAGCTGTTGGGATTGGTGGTGATCCTGTTAAAGGAACAGAGTTTATCGATGTCCTAGAGTTATTTTTGGCTGATCCTGAGACACTATCTATTATTATGATTGGAGAAATTGGGGGATCAGCAGAAGAAGAGGCGGCTCAGTTCTTAATTGATGAAGCAAGAAGAGGTTATTCAAAGCCAACGGTAGGCTTTATTGCTGGAAGAACAGCTCCTCCTGGCCGCACCATGGGTCATGCTGGAGCAGTTATATCTGGAGGCAAGGGAGGAGCGGAAGAGAAAATCCAAGCTTTGGAAGCCGCAGGTGTAACTGTATCACCATCACCAGCTAAGCTTGGAGAGACTCTTTTGAAAGCTTTAGAAAAAACTTAAAATACCTTAGTATCAGCACCACATTTAAGTAGAAAAACTCTCTAACATGCCTGGATTCATTGCTTGACGTTAGTGGTGTCAGATGTATGGTATACCACATAGCATATATTTTTGGTTCTGTTTATGTAGCTATCAACCTGGGGAGGATTATATTTGTCATTTAGTGATTTATTAAAGCCCGTTTCTATTAATTTTACATTAAAGGATCATACCTACTCCCTTTTAAAAGATGCTATATTAAAAATGGATATATATAGTCCAACTGCTCAGCTCCGGCTGGACGAAAGAAATCTTGCGTCACAACTAAGAATTTCTCGAACACCGATACGTGAAGCTTTAGCTCGTTTAGCGCAGGACGGTTTAGTTGAAATACAACCTCGAAAAGGTGTTTTTATATGTCAGAAGACAAGAAGTGAAATTTTAGAGATGATAGTTACTTGGGCTGCTTTAGAAAGTATGGCAGCTCGCCTAGCAACTACTGTTGCCAGTGACTCAAGTTTAAAAGCACTTAGAAAGTTTGCGATGAAGCATAGTACTAGTGCCACTAAAGCTGAATTAAGTGAATACTCTGATGCAAATATTAAGTTTCACCAGTGGATTTTAGAGTTATCAGGGTGTGAGTTATTAAGAACCACTGCAGATGGACTGTTTATGCACATGTATTCAGTTCGTCGTCGCGCAATGGGTGAAAGCGACAGGGCGTCAAGGTCAGTGCAGGACCATATGCAGATAATTGAGGCCCTAGAAGCTCGAGACCCTGAGCTGGCGTCTAAGCGCGTATTGGAGCATACGATGCGATTACATGCGCATGTTGATAAGACCTGGACAAGACTTGAAAGCTTGAGCTCTGGGGAAGATGATGGAGATCATTTTAATTTGTTAGAAAATAGCTTTAGTTAAGGAGCATTAAAGAAAATGGACGTATCAAGTAATTTAGAGGTAAGTGATCAGAAAAATGAGGCTGGCTTATTAACAGATGGTTTTCACCTTCTGATTGATGCATTAAAGCTAAATAATGTGCAGACGATATATGGGGTCCCAGGAATTCCAATAACCGACTTTGGTCGACTTGCTCAGGCCGCTGGTATTCGTGTTTTATCATTTCGTCATGAACAAAATGCCGGAAATGCAGCCGCTATAGCAGGTTATTTAACAAAAAAACCTGGTATTTGTTTAACAGTTTCAGCACCTGGTTTCCTTAATGGTCTAACTTCTTTAGCTCACGCGACGACTAATTGTTGGCCGATGATTTTAATTTCAGGTTCGTCTGAGAGAGAAGTAGTTGACTTGATGCAAGGTGATTATGAGGAAATGGATCAATTGGCTATTGCAAAGCCATTATGTAAGGCAGCATATCGTATATTGCACGCTAAGGATATCGGTATAGGTGTAGCTAGAGCAATTCGAGCCGCTGTTTCCGGACGCCCAGGTGGGGTTTATCTAGATATTCCGGGCAGTCTTCTTGGTCAGGTTATGGATGAGGTTGAAGGAAAGAAAACTTTAGTAAAAGTCATTGACCCCGCGCCAGACCAGCTCCCCTCACCAACTTCTATTGTTCGAGCCTTAAAGACTATCGAGAATGCCAAAAGGCCATTAATTGTTTTGGGTAAAGGTGCTGCCTATGCTCAAGAAGATGAATTAGTGAGAGAATTTGTAGAAAAATCTGGGATACCTTTTTTACCGATGAGTATGGCTAAAGGTTTGTTGCCAGACACACATGAGCAGTGCGCAGGTGCTGCTCGATCACTGGTGCTTAAAGATTCGGATGTAGTTATAATGATTGGTGCTCGCTTGAATTGGTTATTATCGCACGGTAAAGGGAAAAGCTGGGGTGAACCCCATTCAACAAAGTTTGTTCAAATAGATATAGAGCCAAAAGAAATGGACAGTAATGTTGAGATTGTGGCTCCTATAGTTGGAGATATTGGTTCCTGTTTATCAGCTCTAGTAAACACCATGGGAGAAGGTTGGAAGAAACCATCCGTTGAATGGGTCGATGCGATTAAAGCGAAAAAAGATACGAATATCGCACGTATGACTTCTAAGTTGCAAAACAACAATTCGCCAATGGATTATGAAGGCGCTCTAGGTGCTATTAAGAATATAATAAAAAATAGACCTAACTCAATTTTAGTTAATGAGGGTGCAAATACTTTAGACTTTGCGCGCTCGATAATTGATATGTATCAACCACGTAAACGCTTAGATGTAGGTACCTGGGGTGTTATGGGTATCGGTATGGGGTCCGCAATCGCAGCGGCAGTGGAAACTGGTGAAGCTGTTCTCGCAGTAGAAGGTGATAGTGCATTTGGTTTTTCAGGCATGGAGGTGGAAACTATTTGTCGTTACAACTTACCAGTCTGCATAGTAGTCTTTAATAACAATGGAATTTATCGTGGCACTGATATTAACGTTTCAGGGACTAAAGATGTAGCGACTACAGTTTTTGTAGAAAATAGTAGATATGATAAAATGATGGAAGCTTTTGGTGGGATTGGAGAAAATGCAACCAATCCAGATGAATTAGCTCAAGCTATAAATAGGGCGATGGATTCTGGAAAGCCAACATTGATTAACGCTGTGATAGACCCCCATGCTGGAAAAGAAAGTGGAAATATTGGAAATCTAAATCCTCAGAGTATTGTTTCAAGAAAATGAATTTCATAGTTGGAAATTTAGTTAATCACGTTAAAAAAGTTATATTTTTGAAGTAACTAAATTTTGATTTACTGTTACTTTAAAATTAAAAAAATAAAGGTTTATAAAAAATGAAGGCTTTAGAAGGTATAAAAGTTTTAGATTTCACCCATGTCCAATCTGGTCCGACATGTACCCAGCTTTTAGGATGGTTTGGAGCTGATGTTATAAAAGTAGAACGTCCTGGCGTTGGCGATGCAACCCGCAAACAGCTTGTAGATATGCCTGGTGCCGACAGCTTGTATTTCACAATGCTCAATCATAATAAAAGATCAATAGAGCTTAACTCTAAAAATAGTGTGGGAAAAGAAATTCTAACCCGCCTAATAAAAGAATGTGATGTTCTCGTTGAAAATTTTGCCCCAGGGGCATTAGATAGAATGGGATTTTCTTGGGAAAATATTCAGAAAATAAACCCGCGTATTGTGATGGCTTCCATTAAAGGTTTTGGCCCTGGAAAGTATCAGGACTGTAAGGTTTATGAAAACGTTGCCCAGTGCGCAGGTGGATCTGCCTCAACAACAGGCTTTAGAGATGGGCCGCCTTTAGTTACTGGAGCTCAAATTGGGGATTCAGGAACGGGATTACATCTTTGTTTAGGTATAGTTACCGCATTATTCCAACGTGAAAAGACTGGTAGGGGGCAAAAAGTTTCTGCTGCTATGCAAGACTCGGTCTTAAACCTCACACGTGTAAAACTCAGAGACCAACAAAGGTTGGATAAAGGACCACTTACTGAGTACTCTCAATTTGGTGAAGGAGTAGAGTTCGGAAATTCAACTCCTAGAGCCGGAAATGATTCTGGTGGAGGGCAACCCGGTAGGATCTTGAAATGTAAAGGCTGGGAGCAAGACCCAAACGCTTATACATATTTCATAATACAAGCTGCGATTTGGGAAAAAGTTTGTGATGTTATTGGAGAACCAGAATGGAAAACGAAGGAAGGGTTTGTGAATCCTCCAGATCGTTTAGATAAACTCAACGAAGTTTTTACACGTATAGAGAAATGGACGATGACTAAAACTAAATTTGAAGTAATGGAAATTTGTAACCCACACGACATCCCTGTGGGGCCAATTTTGTCAATGAAAGAAATTTCAGAAGATGAAGGTTTGTTTGCAACAGGAACACTAGTTAAAGTTAGTCACCCCAAAAGGGGTGAATATATCTCAGTTGGAAATCCTATTAAATTGTCTGATAGTTCTGTTGAAGTGACCCGCTCACCATTATTAGGAGAACACACGAAAGAAATTTTAACAGAGGTGTTGGGTTACTCTGGTGACGAATTGACTGATATCATCTCGTCTGGTGCAGTAGGGGATGTTAAATAATGCGTTTGATAGTTATGGGTCAACAGGCTTTCGGTAAAGATGTACTTGAAAAAATTATACAAAAAGGGGTGGACGAGGTTGTTGCTGTGTATTGTGAGCCCGATAAAGAGGGGCGTCCGGTAGACCCAATTAAAGAATTTGCGATTGAGAATAAAATCTCAGTAATACAACCTGTGCACTTTAGAGATAAAGATACTTTACAAAAATTAGCTTCTTACAAAGCAGATCTAATGGTAATGGCATTTGTAAATATTTTTGTTCCTGAGTTGGCACGTAACACTCCTGAACTAGGATCAATTTGTTTCCACCCATCACTTTTACCTCTTCATCGAGGACCATCAGCTGTAAACTGGCCTATTATTATGGGCAGTGAGAAATCGGGTTTTTCATGGTTTTACCCTACAGATGGTTTGGATGAGGGCGATGTCTTACTGCAATGGGAATGTCCAATAGATGAAAATGATACCGTGATTGATTTATATTTTAAGAAAATTTACCCAACTGCAGTGAACTCAGTATTAGAAGTTTGTGATTTATTCAGATCTGGCAACCCACCTCATCGTATTCAAGATGAATCTTTGGCAACCTATGAACGTAGATGCACCAAAAAACATGCCCTAATAGATTGGAACAAACCCGTTAACCAGGTTTATAATTTAATTCGTGGAACTAACCCGGCTCCAGGAGCTTGGACTAGATATAAAGATACTGTTGTCAGTATCTTTGACTGTGAAAAGGCTGAGGGAGATGGAATATCAGGTAGGATCGTTGATATTTCTGGGCAAGGGGTCACTGTTCAATGTATAGGGGGAAGGATTCTTATAAAAAGAGTTAAGCCAGATGCTGATAGCAAACAGTCAGCAGAAGCCTGGGCAAGTATGTCCGACCTAAGTGTTGGAGAGCATTTAGGAAATTTAAATAGTTGAGGATAAAGAATGGAATACAAAACTGATATCGAGATAGCTAGAGAAGCAGAAAAGGAGCCTATCCAAGCGATTGGTGAAAAGTTAAACATCCCTTACTCAGAGTTGCTTCCCTTTGGGCATGATAAAGCAAAAGTATCTGAAGAATTTATAAAAGGATTAAATGGCAAAGAGGATGGCAATTTAATTCTAGTTACAGCAATAAACCCAACACCTGCAGGTGAAGGAAAAACTACCACTACGGTCGGCTTAGGGGACGGTTTAAATAAAATTGGAAAAAAAGCGGCTATATGCATAAGAGAAGCATCTTTGGGACCATGTTTTGGAATGAAAGGAGGAGCGGCCGGTGGGGGTTATGCTCAGGTTGTCCCAATGGAGGATATGAACCTACATTTCACAGGAGATTTTCATGCTATTACAAGTGCCCACAACTTACTTGCGGCAATGGTGGATAATCACGTTTATTGGGGAAACAAGCTTGATATTGACGTTAGACGAATTGCTTATCGTCGGGTGATGGACATGAATGATAGGGCGCTTAGGCAAATAGTTTGTAATCTTGGAGGTGTTGCGAATGGATTTCCTAGGGAAGCTGGGTTTGATATAACTGTGGCATCCGAAGTTATGGCAATCTTATGCTTAGCAACTGATCTTGAAGACTTAGAAAAAAGACTTGGAGATATAATTGTTGCATACCGCCGAGATCGTACACCAGTTTATTGCAGAGATATTAAAGCTGACGGAGCAATGACAGTATTATTGCAACAAGCAATGCAACCGAATTTAGTTCAAACACTGGAAAATAACCCGGCTTTTGTTCATGGGGGACCGTTTGCTAATATTGCGCATGGTTGTAATTCAGTTGTCGCAACTACTACTGCTCTAAAACTGGCGGATTATGTAGTTACAGAGGCTGGCTTTGGGGCGGACCTTGGAGCTGAAAAGTTTTTGAATATAAAATGTCGAAAAGCTAACTTAAAGCCTAAGGCTGTTGTGATAGTTGCGACTGTTCGGGCAATGAAGATGAATGGAGGTATACTAAAGGCAGATTTAGGAGAAGAAAATATTCAAGCGGTTAAGGACGGGTGTCCTAATCTTGGTCGTCATATTGAAAATATCAAGAAGTTTGGGGTACCAGCCATAGTTGCAATAAACCACTTCGTGTCTGATACCGAAGCAGAAATTCAGGCAGTTAAAGATTATGCTATCAGCCAAGGTTGTGAAGCAGTGGTCGCGACACATTGGGCAAATGGTAGTGATGGTACAATTGAACTAGCAAATAAGGTCGTAGAAATTGTTGAAGGTAATACTGCAAACTATGCGCCTTTATATCCAGACAGTATGCCTTTGTTAGAAAAAATAGAGTGTGTAGCAAAGAGTATTTATCGTGCAGACGAGGTTGTCGTTGATAAAAAGATACGGGATCAATTAAAACAATGGGAACAGCAGGGGTATGGAAATTTACCAGTGTGTATGGCTAAAACTCAGTATAGTTTCACTACCGATCCAGCACAGCGAGGAGCTCCAGTAGGTTTTTCTATACCCGTGCGAGAGGTTAGATTGTCAGCAGGTGCCGGCTTCGTTGTTGCAATTTGCGGAGAGGTTATGACCATGCCGGGTCTACCAAGCGTGCCGGCAGCAGAATCTATTCGGATAAATGATGAGGGTGTAATTGATGGTCTTTTTTAGAGTTAATTTTTTATCTAGGGAGGGTCTAGATGGTTAGCTAATATAGTTACAAAAAAGTGGAGGCTTTTTTGTAACTTAAAGAATAGCCGTATATTTCGGCTTAATAAGCGCTGTACGACGCTTTCGTACGAATAAAGGAGGAAAAAATGAAGCATACTAAAAGAGTGTTTTTCACACTAGTAGGAATTGCGGCTATTGCGTTTTCTGGTTTTGCAGGCATCGCGAACGCTTGGGAACCAACCAAGCCTGTAAATTTTATAATTATGGCTGGTAAAGGTGGTGGAGCTGATAAAATGGCGAGATTAATGCAAGCCATTGTAGAAAAAGAGAATTTATCAAATCGACCACTAATTCCTACAAATAAATCTGGCGGGTCAGGGGCGGAAGCTTTAGTTGCAGCAAACACTGCGAGCGATCCAGATCATACGATTATGGTAACTTTAAATTCGTTCTACACGACACCTCTTCGTCAACCTGGATTGGGGATTGATGTTATGACATTTGCACCCGTTGGGAGAATGGCTGAAGATACTTTCTTACTTTGGGTTCATAAGGATAGCGGTTTAAAAACTTTTGAAGAGTTTCTAGCCAAAGCCAAGGCTGAAGGAAGTGGATGGGTAATGGGCGGAACTGGAAAAGACTCCGAAGATAACATTATCACGGATCATCTCAATGGTGCTTATGGACTATCTATGAAGTATATCCCTTATAAAGGTGGAGGTGCGGTTGCAAAAGATGTTGCTGGAAAACAGATTCACTCATCTGTTAACAACCCATCTGAGGCACTTGGTTTTTATGAAAGTGGAGATATGGTACCACTTGTAGCGTTCACAAACGAGCGATTACCATTGTTCCCAGACGTACCTACTCTAAAAGAAAAGGGTAGCGAATTTACTTATTATATGCAGAGATCAGTTGTTGGAGCTCCTGGAATGTCTCCGGATGCTGAGGCTTACTTCTCTGACTTGTTTACAAAAGTATACAATTCAGCTGATTGGCAATCCTATAAAAACAAAAAATCTCTAATGGGTGACTTTATGTCTGGTGAAGAGCTTGTGGCATATTGGAATGTTCAACGTGATCTGCACAAAGTAATTTTAAAAGCGTCAGGCGCTATTAAATAAAGTAAACTAAGGGAGCCCAAGTGATGAGAAAAGCAGAAATTATTACAGCATTTATTCTTGGGCTCTTTTCATTAAGTATGATGTGGAAGTCGGGCGAAGGTTCCGCATGGAATCCCGATGTTTCTAGGTTTGATAATATTGGATTTATTGATGGAGAGGGGCCAGGTAGTGGTTTTTGGCCTTTTTGGTTGTCAGCGATAATGTTTATTTGTTGCTTATGGATTGCTTATAATTGGTACAAGCGAACTTCCCCTCCCAGTCAAAGTGATGAACCTTTTTTAGACTCTCATGGAATTAAGTTACTTCTTGTCGTCGGTGGGGGGTTAATTGGATTTTTATTATCAATTTTTGTTATAGGTTTTTACGGTGCAATTTTCTGTTTCTTAATTTATTACATAAGATTTCTAGGTAAGCATAGATGGACTACGGCCCTCTTGATTTCTAGTGGAATACCAGTTTTCAGTTTCTTTTTCTTTGATATTGCAATGAGGATTATTCTACCAAAAGGGTACCTTGAACCACTTTTTATCCCTCTTTATGATATATTTCTCTAAGAGAATTCAACTAACTAAAAGGTAAGTATAATGGATATTTTGGCTTCTTTATTTAATGGGATTTTAATTGCTCTTGAGCCAATAAACCTGGGGTTAGCTGTAATAGGCGTCATAGTAGGGTTGTTTGTTGGGGCAATGCCGGGTCTTGGCTCAGTAAATGGAGTAGCAATATTACTTCCCTTTACTTTTGTTATTCAAGGCTTCACTGGTGGGGCAACATCTCCAATGATTTTTCTAGCTTCCATATATTATGGGGCAATGTATGGTGGTGCCATTTCATCTATCACATTAGGAATCCCAGGTGCTTCCACTGCTGTAGCTACCGTCTTTGATGGTCGTCCTCTCGCTTTATCTGGAAGGGCACATGTTGCACTTGTAACGGCTGCTATTGCGTCTTTTATCGGAGGCACAATTTCGACTATACTGTTTACTGGTTTTGCCCCGTTGCTAGCTTCGGTGGCACTATCCTTTGGAAATCCAGAGATCTTTTCTTTAATGCTTCTTGCTTTTGCAACTTTTGTTGGATTGGGTGGAGATGATATACCCAAAACTATTTTTTCTATTTGTATTGGTTTAGCTTTGGCTACTGTAGGTTTTGATATCATAACGGGTGAACCACGTTTAATATTTTTTGAAATAACAGGCTTCATGCACGGAATTCGTTTCCTTGTGGTTGCCATCGGTGTCTATGGAATTGGTGAGATGTTGTGGACAATTAATTCCACCAGGTCAGGTCCACAGATGTCTAAGGTAGATGTTAGTTTTAAAGGTATATTCCAGGCAATTAAAGATTTTAGATTTGCCTGGAAAGGAACATTAATTGGTTCAATCTTGGGTTTCTTTGTTGGGATATTACCGGCAGCTGGTGCTACTCCTGGTGCTTTAATGTCTTATGGGGTCGCAAAGTTAACATCTAAAAATCCAGAAGAGTATGGAAAAGGTTCTATTGATGGCGTTGCAGCACCAGAGTCTGCAAATAATTCAGCATCGACAGGAGCGATGTTACCTATGATGACACTAGGGATACCTGGTTCTCCTACAACGGCCGTTTTGCTCGCGGGGATGGTTATATGGGGTCTTCAACCTGGACCATTATTATTTACTAATCAACCTGAGTTTGTTTGGCCTCTGATTGGATCCTTTTATATTTCTAATATAGTGGCAGTACTACTAAACCTTTCTTTTATTCCAGTATTTTTGTGGATGCTTAGGATGCCTTTTACTATTTTAGCACCCGTAATTTTTGTTTTATCACTGGTTGGAACTTATGCGGCTTACCTTGATATGTTTGATGTCGGTTTAATGGTTTTAGTTGGTTTAGCGGCATTTGTATTACGCATGCTTGATTACCCATTAGCTCCAGCGGTCTTAGCTATCGTTTTAGGTCCCATTGCAGAACCAAAATTGAGGCAATCTTTGTTACTTTCTGACGGAGATTTCTCTATCTTTTTCACAAGACCAATTGCAGGTCCTATAACTGTTGTCGCCTTAATACTAATTTTTCTTCCGTTTTTAAAATGGATCAGTAAATACTATCGGCGTAAAGTTTAAAGGAAGAAGCTTTATTCTGATAAATAAACGGGACTCACCCAAATACTGGATAATTTGTTGGTAGAAAACGCAAATGAGTATAATGCTTGGAACCCTGGTATTTATACTGATATTCCAAAGCATTTAAGGCACCGAATTACTCTATTTAATAAGGCCAATAGCTCTGTTTCTTACAGTGAAGCAAAAGAAGCAGCAATATTTTGTGGTTTGAACATAAAAGATATGTGTGAGTTAACAGTTGAGAGGTTAGTCATTCATGAGTTACTAATTCGAGTAACATCTGATCTTTCTGTTCCTGATGGGCCAAATTACGAAGATTTAGGGATCTCATTGAGAGATATGGTTTCAAAAATATTAGAAGATTACATTAAACCCGAGGCGAGTATAATTAATCAATACTTTGCTGATTATATGTCTACTGCTCAAAGTATCATCAATAGCTTAATAAAAAAAGAAATTTCACGAAATGTTGCTACTAATGAGGTAAAAAGTTTTCCCTTCAGAATAAAAAATGTCTTTAAACATGTATTAAATGACTCCAAATATATTGCTGAGAATATAGAGAAAGCTTCTCCCATTACTGCCCATAGAAGTATTAATGAGCATGATTTATCCTTGTCAGACAAATGTGATACTGCAGTCTCGATTGCTCTGAGTGGAGTTCTCAAAGTGCACGGAGGGTTAATTTATGACTTGGATTTATTAACATTACTGACGACGAGGTTTTTTCGAAACACCTTTGGTAGCCAAAAAATTGGTAAGTTAATTGAACCATTAATTCAAAAAGCCGTAGAGGTGCAAAAATACAAAATTTTACCATTTCAGAGCTCGCCTATAGTAATGAATACCAAAGGAGCATCTGCCGCAGGAAAAAGTACAATCCGTCCTCAGCAAAGATTGTTAGCAGAGAGAATGGATATAACTTGGGAAGATTTTGCTGTGATAAGTCCAGACTATTGGCGTAAATTTTTATTAGATTATGGATCGTTAGGCAAAGATTATAAATATGCTGCTATGTTAACAGGTTATGAGCTAGAAATGGTTGATAAAAAATTAGACCTATATATGGAACAAAAATCTATCAAGGGTGAAATGCCACACCTATTAATTGATAGATTTCGTTTTGATAGCTTTACTGTCAATTTGAAAGGTGATTATCAAAGCAAATTACTTAGCAGGTTTGGTCAAAAAGTTTTACTTTTTTTTGTTATTACACCTCCAGCAGAGACTGTTGAAAGAGCTTGGAAACGTGGTCTTTCAACTTTGCGGTATAAAGCGGTTGAAGATTTGTTATTTCACAACATTGAGGCTTACACTGGAATGCCAGAGCTTTTTTTATCCTGGATAGCGATAAAAGACAAAGATATAAATTTTGAATTCCTAGATAATGAAGTACCTTTAGGCACATTACCAAGGACAGTTGCATTTGGTGGAAATGGAAGCATGGTAATTATGGATTTAACAGCTTTAAATAATATTGATATATTTAAAGAAGTTAATATAAAAGCAAAAAAACCAGAAGATGTATTATTTAGACAAAATAATAATCAATATGAGTTCTTAAAACAATGCATTTTATACATATCCGAGATATCTTTTTTTGATCGCGAGAGTAAGAAAATTTATGGCCTACTAAAAGATGGTAGGTGGGTTAACAAAAATCCGTCATATATCCCGGTTAATAAAGAAGAAATTAAATGTTTAACTGCGCTAGGGTGGGATGATTGTGCCATAAAGCCCTTCAAAAAAAACAAAAGTAAATTTTCAGATATAAATACTATTCAAACCTTAGGAGCTTTATAAATCTAACAGATTTTAAAACTACAGATATTTGCCTTATTAGATCCGTGATTGGTGTCTACCTTGGTGTATATCGAGATTTGATCTATTGAGAGGTCAGTTATTATATTTTTATCAGTCAATTTTTTTATATATGTATCAAATGACATTGATTTGTAATGTTCCTTATTAATTCCAAAAAAACAGACTGCACCGGAAGAACAGTGATCAATTAGTTTTCTGATTGGATCTGGCCCGAGATGACCATGTGTGAACGTACCTGAGCTAATTAAAGCTGCATAATTATTTGGAATTTGATATTTTTCAGCTGTTAAATCGACGTTATATAGCTTTCGATAAACATTCTTACCTTGTGCAATTACAAGCATTTCTGTTGATAAATCTACTCCATCGATTACTAGGCTTTGCTCTGTATTTTTTAGAAAACTTCCAACTAAACCTGTGCCACACCCGATATCACAAATAGGACCATTAATTTCATTAAGACGCTTTATTAACATTTTTGAAATTTCTGAAGGATATATGTACCCAAGGTCTTCTGCAAAGTCCCGATCGTAGCTGTTTGCAATCTCTTTGTAATAGAGTTTATTATCATTCGGAGTTTTAAGTGAGTAGGCGTTCTTTAAAATGCTTGTTCCGGTGCCTTGCTCCGCGCCTATTTTTTGTTTGTTTTTCATGATTTTTTACGCCCTAAACCTAAGAGTTATCAAATTGTGACTTTTAATCTCATCATTACTATTGATAAATAATCTAATGTAAATTTAATTTAATTACATGCTATGGTTGTTATTCTTTGTGTGTAATAGAAAGTATTATAAAAATCATGTCGACAAAATCATTTAATTTTACTCATGCCATAACTCGGCGACCAAGTTTTTCTGTAGTTTCTGGGTTGCGTTCGACCGAG
The DNA here is from genome assembly GCA_002697345.1 of Paracoccaceae bacterium. GTDB lineage: Bacteria > Pseudomonadota > Alphaproteobacteria > Rhodobacterales > Rhodobacteraceae. The sequence goes on along the minus strand of NZVE01000074.1, from coordinate 26,426 downwards.
AGAGGGGCACCTAATTTTGAATTAATGAGAGATCACCACTTAGAATATGTTAATGCATTAAAACAGGCTGGTGCAAAGGTTATCGAGCTCGACTCTTTAGAGGATTTCCCGGACAGTGTTTTTGTTGAGGATACTGCGTTGTGTCTACCTGAGGGGGCAATACTTATGAGGCCTGGAGCACCTTCCAGATTAAATGAGGTTGAGCATATAGCACCTCACTTAAGAAAATTATATAAAAATGTTTTTGAAATTAAGGGTCCAGGAACAATTGAGGCAGGCGATATATTAACTACCGAAAAAGAAATTTTGATAGGTCGTTCAAGTAGAACAAATATTGAGGGAATATCTGAGTTAACTTTTATGCTTGAGCAATGGAATTACAAAGTTACAGAGGTAATAACTCCACCAGATATTCTGCATTTTAAGACAGATTGTTCGTTGCTGGACAATAATACTATCTTGTCTACGGAGCGACTGGCAGCCACAGGTTGTTTTGAGAACTACAAAGTTATTTTAACTTATCCTGGAGAGGAAGATGCTGCTAATACCATACGTTACAACAACTTAGTATTAGCACCTAAAGGCTTTCCAAAAACAACAGGGCGATTATTAAAAAGTGGCTTTAATGTTGTTGAGATAGAAAATACTGAATGTGCAAAAATTGATGGAGGCATGTCGTGTCTTAGTCTACGATTTTCACCTAACAAATAGATAGTTTATGAGTTACTTGATTGTTGTTTAAGGTTTTACTTGACCATTATTGATTCATTTACCAAAGTGGAGCAGTTGTGGCTCTAAATATTAAACAGAGCATATTTTAAAGGAGTTTACTATGAAGAAAATTTTTATTGGCTTGTTACTATCAGTAACATTAGCTTTACCAGCCTTAGCTGCAGATCTAGGAGGTCGAGTGCTGAGTATTGGTTCGGACACTACTTACCCTCCACATGAATTCATAGAGGATGGTGTCGTTAAAGGATTTGATGTTGATGTAGTAGCAGCGATTTGTGAAAGAATTAACTGTCAACCAAATTGGGTTACGACAGCTTGGGATGGAATTTTTGCTGCACTTGCAGATGGTCAATTTGATATGGTTGTTTCAGGAGTAACGATAACAGACGAAAGAGATAAAATTGTTGATTTTTCTGATCCATATATAATTGTCCAGCAAGGAATCTTGATGAGAGTCGAAGACAAAGGAGCTAGCATTGATGATTTCAAGAGTGGTAGCAAAAGGTTGGCGTCTCAGAACGGTACTACAAATGCTCAGTTAGGAGAAGAATTAGTCGGTAGAGCAAATATTCAACTATTTGATGCCTTTAACAATGCTGTAGTGGCGCTTCAAAATGGTGACGTTGATGGTGTAATAATCGATTCAACTTCTGCTGCTGCCTATGAGCAAGAATACGCAGGTGAGTTAACTGTTGGGATTACAGGTCTTTCTTCAGATCCCTTGGGCCTTGTTTTTCAAGAGGGAGCATCTATCCAAGACGCATTCAATGAAGGCTTAGCGGCTATCAAAGCTGATGGTACGCTTAATGCTCTTACCATTAAGTGGTGGCCAAAATAAGATAAATAACTAGATTGCCGCAACTATAAAGTTGCGGCAATAGTATTTTTTGGAAACTCCATGATGAATCAAGCTGTAAATATGCTGCGAAATACTCGCGCAAGTAACTTAGTATTTTTGTTTGCGTTGCCGGTATTAATTTATTTTGTGGCCACATCTAGAAATTATGGTGCTGCGCTCACTGCGGTACTAGGAATTGAAGATCAGGCTTTACGGTTGTTGCTAAGCTTTTTCTTATTTATTGCTCTAGGTTGCCTTGGTATATTTGGGTCGTTCCTTTTAATAAAATCGCTTAGGCCAGATCAAGAAGTAACGGAAGTACGTCGCCTTCAAAAGAAAGCATCGATATTTTTTTTACTTCAGACCTTTACTGCCCTTGGTATTTCCCAGAGTAGTGAAATTGACCCATACCTGGTCTCTGTAGCAGTTAATAGCTTTGACCCTAGGTCAGTTGAATGGGTGGTTCTGGTAAATCAGGTATTTGTTTTAGATCCAAGTTTTCAAGAAAACCTTTTAATAAGGGTTCATGATATTTTGCTCAAAGTTAGTATAGTACTTGGATTAATAACGTTATTTTCTTTTTTCTTTACCAATTTATATCAAAATAGATTTATTAAGATAGCAATATTAGCTCTTTTTCTAATTAACTTTTGCTTTGCATTTTATATTCTGATGTTTGCATATGCCGGCTTTGCAGTTGGTATCATGGTAACTTTGAGAGCGGCTTTCTTTGCATATATCGGAGCTTCTATCTTAGGTTTAGTTTGGGCATTGTTTACACGTTTAAAGGGATCAGAATTTGCGAATAGAGTTTTCTTTATTCTTGGCATTTTGTTAATAATTTTTGGAACTATAAATGTGTTTAAGCCTCATGAAAATGTTGCCTTAGTAGGGACTTTGAAAGGGAAAATAGGTATCATATCTGGGACACCACAACATGTAACTGACACGGTGAGATATGGAGACTTTTTAAACTCAGAACCTGAAAAACCTTTTAAAATCAGATCACTGAAAAGTATAGATCAAGCAAAAAAATTAATTGAACAAGGTTCTATCACAGCAACCGTATTATCGTCTGATGAGATAGGAGACTTTCCAATATTATGGGAAACTTCTTATTTACCAACTCGTAACAAAAAATTTGCAATCTGTGGTTACGTTTTGGGTGCCCTTTTACTGCTGCTTGGCGCGATAGGAAGATTAACTTCAGCTCATCCATTGGCAGTTTTTTCGGATTTTTTTGTTGATACAATTCGTGGAATTCCTATGCTTGTGATTATTCTTTATGTAGGCTTGCCTCTGGCTGGAGCAATCAAATCTGGTACTGGTGGTATTATAGACATGCAGATGATGACACGAGGCATTATTGCTATTGCTATAGGTTATTCTGCATATATGGCGGAAATATTTAGAGCAGGTATAGAGGCCATACCTAAAGGACAAATTGAATCAGCTCGAACATTGGGTCTTAGGGAATGGCACGTCGCCAGGTTTATAATAATCCCTCAAGCAATAGCAATTGTTTTACCCGCTCTTGGCAATGAATTTATAGCTATGCTTAAAGATACTTCTCTTGTTTCAATATTATCAGTACGAGACCTAACCCAACGTATGAAAGAATTTCAGGCGCAAAGTTTCCTTGCTTTTGAGCCGTTTAATTCAGCAGCATTAATTTATGTAATTTTGACATTAATTGCGGCTTCGGGAATTAAGTCACTTGATAAAATTGTGAACAAAGCGCGCGAGCATTAGGGCGCAGTTGCAATATGAGTGATCCAATCTATGCCCAAACTTGGTATGATGAAAATAGTATAAAACCGTCTAAGTCATCTAATTTTAATGAAAAACTAAACAGGTATGACTTTGCTGTCATTGGTGGAGGATTAGCCGGGCTTGTCCTAAGTTTAAAATTATCACAAGGAGGTGCTACTGTTGCGGTTTTTGAATCGAAAACTATTGGAAGTGGTGCATCAGGAAGAAATGGTGGTTTTTGTTCTGCTGGTTGGGCCGCTAATCCAATAAAAATAAAAAGATTATTAGGAGAAAAGAAGGCTGAATTATTTGAGGATTTAGGAGTTCGTGGGTTTGAATGGATGAAAAAGCAGGTTTCCAAGCCTACATATAAAAAAGTTAATGTTAAATTTGGTGAGTTAAACTTATCGTTAGCTAAATTTAATAATAAGGATGAGTCTTCATTAAATCCTCATAATTTAAAGAAATATCTTATAAGTCCTAGGTATAAATCTGGTTTAATCAATAAAGACTCTTTTCAATTCAATCCATTGAATTTCATGAGAATATTAATGAAAGAGTGTTTAGAGAATGGAGTTCATATCTTTGAAAACTGCTCCGTATTGAAAGTAGAGCGGTCTGACGTTATTAATTCCTTCGAGCTTTTAACTAAAAGTAATCAAAATTTTATAGCGCAGAAGGTTATTTATGCTACTGGAGGTTACGGAGGTTTATGTACATCAAAGCTTGATAAAGTATTACTTCCGATAAAAACTTTTATCGCTGTTACGGATCCTCTTCCTGGTACATTAAAGGATCATATTCATACTGAGTTTATGGTCTCAGATAATAGGCGTGCTGGAAATTATTATAGACGTCTGGATGGGGATCGACTTCTATGGGGAATGGGGATATCTGCGTTTGGTAGTAAGAGCCTTTCAACAATAAAACGCGATGCTTTTAAAGATCTTAAATCGCATTTCCCAAACCTGGCACAAGAAATGAGTACATCAGGCCTAAGTTTTGAATATGTATGGTCTGGTTTTATGGGGTACTCAAGAAATTTTTTACCCTATGTTGGTGAGCTTTCAGCTAACAAATATGCCTTGGCTGGTTTTGGTGGACATGGAATGAATACAGCTCCTATATCGGCGATCTGTTTATCAGATTTCTTACTAGGGAATAGAAACAGTTTAAACAGCTTTAATGGAGTTAGACATTTGCCTCATTACGGTAGTTTTGGAAAAGTTGCAGCTGAAATTGTCTATAAGTATTTATCTTTGAAGGACTTTATTTCCGAATATAGGCCAATTTAACTGTTAGATTATAAATAAAGTTAAATTAATCTGTGCCACACTATTAAATAATTTGACACACGTGTATTAAATCTAAACAATACTCGTTACGAAATCAAAAAAATTTGGAGGAAATTAATGAAAACGTATATTAAACCAATGGTAATTTCTGCAGTTATGGGGTTGTTTTCAATAACATCTTCGGCATTTGCAGAAGATACTCTCAGAATTGTTTCATGGGGCGGAGCTTACCAAAAAGGTCAATCTCTTGGAATATTCCAACCCGCGGCTAAAGCAATGGGGATAACTGTTAAAGAAGATACTTATGGTGGTATTTCAGACGTTAAACTAATGGTAAAATCAGGTGCTGATAAGTTTGATATATTCTCCAGTGGTGCAGGTAGCTGTGCATCTGGTGGAGCAGAAGGTATCTTAGAAAAACTAGATTATTCTGTTATTGATGTTAGTGATCATTTGCCAGATATGTGGAGTGACTATTGTGTTGGAGCGGATATATTTTCTGTTGTTGCAGCTTGGAACACTGATACATATGGCGAAAATGGTCCCAGAACATGGGCTGACTTTTTTGATACAGAAAAGTTTCCTGGAACAAGAGCTATGAGAGCAAAAGTTGATGCTCAACTAGAAGCTGCATTACTTGCTGATGGAGTGCCAATGTCTGAAATTTATAATGTTCTTGATAGCGAAGAAGGAATTGAACGGGCTTTGGATAAAATTAGATCAATTAAAGATCACATAGCTGTTTGGTGGACTTCAGGAGCTATGCATGCCCAGCTTATGAAAGATGGTGAAGTCGATATGACAACCGGTTGGAATGGTCGTTTTGACGTTGCAAAAAAAGATGGTGCTAAGGTTTCATATGACTATAAAACTGGCATTATGGATTGGGAAGGCTACGGAATTCCTAAGGGTGCACCACAAAAAGATCTAGCAATGAAGTACATTGCAGAAATGATGAAGCCCGAATATATGGCAAACTTTGTTCAACACATTACTTATGGTCCGACAAACACAAAAGCCTATGAGAATGGATTGATTGAAGATAGTCTTGCAAGATCATTACCTAGTCACCCAGACAATGCGAAACATCAGCTGACTTTGAAAACTGCTTGGTATGCAAAATGGCGTACGATAGCAGCAGAGATGTATACTGATATGATGACTGAGTAACTAATAAGCATATAGTAGGAGGGCTTTGGTCCTCCTACTATTCAACAAAAAGAGTATAATTTATGCAATCTGATGCACTGAATATTTCTATAAATGATGTCACAAAAAAATACGGTGACTTTTTTGCGCTCAAAGATGTAAGTCTTGAGGTGAAATCAGGAGAGTTTTTAACTCTTTTAGGACCATCTGGTTCTGGAAAGACAACTTTATTAATGGTTTTAGCAGGCTTTACGAGACCAGATTATGGTAGCGTAAAATTTGGAAACAAAGAAGTTGTCACAACGCCACCGCATTTGCGAGACATCGGAATGGTATTCCAAAACTATGCTCTTTTCCCACATATGAATGTAGAACAAAATATAGGTTATCCGCAAAAGTTACGCGGAAAAAGTAAATCTGAGATTAAAGAAAGTGTCTCTGAAGCACTTAGTATTGTGAAGTTGGATGGGTTGGGACATCGTGGCGTGGGTGAACTGTCAGGTGGTCAAAAACAACGAGTAGCGTTAGCTAGGGCTATTGTATTTAAACCTCAAATTTTATTAATGGACGAACCATTATCAGCTCTTGATAAAAAACTTCGAGAAGAGATGCAAATAGAGTTAAGACAACTTCACGACAGTTTAACAATGACAACAGTTTATGTTACTCATGACCAAAAAGAAGCCTTAACAATGTCTGATAGGATAGCTGTTATCAATGATGGGGAGCTAAAGCAGTTAGGTTCGCCAAATGAAATTTATACTAATCCAAGTAACGCATTTATTGCTGATTTTATTGGGGAATCTAGTTTATTGCCAGCAAAAGTTATTAGTAATAAAGCCTACCTTGGAGCATCTGAAATAATGATCAATCATCCTTCAAAGGATGATGGAGATTATCTTTTGGTAATTAGACCAGAGAAACTGTTTCTTGCAAAAGGAAAAGAGAAAGGTACTAACATTTTCAACGGAATTGTAGAAGGATCAATTTTTCAAGGTGAAAGTCAGTTGTTAGTTATTAAATTAGATTCAGAAATTTTTGGAGAGCAATCATTGCGAATGCGGTTACCAAACGGTAGTGATGTAGGTCAAAAAGTTCCTCATACGGGTGAAAAAATATCTGTTGGCTTGCGTATGTCAGATAGCTTTTTGGTGGAATAATTAGATGGCTTTGATAGACGAGCATGTTAACGAAGCGGTTTTGAAGAATTTAGATCGCAAAGAAAATTTTACTTTATTTGGACTAACGGCGCCGTACTTACTTCTTGTATTTTTTCTTATTATAATTCCAGTTGGGTGGCTGTTTTATATGTCCTTCATTGGAAGAGACGGTTCCTTTTCGATCGAGAACTATGAAAGGATGTTGAAGAGTAAGTCGTATATACGAATATTCATAACAACCTTTAAAATTAGTTTTTTAACTACCTTAATATGTGCATTACTTGGTTACCCACTAACTTACTTCATGTCGCAACTTTCACGAAAGTGGGCAGGTATTTGTATGATTGGTGTTTTAATTCCGTTTTGGACTAGTCTTTTAGTTCGAACATATGCCTGGTTGGTTCTTTTGCAAAGAAAGGGACTTATCAATAATATAGCGATAGATTTAGGATTTATTTCAGAACCGATAAAGTTCGTACATAATACTTCTGGAACACTCATTGGAATGGCCCATATTATGTTACCTTTCTTAATTTTGCCCTTATATGCAAATATGCGCGCTATTGACAAAGACTGTTTGAAAGCGGCAGCAAACCTTGGTGCAACACCGACAAGAGCTTTTTGGACAGTATTTTTTCCTCTTTCAATACCTGGGCTACTGGCGGGACTCTTTATTGTTTTTGTCATCTGTTTAGGTTTTTATGTTACACCGGCTGTTTTGGGTGGTGGAAAAGTTATAATGGCTGCGATGAAGATTTCTTCAAATATCGAACTATATTTTAGCTGGGGTGCCGCGAGTGCACTTGGTGTAGTACTTTTGGTTGTGACGATGCTTATTCTCTATATAGCGTCCAAACTTGTGTCTATGGACCAAATAGGGGCTAACAAATGAGTTTTCTTAACAGAAATGTTTCTGAAACACAGATTAGGTTTAAGGATAGATTGTGGTTATATATCTTTTCAATAATTGTTTTATTCTTATTAATTGTTCCTTCACTTGTAGTAATTCCAATGTCATTTTCAGGAAGCCAATACTTGGAGTTTCCTCCAAAGTCTTTTTCACTCCGATGGTACGAGGCTTACTTTTTTTCATCAGCTGATACTGGTTTGGGTTTTAATGATTGGATGGGCGCAACCTGGACATCGATTAAGGTGGCGGTATTAACAATTTTTGTTGCGACACCTATTGGAACGATGGCGGCCTATGGATTAAGCAACAGTAGTGCTAAGGTGCGAGGTATATTATTCCCCATTATGATTTCACCAATGATGGTTCCAATTATACTTGTCGCTATTGGGTTATTTTACTTTTTTGTTCAATTTAAAATGGTAAACTCTATCACAGGGTTAGTTTTAGGACACTCTTTGGTTGCAATGCCTCTTGTATTAATAATTGTTTTGTCGGCCCTACGAAACTATGACATGAATCAAGAAAAAGTAGCAAGATCTTTAGGAGCATCTAGATTAAGAGCCTTTTTCGAAATTACATTGCCACAAATAAAATTTTCAATTATTTCTGCTTGCTTAATTTCATTTTTGACTTCGTTTGATGAAGTTATCATTTCTCTATTTGTTTCTGGAGGAGATAATTCAACTATCACTCGAGCAATGTTTTTAGCTTTACGCGACCAAATTGACCCAACAATAGCTGCAATTTCCACGGTTTTAATTGTAATTTCATCTGGATTATTACTTTTAACTCAGTTGTTTGGTGATAAGAAAGACTAGGTATTGGCTGAATTTGATCTAGTTGTTGTAGGTGCAGGTTCATCAGGGTCTATAATTGCTAGTAAAGTTGCTAATGAAACAGGTTTAAAAGTTCTTATCTTGGAGGCGGGAGGTAGTGATTTTCGTCCCGATATTAAGACACCTATTGGGTATGGTTTAACATTTTATAATAAAAATGTGAATTGGCGCTATCAAACTAAAGAACAAAATAATCTAGATAATCGATCGGTTTACTGTCCTCGAGGAAAAGTAGTTGGTGGTTCAGCATCTATAAATGCTATGGTCTATGTCCGAGGTCAACAAGGAGATTACAACCACTGGGAAACTTGTAGTTCGGCGGAGTTTGGATGGAATTCAGTCCAATCTACTTTTGATTTATTAGAGGGCCGCGGAGATAATACGAAGGGTAGTCATATTTGTGTCTCAAATGTTGAAGATCAGCATGAGGAGGTATTAGAGCATTTTTTTTCTGCAGCTAGAGATCTTGGCATTCGATATACTGAAGATATGAATAGCAATGCTAATGAGGGAGTTGGGCACTACCCTATTACAACAAAAAATGGTTTTAGGTGGACGTCTGCTGATGCATTTTTGAAACCAGCTATAAAAGAAAAAAATGTTAAAATTATTAAAAATGCACATGTTTCAAAGCTTATCTTTGATGATAATAGGGTCACGGGTCTTGAATTTATTAAGAATGGTTTGAAAAAAAGTATCACTGCTCGCTTTGGAGTTGTATTAACTGCAGGAGCTATTAATACGCCACAACTCTTAATGCTTTCAGGCGTTGGCCCTTCTAAACATTTACTTGATAAGGGGATCACACCTATAGCAGATATCAAAGGGATTGGTCAAAACTTACAAGATCATTTGGGTATAGATTATCTTTTTGAGGCAAATGCAAAGTCCTTAAATAGAACTCTTAGTAGCTGGAGTGGCCGGTTTCGTTCTTTGGTAAATTACATTGCGTCTAAAAAAGGGCCTTTTGCATTAAGTGTTAACCAAGGTGGAGGCTTCGTTAATTGGAAGAGTCGAAATGAGTGGCCAAATTTACAAATTTATTTTAACCCTTTAACTTATTCAATAAAAAGGCCTGGTAAAAGGATGCTATTACGTCCTGATAAATTAGATGGATTTGCAATTGGTTTTCAACCATGTAGGCCGAAAAGCCGAGGTGAAGTTTATCTTAATTCTTCCAATCCTATGGATTCACCTATTATAGATCCAAAATTTTTAAGTAGTGAAAAAGATATATATGATGTTGAAGCTGGTATTAACTTTGTTGAAGAAGTAACAAAGTCAGAAAATTTAAAATCTATTATTGTAAAAGCTAAATCAATAGATTTAGAAAAAGCGACTATTGAACAAAAAAAAGAGGATTTCAAAAAAAGAGCAGTGTCAGTTTATCACCCTTGTGGAACATGTCGGTTAGGTAATGATGTAGAACGTGATCCTGTTTCAATTGATTTCAGATTAAGAGGATTCCAAAACATATGGATAGCTGATGCCTCCCTTTTTCCAAGTATACCATCAGGTAATATTAATTCAGCAGTTATGATGTTAGCCTACAAGGCGTCAAAGTCAATTTCTCAACAGGTAAACAAGAAATTAGCATCAATAAGTAAGGAGAAAAATATTAGTGACTGATTTATGTATTAATATAAAAAAACTGGAAACCTTCACGAAGAGTTATGTAAGTGTAGTAAGACTTACTATGGAAGATGGTAGCCAGGGTTGGGGGCAAATGTCCACATACTGTGCTGATATAACGGCTCAGATCTTCCATAGACAGGTCGCAAAGCATGCTCTTGGTCATATATTTAATGAATTTACTGATCTTGAAAACTTGATTTTAGAAAGAGAGCATAAATACCCTGGCTCATATGTCCTTCGCGCAATAGCAGGATTGGATACGGCACTTTGGGATTGGTTGGGAAAAAAAAATGGACTACCAGTGACGGCATTAATTGGCGGCAGTCCTGGTATGTTGCCTGCTTATGGGTCATCAATGAAACGTGATATTACTCCTAAGGAAGAGGCAGATAGGCTGAAAAAATTACGAGACACTCAGGGTTTCAAAGCTTTTAAGTTTCGAATTGGGTCAGAGTGTGGACGAGGAAAGGATGAGTGGGAAGGGCGTACAAACGAAATCATTAAGGTCCTTCCAAGAGTCTTGGGCGACGATGTTGTTAAGCTTGTTGATGCAAATAGCTGTTACAGTGCGGATCAAGCTATTGAGATTGGCAAAGCTTTAGAAGACAATGATATAACCCATTTCGAAGAACCATGCCCTTATTGGCTTCCCGATGAAACAAAAAAAGTTACAAATGCCCTTAAAATTGACGTGACAGGAGGGGAACAGGATTGTGATTTTCGAATTTGGAAGGACATGATTGATAGAAAAATTGTAGATATAGTCCAACCTGATGTAATGTATATGGGAGGGCTTTCCAGAGCCCTTTTGGTTGCAGACTTAGCGAACAAAGCAAATATTACTTGTACGCCCCATGCGGCTAACTTATCGCTCGTCACGATGTGTACTATGCATTTCTTAAATGCCATCCCAAATGCTGGAAAGTATTTAGAACTTTCTATAGAAGGAGAGGATTACTACCCTTGGCAAAGGGATTTGTTTTTAGGTGATCCATTTAAGGTCACTGATGGCAATGTGGAAATTACAGATAAACCAGGATGGGGAGTAGAGTTTAATCCGTCATGGTTAGAAAAGGCAGAGTATAGCTGTTCAGAGGTATAGATTTAAAAAGTACAATACTCATTAAAATATCATATTTTAAATCTTGTAGCAGAATACGGACTTGGGTCTATTGGAGCTTGTGTTTTATTAATAAATGCAGAAATTAGAGCCGCTGAACCTGGTGCCAAAGATAAACCAAGATGTTGGTGACCAAAATTAAACCATAGACCCTGATGTCTGGGAGCAGGACTTATTATAGGTAAAGAATCAATTAATGTTGGTCGTCTACCCATCCAGGGCGTATCCTCGATCTGATCGCCCATTTTATAAACTTGTCGTGCCCTTTTCACTGACTCCGTTATTTGAGAGTAATTAGGGTCTGCATCTCTCCAGGTGAGTTCAACACCAGATGTAACCCTTACACCTTGCTTCATTGGGGCCATAATAAACCCCCCATCTACATCCAATATCGTACGGTTTAGCGAAGGAGCATCTGAGGGTTTTAGGTGAAGGTGATAACCTCTTTCCCAGAACAATGGTATTTTGTATCCTAGCCAACTAGCAATCTCAGAAGACCAACCCCCAGCTGCAACCACTACGTGATCACCTTTGAGGGTAGAATTATTTGTGTTAACTTCCCAACCAGGGTGAGCTTCATTCAATGCGGTTACAGACTCTTCTAATACTTTTCCACCAGCATCTAAAAAAACCTTCACGTAACCATCAGTTAATGCTGCAGGATCTGATATACGGCCTGCGTCATCCATCAATACTGCTTTTTCATACCTTTGTGAAAGACCTGGCTCAATTTGACGAATTTGTTCTTTTTCAAAAATTGTAAATTTGACATCATTTTTTTTCATTAATTCAAGCTCGAGTTGATATTTCTTAAAAGTTTTCTTTGACCTAAATAGCTTTAACCAACCAGAATCTTCTTTAAGTAGGTGCGTTGTTTTAGATGTTTTTATCCAATCTTTGTGCTTTATTAAGGATATAAGTAGTAGCGAACGTAAAGCTCGACCAGCATGGTCCAAATGTTTGTGAGTGCAATACGATAAAAATCGTAAAATTTTAAAAAAGTTTCGGATCACAAAAAAGAAGTCATAACGTAAATCATTTTTATTATTTAAAATATATTTAGGAAGAGCCTTTAGTAATGAAGGATTATTTATAATCATCACAGAAGACTCTGCTAAAACTCCTGCATTCCCATAAGAAGTTTCCCTGCCAGGTTTTTTACGATCCACTAAAGTGACAGAATTTCCAGATAGTTGTAATTCTAAGGCAGTACAAACGCCGACGATACCCCCGCCAATAACTATAATAGATTTTGTCACGTGAAACTCCCTTTTGGCTCTTATGTTTGCGTCTCTGTAACGCTTCTTGGATTAATTTCTTCATATAAGGCCGTATGATCTACACCCTCTTTTAAATTCTTTAATGCTTCCGTTAAGTATTCTGGCAACACATTTGATAATGGAGTGGAAAAGTTTGCAGCCTTTATGATACTGCTCGCAATTTCAACATCTTTAGTCATAAGACTCAGAGAAAATCCTGAGTCATACTTTCGAGGGATAACAAATGGAAGGAATTTTACTTGTGTGGAGTTATTTTTACCTGTCGAAGAGTTAATTACTTCAATAAAGTCGTTTGCTTTAATACCGTAAGCTTCGGCAGTCGCTAATGCCTGCATGCTTGCTAGCAAACCGGATGCAGATACGTAATTATTAAGAGCTTTCATAGCATGTCCAGCTCCTAATGGCCCTACATGCCTAACAGTCCCAAAGCATTCAAGTAATATTTTAATAGCTTTGAAATTCTCTTGACTACAACCAACCATTACCATGAGTGTCCCATTTATCGCTTTTTTTACTCCACCCGAAACTGGAGCATCAATTACTGAAATACAATTTTGTTTTACGAGTTCTTGTAACTTTATAGTTTGCTGTGGATGGCTAGAGGACATATCTATTACTTGACCTTTAAACCCATATTCAACCAACTGAAGTACGGTTTCTTTAACTATTGATCCGTTTGGTAAAATTAAAATAAGGATATTACAATTAACAAGCTCACGAAGGTTTTTAGCACACGTGATGTTTCGATCTAATTCAATTGCTTTATTAATATCATAAGCTATTAAGTTAAGCTTTTTTTTTGAAAGCCGCGATACCATAACTGACCCCATTGAGCCTAAACCAACAAATCCTATATATTTTTCGTTTAATTTCATATCTAAACCTCTCTATTCATGCTCTTACAAAGACAATTAAGCTATACTCTATTCACTAAAATTCGAAAAAAATAGCGTTTCTCCCTTTACTTCATAAGAACTAATACGTGCCTGACCTTCCTCTGAAAGTAACCATTTTATTACTAAATTAGCTTTTTCCAAGTTAATATTAGGACAGTTATCGGGGTTAATTGTTACTAGACCGTATTGATTGAAGAGGATTCTTTCACTCTCAACAATAATCTCAAAATCGGCTCTGTTATTAAAAGTTATCCACGTGGCTCTATCAACTAAAGCATATGCGCCCATACCAATAGCGATATTTAGGGTGGTTCCCATTCCAGAACCGGTTTCTCGATACCATGTTCCTGACATACTTCGTACTTTTATATTTAATAAATTCCATAGACTTTTTTCTTTTGCGTCTGTGCCAGATTCATCTCCTCTAGAAACAAATAGTGATTTTGTTTCTGCAATGTTTTTGAGAGCCTTTAATATTTTATCAGTTATTTCAATATTTGCTGGATTGGACTTGGGGCCTACTAAAACAAAATCGTTATACATAAGATTATATCTCTGAAGCCCAAACCCGTTATCAATAAATCGCATTTCTTTCGGAGTGTCGTGCACTAGTAGTAGATCACCATCACAATTTTCAGCATTTTTTATTGCTGCACCAGTTCCAACTGCTACGACATTAATAGATACGCCAGTATCTTCTTTAATTAAAGGAATAAGGTAATCGTATAAACCAGAGTTCTTTGTCGACGTGGTCGACTGCAGAATAATGGCTTCACTTGCGATTACTTGAGTAGCTTGAAAAAACAATACAAAGATTATCAACAATGTTTTTTTTATAATTCTCATTAAATTCCCAGTAATTTAACATTTTAGCTTTATTGGATTATTAAATCGCCTTTTAAAAACGCCTTTGCTTCTTGGCTTTGTGGGTTCAAAAAAAAGTCATTTGCTAATCCAGTTTCTGATATTTTACCATTATTCATGAATATTATATCATCGGCAATTCTTTTAGCTTGATTGATATCGTGAGTTATTAAAATAATTTTTAGATTTTTTAATTTTTTTTCTTTCAGTAAGCTCTCTATTATTGAGACTGATCTGGGGTCAAGACTTGATGTCGCTTCATCTAAGAACAGTATTTCTGGATTAGAAACAAGTGCACGCGTAAGACTAAGGCGCTGTTTTTCTCCACCAGATAAAGTAGATACTTGTTGATCTTTTAATAAACTTAAGTCTGTTTCTTTTAGCAGTCCTGTTAAATTTTGATTATTTTTTTTATTTAAATTTGCGACAAAGCGAAGGTTTTCAATTACACTTCTTCTTAAAAGTTTTGGTGATTGAAATACCATAGACTGTCGTCCTCTAGTTACTGCCCCAACAGGTACGTTTCCATAGAGTATACTCCCATCTGTCGGTTTTGATAAACCATGAAGACAACGCACAAAAAGGCTTTTACCAGCGCCGTTTGGTCCCATTATTACTGTGATACCATGAGATGTAAGTTCACAAGTAAGGTTATTTAATAATATTTTTTTATTAATTACTAATGACAGGTTCTTTACTACAATTGGAAACATATGACTGCTCGATGCTATACTAGGCATGCGCATACCGTTTTGAAAAACTCTTAATCCACATAGCTAATAGACTTATGCACAGTGAGATTGTTAGTAAAATAATTCCAAGTCCAAGTGCTAATGTTAAGTTTCCCTTAGAAGTTTCTAAGGCAATAGCGGTGGTCATAACTCTGGTTAAATGATCGATATTTCCACCAACAATTATTACCGCTCCAACTTCTGATATGGCTCTCCCAAACCCTGCTAGAATGACGGTAAGTAGCGAGTATCGAGAATCATAAATATATGCAATCACCGCCTGCATTGGCTTTGCATTTAAAGATAAGAAAAGATCACGATAATCTTCGTGCAGCTCCTCGATAATTTGGTTTGAGAGAGCTGTAATTATTGGTGCAATTAGGATTACTTGGGCAATAATCATAGCTGTTGGTGAGTATAAAATACCTAACCAACCCAAAGGTCCAGAACGGGAGAGGTATAAATAAACTATTAACCCAACAAGTACAGGTGGTAGCCCCATAAGAGAATTAATAATTGCTAACAGAGTTTTACGAAAATAAAATCTTTTAATTGCTAGAACTGTTCCTAATGGAATCCCAATAAAACATGCGATAGTTAATGAAGAAAGGGATACCATTATAGAAAGTGATAGTACTTCTATTAAGTTTTTATCCAAGCTAGCAATTAGCTGAAATGACTCCAAAAAAGAATCTAAAAAAATTTTCTTATCCCCTTTTTAAGCTATCAGATAAATCAACTATATCCTAAGATAACTCTAATCAAGCGAAATTCAAATGACTTCAAAAACGCTCTCGTTAGTTAACGGACTTTAAGATTAAATTCCTAAACTTGAGTAAGGAATAAATTTAACTAGATCTCCACGATCAACTTTTGTGAGTCCACTTGGTAGATCAACTAAACCATTGGCCCAAGAGAGGCCACTTATTCTACCTGATCCTTCTGACTTAAATATATTAACTGAATTCTCTTGGGTTAGGTTAGCTCTTAGAAGTTCTTGTCTTCCTGGTTTTTTATGCTTCGTGAAATTTGCAGGAACCCAGAACGTGTGTGGTTCCACCCAACCTGCTCCTGAAAGACAATATAATGCTGGTCTGACAAAAATAACAGAGCATACAAACGCTGCTACTGGGTTTCCAGGAAGACCAAAAACAGGTGTCCCCTTAAAAATTCCCATGGCTATTGGTCTGCCCGGTTTTATGGCAACCCGCCAACTAGAAATTGACCCGTAGTTATTCATAATTTTTGAAATATAATCTTCTTGGCCTGCAGACGCACCCCCAGAAGTTATAATCACATCAACTTTCTTGGATGCAGAGTCCATTTTTTTTAAAAGTGTTTCCTCATTATCATCAGCATGCCCCAAATCAATTACTTCGAACCCCCATTTTTTTACTATTGTGGATAACATCGGTTTGTTTGCATCAAATATTTGATGAGGTAGCGGGTTAGATTGAGAGTTATAAATTATTTCATTTCCAGTTGAAAGTATTCCCACTTTGAGTTTTTTGTAGACAGAAATTGAAAAAATTCCAACAGAATTAAGCAGACCAATTTCTGTTGAACGGATAGGTATTCCTAAATCAATAAGTTTATTACCTTTTTGTATATCTTCACCTTTGAGTCTCGTATTGGACCCAAGCTTTATTGGTCCGTTAAACGCAACTGTGTTGTCATCAGAATTTGTGTCTTCTGCAAGAATTACTGTGTCTACTCCTGATGGCAATATTGCCCCGGTCAGTATTTTTATAGCTGAACCTAATTTAACCTTACCTTCATATGGAAGTCCCGCCGCAGCAATACCTTTCGTAAGTGGTAAATTTTGTGGACCTGATTCAATACATGAGTGCGCAAACCCAAAGCCATCTACGGCGGAGTTGGACATAGGGGGGCTAGATCTTGTTGCAGTAGGAGATATTGCTAAAATTCTTCCTTCTGCAACATTTGTTGGAATTTTTTCTATTTCTGTAATTCGGTGGAGTGATTTTTTAAGTCTGTTTAGCGCTTCATCCACTGGTATCCATGCAACCCCACGGGGGAGAGCAAAACAGTCATTAGTAAGTTTTGGTGGTTTAAGTGACAAATGCCCTACAACCTCACTTCTTCAGATATAAAATCAGCAATTTTTTCGGTATCATTCAAATCAAAAATAGGAATCTCAAGACCCGGTATTGGAGAATCTGAGGCTATTCCTTTAATAGATGAGTTAGTTAAAGCGAGCAAAGGTTTACTTATGGTGAGACGAAAAGTTTCAATTTTTGGATGAGGTTCATTTTTATACCCCTCAATTAGAGTTAACTGGACAGGTTCAAGCGACCGAATTATGCTTTTTAGGTCTACCTCTGGAGCGTCACGTAATTCGGTCATTATTGCCCAACGGTGTTTTGTTGATAAAACCACCTGGTGAGCACCAGCTTCTCTATGCCTATGGCTGTCACGACCGGGCTGATCAATGTCTGTATCATGATGGGCATGTTTAATTGTTGAAACTGTAACCCCCCTATTAACAAACTCTTTAACAAGACGTTCGATCAAACCAGTTTTTCCTGTATTTTTACCACCCGTCACTCCATAGATTTTCATTTGTAGTTTTCCAGTACCGCTTTTGCAGTATTTAAGTCTGCAGGTGTGTTGATATTAAAGAATGGATCTAAGTTTTTATTACCCTCAAATAACGTTTCTCCAGCGTTATGCTTTTCAGTCCATATTACTATTTTTCGTAATCCGTTTTCTATATGGGTTTGAAGGTTTTCTCTTAAGTTGCATGGCCAGATGCCAAAGGTTGGGTGTCTTTGGATCCTACTGTTTTTATTTTGTGTCGTTGCAATAGTTAGGCCGTTATAGTTTTTTGCTGTCATCAAAAATAATGAAACTAAATTTTTAGGGAAAAAAGGTGTATCTGCTGCTACGGTGACTATGTGAGTATAACCTTTTTGATCGGCATAATCTAACCCTGCCAAAACACCTGCTAAAGGACCCAAAAAACCTGACAATGAATCTGGTACTATTGGTATGTTAAATCTACTATATTTCTTCAAGTTATTATTGGCGTTTATCACAAGGTTATTTACTTGTGGTTTTAGTCTTTCAATACTGTATTCGATAAGAGATTTATTATTTAATCTTATTAATCCTTTTTCCTCTCCACCCATCCGCGTCCCTTTTCCACCGGCCAAAATGACACCTAAGATTTTACTTTCATCAATCATTACCAGCCTTTCTGTTATCCTTAGGTTTTTCATCTGAGATAACTTTTGGATCAGCGTCCCTTACTAATCTTTTTTCTCCTGATAAGCATATAAATCTACGGCCACGGAGCCTCCCTATCAAAGTCATCCCAAGATTATTTGCGATCTCTACACCCCATGCTGTAAAACCAGAGCGTGATATTAAGGTAGGAATTCCCATAAGCGCTGACTTAATGATCATCTCAGAGGTTAAGCGCCCTGTGGTATATAATATTTTGTCTGATGCTTTAATTCCATTAATAAACATCCATCCAGAGATCTTATCTACTGCATTATGCCGTCCAACATCCTCCATATAAATCAAGGGAGTAGATTTTTCACATAGAACAGTTCCATGAATAGCTCCCGCACTTAAGTAAAGTGAAGGTGTCGTGTTAATTTTTTTTGCAAGTGCATATATCCAACTTGTTTTTACTTTATTTTTAGATAATTCTACATCATCAAGACCTTCCAGCATATCTCCAAAAACGGTTCCGACTGCACAGCCTGATGTTCTTGTTTTTTGTTGTAGTTTTTTTTCATAACTAGTTTTTCGAAGAGTCCTAATAACGATTGTTTGAAGATCTTCGTCGTAGTCAATTTTTTCAATTCTATCATCAAATAATAGCATTTTCTGATTTAATAAAAAACCAATAGCTAGATAGTCCGGATAATCTCCAATTGTCATCGCTGTTATGATTTCTTGCGAATTCAAGAAGATTGTTAAGGGTCTTTCTTCTACTACAGGTAACTCCTGAAGAACTCCATTTTGATCAACCCCTGTTACCCTCTTTGTAAGCATTGGGTCACTGGGATTTGGTAAAATTGGGACTTTTATTGTCATCTTAACCTTTATAAAAACTTGATTAACTTCTTTTATAACAGGCACATAATATAAAGCCCTAGAACCCGTGATATTAACTTATATTCCATTTTCTAATACAAATTTTTATTAACCCTAGGTCCCCCAAATTCTCTTTCTTCCACAATCAATATGGACAAAGTTATCCCGAGTATATCTTCCAACACCACCTGCGGAACAGTGCGCGGCAGCTCTTGCTATTTCTTTTACTGATCTACTTGTTAAACTTATATCTGCTGCCTGCCCGGTAACATGTAATGAGCTACGTGCAACTAGTTTTGACCTTCTACGTAACTTGTCATTAGTTTTCTTTGTTCTATACCCGGAGTTGAGTACGTATGCTTCTGAAGTATCAATTAAATTATGTGTCGCTGAAATAATATCTAGAGTACGAGTGTCGATTTTCTTAACTTTATTCTCTCTAGTATCTCTCATAAAATGACTAATCTCATCTATAGCTTCGGATATATATAAGCCGTCAATAGCGTAATATATATTTATCTTTTCTCCAGTCACTCGCGAATACATTTTAATTCTTCTACCATCTCCGGCACCGCGCAAGAAACCAAACGCTTTTGAATATACCGGAGTTGCAGAAATCACTGAGGCGCCTAGAACTCCAAGAATTGATCGCCTTCTGAAATGAATGATTTTGTTTTCTGGCATTTAAATTAATATCTCTTGTTTAAAGTGTATAAATTTGTTGACCTATTATTACACTAAGATTTCGTATATTCCAATAATATTGATTATAAAATCAATATAGTATTATTTATACACTATTAAATAATTACTAAATTAATGTTAAATAATTTTTAAAATATTCTTATAGACAACTAATAAAAAAAACTGGCAAAATCAAAATATATATAATTTTTTACTTTAATGGATTAATTACACTGACTTATTGCATGAAAGATATTTTTATAAGACCATGGTTTAAGTTAATTTGGACGTGTGCTCTATTATTACTTTCTGTTGGTCACGGAGGAGCTAATGAAGGTTTAGCTCAGGTTTCATTACGATTATCAATCTATCAAAATAGTCAAAAAAATACATTCTTAAATAAACTCTACTCGAGTAGAAATTATAACCCAATCTTTGTTACACAAAAGAATCAAGGTAGGGTATCTGCCCTTTTAAGAGCTTTGGAAGGTTCTAATTACCACGGCATACCCAGTGAATTATACGGCCTACAAAAACTTTATGGTGATATAGAGAAGCTTAAGTCAGAATCAGAATTAGGAATTTTAGAGATTGAGTTTGCCAAAAAGTTTATTCTTTATGTTAAACATATGAAGACGGGAGTGCTGGACCCTAAAGTAATTAATATGAGATTAATCGAACGAGCGTCTCTAGAAAGTGATAATCAAGTACCTACTCAATTAGATTTAAAATTAAAAAAAGTGAATTTAATGGAAATTTTTATGAAATTTCTCATAACTAATCCATTTCAGCACTTAGCAAGCCTTCAACCTAAAACAGACGATTATAAGGCGTTAATTAGAGAAAAAATTCGTCTTGAAAAAATTTTATTAGTGGGTGGCTGGGGTAAATTAGTAAATGCAGAAATTCTTAAGCCTGGAGAAAGTGGAGAAGAAGTAACTAAACTTAGAAATAGATTAATAAGAATGGGGTATTTAAAAAAAACTTATAGTCCAATCTACGACAGCAAGTTGAAGTTGGCTATAAAAAAATTTCAAGATGCTCATGGACTTCAATCAGATGGTATAGCAGGAAAGATTACAATTGCAGAAATCAACATTCCTCCCTCTGAACGTCTAAAATTAATTATAGCCTCTTTGGAAAGAAGAAGGTGGTTAAGTAAACCTTACGAAGGTAAATACCTAGTTGTTAATATTCCAGAGTTTAAATTGAAAATAGTTAACAAGGGGAAAACTATTTATCAAAGTAGGGTGGTCGTTGGTAAAAGCAGCCCCAGCACTTTTACACCTGAATTCTCTAATAAGTTAGAGTTTTTAGTAATTAATCCAAGTTGGTATGTACCAAAGTCAATAGTTATTGAAGAATATTTACCGGATATAAGAGAAGATATTAACGCTTCTAGTGAATTATTTTTCACTGATAATAATGGAAAATTCATTTCACGAGAATTGATAAATTTTGATAAGTTTTCTGATGAAGACTTTCCTTATGGAATGAAACAGCCACCTTCTATCAATAATCCTCTTGGTCAAGTTAAGTTTATGTTACCAAATAGACATAATATTTATTTACATGACTCTCCGTCTAAGGAGTTGTTTCTTGAAGAAGAGAGAGCGTTTAGCCATGGTTGCGTAAGGGTACATGAACCCTTTAAACTAGCTTACGAGATACTTAAGGATAACATAGAGGACCCTGATTTTGTGTTGAAGTATCTTTTGAAAAATACAAAAGAATTTAAGTTGACATTAAAAGATGATATTCCTGTTCATATAGTTTACTTAACTGCTTGGAGTGAGGGTCGTGGTAATGTTAGCTATAGGAAAGATATCTATGGACGAGATTTTGAAATCTATCAGTCCTTAGAAAATATAAAACAGACGCTAATGATTGAAAAACTTATTGAGAAAAGTTACTTTTAAGTAAATACGCTGCGGGATAAAGAGGAATACATGAGCTATTCGATAGCAGAAATTGCGAATGCACTAGGTGCAAAATATGTAGGCGATGGTACCCTAAGGGTTACTAATGCTTCAGAACCTATAGATTCAGATGTGAACTCCTTAGCACTGGCAATGAGTGAAAAATACTGTTTGGACCTGTCTAGTGGGGAAGCAAGAGCAGCTGTTTTATTAACTGGTATGTCTTGGAAAGAATTTGGTTTGTCTGCTGCTATTTTAATAGATAGGCCCAGACATGCAATTTCAAAGCTAACAGAGTTTTTTTATAAAACTCCTGGATCTAACTCAGGCATTCACCCAACTTCAGTCATTGATAAAAGTACCTATGTTCCGAAAGATGCAAATATAGGGGCATTTGTTTGTATTGGTTCTGATGTTGAGATTGGATTTGGAGCGAATATTGGATCGCATGTTTCTATCGGAAATCATACAAAGATTGGAAAAAATTCAATAATTGGTAATGGTGTTCAAATAGAAGAAGGTATTATAATCGGAGATAACTTTCGCGTTCAATCTGGTTCTGTTATTGGTTCAGATGGATTTTCCTTTGTAACCAAAGATGAGGCTGATGTTGAGGGAGTTCGAAAGAACCTTGGCAAGCGTGATAAATTAAATGAACAAACCTGGCTTCGAATCTACTCATTAGGCTCGGTTAAAATTGGAGATGACGTTGAGCTTGGATCAAATGTTTCTATTGATAGGGGTACAATAAGAAATACAGTAATAGGTAACAGAACCAAAATAGATAACCTCGTTCATGTGGGCCATAATGTGCGAATAGGTAATGATTGTTTAATTTGTGGACAGGTTGGTATTGCTGGATCTTCTGAGATAGGAAACAGGGTAATTTTAGGAGGTCAATGTGGAGTTAATGATAATATTTTTGTGGGAGATGATGTGATCGCTGGGGGTGCAACAAAAATATTTACAAATGCACCTAAAGGGCGCGTTTTATTAGGTTACCCAGGAGTAAAGATGGAAACCCATATAGAAATGCAGAAAGCTCTCAGGAGGCTTCCACGATTTATGAAAAATAATTCTAAGTAGAGTACTAATACAAATAAACTTTAGAATTTTTTATAAATTTGATAGATTTATTTTTTTTGAATGCGTCCCCCGTTCTCTGTATGGGGTCGTTGCATAATGTGAGCGATAGCATTTTGAAAAATGCGATGGTGAAGAAAACCCACACGATAAAGCAACATTTATCACACTCATATCTGTTTGCATTAATAAGTTTCGGGCTTTTTGAAGACGAAGCCCCATATAGTATCTTTTTGGACTTTTATTAAGGTATCTACGGAAAAGACGTTCAAGTTGTCTTGTAGACATTCCAACGTTAGTGGCTAAATCTGAAGGGCTTATTGGATCTTCAATATTTATTTCCATAGTTTGTATAACCCTACTAAGTTTAGGGTGTCTTACACCTATTCTAGTCGGTATAGATAGCCTCTGTTGATCTTCATTTGTTCTAATGGAGGAGTAAATTAATTGGTCAGCAACGTAATTCGCTTTTTCTTCACCAAGATCATTAGCAATGAGCTGTAACATAAGGTCAATAGACGATGTTCCCCCTGCAGTAGTCATTCGATTGCCATCAACAACAAATACAGTCTTTGTTAACTCTATTTCTTCAAATTCTTCAGAAAAACTGTCTTGGTTCTCCCAATGTATCGTTGCTTTTTTTCCATTCAAGAGACCGGCTTTTGCTAACGAGTAAGAGGCAGTGCAAAGCGCAACCATTTTTACACCTTTGCGGGCTTCCCTACGAAGCCAGTTAAGTAGGCGTTTTGTTGTGGCTACCTGAATGTCTACTCCACCACATAGAATAATAGTATCATCTCTTCCTAGTTCTAAAAAGCTATTGTCAACGTTGTAGCTGATATTTGCAGAACAACTGACGGCATTCCCTGTTTCACTCGTAATGGACCAGGTATACGAGTGAGGTGCTACTCTATTAGCTATACGTAGAGCATCCACGGCTCCAGCAAACGATAACAGTGAAAAATTATCTATTAGCGCAAAAACAAAATTCCTAGATTTAAAGGATTCTGTACTTTTTAGGATTTTGGACGATGAGATCAATTGTACCAAGCTCGCTCCCTAAAACAACTTTTTCTATTTGCTTACAGTAAAACCATGTTACTTATCTCTATCTAAGAATTCGGCATTGGCAAGTACAAAGAATAAGGTTTATATAGTAAGTCAGTTTAATTTATATATTGGGTTTAGAGGTGATGAAATGAGTATAGATTGGAATAAAGCTAGTTGGCGGTCACTCCCAAGAATTCAAATGCCAGATTATCCAAGTAAAAGTGAATTAGCTGAAGTTGAGCGAACTCTATCAAAATACCCTCCACTAGTATTTGCTGGTGAGACTCGAACTCTCAAGAAACAATTGGAAGCTGTCTCCAAAGGGGAGGCTTTTTTGTTACAAGGTGGTGATTGTGCTGAAAGTTTTAACGAGTTTTCAGCGGATAGCATAAGAGATACTTTTAAGGTTATGCTCCAAATGGCAATGGTATTAACTTATGGTGCGAAAGTTCCTGTGGTTAAGATTGGTAGGATTGCTGGACAGTTTGCTAAACCACGATCTGCACCTACAGAAAAAATAAACGAAGTTGAGCTCCCCATTTATAGAGGTGATATAATTAATGGTCTTGAGTTTAATAAAGAGTCAAGAGTCCCAGACCCAAAAAGAATGCTTCAAGCATATACTCAATCAGCAGCGTCATTAAATTTACTACGTGCATTTTCTAAAGGAGGATTTGCTGATATCAATCATGTCCACTCGTGGACATTGGGCTTTACTGATGAAGAAAGGGCATCTCGATATAGAGATATGGCATCTCGCATTCAAGACAGTATTGATTTTATGTCCGCTGCAGGAGTAAGTGGCAGTAATAGTTCTGAACTTAATTCGGTTGATTTTTATACCAGTCATGAAGCCTTATTATTAGAATATGAAGAGGCATTAGCACGGATTGACTCAACAACAGGACTTCCATTGGCAGGTTCAGGTCATATGATTTGGATTGGGGATAGAACTAGACAACCATCAGGGGCACATGTGGAGTTTGCAAAGGGAGTGCAAAACCCAATTGGATTAAAATGTGGACCATCTACGACAGTTGAAGATCTTAAGTTACTATTAAGTATACTGAACCCTCAAAATGAAGGAGGAAGAGTAACTTTAATTGCTCGCTTTGGCGCGGGAAAAGTTCAGGACTATTTACCCAAACTTATTAAATGTGTAAAAGAAGAAGGAGCAAAAGTGGTTTGGTGTTGTGATCCGATGCATGGAAATACAATAAAGTCGATCTCTGGGTATAAAACTAGAACTTTTGATAGCGTGTTAAAAGAGGTTAAGGAGTTTTTTGAAATACATCGTTTAGAAAATACTGTCCCTGGAGGAGTTCACTTTGAAATGACTGGGCAAGATGTGACTGAATGTACTGGGGGAGTTCGAGACATTACAGATGAAGATTTATCTGACCGTTATCATACTGCTTGTGATCCTAGACTCAATGCTTCTCAGGCTCTAGAGTTGGCATTCCTTGTTTCTGAAGAGTTAGCTCGTTTAAAATCCAACCAGTTAAATGCTGAAAAGGTGTAGACCTTAACTTTTTTAGAACTTTTTTTGGTAATATAGGTAAGTTTAATAGTTTATTTTCAAATGTGGTATAATAAATGCAAAGTCGTAGAGGTATATTATTTATTTTGAGCTCTCCATCAGGAGCTGGAAAATCTACACTTGCGCGACGTTTAATGAATTGGGACAATACTTTATCTTTTTCTGTTTCCGCTACGACGCGCAATCCTAGAGCTGGCGAAATAGAGGGAAGGGAATATTTTTTTCGCTCTCACAATGAGTTTGTACAAATGGTAGATAATAATGAAATGCTTGAATACGCCGAGGTGTTTGGTAATTTTTATGGTTCGCCACGGGAAGTAGTCGAAAATACAATCGTTGAGGGTAAAGATGTTATTTTTGATATTGATTGGCAGGGAGGTCAACAAATTCGAAACTCAGGATTAGCAAGTGACGTTGTCTCAATTTTTATTTTACCACCTTCGCTGAAAGAACTTCAAGAACGGTTGAGGGGAAGGGGACAAGATACAGATGAGGTAATTCAAAATAGAATGGAAAAATGTCGAGAAGAAATAAACCATTGGGCCGAGTATGATTATTGCTTAGTCAATAGAAAGCTAGATGACACTGAAGAGGATTTAAAAAATATTTTAAAAGCGGAGCGCCTTAAAAAATGTCGACAATTAACTTTAGAAGGTTTGGTTTCTAATCTTTATAACGAAGTTGATCTTAAGTCATAATGACACTTTTCTCATTGAATTCTATTAAACCTAATGTTCCAGATAGTGATAGTTTCTGGCTTGCCCCAGATTCAAATGTGATTGGAAATGTGGAAATACAAGATCTGGTGTCAATTTGGTTTGGCTCTACTGTTAGAGGAGATAATGATCATATCTCTATTGGTCTAGGGAGCAATATTCAGG
>NZVE01000073.1 GCA_002697345.1 Paracoccaceae bacterium | reverse complement strand
TAGGTGGGTTAGCCAATGGGGCTGGAGAGGTCCTAGAGGGAGCGGCTTACGATGTGCGATCCATTGGAGCAATAATAGCACCATAGGTAAGAGTTTCTTTGATAAACTATTAAACTTCCAAGTGCTTCTCTTCTTTTTATTAATTGCGAGTTCATCAGTTGCAGTTGAAAAATATAACAGAGATAAGTTTGGCCGTTGGAATGATTTAGATGGGAACTGTTTAAATACTAGACATGAATTACTTAAGAAGCATTCTACTATTCCCATAATACTACGTGAAGACGGATGCTTAGTAAAGTTTGGTAGATGGATTGATTTGTATACAGGTGATGTATTTATTAACGCAAGAAACGTTGATATTGATCATCTTGTACCACTTAAGTTCGCTTGGGACCATGGGGCGGTGGAGTGGTCTCAAAAAAAAATGAGATCATTTTATAATAACCCCATGAATTTATTTGTAGTGGGTCGGGAGATTAACCGTGAAAAAAGTGCATTTGGTCCATTAGATTGGTTGCCTCCCAGTAATAGTTTTAAGTGCTCCTACATAATAAAATTTCTACTTATTTCTAATTCCTATGGGTTAAATTTTACTAAAAAACGAACAATTGCATATAATAATTTGAAAAATAAAGTCTGTGAACAATAATTTATTACTATTATCTCTCCTTTTTAAAATGAGTTATAGGAATGTAGATGAAAAGATACGTGGGCTTGTGAAAAAATGTTAATAAAACTGCAGTTAAAAGTTAATAGAGGACTTAACACATATGGCAGAAATTCGCGCTAAAAACCAACTCTTGAAAAACCTTAAGGGTATCCATCTTTGGCATGCACCAATGTCTAGTTGTTCACAGCGGGTACGCCTCGTACTAGCTGAAACAAAAACAATATATGAAAGTCATGTGATTAATATCGCAAAAGATGAACATGCCACAAAAAGTTACCAGGCTATACACCCGAACGGACTTGTACCTGCTATAATTATAGATGGTCGTTTATTTATTGAATCAATTGATATTATAGAACTGTTGCCAGATAACGATTCTGATTTATTATTGCATAGTGATATAAGTCTTTTAAAGGAGGCTGATCAAGCTCAGATGGATTTAAAGTTATTGTCTTTTGAATTTTTATTTAAGAGCGGTCCTCAACAGATCCAAGAACAGTTCGATAAATTCCAAGTTACTCATAAAAATGAACAGTTGAAGCAGTTCCGAATTGATTTATCTAATGGATTTGGAAGAGAGAGAATAGAAGAAGCTGTTGCGAGGACGCATGATCATTTTCAAAAATTAGAAGATATTTTGTCAGATGGGAGACAATTTCTTGGAGGAGCTGTCTACTCTTTGAGTGATGTGGCTTGGATACCAAATTTCCATCGTTGTAATTTAATGGATTGGCCTTTTGAAAACACACCTTATTTAACAGATTGGTTTAATAGAGTATCAGAGCGTGAGAGTTTTAAAATAGCATTGCTAAGTTGGGAAAATAAAGATGTAATGAAAAGCCTAGAAAACTATACAAGTCAGGGTAAAGTTCTTGGAAGAGATGTTAGAGCTTTCGGAACACTGACTAATTTTTAAATCAAATTGGTTGTTCCGTTTAATAATTACTACTTAATTGAAGAATTTTAAGTGAAGAGGGTATTATGACAAAGATTAAAAATATACTGTTTATCATGGCTGATCAGCTTAGGTGTGATTACTTATCTTGTTATGGCCATCCTCATTTGAAAACGCCTAATATTGATAAGTTAGCTAGTAAAGGCGTTCGATTTGATCGGGCTTTTGTTCAGTCTCCAGTTTGTGGACCATCGCGAGCTTCTTTTTATACTGGAAGAACTGTTTTTAGTCATGGTTCGACATGGAACAGGGTTCCATTACCAATCGGAGAGCTAACTTTGGGGGACTATTTACGACCGTTAGGTGTGAGAACAGCAGTTGTGGGAAAAACACATATGGAACCTGACCCAGAAGGTATGGCTCGTTTGGGTCTCAACAATAGTACAGAAATAGGTATGGTAATTTCACAACCAGGTTTTGATCCTTATGAACGGGACGATGGACTGCATCCCAATGTTGTTTTGAAAAAGAGAGGTGGAAAGCTGCCATATAATGATTGGTTAAGACAACAAGGCTATGAAGGCGAAAATCCATGGAATGATTATGCTAATTCTGCTGAAGGACCTGATGGTGAGCTTTTATCTGGATGGTATCTGAAAAATTCGAATTTACCTGCAAGGGTTAGGGAAGAGCACTCAGAGACTGCTTATATGACTATGAGGGCGAGAGAGTTTATCCAAGAGACTGGAGAGGTGCCATGGTTATGCCACCTTAGCTATATAAAACCCCATTGGCCATATATGGCGCCAGCCCCCTATCATAATATGTATGGACCAAATACCTTCCAACCAATAATTCGGGATAGTTCTGAAAAAATAAATCCTCATCCCGTGTATAATGCCTTTATGGAAATGGAAGTAAGTCAGACGTTCTCAACAGCAGGTGTCCGTGAGACTGTCCTTCCGGCGTATATGGGAATGATTAAACAAATAGACGATCACCTAGGTAATTTGTTTGGCTGGCTTGAGGAATCAGGAAAGGCAGATGAAACCATGATAGTTGTTACATCTGATCATGGGGATTATTTAGGTGATCATTGGCTTGGAGAAAAAGAATTGTTTCATGAAGTCTCTGTTCGAGTTCCTCTTATCATTTATGATCCAAGACCAGAAGCTAATAAAACCAGAGGCAAGGTTGTATCTGAACTGGTAGAAGCAATTGACTTGGTTCCAACATTTCTCGCAGCTACTGGTGCACCATCAGCCGATCATCGCTTGGAAGGATTATCATTGGAGCCATTGATTCATGGCGAATTTGTAGAGAATTGGAGGAGTGCCGTCTTTTCTGAGATTGATTACTCTTACTATAAAGCAAGAGATATACTTGGAGTAGGGAACTATGATGCACGGGGTTATATGGTTCGTACAAATGATTGGAAGTATATATATTTCCGAGGATTTGAGCCCCAACTTTTTAATTTAAATGATGATCCTAACGAATTTCAAGATTTGGGTAGAGATGTTGATTACGAAGAAACTCGGCGGAATATGCATGCAATCTTGTTGGATCGTTTAACAGGAAGAAAAAATAGAGTAGCTCTGTCTGATGAGGCACTCGAAAATGCCCGTGGAAAAGAAACTTCAGATGGTATACTTATAGGTAAGTGGTGAAAATTTAACTAAAGGAAATAATGGTATGGATGCACATATTGTTGGTTGGGGACATACATCATTTGGCCGTTTAGATGATTCATTAGAGGAATTGATTTCGAAAGCGGCAACTGAAGCTATAGATCATGCCAACCTTGACCCAAAAGATATAGACGGTATTTGGATTGGTCATTATAATGGTGGATTAGTACCAGATGGATTTATTTCTTCATTGGCTTTACAAATTAGTCCTGAATTAAGATTTACCCCAGCAACACGTGTAGAGAATGCCTGTGCATCTGGGTCTGCAGCGGTTTACGCGGCGAGAGACTCTATAAGGGCCGGCACAGCTAAAACTACTCTGGTTATAGGTGTCGAGAAAATGACGGCTAAAGATACCAAGGGTGTAACTGAAGCGTTAATGACTGCTTCATATCAGGAAGAAGAGGGTGGGGTCTCATTTCCTCATATTTTTGCTCGATATGCTGATGCTTACTTTCAAGTAAACGGCGATAAATCTGAGATTTTAGCAAAAATTGCTGTAAAAAATCATACTAACGCTATAAAAAACCCACTTGCACAGATTCAAAAAAATGTGAATTTTGATTTCTGTAATAATATTAGTGATAAAAATCCGATGGTTGCGTCACCATTAAGATTGACAGATTGTTCGCTAATTTCTGATGGCGCCGCGGCAGTCGTCATGGTTTCTGATGATATTTCACATAACTTTGATCGAGCGGTTAAATTTCGTGCAGGTGTTCAAGTAAATGATTTTTTACCAATGTCTAGTCGAGATATTTTAAAGTTTGAAGGTCCAACTGAGGCTTTTAAGAGAGCATTCACAGAAGCTAAGATTAACATTAATAATCTTGATTTCGCAGAGGTACATGACTGTTTTACTATGGCTGAGCTTCTTATCTATGAGGCTATGGGAATAACTAAATCTGGACAAGGATCCAGAGCAATTTCTGAAGGTTTGGTCTACTCTAATGGATCATTGCCCATAAATCTATCTGGAGGTTTGAAAGCAAAAGGTCACCCTGTTGGTGCTACTGGTGTTTCGATGCATGCACTAGTTGCCGCTCAGCTATGTGGGGAGGCGGGTTTGATGCAAAAAGAGGACGCAACTTTAGGTTGTTTGTTTAATATGGGTGGATCAGGCGTTGCGAATTATTGTTCAATTCTGGAGCCCGTGCATAATGGTTGATGATCTTAATAGGAATTAGTTAAAGTATTTAGGAAGGTTTTTTTGATACTGTGAATTTTTCGCTTTTCAGAATGGTTTCTATAGATTAGTTTAAGAACATATTTACAAAATGAGGTTTACAGTAATGAAAACTAGATTAGCTATTATACTTACAGCAGCAACACTTTTAGGTGGGTGTGCATCAATTCAAGACTCTTATGTCAATCCAATGAATTGGTTTGGAACATCGGCTTCTAATTAATAAAAAAAGACTTTTATAATATCAAAAAAAAGTACTGGGGTTTTTATCCTCAGTACTTTTATTTTTTTAAGCTAGAGCGCTCAACCAATACCATAAAGTAAACACTGACAGTGTGGTAGAAAACAAGACTGAGGTTGCAGCAATTTTTGTTCCTGTATTGTACATATTAGCGAAGATATAGGCATTCAAGCCGGGAGCCATTGCTGCAGTTAGCACCACGGCTCGAATTGAATTTTTATCTAATTGATTATAATCGGCCAAATAATAACCTAAACTTGGTTTCATTAGTAGCGCTATTAATGCAATTAATAATACTGGCAGAATATCACCATTTACTTTGTAACGAGCTAAAACTCCACCGAGACCGAATATCGCCGTTGGTATTGCTGCTTTAATGATTATATCAATCGCACTATTAATAGTTGTAGGTATAATAATTTCTAAAATATTTATTAAAATCCCTAATAAAATGCTTAAAACTAGAATATTATTGAAAATTCCCTTTATAGCTTTGCCTACCGTTGAACTTAACCCGTTTCCGCGACCTTTCACAAACTCCATGAAAACTATGCCTGTCATATAGCAAAACGGAGTATTCAAAGCAATTATAGCATAGTTTGGTCCTAATGACTTTGTACCATACGCTTGTTCCATTATTGGTAGACCCAGCATAAGGGAGTTAGAATAAAGACAACAAAAACCTATTACGACACTCTTTTCGAGAGAGTATTTTAAAAGAGATCGAGATATTAATGTTCCTAAAAAAAATCCAATTAGTGAGGGGATAAAATAAGAAACTATCAATAGAAAGTTAAAGTAGTTACCTATTTCGATATTTACCATTGCGTTAAATAATAAACAAGGAATTGCAAATTTCTGAGTAAATAACATTACTCCATCTACTGCACTTGAGGGTAACCATTTAAGTTTAGCAGAGGTAAAGCCCACTCCAATTATTAAGAAAACTGGTAGTAGTACGTTAATTAGAGCACTCACTTAGATATCCAGTTCAATGCGCATCCCGTCAAAGGCGGGTCGAACATTGTTAGGCAACTCTGCACATAAAGTTTCGTAGTCCATATCTATATGCATGTTTGTCAGAACAGCATTTTTAGGAGCTAGTTCTTCAATCCACTTAAGTGTTTTTTCAAGGTGAGTATGGGACGGGTGAGGAGTTCTACGAAGGGCGTCAATAATTAGATAATCAAGGTTTTTTAGTGCAGCCCAACTTTCGTCATATAATTCAAAAACATCTGGGATATATGCAAAATTCCCTACTCTGAAACCTAGGCTATCAATTGACCCATGATTAACTTTAAATGGTTTGATATCAACTAACCCAGCAGGACCACCTATTTGGAATGGACCGTTTAATGAATTCATTATTAGTATTGGGGGATATGGCGAGGCCTCTGGCTTTATAAATGCATAGCCAAACCTATCTAAAAGATTGGCTTTTGTTTGATCATCAGCCCAGATATTTATCCGTTCCTTCATATTGAAGACTACCATTCTTAGGTCATCAATACCATTCATATGGTCTGCATGAAAGTGTGTGTATAAAACTCCGTCAAGGCGTGTTACATCTTCACTTAATAGTTGTTCCCTAAGATCTGGCGATGTATCGATGAGTATCGTGGTTGTTTTATCGTTTATCGTTTTTTCAATTAAAAGGGAACACCGGCGTCTTCTGTTTTTTGAGTTTTGAGGATCACAGGCTCCCCAATGGCCACCTATTCTTGGCACGCCCCCAGATGAACCAGATCCCAAGACTGTAAAACAAATTTTTTCCATTAGGGAACCTTACTGAATAAGCGATTAAAATTTGATTGTGTTTGATAAGAAAACTCAGAATAGTCTAATCCAAATATTTCTGCGCCGACTTTTGCTGTGTGAACAGAATAACTGGGTTCGTTTCTTTTGCCACGAAAAGGTGGAGGAGCGAGGTAAGGAGAATCTGTTTCGACAAGTACTCTATCGATTGGAACAGAAGAGAATAATTTCCTTAACTCTGTACTTTTAGGAAATGTAATAATTCCAGACATGGAAAGGTAGAAACCTAAATCCAAAGCAGTTTTTGCAAGCTCAACTCCAGAAGAAAAACAGTGCATAACACATTCAAAGGGTCCATTGTTATGCTCTGAACTAAGTATTTCAGACATATCGTGATCAGCACCACGAGAATGTATAATCAATGGTAAGTTTGATAGCCGAGCTGCTTCT
Source organism: Paracoccaceae bacterium (assembly GCA_002697345.1). Lineage (GTDB taxonomy): Bacteria > Pseudomonadota > Alphaproteobacteria > Rhodobacterales > Rhodobacteraceae. The sequence continues at coordinate 5,138 of NZVE01000073.1, read as the reverse complement.
ATATGATTTAGTAAACTTTCCTTTTGAATGTCAGCAGTCTCACTGGTGTAATGATAATCTAGGCCTGTCTCTCCGATTCCTACAAATTTTGAATGATTAGTGAGCTCTAAAAGCTGTGATACTGTAACTAATGGATTAGTAGCCGCATTCATTGGGTGAGTGCCAGCAGCATAAAAAACGGATGGGTACTTTTCCGCAATAGCCCGAACTAGAGCCTCTTCGCTTAATTTTGTACAGATAGTTATCATTTTTGTTACCCCAGCCTCTAACGCTCTATTAATAATTTCGTCGAGGTCGTCTTGAAAGTCATTAAAATCTAAATGACAGTGGCTATCTGTGATTTCTATCTTGGTCATGTAGAATTTCTTACTCTTAATTATTGGGACGTTTCATTCATCTTAAATAGCGTATCTAGGATCAATGTGCCGGGGTCAATATTAACGGTTATTGCATAGTTTATTTTCTTTCTGAGTTCTCCCACTAAATCTGCCCAACTTTTTGCATGCTCATTGGTATTTGATACTTTAGTTAAAATAATTTTTTCATTTTGGATTAATTCTTCAGATAATTGTCCTAAGCCTGAATAAGCAAGACGTGAAATCACTAACTCTATAAGTTCTACTATAATATTGAGGATTTGGTCATCACCTTTTTTTGCTGCCCGTTCGCTGAGAGCCAAGGCTAAATTTCCATTCAGATTTGGAAAAGTTTCTACTATTTCAACTATAGATTTATATATGCTTAAAGCATTATAATTTGATAGGCGAATAGCGTTTCCAACAGAACCGTCAGATAAATTTATTAGTCCTTCGCTTAAGGTGTCTATATCTATTTTAGAAGTGTTTAAAGCTTTATACATATCTTTTGAGTTAAGTTTTTGACATCGAAGTTCAATACATCGAGACTTTATTGTAGGAAGTAATGCTGCAGGTCGATGGCTGATTAGTAAGAAAACACAATCTTTAGGAGGCTCTTCTAAGGATTTTAAAAGGGCATTAGCTGAACTGTTATTTAAATCATCAACACTATCGATGATAATAACCCGTCTTTTTTTGTCCGTACTTGAAAGTGCAAAAAAATGATTTAACTTACGCACTTGATCTACTGTTATGTTGTTCCGAAATCGTTTTTTTTCTTCATCGTAAAGTCTTCGGAGTAAAAATAAATTAGGTTCACTTAATGCTCTTAGCCTTGGATTTATTGGGTGTGAATAGTCAATATCTAACGAACTTGATGGAGTTTCTAATTTAAATAATTCATTTGAACTATTAGATTGGTTAGAAAATAAAAACCTAGCTATTCTCCATGCAAGGGTAGCCTTCCCAATACCGTTGCTGCCACTAATTAACCAAGCGTGATGCAAGTTATTATTATTAAATGCGTTCAAAAACCTTTGTTCAGCAAGGTTTTGCCCAAAAATCTCTAAAGTTTCTCTGGGGTGACAGGCGTCTGGTTGTTTATCTGATTGGGGTAACTCTAAATCAATCATTTAAAATATTATTAACAATGTTTAGTATTTCTAAACTTATTTGCTGCGGTGTATTAGAGCCATCAATGATATGGCACCTTTGAGGGAAGCTATTTTTGAGATCCAAAAAACCATTTCGCAGTTTTAACTGAAACTCTAAACCAAAGTCCTCAAAACGATCTTCTCCTGAGCCACGAGCTAACCCTCTATATAAGGCCTGTTTAGGGTCCATATCTATGATAAACGTTAAATCTGGCTCTTTACTGATCATAAGGTTATGTAGTTTATCAACTGTATGACGTAAGTCACCCCTTGTTACACCTTGATAGACCCGAGTGCTGTCGACATATCTGTCGGAAATTACAATTTTACCTTCTTGTAGGCTAGGTTCTATTGTTTTTTCAAGATGGTCTCTTCTTGCTGCTGTGAACAGTAACATCTCGGTTTCAGGAGACCATCTACTAGGGTCACCTTCCACAAGCAACTTTCGTATAATTTCAGCCCCAGAAGATCCTCCTGGTTCACGAGTCAATATACTATCAATACCATTTTTTTTTAACGATGAGGCCAGTGCTTTTGCTTGCGTAGATTTCCCAGAGCCGTCAATGCCCTCAAAAGTTATAAACATGCCACTTTTCATTGAAATATTTTTGAAATTTTAGTTACCAGTAGTTTACCTAAGATTTCTGCTGAAGCCTTAAACCTTCCCCAGAAGTTTCCCTCAGTTACTGTTTCTCCAGCAACTATAGGNAAGCTTTTATCTGCTAGTTCTGGAATACTAACTATTAATTCAGCTATCTTAGTTCCAGCAGTTATTGGTGCGTTGATTGGACTCGAATATACTAACTGAGTTGAAATATTTTCCTTTTCAAGAACAGGTGCAAGAACATCAATATCTGACTGAACAACCATGTTTACATTTTTTGACGAACCCAACCAAACGGCTGCTTCACCAACTATCTCACCTTTTTCTGCTAATTTAACTGTTGTGAACTGTCTAAACGCCCATGTTGCCATTCTTTTAGCTTCTCTTGCCCTTAGAGAGTCAGATCGAAGCCCTGAAATAATAAAGATTATTCTACGATCTCCCTGGACTGCTGATCCGACAAGTCCGTAACCAGACTCTCTAGTATGACCTGTTTTTAGTCCATCAGCACCAATATTCATTTTTAATAAAGGGTTTCTGTTAAAACGATTATCTGGGGCTCTATTCTTAAACCGGAATTCGTTCTCTGCAAAGTAGCTATAATATTGAGGGAACACTGAAATTAATCGATCAGCTAAGATTGAAAGATCGCGTACCGACATTTTATGATTTATAGAAGGCATACCATTTGAGTTTTCAAACGTAGAGTTTTTCATTCCTAAAGATTTTGCTCGTTTAGTCATCATTTTAGCAAAGCCAATTTCAGTTCCGTCAGGGGAGAGTGCTTCAGCTAATACGGCACTTGCATCATTTCCAGAAAGTACAACTACACCCCTTATTAGCTCCTCTACAGTTACTGTGTCTTGGGTGGTAAGGAACATAGTGGAACCACCATACTTTTCAGCATGCTTTGAAACTGGCAATGTGTCATCTAACCTTAGTCTGCCATCTTCTAAAGCTTCAAAAACCATGTTTAAGGTCATTAGTTTTGACATTGAGGCTGGAGGTAATGCAAGATCAGCATTTTTTTGCATCAATATAAGCTTTGAGTTTGTATCTAAAATTATTGCTGATTTAGCAACAGTTTCAAATGCAATACTATTATTAGTGAATATAATTATAAAAAAACCTGATAGAATAGTTCTTAGTTTAAATAGCATTCAGAGGTTTCCTTATACTTCGATTTAAATACTAATAATTTAATCATTTGAAGCTCGCAAGCTAACATTAATAAATATTATTATACCATAGCATAAGGTAGTAAGTAAAAAAATAACTAACTTTTAAATAAACTTTTAATTTCACCCTTTAAGAATCGAAAATCTAAGGTTAAAAGGTGCGCCAGTCGGAGGAGTGGCAGAGTGGTTGAATGCACCGGTCTTGAAAACCGACGAAGGTGAAAGTCTTCCCAGGGTTCGAATCCCTGCTCCTCCGCCATTCAGTGTACTTAAGATATTGATTTTATTATATAAATTAATTTTATAATTAAATTGTCCCCTATTTTGTCCCCTGAGTTAAATTTATCTAAGTTCAGAAAAATCTTATCTTTTGATACGGTTTGTTTTTTTTGGTGGGGGTTACTGAGCCCGATCCAAACAGTTGAAACGCGCACAGCTGACCCCTGGGGGGCTGGATCAAGTGCCGCGCGCCTCGGACCTTGGGGGTTTAGTACTGGAGGGGTGGATTCATTAGGGGAGTTTTTTGTTTGGATTAACCCTTTAGATATAACGGCACTGAAGAAGTTAGAATATAGTCGGGGTGAGTGAATTAGTCGTCTGAAGTGCTCGGATTATTCAGGTTAAAAGGTGTGGGTGGTATTAAACCTGCCTCATAGACAGGGAGTTCATCTCCTATTACCTCCACCAGTAATCAGCTAACACTCTGTTTCTATTAGCTACAGCATACCCCAGTTCACTGCAATAAGGCGCATATTGGTCAGTAATCTGGTCAGTAATGCAGAACCCCATGCATGTGCCACCCCACCCCCTAGGCATGCCGTATATAGCCCTGACCCGAGATTGGTGACTGGAGTTCGTAAACTAGCGGTATGCGGCTGTGAGAGGCTATGTTTACAGTTACTGCTGAGCAGAGTGTGGGGATTGCTTGTGGATGCTGTAGGGGCGGTTATTGGGCCGTAGTAAGAGCTTTAATACCTACACTTCGTATAGCCGCTGTTCATACAGTCTCTGGATTAACCCCAGCACCATCAAGCGCAATATCTGAGTTACCCCTCCAGACGATCTGATACGTGTAGTTACCTTCGGCTCCGCAGTTATGACATCTGGCTCTCTGACGTACCTCATGGGCTGTAGCAGGGCTGCCAATAACCACTTCTGTATTTAAACAAGATTTAAAATTAAGGTGACCTTATGAAGCAAGCTCCAAAAAGATCTCATCAACCTCAGCTATAGGTTTGTGTTCCAAATGTATTTGTCGCAGTCCCTTTAAAAAATTATCTATTAGGCCCTTATCATCCCCAAGATAGGCTTCAATCGGCTTAACAAATATTTGGCTTGGATGATGGTGCGATTCGGCCCAATGCGCCAAATTAAATATGATTGGGATAAACTGTATGGCGGGTTCCGTTAAGCAATAAAGCTTTTTTTGCGAATGGGTCTGATCTTTTGACACAGTTAATAAGCCAATATCCATCAGACGTTTTAACCGTTTGGCGAGGGTTGCTGACGAAATGCCTTCCAAGTTTTGCTTCAACAGCTGATTAAAAGTCTGGCGGCTGAGTATAGAAATGTCCCTGAGAATTATGAGCGACCACTTATCGCCAATCAAATCTGCAGCGAGACCAATAGGGCAGATATCTCTTTCAATGCTTCCTTGTATCACGCTGAACTCCTTTAATTATAAAACTGGTTTAACAACGTTAGTATATTTTCGTTAATGATGCAATTTAAGCTGTTTGAGAGACTTGATAAAATCAACAGACAGAGGATTGGACATAACATGAAAGCTCAACCAAAACACATGACTGCATATGTGGAATTGGAAATCACAGATTACAAAACATTT
>NZVE01000072.1 GCA_002697345.1 Paracoccaceae bacterium | reverse complement strand
TTAACTAATAAGATAAATCTCTTAGATATTATTACTGAAGAAATAATATTGAATGCCCCTTTATATCCACGATCAGGAGTAGAGGCAGACTCCTCACTATCAGAAAGCTCATTAAATCCTTCCAAAAACACAAATATAAAGCCGTTTTCTGTTCTATCAACGCTAAGAAAAAAAATGATAGCTGAAGATGACAGCTTAAAGTAATCTGTTCAAAACAATTTACTAAGTTATCAAACTTATTAAATTCACTATTTTTTTATGTTTTTACTAATGAGGGTGGACGAAACGAGTCTAAAGAGTTATGTCCGTCCCAACATTGATAATTTCCAACCTATAAGCAATTAAAATTAGGGTAAGTTCATGGCCGTACAACAAAATAGAGTATCTCGATCACGTAGAAATAATCGTCGTTCCCACGACTCATTATCTGCAGAAACAGCAAATGAATGTCAAAACTGCGGTGAACTTAAAAGGCCTCACCACATCTGCCCATCCTGTGGTTTTTATGCAGAACGTGAGGTTGTTGCGATTAATGAGGAAGTCGACCTAGACGACGACGCCGCTTAAGCATAACCTTACTGCAATACTTCAGTTTGGTTACGGGCGGAAAATTGGAAAATATAAAACCTATAATATCTGTTGACGCGATGGGAGGAGACCTTGGCCCATCAGAAGTCGTGCTTGGTATAGCCAAGTCAGCAAGTATGAATCCTGAAGCAAAGTTTATAATTCATGGTGATTCATCTGCATTGTCAAAACTGATTGAGAAGAAAAGTATTCAAGACAAATGCAGAATCGTGGACGCCAAAGATATTGTGTCTATGGATCAAAAGCCAAGCTATATAATAAGGCATGGCAAAAATACCTCTATGTGGTCTGCAATTCAATCTGTACGAGTGGGCGAGGCAAATGTATGTGTTAGCTGTGGAAATACTGGTGCCCTAATGGCACTATCTATGCTTCGGTTGCGTAAGTCTCCTGGGGTTAATCGTCCAGCAATAGCTTGTTTATGGCCATCTAGAAATGAATTAGGTTTTAATATTGTATTAGATGTTGGAGCAGATATTAAAGCAGATGAACAAGATTTATTGCAGTTTGCACTTATGGGGTTAAATTATGCTAGACGAGGCCTGAAAATCTCAAGACCCCGTATTGGTCTCCTAAATGTAGGAACAGAAGAACATAAGGGAAGAGCTGAACTAAAACTTGCTCATGATCTGATTTCAATTGCTTCAAAAAAAGAAAACTTTGAGTTTGTTGGCTTCATTGAAGGTGGCGACATTCCATCAAACTTAATTGATGTAGTAGTAACAGATGGCTTTACTGGAAACATAGCAATAAAAACTGCTGAGGGAACTTCCCGTCTAATATCTGAAAAACTCAAAGTTGCATTTAACTCAAATCTATTTTCCCGAGTTGGTGCCTTAATTTCAGCTCCCAGCCTTATTAAGATGCGAAAACAGATCGACCCCAGTAGAGTTAATGGTGGGGTTTTCTTAGGTTTGAATGGAATAGTTGTAAAATCGCATGGATCCGCAGATAAAACGGGTATCGCCTCTGCATTAAACTTAGGAATTACCCTTAACAATGCGGACTTATATGATAGAAGTTCAAATGAAATTATTTTGGAACAAGAGGAAGTAAAAATCAAATGACACTTCGATCACATCTATTGGGTGTTGGCCATTCTTTACCCACTCGAGTGGTGGAGAACAGTGAGTTCAAAAATTGGATTGAGACATCAGATGAATGGATAGAATCAAGGTCTGGAATAAAGAGACGTCATTTTGCGGCAAAGGATCAAAAAACATCTGATCTAGCCATTGAAGCAGCAATAAATGCAATTAAAAATGCAAAGATTAAGAGGACAGATATTGATGCAATAATTGTGGCAACCTCTACTCCTGACACTACATTTCCTTCTGTAGCAACAATCGTACAGGGTGCTCTTGGGATTACCAAAGGGTTCGCGTTCGATGTTCAAGCGGTCTGCGCAGGGTTTATTTTCGCCTTAGCTACAGCCGATGCCCTTATTGTTTCTAAACAAGCGAAACGTGTACTAGTGATTGGTGCTGAAACATTTTCTAGAATAATGAATTGGGAGGATCGTACTACTAGTGTTTTATTTGGGGACGGAGCGGGAGCTATTATCATAGAGGCTGTCAGTTCTTCAAACTTGAGTACTGACACTGGAATACTAGCCACAGATCTTAATTCGGATGGTAGGTATAGAGATCTACTATATGTTGATGGTGGCGTATCATCCACCCAAACAACCGGTGTCCTTGTTATGCAAGGTAAAGAAGTATTCAAACATGCTGTAGAGAAACTAAGCTCCACGGCTCATGCAGTCTTAGAGAAAGCAGGGTTATCTCCTTCTGATGTAGACTGGATGGTACCTCACCAAGCAAATATAAGGATTATAAAAGCAACAGCACAAAAGATGAAACTCCCAATGACGAAAGTAATCGTTACTGTAAATAATCATGGAAACACCTCCGCTGCCTCTATCCCTCTTGCCTTATCAGTCGCTAATTTAGAAAAGAAATTTAAAAAAGGCGATTTAATCTTGATGGAAGCAATAGGAGGAGGACTTGCTTGGGGTTCTATATTACTAAGACTATAAGTTATTGTCTCATAAAATAAATAAAAAAATCTCATTAAATGAGACTCTTAAGCTATAGTTTTTAAATAAATAAACGGTGAACTATTGACTCGGAATTTATCTATTGGATATCATTCATTAATAAGGGAGAAGTCAATGAGCTCGAAGACATTAACAAGAATAGAGCTTAGTGAAGCTGTTTATAGAGAGGTTGGACTGTCTCGCAATGAATCGGCAGAACTAGTTGAAACGGTGTTAAATCATATATCCAACGCATTAATAAAAGGCGAACAAGTTAAAATTTCTGCTTTTGGAACCTTCAATACTAGGAATAAAAAGCAGCGGATTGGGCGCAACCCAAAAACTGGAACAGAGATTCCTATCACATCACGGCGTGTTATTTCGTTCAAGGCCTCCCAAATAATGAAAGAAAAAGTAGCGGCTGGTAATAAATAAAATTATTATTAGTAACAAAAGGAATCATAATGGTTTGTAAGTCCCCTAATGCGTTCCGAACTATTAGTGAAGTTGCTGGCTGGCTAGAGTTACCCACTCATGTCCTACGTTTTTGGGAAAGTAAAATTACTCAAATATCTCCAATAAAGCGTGCAGGTGGACGGAGATACTATAGACCAAGAGATATGCTGTTACTTGGCGGGATTAAATTCCTACTTTATGAAGAGGGTTTAACTATTAGGGCGCTAAAACAAAAAATAACTAGCGAGGGTCAAAAAGCTATTGAGAGTTATTCACAACCGTTAGAAAAAGTAAAAGAACAATCAGCACAAGAAAATAAGAATAAAATTGAAATTGAAATTGAACCAATTTTGATTAAGGAGGTACATAGCAAAAATAAAATTGAAGAACATAGAAGTAACTTAACTATAGTAGACTCAACAAAATCAGAAATTTTGTGGGCTGTTAGAAAAAAACTTAGAAGGACTAACTTTCAGCAAAACTCAAAAAACATAATCTTAATAGAGTTATTTAAAAAATTAGTACAAAAACGTAATACTATAGCGGAAAGTTTAACCAATTGCTCTAAAACTCAATATTAACTCCTTTTAAAAAATCTTCTCTTGCTACTAAGTTGAAATCCATTAAGAGGGATACTTCGGGCCATGGCGCAGCCTGGTAGCGCGTCCGTCTGGGGGACGGAAGGTCGCAGGTTCGAGTCCTGCTGGCCCGACCATAACTACCATTTTTAACAATTATTAATACTTATAATCAGTTAAAGGTAACGTTTTAAGAGTGTGGGAAATAAATAAAAGTATGGAAAAAGCTAAAGGACTTAAAGGCGTAATATTGGACTTTGGGGGCGTTATCTCACGAACACTTTTTGAAACCCACGCGCTTACCGAAGTCGCTTTGGGCCTTCCAAAGAAAAGTCTCAAATGGTTGGGCCCTTTTGATATCAGCTCTGATTCACTATGGCAATCGATGCAAAGTAATAAGATTTCTGAGCGCGACTATTGGCACGAAAGAACGAAAGAAGTAGCTGACCTTATAGGTGCCAACTGGGATCAAATGTCTGATTTTGTTAAAGCTGCAAGAGGCTCCGAACCTCTAGAAATAATTAGACCTGAAGCTATTATAGCAATTGAGCATTGGAAAAGTAATAATGTAAAGTTAGCAGTTTTATCTAATGAACTTGACTTGTTTTATGGTGATAAATTTAGAGATAAGCTACCTTTCTTAGATTTTTTTGATATTATACATGACGCTACATACACAAAAATGTTAAAACCTGATCCAAGATCATATATATCATGTTTAAATGATTTAAATCTACAACCGCAGGATTGTTTGTTTATTGATGATCAGTTACGCAACATAATCGGTGCTCAAAAGATTGGATTAAATACTATTCATTTCAACGTATTAAATCCAAAAGAATCCTTTTCACAGGCTTTAGAGCTTTCCAAATTCTAGTAGTAAGTTAAAATAAAGTTAAATATAGGTTTTTGTATGGATTACATATTCCAAAGTTGAACTGCGGCACCTAGTTAAAAAGGATAAAAATTTATGCGCTATGGTCCTGGTGTTATGCCTAGTCAAAAAATAAAAGAAATGATCACCAATAAAGTGATAGTAGGTAATTTTCCTATACTTGATAGTCAAGTTCAACCAGCTAGCCTTGATCTAAGACTCTCCAATAAAGCGGTACGTGTCAGAGCATCCTTCTTAGCCGGCAAGGGAGTAAATGTCTTTGATCGCCTCAAAATGTTTAAGATGCATGAAGTAGACCTTTCAGATGGAGCAGTTCTAGAAAAAGGTTGTGTATACGTTATTCCGTTAATGGAATCACTTAATCTACCAATAAACCTTCAAGCAGTCTGCAACGCAAAAAGTTCAACAGGTAGATTAGATTTATTGACGAGAGTTATAACAGATGGCGGTGTAGAATTTGATAGAGTAGAGCCAGGTTATTCTGGGCCTTTGTTTGTCGAGATTTGCCCGCGTTCTTTTAGTGTATTGGTTCGACCAGGAATGAGTCTAAATCAAATTAGGTTTAGAGGAGGTCTGTCAGTTTTATCTGACGAAGAATTACAAAACCTTCATAAAGAAGAAATATTAGTCTCAAACGACCCTCATATCGACAATGGGTTAGGGTTTTCAGTTGACTTAAAACCAAAAGGAAAAAATTTGGTTGGGTACAGAGCTAAACCTCATACGGGACTTATTGATTTAGACAAACTTTCCTACTATAATCCAGACGATTTTTGGGAAAAAATAACAGCTCAGAATGGATCACTTATACTAGATCCTGATGCATTTTATATACTTGTTAGTAGAGAGTCCGTTCATATACCTGGTGGTTATGCCGCTGAAATGGCTCCTTACCTTGCAATGGTAGGAGAGTTCCGAGTACACTATGCGGGCTTTTTTGACCCAGGATTTGGAAGTTTACACGAAGGCGGTATAGGCTCTAGAGGAGTACTTGAAGTCAGATGTCATGAAGCTCCATTTGTTCTTGAACATGGCCAAATCGTTGGAAGGTTGGTTTTTGAAAAAATGTATGAGATACCGAACCAACTATATGGGGTAGGAATAAAGTCGAACTATCAGGGGCAAGGTTTAAAATTAAGCAAGCATTTCTCCGATTGATAGACCCCATTTTAAAAAAAATTTCAAAAGCGATCACATAATTAAATTATTCATCAAAAAACTCAGGCTCATCTCCAATAGGATCTTGAACACTTACTTTTTCATCTATCTCCGATGGGGGTGGTTTGTTATCTAAAAGACCAGTGGCCCTAAGCTCTTTAAGATCCGGAAGATCATTAACGCGCTCCAAACCAAAAAAATCTAAAAATGTATCAGTAATTACATAAGTTACAGGTCGACCAGGGCTAGTTCTTCTACGACCAAATTTAACCCAATTTAACTCCACCAATTGATCAACGGTACCTCGCGACACCGAAACACCTCTAATCTCTTCAATCTCAATTCGTGTTACAGGCTGATGATAAGCCACAATCGCCAATGTTTCAGTTGCGGCACGACTTAGTTTCTTTGTTTCAAAACTTTCCTTAGCCATTAAGAAACCTAAATCTTTTGCAGTTCGGATAGCCCACTTAGCACCAACTCGAACCACGTTAACACCCATTGTCTCATATTTTTTTTGAAGACTTAATAGTAATTTCTTGAGGTCAATACCCTTAGGCATACGAAGTTCTAATTCATCTAAAGAAATAGGTTCTTGAACAGCAAATAGAATAGCTTCAACCATGCGCTCCTGTTCTTTCACACTAGGTACAGGATAATCACTATCATTTGTTTTATATTCTGCCATAGCTATTTCTTTCGTATATTTATAGGTGCGTACATTTTTGTTTGTTTTAATTCAATCTCACCAGCTTTTGTAAGTTCAAGGCATGCTGCAAATGTGGAGGCAGTTGCACTTCTCGTCTTTTCTGGGTCAGCTCTCCAGTCTTCTGGAAGATATGAAGATAATTCGGTCCAATCACCAGAAAAATTCAGAAATTTCCTTAAACGCCCCAGAGCTTCTTCCATAGAGTAAACTTTGCCTCTATCTAGTACATAAGGTTTAAACTCGTCTTTAGTCCTAACACGTGCATAAGCCTGTACAAGATCTAGTAAATTAGTATCGTATTTTATGTTTTTTGTTTTAGTTATTCGTTCTGGCATCCCTCTGTAGAAAAAATTTTTACCTAATCTGTCGGTAACCATAAGTTTAACTGCAGCATTTCTCATAGCAGAAAGTCTCTCTAGTTGAAACGCCAGATAGGCTGCTAACTCTTCTCCCGAAGGCCCCTCTTCTAAATCAGTTGGTAGTAAAAGCCTTGATTTTAAAAATGCTAACCAAGCAGCCATAACCAAATAGTCAGCAGCCAACTCGAGTTGTAACTCTTTAGCCTTTTCAATAAAATCAAGATATTGGTCTACAAGCTGTAAAATTGAAACTTTAAGAAGATCCACTTTTTGACTTCTGCATAAGGTTAACAATAAGTCTAACGGACCTTCGAAACCATCAATATCAACCACCAACTGACGAGTATCAAACCTTCCTGTTTTAGTTGCCTCTTCCCAACCATCAAATATGTTTTCAACATGCATCAGTTTTCTCCAGGCATTAGTTTAGACAGTTCATACTGTAATTCATCTATGCTCTCTTCTTTTGGTGGTCGCTTTTGCTCTAAGGCAAATTGAGAACGCTCTTCTCCCTGAGATGTAAGTTGCCCACTTGCATTGGCGACATCAATCATCTCTTTCAAGTCTCCGTTACAATGTAGAACGATATCGCAACCTGCATCTATAGAAGACTTTGAACGTTCGAATATAGACCCTTCCAAAGCACCCATTGAAATATCATCTGTAATAATCAAATTTTTATATCCTAGATCGTTGCGAATTAGAGAAAGCATTTTCTTTGAAATCGTCGCGGGAGTATCATCAATACTTGTATATGTAATGTGAGCAGTCATACTAATTGGTAAATCTGCCAGTAACTTAAAAGGCAAGAAGTCAGTCCTAGTTAATACTTCTAGCGGCTCTCGAACAATTGGTAACTGCTCATGGCCATCCACCACAGCGCGACCATAACCTGGAATATGTTTAACTACCGGTAAAACACCCCCATCTAAAAGACCTGTAGCAACAGCTCGAGAAATTTTTACAACGTCCTCTACTGTTTCACCATAGCACCTGTCCGCTAATATAGTGTGGGTATTTGGTTTTAGAAGGTCGGCTACTGGTGCACAGTTAACATCAATACCTATCTCGTTAAGCTCTAAGGCAATCAGACGACTCCTTAAATACATTACGCGACCAGCATGACTTCCCGATTTCTTTACTTGTGTTAACGCAGGTAAATACTCCATCCATTCCGGAGAGCGCATTCTTTGGACACGACCACCTTCTTGATCAATTAAGATAGGAGCATTTCGTCCAACACTTTCCCTTAACTCCATAGTAAGTAGCTTAACTTGTGCTTTAGATTCAATATTTCGTGAAAATAGTATAAATCCCCATGGCTGGGATTCCTTAAAAAAGTCGAATTCTTTTTTTGATAACTTAGAACCAATACATCCAAATATGTAGGCACCTACTGTCATAAGTGTAAAAATCTATATAGTTTTTTAAAACTCATATTATTTTCTTACTTTGTAAAAATTTCCATATTACTTCTATCTATAAGTGACAGGCATACAATCATTTCCAAACGATTTTATAAGAGAACAGAACTGCTTCGTCATTTCAACATCTGAAAAACCTCCAATCTGCATCCTGAAAATACTGCGTCCGCCAGACTTTGAGTTTTGTATGAAAATAGTCTTATCTGAGAGGTAATCATCATACATAGAGACAAAGTTATCCAATTTTACTTGAGCAATGACGAGGTTTTTGAAAGATCCAAGATGAGCCAAAGATTCTCCTTTTTTGAATAACAACCCCCCCCCATTATAGTTTTTATTAATAACTACTTTACTCGTCGGGGTAGTTGATAAACCCTTCACTCTAATCTCTGGTCTTTTAACAGGTCGAAGTGGTAAGAATAGATTTTCCACTATGACTGAAGTGCTCGAAATAGGCTTAGAGCTTATTTCAAATTTTGATATAGTGTTTTTGATTTCTTTCGAAGTACCAAAAATCTCCGCTAATGCGTGATTTATAGATTTTTTTAAGTCAATTTTTCCACTAGAATCGCCAAACCCTGTAAGCACACTCAGATCACTTTCGTCCACTCCGATTGGAGAAGGTGCTAAAATTATTTTTCTAGATGGGCCTTCCACTTCACCATCTTCTTGGACAGAGTTCACAGCGTAACCTAAATATGCTGTTTTGTTACCGCCAGGATCCCTAGGTAAAACTTTTAATGGGCCAGTGGATGCCTTGATAATAGGTAATACTGCCGATTGACTTAATGATAAATTATAACCCCAGTTAATTAACCCTAATAGTAAACCAAGTGATATCAAACTTCCAATAACCTTAAGAACTCTACTTACATGACCCCGTGAAACGGAGGGGTCTGACACCGAAAAAGCGTCAAAGTCTACGTCTGCCATATCTGCCTCATAACTTCTCGATTTATTTCGAGTTATAATTATTTTGTAACGTTATTAAGTTGCACCTTAACGCATTTCTGAAACCGCTTCTACCCCTAGAATAGAAAGCCCTGAGGAAATTACAATAGCCACAGATCTTGCCAATGCAAGTTTTGCAAGTGCGATGGTTGTATCTTCTTGTATGAAACGGAGTCTCTTTTCATCATTTCCTTTATTCCAAAGAGAGTGGAAATCACCCGCCAATTCATAGAGATAAAATGCTACCCTATGCGGTTCATTAGTCTTAGCCGACACCTGTACTAACCTAGGCCACTCAGCAAGCTTCTTAATAAGTCTTAACTCTACTTGATGGTTATTTTGGCTTAAGTCAGCAGAGGCTAGATTCTGATCTGAAACATCAATATCTGCTTCCACCGCTTTTCGAAGTACAGAGCACACTCTAGCATGTGCGTATTGGACATAAAATACTGGATTATCCTTAGATTGATCGAGAACCTTTTCAAGGTCGAAGTCAAGTGGAGCGTCATTTTTTCGAGTAAGCATTACAAAGCGCACCACATCAGAGCCAACTTCCTGAATTAGTTCACTTAGAGTAACAAAAGTTCCTGCCCTTTTTGACATTTTAAAAGGCACCCCATTGCGATAGAGTTTTACTAATTGAACAAGCTTCACATCAAGCTCGACTTTAGTATCAGACAATGCCAGCACTGCGGCCTTCATTCTTTTAACATATCCTCCGTGATCTGCTCCCAAAATATCAATTAATATATCATATCCACGATCAATTTTATCAAAATGATAAGCAATATCAGGGGCAAAGTATGTCCATGTTCCATCAGATTTTTTCACTGGCCGATCTACATCATCTCCAAAGTTAGTTGATTTGAAAAGGGTTTGTTTTCGGGGGGACCAATCATCCAGTTTCTTACCTTTTGGAGGCTCTAATACACCTTCATAAATTAAACCTCTTTTTGAAAGTTGTTCTATTGTTAAGTCAATTTTTCTTTCTGAGTACACAGATTTTTCACTGAAATAATTATCCATTTTAATACCAAGACTATCAAGATCTTCTCTTATCAATTTCATCATAATATCAGTTGAGTAATCCCGGATAAACTCAAGCCAAACTTTTTCATCTTCTTTTAAAAACCTATCTCCAACCTCAGCTTTCAAAGCCAGGCCTACTTCGACCAGATATTCACCTGGGTATGTCCCATCTTCAAATACTACTTCTTGTCCATGCGCTTCCAGATACCTAAGATACACGGAGCGGGCTAAAACATCTACTTGGGTACCACCATCATTAATATAGTATTCTCTCGTAACGTCATAACCGACATAGTTTAGCAGATTAGACAATGCATCACCAAAAACTGCACCTCGAGTATGGCCAACATGGAGGGGTCCAGTTGGGTTTGCACTTATATACTCTACATTAACTCGCTTTCCATTGCCAAGCTGAGTTTGCCCATATTTACTTCCTAAAAGTAAACTTGATTTTACCACTGCCTGCAATACAGACTCTTCGATTCTAATATTTATAAAACCGGGCCCTGCAACATTCACCTCTCTTACTCTCTCATCAGATATTAAAATATTAGATAGGTATTCTGCTATCTGCCTGGGAGGCTTATTGGCTAATTTTGCAAGCACCATAGCTGCATTTGTTGCCATATCTCCATGAGCCTGATCTCGAGGGGGCTCAACTGATATATTATCATACCTTAACCCTATTTCTAGGAAACCATCAGAGACCATTTTATCTAGAGAACTAACAACTAAATCGCGTATGTTACTATATATATTCAAGATTTATCCTTTTGTTAGGCTGGGTTTAACATGCCTAAATATAAAATCTAGCACGAAACCATCTGCCACAAAAATTTTCTCAAGCACCTACTCTAAGGATTTGCATAATCTTCGATGCTCACTAATTGCAAACCTATCGGTCATCCCAGCGATATAATCTGATACTACCCTTGCTACATTAGTCTTACTAGAACAATTTTGTAAATCTGCTTGCCACTTCTTAGGAAGTTGTACCTGATCCCTTAGAAAAAAAGTAAATAATTCATTTGTTATTTGTGTAGCCATTTTTCTCATTTGTAATAGTGGAGGAGATCGATACATTTCTTTAAATAAAAAAGCTCTAATAATATCTAAATCATCACGCACCTTAGGTGAGAATTGAATTACAGGCTTTGTTGCATTACGAATATCTATTACAGATTGAGCTGATAAATCACCTAATAGTTTTTTTGACTCAATGATGACATCTGAAACAAGAAAATTAAAAAAGCTCCTTAAAGCCTCATGACGTTGTCTCAGATTATCAATACCTGGATACAACTTATCAACTTCATTAAAACATGAGGCCAAAATAGGTAAAGTTCTAATATCGTCTACGGAAAGCAAACCCGCTCGTATTCCATCAAGAACATCATGATGATTATACGCAATATCGTCAGCGATAGCAGCCACCTGCGCTTCCCCACTTGAAAAAGTTTGTAGTTCTAGGTTATGGCGGCTTGAATACTCTCTTATGACTTCTGGAATACCACTGATCATAGGCCCATTATGCTTAGCCATCCCTTCCAAAACCTCCCAGGACAGGTTTAAGCCATCCCACTGAGCATAATGTCTCTCTAGTGATGTTACTATTAATACTGATTGGGAATTATGGTCAAATCCTCCATAAGGCATCATTAAAATATCCAGGGCTTCTTCTCCAGTATGTCCAAATGGCGGATGCCCTAAATCATGCGCTAATGAAATTCCTTCAGCTAAATCAACCTCTAAACCCAACGCACTAGCTATAGTACGAGCGACTTGAGCGACTTCAATTGTGTGAGTTAGTCTCGTTCTAAAATAATCACCCTCATTTTCAAGAAAAACCTGCGTTTTATGTTTTAACCTTCGAAAAGAGCTCGAGTGAATTATTCTATCTCTATCTCTTTGAAAACACGACCTATATGTGCTATCATCTTCTTTGAAGAGACGCCCTCTACTCTGCTGGGGGTTAGAGGCATATAGAGCCAACATAATTTAAAAATCCTATTCTTGTCGAGTTGATTTTATTCTAGTACAATAGTAACTATTAATTTCAGAAAGATAACCATGAATTTAACTTTACCACCAAAAATTACAGATCGAGCCTTTTCGAGGTTAAATGAAATTGGTGCTGGAAAGCAATCAAAAGCTTTACGGATCGCAGTTGAAGGTGGAGGATGTTCTGGGTTTCAATATGAAATTAAATTAGACGATATTAGTGAAACGGACTGGGTTTCTGAAAAAGATGGGGAATCAGTTGTAATAGATAGTATTTCATTGCCATTTTTAGAAAATTCAATAATTGACTTTTCAGAAGAGTTAATTGGCGCTAAATTTACGATAGATAACCCAAATGCAAAAACCTCATGTGGTTGTGGGACTTCTTTTTCTATCTAGTGATATAAAAAAATTAGCTATTTGCAAGCTAGAGAGTGAAAGTAAGTTCTTATAGATACAATTATAATTTTGGGTAGTGGCCCCAACGTACTAAAGTTTAGAGATATGCCCAAGAAAAGCATTGATCATGTAATAGCAATTAATAATGCTTGGAAAGTAAGTTGCGTCTGGAATGAATTAATTTATCCTGAAGACTTTCCAAAATCTAAACTCCCACCGATCATACATGAGTCAAAAAAACTTACCTCTGCTGAAACCTATGTTGCCGCCCAAAATCAATATGGAGGTTTTATATATGGCGGTGGAACAATGGCTTTCACAGCCGGATACTATGCGCTTTACCAATATAGACCAAAAACAATCGCTTTTATTGGTTGTGATATGATGTACCCTGAAAAAGGAAAAACTCACTTCTACGGTGATGGGACTGCTGACCCACTTAGAGATGATATAACGCTCCAATCTCTAGAAGCAAAATCTAATCGATTACTGATTCATGCTGCGAAGCAAGGCTGTGCGTTGGTTAACTTGTCACAAAATACATCCCGTTTAACATTTCCAAAAACTTCCATAGAGCTACTAGCACAACCACCCAACCTTATTAGTTGGAGCATTTCAGTCGAAAAAAAGGTGTTACAGCTTGAAAAAGAGTTAAACTACTTCATAGCCTCTGGAAAATATTGGGAACAACTACATTTATTTGATAAAGCCAGCTTGCAAAAGATTGACCAACTATGGTTAGACTGTATTACAAATTAAACTTTCTTGGTATTTTCAGGCCAACTAAGCCTTATATATCTTTTGGAAAACTATAAATGAAAATTGCAACTTTTAATATAAATGGTATCAAAGCAAGAATTAATGCTCTTACGGAATGGATAGATCAGAGTAATCCTGACGTAATTTTACTCCAAGAGATAAAATCTAGAGATGAAGTCTTTCCCAAAGAACACTTTGAGGACAAAGGATATAATGTACAAACTCATGGCCAAAAAGGGTTCAATGGGGTAGCAATTTTATCAAAATATCCATTAGAAGACGTTACTAGAGGGTTACCAGGTGACGATAGTGATGAACAGTCTCGGTGGATTGAGGCAACCATTTCATTGCAAGACGTTTCACTACGAGTATGCTCTCTATACGCCCCAAACGGGAATCCTACACCCGGACCGAAGTATGATTACAAACTTCAATGGATGGAGAGAATGTTACTTCACGCAAAAAACCTTTTAACTTACGAAATGCCAATAATAATTGCTGGAGACTATAACATCATACCGCAGGAAATTGATGCTGCAACACCAACCCAATGGACTGATGACGCGTTATTTTTGTTAGAGAGCAGGACAGCTTTTCGTAAAGTTCTAAATTTGGGTTATACGGACAGCTATAGATTATTAGATAAATCACATAGTAAATATACATTTTGGGACTATCAGGCTGGATCTTGGAACAAGAATAACGGGATCCGAATTGATCACTTTCTTCTAAGCCCAAAATGCATAGATCTTTTATTGGATACTGGTATAGATTCCGAAATACGAGGCCATGAAAGGCCTTCTGATCATGTTCCAATTTGGATTAAAATATCTGAAAAGAATACTTTAGAAATGAAGAAATTATCAACTTAAAAAGTAGTCAACATTGCTAAGAAAACAACACTAATCATAGACACAGCCATAAAATAATTTATTAATTTTTGGATCTTGGCAGTTAATTCTAAGCTCTTTATTACTACACCAAGATAAAGCCAAAGGATATGAACAGGAATCCAAATTAAGTTAGCTATTAAACATTTCAACAAAACTTCAAGTATTAATGAACTTTCCATCATTACAAAACCTGAATACATAGTTGTACTAACAACGTAAGCCTTCGGGTTAATGATTTGTAGTAAGAGCCCTGATTTCAAACCAGGTATATGTGAATACGCCTTAAATCCAACCTTGTTGCCAGAAAAAGCAATACTCGATGCAAGGTAAATAAGGTATGCACTCGAAAGTATCATTAGTATCGTGCGAATAAACGGGCTTCCAAGTAATAAAGCAGCTAACCCAGAAACCACAAAAAAACCCACTAAGTTATGGCCTATAAATAAGCCAAAGAAGTATCTGACTCCTGACTTGAACCCAAAAGCTGAACCTACACCTGCTAACGATAGCACGCCTGGTCCAGGAGTAATAATTAATAAAACAGAAGCTAATATGAATTCGAACAAGTTAGACCTCCTGTGCTTCAGTAGACAAAGTAAAGTTAAAAAGAAGCTCTTTGATTATGAGTCTCTATGAACCTTTTCACGCCTTTCATGGCGCTCCTGAGCCTCAAGACTAAATGTAGCAATTGGTCTTGCATCTAAACGTTTAAGAGAAATAGGCTCTCCAGTTTCTTCGCAATACCCATACTCTCCATTTTCGATACGTTGCAATGCCAACTCAATTTTTGAAATTAACTTTCGTTCTCTATCCCGTGTTCTCAGCTCTAGCGCCCTATCAGTTTCCTCACTTGCACGATCGGTAATATCAGGAATATTTCGTGTGGTGTCCTTCATGCTCTCAATCGTAATAGCCGTCTCATCCAAAATTGAACTTTTCCACTCTAAAAGCTTCTTACGAAAGTACTTCACTTGGAGGTCATTCATAAATGGTTCTTTTTCCGAGGGTCTATAATCTTTTGGCAAAGATTGTACCGATTTCATAATTTTTCCTTTAAGTTATGTGTGCTTAGCAAAGTCGAAAAAACTGTTGTTTGAATCAATCATAAAATCGTCTAACTTATCATCTCCCCCTTGTCACGCGGATTAGGAGGAGTATGAGTATTCTAAGAATGAAATATTAATTAAAAACAAAAAAGCGGATAAAAAAATGAAATTTAAAGGTACTGATTCATATATTGCCACCGACGATCTAATCATTGCTGTAAATGCTGCTGTAACACTTGAGCGACCCCTATTAATAAAAGGCGAACCAGGAACGGGAAAAACAGAGTTAGCTCAACAAGTATCCAAAGCTTTAGATCTTGAAATCATTGAGTGGCACATTAAATCCACTACAAAGGCAAGCCAGGGGCTTTATGAATATGATGCAGTAAGCAGGCTAAGAGATAGTCAGCTTGGAGATAAAAAAGTCAATAATATAAAAAACTATATTAGAAAAGGAAAATTATGGCAGGCGTTTGAGGCAAAAAATAAATGTGTGCTACTTATAGATGAAATAGATAAAGCAGACATTGAGTTTCCAAACGACTTGTTACAAGAGCTCGATAAAATGGAATTCCATGTTTATGAAACAGACCAAAACATAAAAGCGGTTCAACGACCTGTAGTAATAATTACCTCAAATAATGAAAAAGAGCTCCCTGATGCCTTTTTGCGTCGTTGTTTCTTTCACTATATTAAATTTCCAGACCTAAAAACCATGCAGGCAATCGTTCATTCGCACTTCCCAAAGATAAAAGAGAACTTATTAGCCGTCGCACTAACACAATTTTACGAAGTGAGAAATACCACAGGGATTAAGAAAAAACCTTCAACTTCGGAGGTTTTAGATTGGTTAAAATTGTTATTATCTGAAGATTTAAACGCAGCCGATCTTAAGCTTTCGGGATCTGACTCTTTACCCATCCTGCACGGTGCTTTATTAAAAAATGAACAAGACGTACATCTATTTGAACGTTTGGCTTTTTTAAATCGTTCACAGAGATAATCCTCTTATCAAATAGGTTTCTTAACAACTCACAAAGGCTTTTTAACAATAATATATTTACAAATTTAAACAAGGTGAACAAAATGATACCACTAATTGGTTTAATCTTAGGCGCATTATTAGGTGTTATAATAGCAAAACGCCGGCAAGGGACTTTATTAGATCAACTTCAATATGCAGCAGGTTATGCTATAGTTTTTTTCTTAACTAGCTTATTTTTTTCAATTTATATTGTAAGAATTTCATCATAGTAAATCATGTTTATATCTTTTTTTGAAAACCTTAGAGCAGAGAAAATACCCGTTTCACTGCGTGAATTTTTAGCTTTTTTAGAAAGCTTAAGTGCTGGCCTAGCTACATATGATTTGGAAGGGTTTTACTATTTAGGACGAACAATCATGGTAAAAGATGAAAAAAACCTTGATAAATTTGATAGAGTTTTTTCTAAAACATTTAATGGTCTTGAAAATATTTCAGTCGAGGAGGTCTTAGATGCAATTGAATTACCAAAGGATTGGTTGGAAAAATTAGCAGAGAAACATCTGTCTGAAGATGAAAAAAATGAGGTGAAATCACAAGGTGGTTTTGAGAAGTTAATGGAGACTCTTAAAAAACGACTTGAAGAACAAAAGGGACGTCACCAAGGAGGTAGTAAATGGGTAGGCACTGCTGGAACTTCCCCATTTGGAGCATATGGCTATAATCCAGAGGGAATTAGAATCGGACAAAATGAATCTCGTCATCAACGAGCAATAAAAGTGTGGGATAAGCGAGAGTTCTCAGACTTTGATGACGACATTGAAATAGGTACCAGGAATATAAAAATGGCACTCAGGAGGCTTCGTCGTTGGGCTCGAGATGACGCATCTGAAGAATTTGATCTTGATACAACGATAAAATCTACTGCAAAAAATGGTTACCTCAATATAGAAACCAAGCCAGAAAAGAAAAATGCTGTAAAAGTATTACTTTTTTTAGATGTTGGGGGTTCAATGGATCCACACGTCAAAGCTGTTGAAGAACTATTTTCTGCCTCAAAAACAGAATTCAAACACCTTGAGTATTTCTATTTTCACAACTGCCTTTATGAGGGCGTCTGGAAAGAGAATCAGCGGCGATGGGATCGGCAAGTTAGCACTACTGAAATTATGCGAACTTATGGGAGTGAATATAAATGTATTTTCGTTGGAGACGCTTCAATGTCACCCTACGAAATAGCTTACCCTGGCGGCGCAAACGAGCATTATAATGAAGAGTCAGGTGAAGTTTGGTTAAAGCGAGCTAAAGATACCTGGGAAAAAAATCTTTGGATTAACCCCTTACCTGAAGAATATTGGAAACATACACAATCCATTCAGATGATCCAACACATCTTAGGTAACGCTCGAATGGTTCCAATGACGTTAAAAGGGATTGAGAATGGTATGCAGGTACTTAGCAAATAGTTTTGGGATGCTACTCGCTTACTCAAAAATAATGCCTTCTTAATATTTTTTGGTAGAAGTTGAACTAACAGAGATGTTATAATGACTCATGATACAGCTCACACCTATAGTATTAGCTATTTTATATGCCATAGTTTCCTATAAATTTTCTGCTTGGAAAACTAAGAATACACTAAATAGTAAATCAGTTACGCTGGAAGATGAAACTCTTGAGGCTCTTAATAATAGAATGGCAAAGGCTCTTGATTTACCTAAAATTAGAGTAAATGTTTATGAAATTCAGATAGTTAATGGTCTAGCAGCCCCAGATGGTAGAATATTCATTACTAGAGGATTTATAAAGAAATACTACTCTGGAGAAATTTCTGCAGCTGAGCTTGCAACCGTAATTGCGCACGAAATAGGGCACGTCGCCCTTGGTCATACTCGTCGACGCTTAGTTGATTTTTCTGGTCAGAACATAGTACGCGTAATACTAACATCTTTTTTTGGAAGACTTATACCAGGGTTAGGCATTTGGATTGCTAATACCATAACCAAGCTTTTGTTTGCAAAGCTTTCTCGCAATGATGAGTATGAAGCAGATGCCTATGCATCAGCATTGTTAATAAAGTCTGGTATTGGAATTGGCCCACAAATAACACTTTTTGAGAAGCTTGAACAACTTACAAACGTCTCAGGCACGGGTGCTCCCGCGTGGCTTCTTAGCCATCCAAAAACATCTGAAAGGATTAAAGCTATAAAAAAGAATGAACAGAAATGGAAAAAATAAATCCTATGCCATCAACTTCCCTAGGCCTGGTAAATAGGATTTCTTTAAAACTCCCCTCAATGTCAATTTTCGCTCCAAATTCTGCTTTGCAGACTCAAATTCATTTTCTACCACCCTTGAAATAATTTCTGAATTATCAATCCACAAACTCTTTAGCATCTCGTCTGGGCTATATCTAACAATACCATAGTCCTTTAATATTTTCTTTGGGAAATCTTTTCGATTCAAAGTCAAAATAGCTTCAGTATCTGATGATATTGCAGAAGCTAATACGTGAACGTCATTTTCATCTGGCAACCATAAGCTACGAGTATCAAAGTCATAATCTTTAGCTAAAGAGTTTGGCCACTGGAATTTTAATAATGCTACCTGGGCCAAAATAGTATCCTGTCCAATAGGATTTTTTTTCCTAGTTACATGAATCCATTCATCCAGTATTTGCGTTGACCATACCGGTTTATACAGACCCTCCTTAGCAACACCTAATAAAATTTTTCTGAGTACAGTCGGATATAAAACACAGGTATCAAAAATAATTTTCAACTAAAACTCTCACAGTCGATATTTTTTTACTCAGTACTTTGAAAGCTCTCAACAGCTTCAAGCGCACTTTTCATAATCCACGCATGTTCTGATCCCAGGACATAAGTAGTGAAACCATATTTTTTCCACTCTTTTATTTTAGCTAAGTCCGTTATGAACGTAATATAATTTATCTTGTTTTTAGTAGCAGCAGCTCCAACTTTTATCATCGCATCTTTTAAGGATTGAGAATCTAAATTTATTTCTCCATATGAAAGAGATAAGTCGGATGGACCAAGAAAAACAGCATCTAGCCCATTAACGGATGCAATGTCTTCAATGGAATCAACACCCAGTTTTTCTTCAATTTGTGCAATTACAATTGTTCTCTTTTTTGCTTTTTCTATAACATCAGACATAGGTTTTGAAGTTCTACCAGCTGACCTAGTTCCACCCGCATAACCTCTTCCCCCTGCCCCATAATGTGCACCCTTAACAATTTCTTCGGCTTTGATAACGGAATCGACATGGGGTACAACAATCCCAGTAGCACCACTATCTAAAACTTTTAAAACCTCTGAATGACTAGAATTTGATGTCCGAACTAAAAGAGGAAAGTCTAACGCTCTACCAACTGCTAGACACGCGTCCATTCGTGATCGATCAAACGCAAAGTGCTCAGCATCTAAACAGGCAAAATCAATACCAGTTTCTGCCA
The DNA here is from genome assembly GCA_002697345.1 of Paracoccaceae bacterium. Lineage (GTDB taxonomy): Bacteria > Pseudomonadota > Alphaproteobacteria > Rhodobacterales > Rhodobacteraceae. Next base: position 173,573 of record NZVE01000072.1, on the reverse strand, counting down.
AAATTTCTACTATTTCAATTGATGGGGTTCTGATAAAGGTTCCTAACAAAGGTTCCTGGCTTTTCATTCTCTTTTTTAAATTTTCAATACGCATAATATACCTGCCCTAAAATCAAAATTATTTAGTACTTTTCCAACTATTCAGAGCTTCTCCAAAAGCTGAAAATAAAACCTGTGAGGTTGGATCCTCATTAGCACGATATTCTGGATGCCACTGAACAGATAATGTGAAACCTGGAGCATCTTTTATAAACATAGCTTCTGGTGTTTTATCACCAGAATACCCATCAATACATACCCTTAAACCGGGCTGTTTAATACCCTGCCCATGAAGAGAGTTTGTGTATACTCTGTTTGTGCCAAGTAACTTATGAAATGGGCCACCATCTGTAAATGTTACTTCATGGCGATGGGCAAACTTTTCTTCTATTGTCCCATCAGGTGGCATACGATGATTCATCCTTCCAGGCAGATCCCTAATCTCTGGGTAGAGTGAGCCTCCCATAGCAACATTTACCTCTTGAAACCCTCTACAAATACCAAAAATAGGCTGACCCCTTTCTACGCATGCTCTAACTAAAGGCAAGGCTATCGAGTCTCTTTCTCTATCAAAATCGCCATGTGCTTCCGTTTCAGGTTCTCCATACTCTTCAGGGTGCACATTTGGTCTACCCCCAGTTAACAAAAAACCATCACAAACTGCTAACAATTCGTTAACTTCTAATAATGCAGGGTTGGCCGGAAAAATCAGAGGGACTGCACCAGAAGCAATCGAAATTGCTTCTGAATTCATCTTACCACTACCATCAACTTCATATTGGTTGTTCACGACAGCTGTATTGCCGATTATCCCAACTATAGGTCGGGCCATTAACTTATTCCCCAAAAAATTTATCTACACCCATAAAAGATATTTATACTATTTATACAACATAAAATTAAATATATTTATAAATGTCTATCTAAAAATTGATCCTCACATGTCTCCAGACAGTCCAGCAGAATTTACACCATGCATTGCTACGATCGCATCATTATCAGAACTATCTCCAGTAACTCCTACCGCTCCAATCACTCTTTCACTTTTATTTTTAATTAAGACCCCTCCTGGAACGGGAATCACATTACCACGAAATAAACCATTTACAGCACTCATAAAGTACTGTTGTGCTTCTGCTCTAGCCATTTGAGCGGTTCCAGACATACCTAACATTATTGAACCGTATGCCTTTCCTCTGGCAATATCAAAACGTCCAGGGCTCGCATAATTTTCTCTTTCAAAAGCTATTACATGGCCACCAGAATCTAATACCACCACTGATAAAGGTTTAAGATTTAACTCTCTACCCTTCTTTATAGAATTACGAAGAATCGTTCTTGCTTTATTAAGTGTTAATTCTACCATTTATTATCCTTTTTTTTATTTTTTTAAAATATTACCTATAAAAACGTAAAATGAGTTTTTACTTCAAGCCTCTTTAAAAATATATTTACTTAAAAAAACAAATTCATTTTGACACTTACTATGAGCCCAAAAACCTCATAAAACAATTGCAAAGATAAACCGAATAGGTATTTTACCGCATTAGGAATAACAGTATGCCGACACAACAAAACAAAGTGGTCTACTTAAAAAATTATGAACCACCAGCATTTTTAATTGACAGTGTTAAGCTAACATTCAAACTTTCTCCCTCAAAAACAAAAGTAACTAGTGAAATTAGATTTAAACCGAACTCCAAATCGTCAACTAAGGTTTTTTCCCTTATGGGGGAGGAGTTATCACTTATTTGGGCTAAGGTAGATGGAATCCTAGTATCGCCTACTAAAACGAAAAATGGCTTGACCTGCAAAGTCCCCGAAGAACCCTTTGTTTGGGAATCGGAAGTAGAAATTCAACCTGATACAAACACGCGTCTGGAAGGCTTATATATATCTAATGGTATGTACACCACGCAATGTGAGGCAGAAGGCTTCAGACGAATAACTTACTACCCTGACAGACCAGATGTCTTAGCAAAATTCCAAGTTCGAATTGAAAGTACAGAACCCATTTTACTTTCGAATGGTAACTTAATCGACTCTGGTCCAGGCTTTGCAGAATGGTATGATCCTTGGCCAAAACCATCATATTTATTTGCTTTAGTCGCCGGAACTTTAGTAAAATATTCAGATCACTACAAAAGTAGATCCGGTCTCAATGTTGATTTGAATATATGGGTAAGGTCTGGAGATGAAGATAAATGCGACTTTGCTATGAACGCATTAAAAAAAGCTATGAAATGGGATGAAGTTACTTACGAAAGAGAGTATGACCTTAATCTCTTTAATATAGTTGCAGTAGATGATTTCAACATGGGGGCAATGGAAAATAAAGGTCTAAATATTTTTAACTCCTCAGCAGTTTTGGCGTCACCAGAAACTTCTACCGATCAAAACTACGAACGTATTGAGTCAATCATCGCTCACGAATACTTCCACAACTGGACAGGGAATAGGGTTACTTGTCGAGACTGGTTTCAATTATGCCTAAAAGAAGGTTTAACAGTGTTTCGTGACCAACAGTTTACTTCAGATATTAGATCAGAGTCAGTCAAACGTATTAATGATGTATTAGATCTAAGGGCGATACAATTCAGGGAAGATGGCGGCCCTCTAGCCCATCCTGTTCGTCCTGAAAGCTATATTGAGATTAATAATTTTTACACTTCTACCATTTATGAAAAAGGTGCTGAAATAATAAGAATGCTTCAACTTCTTGTCGGTAAAGAAAATTATTACAAGGCTGTTAATTTATATTTTTCACGACATGACGGTGAAGCATGCACAGTCGAAGACTGGTTACGATGTTTTGAAGACATAACTAAGCGTGATCTAACTCAATTTAAACTGTGGTATCTTAAACCCGGCACTCCAGAAATCAACGTAGAAGAAAAATTTCACTCAGGGTGTTATACGCTAAAACTTACACAACAAAGCTCCAATACAAGCTGTTCAGTTATAAACCCAATGCTGTTGCCAGTTGCTATAGGACTTCTAGACACGAATGGTAAAGAAATTTTATCCACTACAGTTTTAGAGCTATATAAAACAACTCAACAATTTGAGTTCAAAGATTTAGACTCAAAACCCATAGTTTCATTACTTCGAGGGTTTTCTGCTCCAGTAAAACTGAGTCATAAGAGACCAGACAAAGAGTATGCGTTACTTATAAAAAATGATACTGATCCTTTTAATAGATGGGAAGCAAGTAGGTTCCTAAGTCAAAAAGTACTATTATCAGCAACTGGGTCGTCCGAAGAAATAGAGACAATCTACCTTGATGCAATAAAGGATATTGTAACTAATAATAGTATTGAACCGGCATTAAAGTCTTTAATGCTTAAGCTACCTACTCAAGGCGAATTAGCAAAAGAGATTCTTTTAATTGGTGAATCTCCCGATCCACTTAAAATTTATTTATCCATAAAAGAGCTGGAGCGCCTACTGGCTCTAAAGTTAGAACCCTACTTATTACAGCTCTATTCAACTAACTTTGTAACTGGAAACTACAAATCTAATGCAAGAGATGACGGCAAAAGAGCACTACGAGCCATAATATTAAAACTTATAACGAAAATAGATTCTGGTGTCACAGCTACCAAACAGTTTAAAAACTCTAGCACAATGCAAGAGCAGTTAGGAGCCCTAGGCTGTTTAATTGAATGTAATCAGGGTGAAAAAGAGATTATTAGTTTTTTTAACCAGTGGTCAGGTGAAAGATTGGTCATGGATAAATGGTTTGCAATTCAAGTCCTAAAAAGTAGCCCAGAAAAAGCTCTTGAAAAGGTCAAAACATTAACAGAACATAAGTTATTTGATATGACTAACCCTAATAGGTTTAGAGCAGTTTTTGGATCACTTACGGCGAACTCTGTCGCTTTTCATCAATTATCAGGTCACGGCTATGAGCTCCTCGCAAACTGGATAATTAAACTAGATCAAATAAACCCTCAAACAGCAGCACGTATGAGTACTGCCTTTGACACTTGGAAGATTTATGACACAAAAAGGAAAAACCTAATAAAAACCCAGTTAAATCGAATACAAAATCAAGCGAACTTAAGTAAAGACACAAGTGAAATTATAGAACGCATTCTAATGTGATCTTTTGTGATCTTTGTTATTACTTCAAGAAAGGGAATTTTGAAAATGGACAAAAAAAACATCTTGATAACGGGTGCAAGCTCTGGAATTGGCGCCGCATGCGCACTGCTTGCGGCAGAAAGAGGCTGCAACTTAGCAATTCATTATCATTTAAATAGTGATGGTATGAAACTTGTAAAGAAAAAGTGTACAGAAATAGGTGTTTCAGTTCAAGTATTACAAGGTGATCTGTCAGACCATAACGATATAAATAGAATATTTAGTACATTAGATAATTGTTCGTTCAGAATTGACGCCTTAATTAACAATGCTGGCATTGTAGATAAAACTGCGCGATTAGATGAGATGAGTTTCGAACGCTTAAACCGTATGTTTGGAGTTAATCTAATTGGACCTATATTAGTTGCAAAAGAGACTGTATTAAGAATGTCTACAAGGTATGGAGGAGCTGGTGGAGCAATAGTGAACGTATCTTCTGTAGCAGCCAGACTTGGATCAGGAAATCAATGGGTGGATTACGCTGCCTCAAAGGCAGCTTTAGATATTGTCACCAAAGGCTTAAGTGATGAGGTAGCCAATGAGGGTATCCGTGTAAATGGTGTACGTCCCGGAATAATTGATACCGAGATACATGCTAAAGGGGGGGCTCCTAACAGAGCAATAGAGTCGGCACCACTAGTCCCAATTAAGCGTGCTGGAACAGCAAAAGAGGTAGCCGAGGCTATTCTTTTTTTACTTTCGGATGAGGCTAGCTATATCACTGGTACCAACTTAGATATCTCTGGAGGGAGATAGGATAAATATCATTTGTACATTTTGAATTCTTAAAATTAATTGCACAAAACTCTTACCTGCCCTAAACTAAAATGTAGGTTTAATTCGCTACCTTTATTAATAATAACTCATAATCATCTGAACAAAGGAATTCCATTAATGCTTGATTTAACATACGAAGCCCCTGAACCAACCACTATTTCTGGGGCTAAGTATGATTGGGAAGTCGTAATTGGTTTAGAAGTTCACGCCCAAGTTGCATCTAAGGCAAAATTATTCTCAGGAGCTTCGACACTTTTTGGAGCTGAACCAAATTCTAACGTGGCCTTCGTAGATGCCGGAATGCCTGGAATGCTGCCTGTTATTAATGAAGAGTGTATTTCACAAGCAGTTAAAACGGGACTAGGTTTAAATGCTCAGATAAATTTGTACTCTGCATTTGACAGAAAAAACTATTTTTATCCAGATTTACCTCAGGGATATCAAATCAGTCAACTTTATCATCCGATCGTAGGTCAAGGCGAGGTACTAGTTAATTTAGAGCCTGGAGTAGCAAAAATAGTGCGTATTGAACGCATTCACCTTGAACAAGACGCAGGTAAATCGATTCATGATATGGATCCCAATACATCATTTGTTGATCTAAACCGCACTGGCGTCGCACTAATGGAAATTGTTAGTAAACCCGACATTCGAAGTGCCGAAGAAGCAACAGCATATATCTCAAAGCTCAGACAAATTATGCGTTATTTAGGAACCTGCGACGGAAATATGCAAAATGGTAATTTGCGTGCTGATGTTAATATATCAGTTTGTAAGCCAGGGGATTATGAAAAATATCAAACATCCCAAGATTTTTCTTATCTTGGTACACGTTGTGAGATAAAAAATATGAATTCTCTTAAGTTTATTCAGCAAGCAATTGATACTGAAGCACGCAGACAAATTGGAATTTTAGAAGCAGGAGGAACTATCTCTCAAGAAACGAGATTATATGATCCAGACAAAGGCGAAACACGACCAATGCGTTCAAAAGAAGAAGCTCATGATTATAGGTACTTTCCATGTCCTGATTTACTACCACTAAACTTAAAACAAGAGTGGGTTGATAATATATCCTCAAACTTAATAGAACTCCCTGACCAAAAGCGATTGCGCTTCGCTAATGAATACATGTTGAGTGATTATGATGCAGGGGTTTTAACAGCGGACCTAGAGACCAGCAAATACTTTGAAGCAGTCGCAAAAGGAAGAGATCAGAAACTTTCTGCTAATTGGGTCATTAACGAGTTATTTGGCAGATTAAAAAGAGATACTGATAAAAGTATTACTGATAGCCCAATAACACATAGTCAGCTTGGAGAAATAATTGACTTAATCACTAGTTCAGAGATATCTGGAAAAATAGCTAAAGACTTATTTGAAATAGTATATACTGAGGGTGGTAGTCCAAGTGAAATTGTTGATAAAAGAGGGATGCGGCAAGTTTCAAATGCCGCAGAGATAGAAAGTGCCTTAGATATAATAATAAGAGAGAATCCAGATCAAGTCACAAAAGCAAAAGCAAATCCAAAGCTTGCGGGTTGGTTTGTTGGGCAAGTGATGAAATCGACTGGAGGCAAGGCTAACCCAAAGTTAGTAAACGAGTTAGTTCAAAAAAAGTTGGTGACCTAATAGAGTTTTCTAAACAATGTTATTTAAAATTAAATCGATATTTTTAAGGCTAATGCGTGAATTTTTGATATAATATCAGGACCAAGAGCCGAATGAACTAACCGATGCCTCTCAAGCCTAGTTTTTTTTAAAAAATGGATAGATGCGATTTCTATGTTGAAATGGCTTTCACCACCTTCACGAAAACCAGCATGCCCTCTATGACTGTCACTATCATCTACAACAGATAAAAAGCTTGGATTAAACTTATCACGAAGTTTTTTTTCAATTAATTTAGTTATTTTCATCTTTTACCTATCTTTGCTCTTCAATTATCTGAAGAAAACACTACACTCTCTTTTCCCACTCGGAAAGGTAAGTAAATGGCAAACCAGACAAAATTCGATCCATTCGGCTTTGATATATCAGTTTCTACTGATAAAAAAAGGAGAGCAAAGGGCCGCAGAGGAATGTCGGGTATTGTTGAGACTTCTCAGCGAAATTGTTCTGTTCCCAATTGTTCTGACGCTGGCAAGTATAGAGCCCCGAAGTCTCCTGACATTCTAGATGAATTTTATTGGTTCTGCAAAGATCATATACGTGAGTACAATCTAAAGTGGAATTTTTTTGAAACCCATACTCAAGAAGAAATGGAACGGCAAATGAACTCTGATAGGGTGTGGGAACGTCCAACCACACCTCTAAAAATGGGAGTAGAGCAACGTGCGTGGTCTCGCCTGGGTGTTGATGATCCTATGGCCGTCCTTGGTACTAATGCCACTCAAAACCCAGGTAGGAACTCAGGTGATTTAAGTAGAAAATTACCTCCAGCAGAGAGACAGGCTATTGAAATTTTAAATGGTAAATCGAACATGGGTAAACAACAATTGAGGGCACTATACAAAGGCCTAATAAAAGATCTTCACCCTGATATGAATGGAGGAAATCGTTCAGATGAAGATCAACTTCAGAAAGTGGTGTGGGCATGGGATCAAATAAAAGATAGCAGGCGTTTTTCTGATTAATTAAAATATTATTTTGGAGTACTATTATCTTGGAAAGTATTTTTTTTAAATGTTAATATAATAAAAAGGCTCATAAAGAAAAAATGTCATAAGTTATTATTTAAATTATTAAGCTTACTCTTGCCCTTACCATTAATTTATTGCATTTCAAGGTAAAACCCCATTTTTCATGATAAAGGAAAAAAAATGGCCGACGGAAGTATTGATTTAAATTCAAAACCTACAAAAGAAATTGACGTAAGCAAAGTCTTCGGGTTTGAGAGTAGTATGAAAGTTACTGCATTCTCGGAAAGATCAGAACGAGTGCCTGATATTGATTCAACTTACAAGTTTGATCCAGATACTACCTCAGCCATTTTAGCTGGCTTTATTCATAACCGTAGGGTTATGATACAAGGATATCATGGGACAGGAAAATCGACCCACATCGAGCAAGTAGCTGCAAGGTTAAACTGGTCATGTGTACGGGTAAATTTAGATAGTCATATCAGCCGTATCGACTTAATTGGAAAAGATGCAATCAAACTCAAGGAAGGTGTACAGGTAACTGAATTCCAGGAGGGTATACTGCCTTGGGCTCTTCGCAACCCAACTGCTATAGTTTTTGATGAGTATGATGCAGGTAGGCCCGATGTTATGTTTGTTATTCAAAGGGTTCTAGAAACTGATGGAAAATTAACTTTACTTGATCAAAATAAAGTTATTAGCCCTCATAAATATTTTAGACTTTTCTCAACAGCAAACACCGTCGGGCTAGGTGATACAACTGGGCTTTATCACGGGACACAACAAATAAACCAAGGCCAAATGGATCGTTGGTCTTTAGTAGCAACTCTGAACTACCTAGGACACGACGTTGAGTGTCAGATTGTTATATCTAAAGCAGCTAACTATGATAATCCAAAAGGACAGAAAATAGTTTCACAGATGGTTACTGTTGCTGATTTAACTAGGACAGCTTTTATGAATGGCGACCTCTCCACTGTAATGTCACCAAGAACGGTTATTGCTTGGGCGCATAATGCAACAATTTTTGGTGATGTGGGATACGCTTTTAGAACATCATTTCTTAATAAATGCGATGAGCTTGAGCGTGAAATAGTTGCTGAGTTTTATCAGAGATGTTTTGATGAGGAACTGCCAGAAAGTGCAGCTTCTGTGAGTCTTGGTTAATACTCCCGACAAAAGAAATCCTGCTGATCCATTCAAAAAAGCTCTTGCAGAAGCAACAAAGACTTTGGCAAATGATTCAGAGCTTGGTATCTCATTTTCTGTTGATCCTTCGGGCATGGCTAATGACCAAATTCGTCTCCCCCAAGTATCACGAAAACTTACTAGAGATGAAGTATTGTTAGCCCGTGGTACAGCTGACTCCTTCGCCTTGAGACGGCGTTTTCATAATTCGTCTATGGGTTCTAGGTATGAACCCGAGGGAACTATGGCTAAAGAGCTATATGAATCTATGGAAAATGCGAGATGCGAAGCTATTGGTGTTAAATCTATGCCAGGGACAGGTGGGAATATAGATGTTAAAATTGAAAATGAAGCTAGATCAAAAGGCTATGAAAACATTAAAGAAGCTTCTCAAGTCCCCTTACCTGTAGCCGCAGGTTACCTTATTAGGCACTTGGCAACAGGACGTAAACTACCAGAGGCAGCAAATAATATCATGACACTCTGGAAAGACTTCATTGAAACTTCTGCTGGAAATACTCTAGAGGATCTAGAAAATGTTCTAGATGATCAAAAAAAGTTTGCAAAATTTACTAGAAAAATAATTCAAGATTTAGGGTATGGAGATCAACTCGGTAACGATCCAGATGATTCAGAAAATCGAGAAGATCAAAGTGACGCTGACACAGAATCGGAGCAAGAGAATCAAGACGACGATAACGAAGAAAACCAAGATGGTTCAGAGGATAGTGATGCTAGTAGTGAACAACTTCAGGAAGAAGAAGAGGACTCTAGTCAGGGTTCTGCAAGCCAAGAAGATACGGCTGAATCAGACTCTGACGACGACACAGAACTACCAGAGGGAGAGGCACCAACCGAACCCCCAGTAAGTCGACCACATTCAGCAGCTGACCCTAATTATACAGTCTACTCTACAAATTTTGATGAAGAAATCAAAGCAGAGGATCTAGCCGATACGATAGAACTTGAAAGATTAAGGGCATACTTAGACCAGCAACTAGAACCTCTAAAGGGTGCGGTATCCAGACTTGCGAATAAACTCCAACGAAGGTTGCAAGCTCAACAAAACCGGAGTTGGGAGTTTGATCTTGAAGAAGGCATACTTGATGCTGGTAGGTTAGCACGTGTTGTCTCCAATCCAACCACTCCATTATCGTTTAAGGTGGAAAAAGATACTGAATTTAAAGATACCTGCGTAACTTTATTATTGGACAATTCTGGGTCCATGCGTGGTCGCCCAATATCAATTGCTGCAATATGCGCTGATATTTTAGCCAGAACCCTAGAACGCTGCCAAGTAAAAACTGAAATTCTAGGATTTACTACAAGAGCTTGGAAAGGTGGTCAATCAAGAGAAACCTGGTTGGAGCATGGAAGAAGTCCTCAACCTGGTCGTCTAAATGACTTAAGGCATATTATTTATAAGTCAGCTGATGCACCATGGCGAAGAGCTAGACCTAATTTAGGCTTAATGATGAAAGAAGGTCTTCTAAAAGAAAATATCGATGGAGAAGCTCTTGAGTGGGCTCATCTTAGATTAAAAAATAGACCAGAGGCCAGGAAAATACTTATGGTTATTAGTGATGGGGCACCTGTCGACGATTCCACGCTATCCGTTAATTCCTCAAACTACCTCGAGAAACACTTGCGTGATGTTATAGAAATGATTGAGAAAAGTCGTATCACAGAACTGATCGCCGTTGGTATAGGGCATGATGTGACTAGATATTATAGAAGAGCCGTGACTATAACTGATGTCGAACAGTTGGCCGGCGCAATGACAGAGCAGTTGGCCAGCCTCTTTGATAAAAAGATCAAGTCAAAAAGGTAACAAATGAAAGATAAGATATTTCAGACTTTTGACACACCTCAAAGGCAAGAGAACCCCTCATATCTATTGGAGAAACTCCGCCAAGAGTTAAAAGTCAAGAAGCTCGACGGATACATAATCCCCAGAACTGATTTTTTTCAAGGAGAATATGTAACTCCATCTGATGAACGATTAAAATTTTTTACCGGTTTTACCGGTTCAGCAGGATTTTGTTGTGTCCTTCAAGAAAAAGCAAGTATCTTTGTTGATGGACGGTATAGAGTACAAGTGAAGCAAGAAGTCTCTAAAGATTATGAAATTATACACTGGCCAGAAGTTACCTTATGGGATTGGTTAAATAAAAACCTTCTTAATGGTACTGTAGCCTATGATCCTAACTTACATACTATTAAAGAGATAGATGAACTAGGCGCAAAAATCACTTCAACATCCATACAACTCACCCAAACAGAAAACCTGATAGACTTAATATGGGAGAGCCGGCCAGATTCCCCACTTGGCCAAGTAACAGAGCACAGATTGAACTTTTCAGGCGAAACAAGTGAAAGCAAGTGTGCTAAAATTTCTCAAAAATTAAGAGAATCTGAACAAAAGTTCTGCGTATTAACAGACCCAGAAAGTATCTCATGGCTACTGAACTTAAGAGGACAAGACGTACCAAGGACCCCAGTAGTTCAAGCTTGCGCCATCATATCGGATGATGGTCGAGTAGATTTATTTATACAACCGGAAAAAACTTACGGCCTTTCAAAAAAAAACCTTAGGCATGTATTTGAGTTTCCATTCTCCGAATTTAAAAACCACTTAAGAACTCTAAAAGGGAAAACTCGGATAGATTATCAAAAAACACCCGTGGCAGTGAAAGAATCTATTGATGAGTATGTTTTTGGTGATGACCCATGCCTTCTACCTAAAGCAAAAAAAAATAATGTTGAAATACAGGGAACAAAAAAAGCGCATGTAAGAGATGCTACAGCAGTGACCGAGTTTCTTTTTTGGGTTAGCAAACAAAAACCTGGTACGTTCACTGAAATAGACGCAGTTACTCAATTAGAGCGACTTCGGCGGAACCTACCAAACTTTCGTGACATTAGTTTCGACACAATTTCTGGTTCAGGTCCGAATGGAGCGCTCCCACACTACCGCGTCACTCATAAAACTAATAGGGTTGTTAAAAATGGAGATATTTTATTAGTTGATTCTGGTGCTCAGTTTCTTGATGGAACGACAGACATAACAAGATCTATTTCAGTTGGAAGCCCTACGAATGAACAAAAAAAATTCTATACATTAGTTTTGAAGGGTATGATTGCAATTAGCAAAGTTAGATTCCCTCGTGGATTGGCTGGGAGAGACATTGATTCTTTAGCTAGAGTTCCCTTGTGGGAAATAGGCCATGACTATGACCATGGGACAGGGCATGGAGTAGGTGTGTATCTAAGTGTACACGAGGGTCCTCAACGAATTAGTAGAGCTAGCAACATTGTTTTAGAAGAAGGTATGATCTTATCAAATGAGCCGGGGTTCTATAAGGAAGGGAGTTTTGGGATTCGTATAGAAAATCTACTAATTGTAAAAAAAGCAAAAAAATTGAAAGCTTTTTCAAACAGAGATATGTTAGAGTTCGAGACTATTAGTTTTGCTCCGTTGGATCGAAAATTAATTATTAAAGATATTTTAACTAAAGCAGAAATTGATTGGATCAATCAGTATAACAAATCAATTCTATCTAAAGTAGTCGTTTCTAAAGAATGTGAACCCTGGTTGAAAAAAGAAACAAGGCCATTATAAAAATATTAAAAGTGTTTTAAAGGTTTTATGAATGCTCTTCTTTAACTCTAGATACTAGCTCAACATTATATTTTTTAAGTGCATCTGTTTGATAAAGGACACCCAAAAGGGATGGTGAATCTTTTGATGGATGCAATTCAACTATTGGAATAAACGATGTATGTGAATTTTCAAAAATAGGCATTGCATCCTCTAAAGTATCATCTGGATTAAGGTAAATTCCAGCTTCAATCACTTTCTCCACGCTTTGTATATTTAATTTTTGAAAATCACGAACACCCGTCATTAGGTCAGAAACCCTAAGAGTAGATAGAATATAAGCCTGAGGGCCAGCAGCTAAATGGATCCCTCGCCGTTCTATTTGAGTTAGAAAATAAGACTGGTGAACGAGCTTACTAGATATCACAATAGAAAATGAAACAGCAACCATAACAGCCAACCCCGTCTGCCAATCTCCAGTCAACTCAAAGACAATTAGAGTTGTCGATATCGGTGCACCTAAAACTGCAGCAGAGACTGCGCCCATACCAGCTAAAGCATAAATCGTCTGCTCTCCGGACAAGGTTGGAAAAACACTTGTTGCAATCCAACCAAATGCTAACCCTGTTAGGGATCCAATCATTAATGATGGCGAAAAAATACCTCCACCCATACGACCACCAATTGTGATCGAAACAGCAATAACTTTCATTATTGCAAATATAATCGCCTCATGTAACAGAATTTCTCCTGTTAAAGCAGCCGAAATAGTCTCGTATCCTACCCCAATAATATGAGGAAACCAAATGGCTATTCCTCCTAAAAGTGTCCCCGCAATCGCGGGCCGCAACCAACGCTTTGTACCAGTTAACCTTTGTATTGAATTACCTATATCATCCGCCAAAAATAAGGATCTCATTAAAATAACAGCAATTAACCCACAACAAAGGCCAAGCAAGATAAACGCTGGTAACTCAACATAAAAACCTAGATTATTTGCACTAGGTAAAATAAATTCAGTTACATTTCCAAAAGTCAGTCTATTTATCACTGTTCCTATAACGCTGGCGATCACAATTGGTGCAAATGCATGAATAGCAAAGTGGCGAAGGACAACTTCTAAAGCGAATAATGCTCCCGCTATCGGTGCATTAAAGCTTGCTGAAACCGCAGCCGCCACTGCGCATCCAAGTAAATCTCTATTTGAAACAGTATCGATTTGGATTTTATTACAAACCCAGCCTGAGATAACTGCTGCTAGATGAACTACAGGACCTTCTCTCCCTGATGATCCTCCCGACCCAAGAGTAATAAGAGAAGCAAATGCAGACGCAATGCCTCCACCCTGATTAATCTTTCCATTATTTAGCGCTGCATCTTGAATAACATCAGCAACAGACTTTGCACGACCATCCGCTGTATATCTGTGTAATATAATCCCTACTATCAGCCCACCACACATCGGAATAGAGATCTTCCAATACCAGGCTAGTTTTTCTACAAATTTTATAAAACTCCCAGCTTCTGTCGAACCATATAAAAGCCCCTGAAGCACTTCGATCCCTTGCCGGAAACCAACAGCAGCAAAACCAGCAATGAAACCTATAGACACCGCAAGTAACCAAAATTTAAGTTGATTTGATAAACTTTTCTTAAAGAGTTTGATATCTTCAGCAGAAGTCAACCCAGACCAATAAATTGCTTTCTGTAACAATTGTATTAAAGACTTTGTCAAACTTTTAACTCCCTACTTTCACTTAGACTAATTTAAGCTTAAACTGTTAGCAAACGATCTATATCACGGGTGCCAACATTATGAATAATGTCAATGCAATAAACGCTCTTAAAGAGTTATTAGGAGAAAAAGTAACAACGTCTAAGTCAGATCGAGACATACATGGAAGGTCAGAGGCTTATTTTGCACACTTTCCTCCAGACGCTGTAATTTACCCCGAAAGTTCAAAAGACCTAATTATTATAATAAATACCTGTTCCAAATATAATTGCCCCGTAATTCCTTGGGGAACAGGAACATCCCTTGAGGGTCATAGTCTGGCTATACATGGCGGTGTGACAATAAATTTCTCTAAGATGAGTTCTATCCTATCTGTAAATATAGAGGATATGGATGTAGTAGTTCAACCCGGAATAACTAGAAAAAAATTGAATGAAGAGTTAAGGCATACCGGGTTATTTTTTCCTGTAGATCCGGGCGCGGACGCTTCATTGGGTGGAATGGCAGCGACCAGAGCTAGTGGTACAACTGCTGTTAGATATGGTACAATGGCTGACAATGTATTAGCCCTTAAGATAGTTTTAGCTGATGGTCAGGAAATCAAAACAGGGTCACGAGCCCGAAAATCATCTGCAGGATATGACTTAACACATCTATTTGTTGGTTCTGAAGGCACTCTGGGATTGATTTCAGAATTAACCTTAAAACTAGTAGGGCAACCCGAAATTATATCTGCAGCAATATGTTCATTTTTAGATATTCGAAGCGCTGTAGATACTGTAATAACCACGATTCAAATGGGAATTCCAATGGCGAGAATTGAACTTGTAGATGCTGCTACCGCTCGCTCATTTAACAGTTACTCCGGAATGAACATGCCTGAACTACCACATCTTCTGGTTGAGTTTCATGGATCAAAAATCGAAACAACTGAACAATCAAAACGTTTTGGAGAAATTGTAGCCGAAATGGGGGGGTCAGACTTTAAGTGGTCCACAAAGTCGGAGGACCGCAACAAATTATGGCAAATCAGACATGATGCGTACTACTCTATTCTAAACTCTAGGCCAGGGTCTACAGCATTAACAACCGACGTCTGTGTACCAATTTCTTGCTTAGCACAGGCACTTGAAGAGACTATAGACGAAATCAACGAAAGCTCTATATCAGGACCCATAGTCGGGCATGTAGGCGATGGAAATTTTCATGCTATCCTATTAGTTGAGCCAGGAAATGAATTGGAATTGGAACAAGCAAAAAGCCTTTCAAACTCAATGACCCAGAGGGCCTTGAAACTAGGCGGTACAGTAACCGGAGAGCATGGGATTGGGATTGGAAAAATTGCTTATATGGAACAAGAACATGGCTATGCTTGGACCAAAATGCACCAAATTAAAAAAGGCTTTGATCCACAGAACATACTAAATCCAGGAAAAATGTTTCAGTCTAATTAAGTTATAGGCGTACTATAAAAATTAATTAAGCGTGTCTCCAATAAGAACTTTTGCCATCTCACGAGCCTCATCTGTCAACTTACTTCCAGACAACATTCTGGCCACTTCCTCAACCCTCTTACTAGGTACCAAAGAGTCAACAGAACAAAAAGTTTCACTATCGACAACTTTTTTCTGGACAAGTACGTGAAGATCAGCCAATGCAGCAACCTGTGGAGAATGTGTAACTGCTAACACCTGTTCATTTTTAGAAATTTCTAAAAGACGTCGACCTATAGCATCTGCTGTCTTACCTCCAACACCACTATCAATTTCGTCAAAAACCATTGAAGATTTATCTTTTTTTCCTGATAAACAAACCTTCAATGCTAATGTAAATCTAGACAGCTCCCCACCGGAGGCTATTTGATTTAACGGGCCATAAATAGCGCCAGCATTAGTAGATACCGTAAAACTGATGTTATCATTTCCCTCTGGACCAGATAATTTTGAACTTACTTCTGTCTTAAACTTTGCATATTCTAAATTTAACGGCTTTAATTCTTTCTGAACACTTTTATCAAGTTCGCGTGCACCACATATTCTTTTATTGGAAAGGATCTTTGCCCTTCTCTTATATTCATCGAATAGTTTATTTAGTTTTTCTTCTGCACTGGTAACTAAGTCTTCAGAGTTGGCCCAACTTTCAATTTTAACCTTAAATTCTTCTCTTAAGTCAATCAACGAGGACACATCAACCTGATGCTTCCTTGCCAAACCTCTAAGCAAAAATAACCTATCTTCTGTTTCTTCTAATTCTGATAAGCTAAATTTTGATGAATCGTACAACTTTTGTATTATTTCCGTTGCTTCCCCTAATTCATTATAGGAGCGTTCCAAAGCAGAAACAGCCAAATCTAATTCGCTAAAAAAATTTTCTTTAAGCTTGTGTAAACCTTTTATAGAATTTGCTATTTTTTTTTCCGCACCCTCATCAATCAAATTGTACAATAATTTTGATAGATTTTCTCTAATTCCTTCAGATTCTTTCATGAGTTTACGTCTTTGATCTAAATGCACCTCTTCCTGGGGAATTAACGCAACATCCTCTAATTCCTTTAATGAATATTGTACAAATTCTCTGTCTACAATCGAGCTTAATGCATTATCTCTAATTTTATCTAATTCACTTTTTTTGTCAGTAATAGATCGCCAAAGTTTAGCCAGAGAAATAGTTTCCAACCCTAAAAAACTATCCAAGTATGATTGATGATTCCTACGGTTTAAAAGCCCTTTGTCATCATTCTGTCCATTAAACTCTATAAGTCCCTCAGAAAAGCTCCTTAGAAAGTCTGAAGTAACTCTCTTATCATTTACAAATGCCTGTTTTCGGCCCTCACTTGATACTACTCGGCGTATCAGAAGTTCACCATCAATCTCAAAACCCGCAAGTTTTAGAGTTTCCCAAACTCTATGACTTTTTTCTAGGTAAAACTCAACATTTACTTCTCCTTGTTGAGCACCTGACCTAACTAAGTTCATTTGGCCTCGTTTTCCTAAAACAAACCCTAGCGAATCGAGTAAAATGGATTTTCCTGCACCAGTCTCTCCAGTTAAGACATTTAAGCCAGGCTCAAAATTAAGTTCTAACTGATCTATTATTAAGATATTTTTAATCTGAAGGCTTTTAAGCATAATTGTTTACCACATACCTTTAAATATTCAGTCACCCTTGACTATATTTTGATAAAATTTATTCAACCAGCTTTTCTTTTCTATATTTGGTGCTAAACCTTTTTGATTAAGTAACTCATAACTATCACGATAAAATTTAGATGATTGAAAATTATGTCCCAAAATAGCAGCAGTTGTCTCTGCTTCTTTGTATAGACCTAATGAAAGGTAACATTCAACTAAACGATGTAACGCCTCAGGAGTATGACTAGTTGTTTGAAAATCCTCAATAACGATACGAAACCTATTTATAGCGGCCGAGTATTGTTTTCGCTTCAAATAAAATAAACCAACATCCATTTCTTTTCGGGCTAGATGATCATAAGCCAAATCAAATTTTAATGTCCCTGTTTTTGTATAATCACTATCTGGATATTTTTCAGTTAATAACTTAAACGACTGTAAAGCTTTATAAGTTAATTCCTGATCACGCCCACCTCGATCTATTTCATTGTAATAACTAAGTGCTATAAGATACTGAGCATAGGCCGCATCTTGATCTTTTGGATAGAAGTCTATGTAACGTTCAGCACTCAACCGAGTGTTTTCATAGTCTTTTTGCGAATGATAGGTAACAGCTAATTTAAGGAGAGCACTTTTGGCATATGGAGAGTATGGGTGCAAACGCTCAACTTCATTTAATAGAGAAATTCCATCCTCAAGATCTTTGTTTTCGATTAAAACTGTAGCTTCATTATATATTTCCATTGCTGATTTTTTTGAAACTGGTCCTTCCTTCAGGTTTTCAGGGATACAACCAGATATCAATGTCATATAAACACTCATAAAAATGAACTGATAAACTTTCCATTTCATCATTTATTAAAGTACACTTTCTTTGTTAGATTTTTACATAATGATTTCTTAGACTGTTAACCCAATAACTGAACCTTAAAAGTGCTTTTAGTACGTTAAATAGAAGTTTTCAAAATCAACTGAAGTTAGTCTCTACTTCAATATCTAAATGAGTTACTCCGAAACCGGGTAATGTATTGATTTGATTAAGAGAGCACTCCACCACTCTATAAGTCGACGGGTTTAAGAACAGCTTTTTTAGTAAGCGGTGCGTAATCAAATGGCCTGCACAGACACCCACAAATCGACCAATAATTGGCATTCCTGCTAGACTTAAATCTCCAAGAGCATCTAACATTTTGTGCCTTACGGCCTCATCTTCATGCCTAAGACCTCCAGGAGTGAGAATATCGCCTTGGTCAAAAACGATCGCATTATCATAACTACCACCTAGAGCTAGACCTCTAGAGTGCATTTTTTTAATATCAATTTTTTGACAAAAAGTTCGACTATTCGAAAGCTCTCTTACAAAAGTACCATTAGCCATATTAAGAGATTTGGACTGTTTTCCAATTCCTTTTTCTTTAAAATCAATTGAAAAGTCTATTTCTAAAGAATCTGCAGGGCTTAAACTTGCTGATGCTTCATTTTCGACAACTTCAACTTTGGATAAAATTTGAACAGCAAATTGTTTACCAGCTTGTTTTATAATACCTACCTGAAGAATTTTCTCTACAAAAGTCTCTGCACAACCATCTAATATTGGTATCTCATCACTCGAAACCTCTATCAAAATATTTTGTATTCCACATCCAGTTAATGCTGCCATTATATGCTCAACAGTGCTAACCGATACTCCGTCTTTATTTATCAACCTTGTACATAATGGTTTATCTTCAACGTTTGAGTAAATGGCTCTTATCATATTATTAACACCAAAAGTGTCTGTACGCTTAAACCAGATTCCATAGTTTGGACCCATTGGAATTAAAGTTACTTTACTTTCTATTCCTGAATGAAGTCCTACTCCCTCAAAACTTATTTTTGATGCCAATGTTGACTGCACTTATTGTCTCCAATATCTCAATTCAGGATCTCGTTATCTGGACCCCTTTTCATAAAAGACTATAGATTTAGTTGGCTATCTTAACAATTCACAGTTTGTGACTAAATGAAACATTTGTATATCGCCTCCTCACTCGTAATATCACTCAAAACCACTATTATAAAAAATAGCTTTTATTTTGAATTTTTCTTTTCCCAGGGGCTGAGTTATTATTAGTTCGCCTGCCGCCTTAAAAATGCAGGAACCTCTATACGTTCATCATCATTAAACTCTGTATCATCATTTTCTCCAGACAATATAGGTTCTTTTCTATCGTCAAGATTATCTTCTATGTTGGTATTTCCTGAACCGTTAGTCATCCTTCCTATTAGCGAGTTTATACCAAATCTCTTTTTTGCAATAGCAGGTGCAGGCTTTTCATCCCCACCAGAAAGAGCGGCGATGTAACTGTCATCATTATCGACCTTATCATCCGACACTTGATATGAATCAAAAACTTGATTATCGAGTTCATTTTTTTCATCGTATTGTATTGATTTCTCTTCTACTAATACTCTCGCCTCATCTTCAGAGTTCCTAATATCCTTAATTTCTAGAGTATCAAAAAGTAAGGGCTCATCATCACTCATGTCATTTATGTCATTTATGTTTACAGCATCAGTTAAACCATTAAGTTGAACAACTTTTTCATCGTTTTTATAAGGTTTCTCTACCTCATTATTTGACGCATCAATTCCTGTTGCCACAACACTTACTCTCATTTTGCCCTCCAATGAAGTATCTAAGGTTGATCCAACTATAATATTTGCATTGGGGTCCACTTCTTCGCGTATTCTATTAGCAGCCTCATCAAGTTCAAATAAGGTTAAGTCATTTCCACCTGTGATATTGATTAGAACACCCTTAGCGCCACTAAGACTAATTTCATCAAGAAGTGGGTTAGCAATTGCTTTTTCAGCAGCCTTTAGTGCTCGCTCTTCTCCTTCGGCTTCCCCAGTCCCCATCATCGCCTTTCCCATCTCATCCATTATTGCTCTAACATCAGCAAAATCTAAGTTGATAAGGCCCGGTCTAACCATCAAATCAGTAACTCCTTTAACCCCTTGATATAGTACATCGTCAGCCATTGAAAATGCTTCCGTGAAGGTTGTATTTTCATTCGCCAGCCTAAATAAATTCTGATTAGGAATTATTATTAGAGTATCTACAACTTTTTGTAACTCCTTTATGCCATCTTCAGCTTGCCTCATTCTTTTCGCACCCTCAAACTGAAAAGGTTTTGTTACTACCCCAACTGTTAGTACTCCTAACTCTCTAGCTGTTTGTGCTATAACTGGGGCTGCACCGGTACCTGTACCACCGCCCATTCCGGCAGTGATAAAACACATATGCACTCCAGTAAGTTTATCTACTATCTGTTCTATTGCTTCCTCAGCAGCAGCAGCACCAACCTCTGGACGCGCTCCCGATCCTAAACCTTGCGTTACTCCTAGTCCCATTTGAATTTTATTATCTGCACTTCCCTGATGAAGCGCCTGAGCATCAGTGTTGGCAATTATAAACTCTACGCCATCTAACTCTTTTTCTATCATATTGTTTACCGCGTTTCCTCCGGCGCCGCCGACACCAAATACGGTAATTTTAGGTTTAAGTTCTGTATGCTCTGGAATTCGAAGATTTAACGCCATTATGCTCCACCTGTATTTATAGTTTTATGATTTCGGCTTTTTTAAAAGCTCTTATTATATTTTTAATAGTATTCCCCTAGATTAAGACACAAAATATTGATTAATACAATCTTAGATCAACAAAATCTTGTAATATGCCATATATACCTAATCACCAGTTCTCTTTAAACCACTTTGCGACACGCTTTATTGATTTAGCTGGATAACTGCTAGCTGGTATACCAAAATCCCACCATTCATCTTGGGGACTTGTCGCAAATAAACTTGCGCCAACACATGAAGAAAATGCTGATCCAGTAGCTGATTGTGGTAAACCTTGAATTCTTAGCGGTCGACCTAATCGAACTTGTTGTCCTAATATTTTTGATGCTAAACCATCAAGTCCTTCTAACTGGCTTCCTCCTCCCGTCAAAACAACCCTTTGTGACGGCAAACTATTGAAACCTGCAACCTCCAATCTCTCCTTAACTTCTTCCAAAACTTCTTCTACTCGGGGTCGAACAATACCAATAATATCAGCTCGGCTTACACTCCTTGAGTCATGCTCCCAATCACCAGTATCAGACCTTAGATCTATGACCTCTTTATCATCCATTCCAGTAGCTATAACTCCACCATAAAATGTTTTAATTCGCTCAGCCGTAGAAAAATCAATATGAAGACCATGACTAATATCGTTTGTAATATGATTTCCACCAAGCCTAATGGAATCTGAAAATATCATATGCTTTTTTAAAAATATGGATATTCCTGTTGATCCGCCACCTAAATCTACACAGGCAGCTCCTAGTTCTTGCTCATCCTCCACTAACGACGACATTCCAGAACAATAAGAACTGGATACAAGACCAGCCACCTCTAAATCGCATCGTTGCAAACAATAGAGTAAGTTCTCAACTGCGATACTACCAACAGTAAGCATATGAATATCAACTGATAGGGCATTTCCTGCTTGACCTCTTGGATCAATAAGCCCGGATCTGTTATCGATTGAGAAATTAACAGGCTGCGCGTGTAATATTTCTCTACCAACTCCAATATTTGGGACTTCTGAAGATGCTACAACTCTAGATATACTCTCATCAGTTACAATTCCATCAACCAGTTCAGATCTGCCTTCTAGTCCATAAGACCTTGGTCTTGCACCAGAAAATGTCGCGATTACATGATCAACTCTAGTCCCAGCCATTTTTTGTGAGGCTTGTACTACTGTGCGAATTGCTCTTTCTGCATCGTGAATACTTTCAATTTCTCCAAACCGAACACCTCTCGAGCGAGTTGTAGCGACCCCTATAATCCTAAACGAGGACTGTCCAGACATTGGACCAATGCCATCACTGTCTTTAAATTCTCCAGATCCGTCGAAACTTAATACAAAACAGGTAATTTTCGAACTTCCAACGTCTAAAATTGAGATTAGACCTCTTTGAATAGCAACCTGTCTAGCGCGTCTCATTTTAAGTTGGGATTGGAATAGCTCTTTATTCAATTTAATCATCCTCTATTAATTGTTTATTTCGTTATCCTTTAGTGTAAGAGTTAACCGTTGTTTATTTCTAAAATCGATACGCTCTATATTCTTATCTAAAATATTTTCAGATTGGTTTAATATAAGAAATTGGCCAACAGCTAACTCGGGTTCCTCCGAAGGCAATGATATTCTTTGGCTACTATCTAGCACTATATCCCACCTATCTTCACTGATACGAGAGTAGGCAACAACTCTGTCCTCAATCGGTTTAAGTAAATTAATAAAGTTTGCTATTTCAACAAGTGCAACGTCTGCCCCAGCCCCAGTTACAAATGGAAGATCAGACCTTTGGGCTCTATTAAAAACCTGCCCTACTATAGCACCAGCTTTATCTAGTAAAAAAAGCTCTTTTGGGGTCTTTCGCCACACAAATTCAGGCACCCTTTCTAAAACTCTTATTTTAAGAATACCACCAGAAATCACACGAATATCTACACTTTTGACAGCATCAAGGCTCTCAATAACTTCCCTAATATTCGTAAAGTTAAAATCAAAACCTGAGATTGGTAGACTAATAGGTAAGGTATCTCTAATAATTCGTTCTAACGGTTGAGACGCTCCCTCTATAGACATCAACTTAATTAACAACTCTGGTCGATCAGCAAAACTATCAATTGCATTAGAACTATAGGATTTAAAAAAATTTAACGTTTTCTCATTGGAAAAACAAAAAATAATAAATGCCAGGCATAAAAACACTGGTAGGATCAATTTTGTGAAAAGTCTAAAACTACGCATCAACCAAAGGCGCTGGAAACGATAGTTAATTCTACTTGGGGCTGGATCGCCTCCATACTGTGTATTAAGTTTTAAACTTAGCGGTTGCATGACGCATCCTCAATTAATGATGAACACAATTCGCTTAATGTTATACCACAAAACAAAGCCTGCTCCGGAGCGAGTGAAGTAGGCGTCATACCTGGTTGGGTATTAGTTTCCAATAAAAATAACCCACTTTTTCCTTTACTATCATCCCAACGGAAATCAGTTCGAGATATTCCTCTACATCCTAAAAAATTATGAGCTTTCTTTGCATGGTTTAAACAAACTGTTTTAATCTCATTTGGAATATCAGCAGGCAATACATGAGTTGATCCTCCAATAGAATATTTAGCATGGTAATCGTACCAACCGTCAGTAACAACTTCAGTAACTGCTAATGCTCTTGGGTTTTCTCTCGAGCCTATTACAGTTACTGTTAAGTCTCTGCCATCGACAAATTCTTCAACCATAACGTATTCGGGCATAGCCCTATCTAAGCTGGGTGGAACATTAGAGCCAAGGGGAATAATATGGACTCCCACTGACGAACCTTCATTAATTGGTTTAATAACATATGGAGGATCCATAATATGCTTCTCCGAAACTTTCTCTCTTAAAGCTAAAACAGATTTTGTTACGGGTAGTCCTGCTATTTCATAAGCCAATTTTGTTTTCAGCTTATCCATACACATTGCTGAAGTGAAGATACCTGAATGAGTGTAGGGTATTTTTAACCATTCCAGTATACCTTGGACAGCTCCATCTTCTCCCCAACGCCCGTGCAAAGCATTAAATACAACGTCTGGAGATATTTCGTCTAGCTCTTTGGCCACCGCATTATCGGCAACCAATTCAAAAACTTCAAATTTATCTATTTCCCGAAGAGCTGAAGCACAACACCTGCCTGATGACAAAGAAACCTCTCTCTCCAGAGAAATTCCACCCATCAAAACTACAACTCTTTGGGTCGTCCTGCTCGACATACCCACCTCATTTATTTTAGCCGTTTATTCGACTTTTGTATTTATTATACTCATATAACACCTTATACTATTTGTACAAAATATTCTATTTTTTTATACCAACTCGTAGTATCTCCCACTGTAACTCTATTCCACTCTTTTGCAAAACCTTTTTACGCATTAGGTTGCCTAACTCCTCAAGATCAAAAGCGGTAGCATTCTTTTGATTAATTAAAAAATTTGAATGTTTCTCTGATACTTTAGCTCCTCCTAATTTGAACCCTCTCATGCCTGCCTCATCAATCAGTTTCCATGCCTTCATCTCGTTAAGGTCGTCAGGCCTACCAGTAGATGAGAAACCAGATGGATTTTTAAAGGTGCTTCCAGCTGTTCTCTCAGTAGCTGGTTGTGTCTTATTTCTAGTTTCTAATTGATTTTTCATCTTATTTTTTAAGTACCCAACATCTCGGCTAGGAGCATCAAAAACTGCTTCTGTTATAACAGCCCCCTCCGGAATACATGAAAACCTATACCCTAGTTTAATTTCACTAGCGTCTAAACGCATTTCTAAACCATCTCGGGTAACTAATGTTACCTCTACTAAAACATCCTTTATATATGATCCATAGCAACCAGCATTCATCGAAACTGCACCACCTATTGTACCAGGTATAGTACGGAGGAAGCTAAGATCTAAACCCAATTCAGCTGCCCTAATTGCAACGCGAGCATCTAAAGCTCCCGCACCACATGCTAAAAATTTCCCTCTTTTTTCAATATAATTAAACGAGGCGCCTCCCAACTTAATAACAACAGCATTAATTCCTCCGTCTCTGACAATTAAGTTAGAGCCGACTCCAAAAGGGAAAATAGGTTGATCACATTGGTAGCTTGATAAAAAATATTTTAAATCAAGTTCATCGCGAGGTTGAAAAAATATTCTTGCAGGACCACCAACACGTAGCCAAGTTAATTCATTGAGACCTCTATTAAGAGAAATATTCCCTTTAACTGGAGGGAAATCCATTAAATTTCTGACTTCATATTACTACCGCTATACTAAATATTATAATTTTTAATTTATTCTTAATAGATTGGCAAAGATGTACTTTCATCTTTAGTTAAAAGTAATGGTAGCTGATAAGCCCAGCCACTGATCAACCCCGCTCCCAAACAAATAACAACATCTCCTTCAGAGGCTACAGATAAAACAAACTTTGAAAGCCCCTCTAATCCATATATTGGTTCCACATTAGTACGGCCTTTTCGCGTTATACCGTTTACTAGGGATTCCTGCGTGATACCCTCAATTTTCTCTTCACCAGCCCCAAAAATTTCTGTTATTCCAACAAAATCTGCACTTTCAAAGCATACACAAAATGATTCAAACAAATCACGCAGCCTAGTGAATCGGTGTGGTTCGTGGATTGCTATAACCTTCCCCAAAGTTATTTGCCTTGCTGCTTGCAAAGCAGCCCGAATTTCAACAGGGTGATGTCCATAATCGTCGATTATTGTAACTCCATTAAAAGTTCCAACTGTGGTGAACCTCCTTTTAACCCCTTCAAAATATTTTAAAGCCTTCATTATCAAATTAGATGACATCCCTAAATATCGTGCTACAGCTATGGCAGATAGCGCATTCGATATATTATGGTTGCCGGGCATAGGTAAACTGAAACCCTCAATCAAAACCCCTTCGTCACGAAACTGAACATCAAAAGTCGAATTATTATTCCTATATTTTATGTTTAATGCCCTTACATCAGCCTCCTTGCCAAAACCAAATGTAACAATTCTTCTATTTTTTACCTTTGATACAAGTGCCTGAACCTCTGGGTCATCTACACAGCAAACAGCCAATCCATAAAAAGGAATGTTA
Source organism: Paracoccaceae bacterium (assembly GCA_002697345.1). Taxonomy (GTDB): domain Bacteria; phylum Pseudomonadota; class Alphaproteobacteria; order Rhodobacterales; family Rhodobacteraceae. The sequence continues at coordinate 147,592 of NZVE01000072.1, read as the reverse complement.
GATATAAATTGAAAAAAACCATTTCGAAGATTATCAAAGCTACCCCAATGATCCATATGCTCAGGATCTATATTGGTAATTACGCCGATCGTAGCAGGAAGACGTATGAAAGTCCCATCAGACTCGTCAGCTTCCACTACCATCCACTCTCCTTGTCCAATTCGAGCATTTGATCCATAAGCATGGATAATGCCCCCATTGATTACGGTTGGATCTATACCGCCCATATCAAGAATTGCTGAAATCATGGTCGTTGTCGTAGTCTTTCCATGAGTTCCAGCTACTGCAATGTTGGACTTTAACCGCATTAACTCAGCCAACATTTCTGCCCTACTTACAACTGGCAGTGACTTTAGATGAGCTTCTTTAAGTTCGACATTATCACTTTTTATCGCACTCGAAACGACTACAACTTCTGCGACTTCAAGGTTAGATTTATCTTGTCCCAAATAAATCTTCGCGCCTAAAGCTGATAACCTGTTAGTTATATCCGTTGATTTTAAATCAGACCCTTGAATGATATAACCTAGGCTTAATAATACTTCAGCTATGCCTGACATACCTATGCCACCAATACCTATGAAATGTATTGCCCCTAAACCTATTGGTAATTTTGTTTTAGTCGAACTCATACTGATGTACCGTCAACGACTGATTTGACTACCGCTTGAAGTTTTTCGACAGCATTAGGGTTCCCACATTTAAACGCCTGATTTGCCATTTCTTGTGCAACCTCCGGAAACATTAAAATTTGAGTAATTTTTGTTGCTAATTTCTCCGATGTAAGCTCAGACTCTTGAATTACAATTGCACCACCAGAGGCTTTTAATTGTGATGCATTTGCTGATTGATGATCAGCGATAGCAGCGGCAAACGGTATTAAAATAGATGGACGTCCAATAATAGAAATATCAGCAACTGATGAAGCACCAGACCGGGATATTACTAATTGCGCCTCAGAATATCTACTGGGTATATCATCAAAAAATGGTTTTACAAAAGCCTGCACTCCCATACTCTCATAGCACTTTGAAACCGCAATAATATCTTCACTACGAGCTTGATGACTTACTCTTAAGTTTTTTAAAATCTCAAGAGGCAGTTTAGAAAGTGCTATTGGTACAATTTTTGACAATACAGTAGCCCCCTGACTTCCTCCGACCACAACCAAGCTCATTGGATAATCCCCTGGGCAAATATAGGGAGACCCTGATCTCTTAAGAATTGAAGCCCTTACAGGGTTACCAGTGAATACTAAGTTTGTTTTTTCTGGTGCACTTGTTGGCCACGTGCCACAGGCAACCACGTTAGCATATTTGGAAAAAATTTTATTAACTAAGCCTAAAATACCATTTTGTTCGTGCAAGATGAACGGGATGCCCAACAACCTAGCTGTTAATAATGCTGGGATAGAAGGATAACCCCCAAATCCGACAATTACATCCGGTCTCTCACGGTTAAAATTTATTAGCGTAGAAATAGTTCCTTTAATTATCCGCCAAGGAGTACTAATTTTTTTTATAATTCCACTACTGGAAAATGTGCCCGAATCCGAAATGGCGACCTTAATATCTGAAGGAAAACTGTCTAAAAACCGAGAACCTCTTACATCAGTAGATAATCCAACTGTCCAACCATCTTTTAATAAAACCTCAGATAATGCTTGAGCTGGAAACATGTGACCACCTGTACCACCAGCAGCTAGTAAAATTCGTTTTTTTTTCATCGACCTTTTCGCCTCTTCACTAAAAGGTCTCTAACGTCCCCTTGAGGTTCTAACTTAGTGAAAACTAATAACATTCCTAGAGCAATCCCTGTGGCGATTAATGACGATCCACCATTTGAAATAAATGGTAAGGTCATGCCTTTTGCCGGAAGTAGCCTTACAGCAACACCCATGTTGATTAATGCCTGCATAGCAAACATTGCTGTTAAGCCCACACCCGCCAAACGAGCAAAAGGATCTTTCTTATTCATTAAGCGGTGAAGACTCCTAATCGTCACTGTAATATATAAAGAAATAATTACAGTCACTAAAATTAGCCCATACTCTTCGGCAGCCACCGCAATTATGAAGTCTGTGTGTGCGTCAGGAAGTGACCATTTTACTTCTCCTTTACCCACTCCAACACCAAACCAACCGCCTTCTCTAATAGCATTACTAACAAATCCAATCTGCGTGGTTGGATCAATATCAACAGATAAAAATCCATCAATTCTCCGACGAAAGTGCTCTGATATGCTGTACATAACGAAACCTAAACAAATAGTTGCAAAAGCTATAATTAGTAAAAGAACTATTGACGCTCCACCTACAAAATAAACCACGCTCCATCCAAACAATATTAACATTGCCTGCCCAAAATCAGGCTGAATTACCAAAAGAATAGTTATTAACATCGCTATAAAAAAAGAGATAAAGTTCCCAGGTGGTCCATTTATTTTTTGACTTTCAGCTATAAGCCATGCTGAGAGCACTACAAAAACAGGTTTTAAAAATTCTGAGGGCTGAAAGGACCCTAGCCCAAAAGAATACCACCTAGTCGCTCCCTTACCAAAATCAGTTCCAAAAACTGGTAATAAAGCAAGCGCAATAAACGTAACAAGAAAAAATAATACAGCGAAACGTCGAATGCTCGTTTTTGATAATGTTGAAAAAATAAACATGCAGGAAAGTGCCAAGGAACCAAAAACTACTTGCTTATAGACGTAATAAAAGGGAGAGTATTCGTTTTTTTCCGCAAGAGGTGGGGAAGAAGATAAACCTAAAAGAAGTCCAATTCCAAAAAGAGTTAATACACATAGGATAGACCACCTATCTATAGAGTGTAACCATTTGGAAAGAGAAGGCTCAGCTGATGAGTGCTTCACTGTACCATAGACCATCTCAGTCATGAGAATTTTGCCAAAACTGCCTCGCTTGCCCGATTTATTCGGATCTATGTATTATTCTACGCTTAAAACCCCGATCAATCCAGTAAAAGATTATAAACTAAAGTAAATATATTTTAAGAGGAATTTATAAAATTTTCTTAACGAGTTCTATAAAATGTTCACCTCTTTTCTCAAAATTCTGATATTGATCAAAACTTGCCGCTGCGGGCGATAGTAACACAATATCTCCCGGTATCGCCTCTTCAGAGGCCAACTTGACTGCGTCTTCCATCGAACCACACAGCTCATGAGGGTCAAACCCTAATTGTGCTGCAAACTCAGTTGGATCTTCTCCAATAACATAGACTTTTTTTACGAACTTAGCATTAAATGCTAAATTAGTTAATTTCTCTTCTTTTTTTTCACCTCCGCAAATCCAATGAATATTTTTAAACGTTTTTAACGCAACAGAAGCGCTATCACTATTTGTCGCCTTGCTATCATTTATATATTTTACACCATGCCTAATTCCCACAAGTTGAATTCTATGTTTCAAGCCAACATAGCTTTTTACTGCAGCCTTAATCACTTTTGATTCAATACCTATTGCCTTACAGGCCGCATATGCCAAACAAATATTCTCTTGGTTGTGCACCCCAGGTATATTTTTCAGTGACTTGAGAGGCATGGAAAATACTTCTTTTCCTTCTTTCATTTCAACTAACCTATCAAGAAAGCAACCAACGGTCCAATCTTTGGTATTTGTTAAAGGTCCTGAAGTTACTCTTATAGACTGTGAATCCTGATTAGATGAAGCGTTCTGATTGAGTAACAACAAACCTTCTTTGGAATCAATATTAATAATAGAAGTATTAGAGTACCCAGAGTCAAATAAACGCTTTTTTGCCGAAAAATAACCTTGCACTCCACCATGCCTATCCAAATGATCTGGTGAGAAATTTGTAAAAATTGCAATATCTGGTGACAATCGCTTTGCAACCTCCAATTGATATGAACTTAACTCCAAGACAATAACCTCTTCGTTTTGGACAGGATTAAGTTCAAAAACAGCTTTGCCTATATTGCCACCAAACTGTACGGTAGTTCCTGCTTTTATAAGAATATGATGAATCAAGGATGAAGTTGTTGATTTACCATTTGATCCCGTAACGGCTATTACCTTTGGAGGGATCTTAAAGTTCTTCTTTGTAGTTTCTAATATATTAAAGAACATCCCAATGTCATTATCAATTGGCACCTGAGCCTTTGAGGCTTCTAAAATAATGTTGTGAATTTTAGGGTATAAAAATGGTACTCCAGGAGAGACCAACAAAATATCTACTCCTCTCCATTGATCTTTTTTGTTCCGATTAAGTGCTTCCAACCCTCTTTCGCAAGCCTTTAGTAATACATCAGGGTTATCATCCCAGACCAAAACTTTGGCTCCACTTTGGGTTAAAGCTTCTGCAAGTGCAATCCCAGATCTGCCTAGTCCTAAAATCACAATCGACTGATTAGTATAGATTTCTGAGACAATCATCTAACTTTAAGTGTTGCAAGACCAATCATCGCAAGGATCAGCGCAATAATCCAGAATCGAATGACAATTTGTGGCTCTGCCCACCCTTTTTTTTCAAAATGATGATGAATAGGTGCCATAAGGAAGACACGACGCCCGGTTAGTTTAAAATATAAAACCTGGATAATGACACTTAAAGCTTCCACCACGAACAAACCACCAATTATTCCCATAACTAGTTCGTGTTTTGTTAATACCGCTATAGCCCCCAACGCACCCCCTAGTGATAGTGAACCTGTATCCCCCATAAAAACGGCAGCTGGCGGAGCATTGTACCATAAGAAACCCAACCCACCGCCAATAAGGCCCGCAGAGAAAACTAATAACTCTGATGTTCCAGGCACATAATGGACATCAAGGTACTGAGTGAAGTCAACCCTCCCCACAGCATAGGATATTATGCCTAGTGCAGCCGCGGCTATCATAACGGGCATAATTGCTAAACCGTCCAAACCATCTGTTAAGTTAACAGAGTTTGCAGCTCCAAGAATAACAAATGCCCCAAACAGGATAAAAAATGGTCCAAGATTTATAAGCGCATTTTTTAAAAAGGGTAAGGCCAATTGATTAGTTAACGGGTCAGGATGCAGTCTAGAGGCTAAGAGCGCCGCAATAACAGAGATTATTATCCCAGAAAAAATCCTTACTTTACCGGGAACTCCCTTATGAGATTTTAAGGAAACCTTTGCATAATCATCAGCAAAGCCAATCAATCCAAAACCAATCGTCACAAAAAGGACAATCCAAACGAACCCGTTATCCAAACGTGACCATAAAAGTGTAGAGGTTAGTAAAGCGCCTAAAATAAGCAATCCTCCCATAGTTGGAGTGCCCGCTTTAGTCAGTATATGACTCTCTGGACCATCAGCTCTAATCGGCTGACCATTGATTTGCTTCCGCTTTAAGAAATTTATTAATGGCCTACCAAATATAAATCCAAAAAGTAATGCTGTAAAAAATGCACCTCCCGCTCGGAAGGTTATATACCTAAATAAATTAAAGAAATCTCCACCATCAGAAAAAACTGTTAACCAGTAAAACATCTAGATACTCTCCTCATCTATTAGTTCTACGACTTGACCTAATTCCTTAATAGCGTCAACTATCAGGTTCATTTTCATTGACAGTGACCCTTTAACCATAACCACATCTCCTGGCTTTAGTACCCCTGTTAGATTGGTAAGAAAATCCGCAGCTGTTAATGTCAATAAACCACGCTTACCAGGTGGTAAATTTTGAAAAAGGGAATTCATTAACTCCCCAACGCAGTGAACTACATTTATATCCTTAAGTGATGGATGTTTAACTATTTCTTCATGTAAAGATTTTTCAGTCTGCCCTAACTCTAACATATCACCTAATATAGCCACTCTTCTCCCGTGAATAGCTGGAGGCTTTGAAATAGCTAAAGTATACAAACTAGCCTCTACTGATGCTGGACTTGCGTTATAAGATTCATCTATTAGCTCTAAGTCAGATTGATCTCTATCAAGTTTCCAGTTTATCAAAGATCTTTCTCCACGCCCTTTGAAAGGTTTCCAGTTTTCTAACCCTAAAATAGCACCCGATAGATCTGCACCAATTGCGTGTGCGGCACATAGAGTAGCAGTTGCGTTGATAGCGTGGTGTTCACCTAATGTATTAATTTTGAAATCAAAATCATATATATTACTAGTTAAAGAGCATATCATATTAGTATTGGAAAACTTTATGTTAGATAACCTCCAGTCAGCTTTTACAAATTTACCAAATGTGATTAACTTAACTGAAGAATACAAAGACAATGCTTTGTCTAAGCTCTCAAAATCACAGTTAACAATGCCAAGACCATTTTCTTCCAAGCCTTCCAGAATACTAGCTTTTTCCTTCGCAATTTCATCCACAGAACAAAAGGATTCTAAATGGGCCGTAGTTACTGCAGTAATTATGGCCAAATGCGGCCTTATCATTCGAGTCAAAGGCAAGATTTCACCTGGACTGTTCATACCTATTTCAAAAACTGCAACTTCGGTATTCTCTGGCATATTCGCCAAACTTAATGGAACGCCCCACTGATTATTATAACTTTTTTTAGAAACATGTACTAAACAGTGTTTTGAAAGTGATTTCTTAAGCATTTCCTTAGTAGAGGTTTTTCCAACAGACCCAGTAATAGCCACAATCTTTGCATGACTCCTCGCTCGGCTTGCGATACCTATTAAATCTAAAGCCCGTTTCACTTCATTCACAAGAAGTAATGGACACTCCGAAGACACTCCTTCAGGAATTTTACTAACTAAAACACCACTGGCGCCCTTTTTTAGTGCTTCTAAAACAAAATCATGCCCATCTCTTTTTACAGTTAATGCAACAAATAAGTCGTTTGGCTGTAATGTCCTTGTATCTATAGATACTCCATTGACCGTAAAAGGTTTTATTGAATGCCCTCCAGTAATTACTTCTAGTTCTTTAGAATTCCATAACACCTTAAATAATCCTCTCTAAGGCAGTTGCGGCTATGCTTGCCTGTTCAATATCATCAAAAGGAAAGACAGTATCACCGATAACTTGACCAGTCTCATGCCCCTTACCAGAAATTAGAAGGACATCTCCAGCCTGAAGGTTTGATATTGCTATTAATATTGCCTCAGCACGGTCTGGAATTTCTATGGCATTTGGTGCTCCCAATCTAATCATTGATCTAATTGTCGCTGGATCCTCATCACGAGGGTTATCATCCGTTAAATATACAGAATCTGCCCACTTGTGCGCCACCATACCCATCATTTTCCTTTTTTCCTTATCTCGATTTCCTCCTGCACCAAAAACTATACTCACACGACCTAAAATGTGTGGACGTATCGATTTAATCGCCGTCTCAATGGCATCTGGAGTATGTGCAAAATCTACATAAATAGATGCACCATTTGATAGAGTCGCAACAAGTTGCATCCTACCCTTAACTGTTTTAATTAGTGGAATAACGGCAAACACGTCGGCGGGTAAACTTCCTGTTGCAATTGCCAGGCCCGCTGCAAGAAGGATATTGCTTGCCTGAAACCCACCGATAAGATTAAGCTTCAGTTGAACTACCTTATTTTTATATGAGAACCTTAACTCTTGTCCATCATTATAAAAACTTTGATTGAGTATCCTTAGATCTGAAGATGGATCAGTTCCGATAGTGAGGACATGAACCCCTCGGCTTTCTGAAATTGACCTTATTTTTTTCCCCCAAACACTATCAATATTTACAACAGAGGTTCCTTCAGAAGACAAAATACGACAAAATAAACTTTTTTTGGAACAAAAATAATTTTCTAAAGTCTCGTGATAATCAAGATGATCATGTGAAAGGTTTGTAAACGCTGCAGCTAATAAATTTGTACCATCCAGTCTCTTTTGAGATAACCCATGAGACGACGCCTCCATACTCGAATGAGTCACTCCAATGGCTACTAACTCAGAAAGTATCCGATGTAAGCACAATGGATCTGGAGTGGTATGATTTAAGGAGAAATTTGCAGCTCCCTCAACACCATTTGTTCCCAGATTCGCAGCTTTACACCCAAGAAGTTCCCAAATCTGACGAGTAAAGTTTGCCACACTAGTCTTACCGTTTGTACCAGTTATTGCGACTAACACTTCAGGCTGAAATCTAAACCAAAGAGAGGCACAGCAAGCAAAATCATGCCTAGGATCTTGAGTGACAATTAACTCTACCGAGGTTCCTTTTAAATATTTTTGAGATAACACTTCTCCAACCGCATCTGTTAAAATGACACTAGCACCCTTCAAGATTGCTTCTTGTAAATATTCAGCTCCGTGAAAGTTCAAACCAGGCAAAGCTGCAAAGAGATATCCTTTTTTTACTGTCCGGCTATCCGAAGACAATCCTAAAACCTCTAAATCAGCACTTTGGGAGGAAATAAATCCCAATTCACTTAGTTTCTTTTTATTTTCAATCACCATCTAGACATTTAATTTTCATAAGTGAGTTTTATCTATCTAATTGCACCACTTGATCGGTGTCAAAGCTAGGCCGTAAGTTCAGTAAAGGGGCAATACGTTTTATTATTTCAGCGGCCACTGGGACAGCGGTCCACCCTGCACTTCTTTCATTTTTTTCTTTTCCTCCCCTGTATGAAGGTTCATCGAAAGATACAAGTAGAACATATCTTGGACTCTTAACGGGGAAAAAAGATACAAAAGTTGAAACTACCCGGTCATTGTCATAACCTCTGGCTCCAACTTTTTGTTTGTTTGCTGTCCCTGTCTTACCACCAACTTCATATCCTTCTACATTACCAAGTGTTGCAGTTCCTCGTTGAACTACGCTCCTAAGAATTTTTCTTAACTGATTAGAAGTTTCTGCTGATATAACCCTACGACCTAGGTCTTTATTATCTTGTTTTAAAATTGTAGGAGTAACCTTAAACCCTCCATTTATCAGTGTGGCGTAAGCGACTGCCAAATGTAATGGACTCATGGACAGACCGTAACCATATGAGATTGTAACAGTAGAACTATCAATCCATTTTTTTGGCTTTAAAGGCGTTATGCCCTTTGCTTCTATTAACTCCACCTCAGTTGGGTGGAAAAGGCCTAGATCCTTCAACATACTTATTTGATTATTTTTTCCTATTTTAGCTGCTAGAGTAGCTGTCCCTACATTCGACGACTCAGTAAGTATATCAGTTACGCTAAGTTTTGGAACTTTATAATGGTCGTCACGAACCTCGGTACCTAAAATATTGGTTTTCCTAAAAACGTCTATTTCTGTTTCTGGATCAACCAAACCTAAATCAAGAGCCTTTGCTACTGTGAAGACTTTATAGGTGGATCCTAACTCATAAACACCTTGTACTGCCCTATTAAATAAGGGGTTATTATTAGCGTTATCACCTGCAAACTCTATTTGTCGATTATTTGGATCAAAGTCAGGTAATGAGACCATCGTGATTATTTCACCAGTTATAACATCTAAAACAATGCTGGTGGCCCCTTTTGCCCGCATTATATTCATTGATCCACCTAAAATATTTTCGACAGCAGCCTGTACACTTAAATCTAAACTTAGCTGAAGTGCTTTCCCCTCGTCAGCCCTATCGCTTAAATAGTTATTAAATGTTGCTTCCACACCCGCGTTACCAACCATATCCGCATTTGTTGCACTCTGGTTGTTAAATCTTGTGCCTCCTAATACATGGCTTGCAAATCTTCCATTAGGATAAAGTCGCATCTCTCTTGGTCCGTACATTAAACCTGGTTCGCCAATCTCGTGCACAGCCTGCCGTTGCTCTGGGCTTAGTTTATCTTTCACCCAGAGAAAAGTCTTCTGTCCAGTGAAATCAATTAACATCTTCTTTGCATTTAAATCTGGAAAAATCTTAATTAATTTTTTTACTGCAAGCTGTGGTCGAATCATAACTTGAGGCCTCGCATACAAGGCGAATGTAGGTAAATTGGTTGCTAGAATATTGCCATTTCGATCAAGTATGTTTGATCTCTGCGATATAAGATTTGAGGGACTAACCTCAGTTAATACAGAAGATACCTCAGAGGAGGCCAAAACAGTCATTCTAGCACAAACTAATACAAAGCTTATTAAAAACATTATACCTACAAAAAATAGCCGTCTTTCAGCTCGTTTTTGAGTCAAGTCAGTATAGGCAATATATCGTTGGTTAACATTCTGTTTTTCAATATCATCAGGATTACCTCCAGAACTTCTAACTGCTAGAATATGTGCCAAAGGACGTAAAGGAACTCGAATCATCCATCTTCTCCAGTCAGAACAAATAATTCAAATTTTGACATTATTATTCCTTTCTGTTTGAAGGTTTGGAAAGTTCTACAGATTTAATTGATTTGAAATTCTTTATAGAAATTGGCATTAACTTCAGCTCCCTATAATGCCACTTAACTAAGTCAGTTAATCTATCTGGACGATTCAATAAGGCCCATTCTGCATTTAAAATATTTAATTCCTCTTTTAATTCATCTACTTCTGTTCGTAAAAGATTCGCACTATGCATTGTAGCCTTTGTTTTTACACTCTCTAGATTTGCTAAATAAGCAAGGGACATAACCAAAATAAGTGAGAAACTATAAAATATTAACCTCATAATGTTAAACTTTTCATAGCTAACTTTGGGAGACCTAATTTTTTTCTTTGGGGAGAGAATGGGTCTGCGTCCGATCGTATAGCTATTCTAAGTTTTGCAGAGCGTGATCGAGGATTAGACTGTCGTTCGTTATCTTTTACTAAATAAGGTTTAGAGCTCTTCAGTATAAAGCTTGGAGAAACATTTTCAGATGTGGGGGAATGTCTATTAGCATTTCCTTTACCAATTGACCTAGAACGAAGAAACTTCTTTACAATTCGGTCCTCTAATGAGTGAAAGGTAACAACCACTAGCTCTCCACCCGGCTTCAGTATCCGTTCAGCAGCCTCTAATCCACGAACGAGCTCGGCTAACTCATCATTTACTGCAATGCGTAAGGCCTGGAATGATTTTGTCGCTGGATGAGTCTTAGTGTCAGTTCGATTATTAAAGCAACCATGTATTATAGTTGATAAACTTAGAGTGGACGTTATTGGTCGCGCTGAAACTATTTTTTTTGCAATCAACCTTGAAGATTTTTCTTCTCCATATTGAAAAAGAATATCAGCGATCTCTTCTTCTTCAAAACTATTTACTATATCCGCCGCAGAAAGACCCCCTTCGCCCATACGCATATCTAGTGGCCCATCATGTCTAAACGAAAATCCACGTTTGGCCTGATCTAATTGCATGGATGAGACCCCAAGATCAAAAATGACGCCATCTACAATGGCTTTATCTACAAATTCTTCAACTTTAGAAAATTTTCCTAAAAAAAAAGAAAACCGTCCCGAAAACTCTTCGGACAAATCCTGCGAAAGCTTAATTACATTGGGGTCTTTATCGATCCCAAAAACCTTTACGGCCCCACTTTCCAGTAAGGCACGGCTATAGCCCCCAGCACCAAAAGTCCCATCTATCCAAGTTCCTTGTGGTTGGATGTTGTTCACAATAGTATTAATCAGAACCGGAGTATGCTGTGCCTTTTGATTGGAATTGCAGGCCATACTTTCCATTTCTTAATCCATTTTTTCTTTAATATCTTTATTGGAACCCGAACTTAATAAAACTAGAGGATCAAAATCATTACCTTGCTCTGTTAACCAGTTCTCAATTGACTTAGCTTGCTCATAAGATGATTCAGGTGACCAAATTTGGAATGTGTCTCCGGTTGCAGAAAAATGTGCTTCGTTAGTAATTCCAACTTTCTCTCGTAAGCGTAGAGGTATCACCAATCGTCCAGATTCGTCAGGTTGAGTCGGAAGAGCTTGCCCGTTAAAAATATGCTCCAAGGCACGACGTTCCTTTGAACCTCGCGGTAAATGAGAGATTTTTGAGTCAACCTCATTAATAGCTTTCTGAGTATACACTTCCAAATATTTTTGGGTTATGCCTCCATATACTATCACAGCATTTGGATTTAGACCTTCCGTCCAATCCGGATCACCAGACTCAAGAACTCGTCGAAAGAGTACTGGAATCGATACGCGGCCTTTCCCATCGACCTTATGTATCCCTTCGCCTCTAAATCTATCTGTCAAATCTAGTAAGCTCCTTTATCCGATACGCTAAAGAAACAGCGGTTGGGTCACTGCCATAACCCAATCCGCTGAATTCCTCTTTTGGAGGTGTTTGACCCGCACCACCTGGGGGGATGTCTGCTTGCGCAGGTTCAAACTAGTTCACGATAAAATGGGAGCCTGTATGAAACCTTTATGGTCGCCTATTGGGGTTCTTAGATGCCCCTATTTTATTTAACCCTCGTTTATCGTGAGTTAAATATACACGGGATTAGACGGAAATCAATACCACTTTATGGGAATCTATCCCATTTTAAGTAAAAAAAAATTTAATTAACTAATATATCTATATATTGTGCCTATATATAAAAACACATCTATATTTAGTAATATAAATTTCCTAAATAATTACCAAGATTAGAGAAAATTTCTAAATAAGACAAAATTTTAAGATTTATAAAAAAAACCTTTATGATTCGTTCGTATAATTTAAAACTTAAATCAACTTAACTATTACGTTAATTTGAAATGACGCTGTCAATAAGCTTCTGTGCAATCGAGGCGTACGGATCAGAAGTTGATCCATCTCCAGTAGCAACTGGCTTTCCGGCATCTCCAGACAATCTAATTTCCAGATCTAAAGGAATTTCCCCCCAAAACGGTAACCCCATTTTAGATGCTTCTGCACGCACACCCCCATGTCCAAAAATTTCTGCCTCATGCCCGCACTTTGGACAAATATAATTGGACATGTTTTCTATTAACCCAAGCACTGGCACCTTCAGACCATTAAGCATATCAATAGCCTTTTTGGCATCTATCAATGACACATCTTGCGGTGTGGAAACTATGATTGCTCCACTAAGTTCTGCTTTTTGGCAAAGGCTAAGCTGAACATCCCCAGTTCCAGGAGGAAGATCAACTATTAGCACATCCAAATCCCCCCACTGAACCTGACCTAACATCTGCTGAAGAGCTCCCTGTAACATGGGCCCACGCCAAACTATCGCCTTAGAGGGGTCAACCATAAAACCAATAGACATTACAACAACTCCAAATGCCGATAAAGGAATAATAGTTTTTCCGTCTGGAGAGTCTGGTCTTCCAGTCAACCCAAGCATTTTGGGTTGTGACGGACCATAAATATCCGCATCCAGCAAACCAACTCGCACACCTTTTTTAGCAAGGGAAACTGCTAGATTTACTGATACAGTGGATTTTCCAACACCTCCTTTTCCAGAACCAACTGCTATAATGTGTCGTATACTATCTGGCTTCATGGATTCCACTCTTTGATCAGGATGTTTGCCAATTTTTAAATCTGGAGGTCGGGAATTCGAACTTGTCTCACTTACGTCTCGTTGAGATGTCAAAACTATAGAAGCCTTGGAAACACCATCAATTGCTTCTAAAACCCTTTGGGTATTTTTAACGATAGGATTAAATAGCTCAGCTTCAGAGTTATCTATCTCAATCACAAAACGTACAACTCCATCTTTGATTTCTAAAGCTCGTATTAAATCTCTAGAAATTAAATTAGATCCTCCAGGAACCTCAATAGAAGACAAACAGTCCAAGACTTTGTTTTGCAATGAATTCATTAATTTTACTCCAAATAAAAGTTCTTTAGCACAAGTTGTGGTAATTGATATGTGTTTTTTGCATATCAGAAATGCTTTAATAATTATTGTCTACATAACCTCAAAAAACTATAGTGATTTTATTAAAGCTATAGACGACATTATTCCTCCCTTATGTTTTCTGGTTTTTAAGGTGGCGGTGCATTCCTCCCTGCACCGCCACAAAAATTTTTATAACTCATCTAGAGAATCTGCCAAAATTAAATATTTCTCAATCGGGGCTCTTAATTTTTTTTCTCCAGCTTTTTCAAAAAACACATCAGCATTTCCACCGTCTAAAGCTAGGATAACTCCATAACCAAATTTTTGGTGAAAAACCTTATCATCCACTAAAAATCTCCCACTAAGTATCTCTGCATCTGTTATAGAACTCTTAATTTCAACTTTAGGATCTTTATGGGTTTTTTTAGAGTTTTGAAGCCTCCTCCACCCTGGAGATTGATACACATCAGCCATCGCCGCTCGTGATTGAATGTCATCAGACAAAGTAGCAGCGTTATCAATGTCTTGATTAATCCTCTCATCCAACTGATAACCGTATAGGCCTGGTAAAGTTAAGTTCTCGATATACTCTACTGGGATATTATCAATAAATCGTGAAGGAATAGCTGACTGCCACTGCCCGTAAACCTGCCGGCTACCAACAAATGAAATGGTACAAAGCTCCTCTGCTCGAGTGATACCAACGTATGCAAGCCTTCTCTCTTCTTCCAAACCTTTCACACCACTTTCATCCATTGAACGTTGCGAAGGGAACAATCCATCCTCCCAACCAGGTAGAAAGACAGCAGGAAACTCTAATCCTTTAGCAGCATGTAGGGTCATTATGCTAACTTTTTCAACTTCATTGTCCGTACTATTTTCCATAACCAAAGCTATATGCTCAAGAAAACCCTCCATATTCTCAAATTCTTCCAACCCCTTTATTAACTCTTTCAAATTCTCTAACCTACCACCAGCATCTGGTGTCTTATCCTGTAAACTCATCCACATTCTCGTGTAACCTGACTCCTCTAATATTTGTTCAGCCATTTCGATATGAGAAATTGTCCCTTGAATGTACATCTTACGCAATCTATCCAGGGTATCTAAAAGTAGCCTTAACTGGGTTGCACCCTTTCCTGATATTTTATTTGATAACAAGCATTCTCTTGCTCCATCTAGTAGAGATTTGTCAGCTACCCTTGAGTTTTCTCGAATTTTCTGTTGAGCACTATCACCCAAGCCCCTTTTGGGAGTATTAATAATTCTGTCAAAGGCAAGATCATCTCTCGAAGATACTAATAACCTGAAATAGGCGATGGCATCTCTAACTTCTAATCGCTCATAAAATCGAGGACCTCCAATTACCCTATAAGGCAAACCTGTCTTTAAAAACCTATCTTCAAACGCTCTCATTTGATGAGATGCCCTAACCAAAATTGACACTTCACTTAAATTATATTTCCTTAGACCCCTAGTGCCTACTTGCATTGCCTCAATTTCATCACTGATCCAAATAGCCTCTTCACCTCCATCCCAGTGACCTATCAATCGAACGCGTTCCCCTCCCTTAGAGCTTGTCCATAATGTTTTACCTAAACGATTTTTATTTGCACTTATCACTCCAGTTGCGGCTGCCAAAATGTATTCAGTTGATCTATAGTTTTGCTCTAAACGAATTATTTTTGCATCTTTAAAATCACTCTCAAACCGTAAAATATTTCCTACTTCTGCTCCACGCCAACCGTAGATAGATTGGTCATCATCCCCAACACAACAGATATTTTGGTGTCCTGCAGCCAGCAGTCTCAAGAGTAAGTACTGAACCACGTTAGTATCCTGATACTCATCAACTAAGATATATTTAAATAGTTTCTGATACCTTTGAAGTAAGTCTTTATTCGCTTGTAGTAAGGTTACGACCTTAAGTAATAAATCTCCAAAATCACAAGCATTGAGTCTCGTTAAACGATCTTGATACTGGGCGTATAAAGAACGTCCTAGACCATCATACTTATCGTTTTCAGACATAGGTAAGTTTTCGGGCGTAAATGCTCTATTCTTCCAATTATCTATGGTTGAGGCTAATAAGCGAGCTGGCCAATTTTTTTCATCAATATTTTCAGCTTGAATCAGTTGTTTGAAAATCCTTAACTGATCATCAGTATCTAAAATAGTAAAATTTGGCTCTAAACCTGCAAGTTCCGCATGTTTACGTAGGAAACGAGCACATACTGAATGGAAGGTTCCCAACCACTTAAAGCCTTCCACATTCCGGCCTAATAAGTCACCAACTCTATTTTTCATTTCAAATGCAGCTTTATTAGTAAAAGTAACTGCAAAAATCTCATTAGGGTGAGCACTACCAGTTTTTAACAAATGCACAAATCTAGCGGTCAATGCTTTGGTTTTACCCGTGCCTGCCCCAGCAAGCATTAAAACTGGCCCTATTAAGCTCAAGACTGCTTCTTGTTGAGGCTCATTAAGTTCTCTAATATACGGCGGCAGTAGAGGCTCTAAGAGGTCCTGGTCTTTACGCAATATCTTAATTCCTCTTTTTATGTTATATTGATCTAATACAGGGATAAAACCTTAAGTTAAAGCCAGTTCTTATTTTGTTCCTATTATTTTTCTGGACTTTTTTAATAAATAAGGGAAAAAGAGCCTATGGACTATCATTCAAAATTTCCTGCCGTATCAGATCTTAAAAAAAGAGCACAAAAGAGAATTCCACATTTTGTATGGGAATATTTAGATAGTGGAACAGGGTTAGAACACACACGAAAAAGAAACAGAATCAAACTTGATGAAATAATGTTTTATCCATCAATACTCCACGGGGATATAAACCCAAACCTTAAAACTACTATATTAAATCACGAATACAATTTACCTTTTGGTGTTGCACCTGTTGGAATGTCTGGTTTAATTTGGCCTAATGCTGAAAAAATTTTGGCAGGAACGGCAGCAAGACATAATATACCCTACACACTTTCAACGGTTGCGAGCCAAACTCCAGAGGACCTGGCTACCCATATTGATAAAAATGCTTGGTTTCAATTATATCCACCTCGAGAAACTGAAATACTAGATGATATATTAAAAAGGGTAAAAGATTCAGGATTTACGACTCTAGTTTTAACTGTCGATGTTCCCGATGCATCAAGAAGAGAAAAGCAGATACGTGGTGGATTAACTCACCCACCCAGGCTTACAGGGCGCCTAGGTTTGCAAGCGATTAAAAAACCAGTTTGGTTGGCTAACACTCTTAGAAGTGGAATACCAAAAATGAAGCTAATGCAAAGTTATTCTAACGAAAGAAAGTCTCTCTCTTCTACAGCGCATATTGGATACTTATTGAGAACATCGCCAGACATAAATTATTTAAGGAACCTAAGGAAGAAATGGAAAGGGAATTTAGTAGTTAAAGGGATAATGAGAGCAGAAGATGCAAGGAGTTTAGAGCAAGAAGGTGTTAATGCTATATGGGTCTCAAACCATGCTGGGCGCCAATTCGACGGTACTTTCTCTTCAATAGAGGTTTTGCCAAAAATAAAGGAAGTTACCAAGCTACCAATCATTTTTGATAGCGGAATAGAAGGAGGCCTAGATATCTTAAGAGCCCTATCATTAGGCGCAGATTTTGTAATGATGGGGGGAGCTTGGCATTACTCTTTAGGTGCTATGGGAACAAGAGGTCCCAATCATCTGATTGATATTTTAACAAAAGACTTAATTTCTAATATGGGACAATTAGGCCTTCAACACATCTCAGACATAAAGACCTAAAACAATTAAAATTTTATAAGTTTATATATTTACGAGGTAATATAAATGGCTGTTTTTTTAAAATGCTTAACAAATGACTTACTACTTAATAAGGCTGAACAAAGTGGTGCTCTGGCAGGGTTACCTGACTGGGATCTGAGCGACTTATACTCTAGCCCTGAATGTACAGAAATAACGAATGACGTTAATTGGTTGAAGACTGAGTGTAAAAGCTTTGCTGCTGATTATGAAACAAATTTATCTACGTTGGACGATAAGGGTATGCTCAACTGCATAACAAGATATGAAACCATTGAGCAAGTTTCAGGACGAATAATGTCATATGCAGGTCTACGACACTATCAAGAAACAACAAATGAAACTAGGAGTAAGTTTCTAATTGATAAACAAGATAGTCTTACAAATATAACCTCTCATTTAATTTTTTTCTCATTGGAAATAAATAAGCTTGATGAAGTTAAATTAAATAGGCTTTTTAATACAAATAAAAAGTTAAACCGGTATAAACCAATATTTGATAGGCTTAGAACAATGCGTCCGCATCAACTATCAGAACAATTAGAGCATTATATTCACGACCTCTCAACAGTTGGCTCATCTTCTTGGAACAGGTTATTTGATGAAACTATCTCAGGCTTAGAGTTTAAAGTTTCAAATGAGACTATGGGAATAGAGTCTACGTTAAATTTACTTACTGATACTGATAGAGAGAAAAGAAAATCTGCTTCACTAGAGCTGGCAAAAGTTTTTAAAAAAAATATCAAAATTTTTACGCGAATTCATAATACACTCGCAAAAGAAAAATCAATTCAAGATAAGTGGCGTAAGATGCCAACGCCGCAATATGGTCGTCACCTTTCCAATCATGTTGAACCAGAAGTAGTACAAGCTCTTCGAGATGCTGTGGTAAATGCCTACCCCAAGATTAGTCATAGGTATTACGAAATTAAACGTAAGTGGCTTAAGTTGGAAAAACTTCAAGTTTGGGATCGGAATGCTCCCCTTCCACAAGAGGACAGCCCATTAGTGACTTGGCCAGTTGCAAAAAGTACAGTACTTGACGCATATGCAGACTTTTCTCCTGAGATATCCGATATTGCAAAAGTATTTTTTGAAAAGAACTGGATAGATGCAGCAGTTAAACCTGGTAAAGCACCTGGAGCATTTGCTCATCCAACAGTAACAAATGTCCATCCATATGTAATGCTTAACTACCTCGGTAAACCTCGAGATGTGATGACCCTCGCTCACGAACTTGGGCATGGTGTACATCAAGTTCTTGCTGCAAGCCAAGGTGAGTTACTTTCGTCGACGCCCTTAACACTAGCCGAAACAGCATCTGTATTTGGCGAAATGTTGACATTTAAGAAAGTACTTAAAAGTGCCACCTCAAAGAAACAAAAACGTATCCTTCTTGCTGGAAAAATAGAAGATCAAATTAATACAGTCGTAAGACAAATAGCTTTTTATGACTTTGAATGTAAATTGCATGAGGCGAGGTCAAAAGGTGAATTATCTTCTGATGATATCAACAAACTATGGATGTCAATTCAAGGGTCCAGCCTTGGACCAGCTTTTGAATTTATGGAGGGTTATGAAACCTTTTGGGCCTATATCCCACATTTTGTACACTCACCATTTTATGTTTATGCATATGCTTTTGGTGATGGTTTGGTGAATGCTCTATACTCAGCTTATGAGGCTGGATGTCCAGATTTTAAACAAAAATACATAGATATGCTAAAAGCTGGAGGCTCTCAACATCACACAGAGCTTCTTAAACCTTTTGGACTTGACGCCTCTGACCCGAAGTTTTGGGAGTTGGGTTTAAACTTAATTTCAAATATGATTGATGAGCTCGAAAGCCTAGATGACCTATAGGTTTTTAATAATAGGGCTATAACTGTTAAATCATTCCTTTTTCTTCGGCCAACGCTTGCATTCGAGATTGTAGTTTTTCGAATGCACGAACTTCTAACTGACGAATTCTTTCTCTGCTAACTTTATAATGTAAACTTAACTCTTCCAGTGTTGCAATAGTTTCGGTCAATCGCCGCCTAGTGAGGATGTCTTTTTCTCTATCATTCAAAATCTCCATGGCAGACACCAGAAGCTCTCTTCTGCTATCAAACTCTTCCTTCTCTTCATATTCAGTAGCTTGATCAGCATTTTCATCTTCAAGCCAGTCTTGCCATTGAGTTGAACCATCACCGTCAACAGAAATAACGGCATTAAGTGACGCATCAACCCCAGACATTCTACGGTTCATGGAATCAACCTCAGTTTCTTTTACATTTAGTTCTGAGGCTATTCGTTTTCTATTCTCAGGTCGTAAATCTCCCTCTTCAAACGCTCCTATTCTATTTTTTGCCTTCCTTAAGTTGAAAAATAGTTTTTTCTGAGCACTTGTCGTACCTAATTTTACTAAACTCCAAGAACGTAAGACATATTCTTGAATTGAAGCACGAATCCACCACATGGCATATGTTGCAAGTCGAAAACCTTTATTTGGGTCAAATTTTTTCACCGCTTGCATAAGGCCAACATTAGCCTCAGAAATCACTTCAGACTGAGGCAATCCATAACCCCGGTAACCCATTGCTATTTTTGCGGCCAGTCTTAAATGAGACGTCACCAACCGATGTGCAGCATCGGTATCTTCGTGATCAACCCAGCGCTTAGCCAGCATATACTCCTCCTCTGGCTCCAACATTGGGAACTTCCTTACCTGTTGAAGGTATCTACTTAAACCGCCATCAGGGGTTGGAGCTGGTAAATTCGAGTAGTTAGACATGTACATTGTATCCTTTACTATAGTTAACAGATATTTACTGAATAGGTTTCTTTCAAGTACTAAGGATAACAAAAGATTTCTATTATTTTAGTTAAGAATGTAAATAGGAAAATTTTCTGCATCAGAAAATTAGAAGCTGCATGGCTATGCTTTAACGTTCAATTTATCAATTAAATTAGAAAAATCTTCTGGCACTGGGGTAGTGAAGTGCATATTTTCATTACTAACTGGATGTGTAAAACCTAGTTCAGATGCATGCAAAGCCTGCCTAGGGAACGATTTTATTGAGGTTTGTGTCGTTTCAGAAAATGCTTTCCTTGGCATTTTACGCTTTGATCCGTAAACAGGGTCTCCAACCAAAGAATGTCCAACATAGGTCATATGAACTCTGATTTGATGAGTGCGACCTGTCTCCAACCAGCACTCAATTAACGATAAAGCCGCTGGAGTGCCAAACTTTTGTAAGACTCGTGCTCGTGTTACAGCGTACCTTCCTCCATTTTTAATTACCGCTTGCCTCTGCCGTTCATGTTTATGTCGTGCAAGGTTACCCACAATTTTAAGAATATTTCCAGATTCAAATCCCACCCCTGGGATCCCGAGCAACCTTGGATCAGCGGCATCGGGAACTCCGTGGCATAAAGCAAGGTATTTTCTTGTCACACTATGTTTCTCAAACTGTTTTGCCAATCCATGGTGAGCAATATCTGATTTTGCTACTACAAGTAGTCCCGATGTATCCTTATCAATTCTATGGACAATTCCAGGCCGACGCTCCCCTCCAATACCAGAAAGAGTATCTGAACAATGGTGTAAGAGAGCATTTACCAAAGTTTTATCGAGAGACCCTGGTGCAGGGTGAACGACCATACCAGCTGGTTTGTTTACAATTATTAAGTATTCGTCTTCAAAAACTACATCTAATGGTATATTTTGAGCTACTGTTTCTAAAGTAGTAGCTTCTGGGATTATTATTTTCCATATTTGTTTATCCAACACCGTGAAGTCAGCTTCTGTAACAATAACCCCCTTCAAGCTAACAGCTCCATTATGTATTAAACGCGTTGCATAAGATCTACTCAAATTTAAAGAGACTGGTGCATAAGCTGCCAGTGCTTTATCAAGGCGGGTAATACGATTACCAAATATTTCAATTTCTATAGAACGCGAGCCTTGATTCATGAGTAAAACACCGGGATTAGATCCCTCCAATATAAGATTTCTTCGTATTTTAGTAACTACCCTGACATTTACAATGATCTCAGGGATAATAATTGTGATAACCCTTCTTGTTATCAAATTACAACCTTCAAAACTTAAAATACCACAGGACATATCCCTACCAAAAGGTACAAAAGCGATTTCTTACTCTCAGGGATCTGATTGGATAGCCATAACTACATCAAACGACAAAATACTAATCTTTGATAGCAAAACAGGGAAAATCAAAAACGAAATAAATATAAATGGGGGGAAAAACTAATAATCTAAGTTGGTACCACCTCCCCGGTTTGAACGGGGGACCTCCTGATCCACAATCAGGCGCTCTAACCAACTGAGCTAAGGCGGCACTAGTAACTGACTAATCCATATTTTATACAAATTGCAAGACCTACAATTGTAAAGTCGTCCAGATTAACATACTTATATCGTCCCAGCACCTATTTTAGATACTAAAGATTGTTAAAAGTAAAAGATTAATCATCTTATAAATCAAGGAACTAATATGAGCATTAATAGCCAGAGTAATGTAGAAGCAAATTTATCTATTGGTCCAACCACTCTAGGTATGGTTAGAATATATATAGAGGGAAAAAATATAAGTATACCTTTAGACTTCGATCCTGAGGAAGCGTTGGAAATCGCAGAGGAGCTTAAAGCTGCATCGCTTATAGCCAAAGGTATGGACAAGAAAAAAAATAAATAATTGAAATACCAAAACGGCCGCTTGTGGCTTTACAGTAAACATCTTAAGAGGATCTTAGCGGTTCTACCCTTCTCGTAATTGGAAACAACATTCCAGTGGCCTTAAGCAAATTCGAGGGAACTGGCTCTGATCGGATCTTGGTTCGATTATCTGGTGCCCACCTGTAAAACCAGGTCCTCGGGAATTAGCTATTCCAACGGTTGTTGGTGGTTCCGCTACTTTTTATTTGATTGGATGTTAGCGATAAGACTTATTAACAACTTGCGGTTTTGAGGTTGCTAAGTTCTCTCGACATCTTGTCTAAAACTGCGTTTACCAGTGGTAAGCCTTTGTTATCTGACAAAAATGCATTAGCTACATCAATAAACTCAACAATTGTAACTTTTGGAGGAGTCTTTCCTAATAGCATTTCAGCCCCTGCCGCTCTAAAGATCGCCCTTAAGGTTGGGTCTATTCTATCTATAGGCCAGTTAGCAGCCAACGCTCGATCAGTTGCTTTATCAATCATAGTTTGTTCTAAAACTGCTAAATTAAGAATATCCTTAAACAGTGATATGTTACATATCCCAAATTCAGTATTGTTGTAGACAGCACCAATCCTATGCTCTTCAAATTCACTAATCACTACCTCTATAGAAAGCCCCGAATGTTCCATTTGGAATAACGCTTGTACTGAGTAGAAACGAGCTGCTGATTTTTGATTTACCTTTTTTATTTGCGTATTCACTATGTTCCTTTACCCAGTTCTGTATCACCAACCAGAAATTTACTGGTTTTGAATCCCACATCATTGGCCTTTTCAATAATAGTACGCTCAAAGTGAATTAAGCTTAACGTAGCAGTAGCTGCTCCTCCACCTTTATTCAATTTCTTTGGGTCAGCCCTCTCTTCAGCCTGAGCCATATTCTCAACTGTTAAAATTCCATTACCAATATTTGCCCCATGAATTCCTAATAACATCAAGCCACGAGAACTATCTGAACATACAGTGTCATAGTGTGAGGTTTCACCTCTGATAACACACCCTAAGGCAATAAATCCGTCATAATTTGATTTTCTAAAAGCTATTCGAATAGCTAAGGGAATTTCAAGTGCTCCAGGCACCTCTATTGTATGGACATCAGTATTATACTTCTTACATTCATTCATAGCTCCAGATATCAGACCGTCACTTATGCTTTTATAATATGGAGAAACCACTATTAATATCTTTACTGGGTTTAAGAAATTAAAGTTCTGTTTGTTACTCTCAGCTGTTATCATCTAATTCCTCATGGGTTAACGGTCTAGTTCCAGAAATTTTTAGACCGTAAGCATCCAAACCAACGACTTTTGGTGAAGGTGAGTTGGTTAATAATTCAATGGATCCAAGACCTAATTCTGCTAGAATCTGTGCTCCCAAGCCATACTCCCTTAGGGTTGAAGAGGAAGGTTCCGAACATTCACTAAGGGTCGCGCTCATATCTCGAAGTAACACTACAACACCCCTTCCTTCCTGAGAAATTATTCTCATTGCAGTTGATAATGCAGGTGAGTTCCCATCATTTATCCCCAGGGCATCCTCAAAAGGGTTGAACACGTGCATACGAGTGAGAACTGTAGTCTCTTTTCCTAATGTACCTTTTGAAAGGACTACATGCATTCCTCCTTGAATTTCATCTTTAAAAGTGCGCATTTTCCAATCCCCTCCATAAACTGAGGAAACCATCTTGTTCGATGTTTCAGTAACCAAATTATCATGCCTTCTTCGATATGAGATTAGGTCACTAATTGTTCCAATACGTAAGCAGTGCTGTTTCGCGAAACCAATTAAGTCAGCCAATCGCGACATAGTTCCATCGTCATTCATGATCTCACAAATAACTCCTGATTCATTTAAACCAGCTAATCTTGAGATATCTACTGCTGCCTCTGTATGTCCAGCTCTTACTAAAACGCCCCCCTCTTTTGCTCTAAGAGGAAAAACATGCCCAGGGGTCGCGATATCTGAGGATGAGTGATTTTTATCGATTGCCACTGAAATGGTATGAGCTCTATCCTGAGCAGAAATCCCAGTAGTAACACCCTCCCGCGCTTCTATTGAAATCGTAAAAGCAGTCTCATGGCGAGACGAGTTATGTGATGACATTAGCGGTAAGTTTAAATGATCAACCCGATCCCCCGTCAAAGCAAGACAAATAAGACCACGCCCATATTTTGCCATAAAATTTACAGTTTCAGCTGTTGCCATTTCTGCAGGTATTATTAAGTCACCTTCATTTTCACGATCTTCGTGATCAACAAGTATGAACATTTTACCATTTCTTGCGTCATCTATAATTTCTTCAATTGATGAAATTACTAACTGCTGACCAGACTTAGACATTTAGACTCCATTTATTAGTATGTGTTTGCGCAAGAAAAGTTCAAACAATTAATCATACTCTTTTAACCTAGAGACATAACGGGCTAGAGTGTCTATTTCAATATTTACTTCGTCACTTATTTGACAAAGTTTCCAGTTAGTTTCTGACTTCGTATGTGGGATCAAATTTATGCTAAATCTATCCCGAAAAACCTCATTAATTGTAAGAGAAGTACCATTTAGACAAACTGACCCCTTTGAGGCACAAAATTTCGCTAAGGTTTCAGAAATTTCAAATACAATTTTTGTACTGTCACCACAATCCTCTTTGCTAAGAATCTTCGCTAAACCGTCAACATGACCCGATACAATATGCCCCCCCAACTCATCACCTAATCTTAAAGAGCGCTCTAAATTTAGCTTTGTACCTTGGTTCCATTTTTTAATGTTAGTTTTGGAAACACTCTCAGAAGAAGCTTCAACATCAAAATACGTACTTCCAGATGTACCACATTCAATCACAGTTAAACAGATCCCATTACAACATATGGAACAACCGATATCTATGCTATCTTCAGGATAAGAACAGCTTATTCTTACTCTTAGATCTCCCCTTTGTTCTAATTCTAAAACAGTTCCAATATCACTAACTATTCCGGTAAACATTTTTTTTCCTTAAATCAAAGTTAATCTGAGTAAACTTACAGACTATCCATTATAGTGTTTTCTTGCACAACTGTCCAAGTATGTAAAATATCATTACCGACCTTTTCAACCTCAACGGAGGTTAAAGTCGGCATTTCTTTTAAATGTCTTGAACTTAGAGCTCCTATAACTGGAACTCCTAAAGCTCCAAATATCTTTCCCCCTGTAAAGCCTGTAACTCGGTCAACCAGATTATTTTGTATTAATGAAGCCGCGATTTGACCCCCACCCTCACAAAATACTCTAGTAATACCCATTTGCGCAAGCACTCTTAGAGCAACTGTTAAATCCAAGTTATTTCTATTTAATAATGGGACTTCTATAAGTTTTGCTTTTCGATGCAACCAAAACTCTCTACTCGCAGCATCAGGATCGGGTCCGTGTATAAGCCAGATTGGAGAATTGTTACAGGAATCAGCTATAGGACTTTTTTGAGGTAAATTTAAGTTATTACTTACTAAAATTCGAATAGGGGAATGCTTAATTCCTAAACCTCTTACTGTTAAAAGTGGAAGGTCTTGACGCGCAGTTCCACCGCCAACCAAAATTGCATCGTGTTTAGCTCTCATTGCATG
Organism: Paracoccaceae bacterium; assembly: GCA_002697345.1. Taxonomy (GTDB): domain Bacteria; phylum Pseudomonadota; class Alphaproteobacteria; order Rhodobacterales; family Rhodobacteraceae. The sequence continues at coordinate 121,777 of NZVE01000072.1, read as the reverse complement.
AACTTTACGTCGAGATTCAGGGCCTGTTATCCATTGGCTTTCACCCGAATGAGTAGCAATTTTACCGTCAAAAGTAGAGGCTATTTTTAAAGTTACCAATGGCCTCTTGAGTAACACTTTATTAATAAACCCACGATTTTCTTCAAATGCTTCCTTCCTCAACACTCCTAAACTAACTAAAATTCCTGCCTGTTTCAAAGCTTTGATACCTCTCCCACATACCCTGGTGTCTGGGTCTTTTATGGAAACTACCACTCTTTTTACTTTTGCGTTTATTAGGGCTTCAACACATGGCCCACTTTCTCCATGATGAGCACAAGGCTCCAATGTTACATAGACTGTTGAGTTCTCTGCTAGCTTACCTGCTTGTGCTAAAGCAACTATCTCGGCGTGAGGTCGTCCTCCAACTCCTGTAAAACCACGGCCTACTACTTTATCATTTAAAATAATAACACAACCAACGGATGGGTTAGGCCAAGTATTCCCTAGTCCTCTGGCCCCTAAAGACAATGCTAAATACATCCAACGCTGGTCAGATTCATCATCCATTATTTAATCTTCTGTCAGGACAGGTGGCCTTAATTCCGAAACGAAATCTTCAAAGTCATCTGCTGCTTGGAAGTTTTTATAGACAGATGCAAATCGAACATATGCTACGGTATCAATTCGAGCTAATGCTTCCATTACTATTTCACCTATAGTTTTAGATGGGATGTCACTATCTCCAAGACTTTCTAAACGCCGAACAATTCCAGAGATCATCTGGTCCATGCGTTCATTCTCTATTGCACGCTTTTGCAACGAAATTTTAATTGACCTTTCTAACTTATCTCGATCGAAGTCCTCTCGCTTTCCATTAGATTTGATTACTACTAAGTCTCTTAATTGAACACGCTCATAAGTTGTATAGCGGCCCCCACAAGCAGGACAAAATCTACGTCTTCTGATCGCCACATGATCCTCTGCCGGACGTGAGTCCTTAACTTGTGTATCTATATTTCCACAAAATGGGCAACGCATATCTGGTATCCCTTTTAACTATTAAGCATCACACTCTAAATAATTCAGTCCGATAAGATATAGTTAATCAACCATAATATGTACAGACTTTGCTTACATTTAATAACTAAATAATTAAAAAATCAAAATCTTCAGCTGCCCGAAGTATATTAAACTTCTGAAATAAATTTAAACTATTGCTCTAAAAAACTACGAATCTTTCTCGATCGACTAGGATGTTTTAATTTTCTAAGCGCTTTGGCTTCTATCTGCCGAATTCTTTCCCTAGTCACGCTGAACTGTTGCCCTACCTCTTCCAATGTATGGTCTGTATTCATCCCAATACCAAAACGCATCCTAAGAACACGCTCTTCACGGGGCGTGAGAGATGCTAAAACACGGGTTGTAGTTTCTTTTAAATTTTCTTGAATCGCTGAGTCCAATGGCAAAACTGCATTTTTGTCCTCAATAAAATCTCCAAGCTGACTATCCTCTTCGTCACCAATCGGAGTTTCTAATGAAATTGGCTCTTTAGCAATTTTCATAACCTTACGAACTTTGTCCAGAGGCATTTGTAACTTTGCAGCTAGCTCTTCTGGTGTCGGCTCTCTCCCAATTTCGTGAAGCATTTGTCTGCCTGTCCGAACAAGTTTGTTAATCGTTTCAATCATGTGTACTGGAATTCTTATGGTACGAGCTTGATCTGCTATAGATCTAGTTATTGCCTGACGAATCCACCAAGTTGCATACGTTGAGAACTTGTAACCTCTTCGGTATTCAAATTTATCCACAGCCTTCATCAGTCCTATATTTCCCTCTTGGATCAGGTCTAAAAACTGCAAACCTCTGTTAGTATATTTTTTTGCTATCGAAATGACCAAGCGCAGATTAGCCTCTACCATCTCTTTTTTAGCCTGCCTTGCTTCTTTTTCACCTTTTTGAACTTGTTGAACAAGTCTCCTAAACTCTGTGATATCCACACCAACATATTGACCAACCTGAGCCATTTCTGATCTCAGAGTTTCAACTTTTTCTAAACTTTTTTCGATTAGTGCTGTCCAACCTCGACCAGTTTTCAGAGTTATGCGTTCTACCCAGCCAGGATCCAATTCATAACCTCGGTACTCATCTATAAACTCACGACGATTGATGCGGGCTAAGTCAGCTAGCTTGACCATAGTACTATCTATAGACATTATTTTTCGATTAATTCCGTACATTTGATCTATAAGCGCCTCAATCCTATTATTATGTAGGTGTAAAGAATTCACAGATTCCATTATTTCCACTCTTAAATTTTGATATGTTGTTTCTTGTTTTTTTGAAAACTTTTTTTCTTCGTTTAGTGTTGCTGAAATACGAAAATCTTGAAGTTTTGAAAGTCTATTATAATTTTTTGCTATTAATTCCAATGTCTCCAATACTCTAGGCTTCAATACATCTTCCATTGCTGCAAGACTCATGTTTTCCTTTTCATCTTCGTCTTCGTCTTCATCGTCAGATTGAATAATGTCCCCATCAGCATCCAGCTCTTGTTTGTCTTCAGCTTTAGTACCTTTCACAATCGAAGGCTCAGGTACGCTTGGCGTTACTATTAGCCCACCTTCTTCACCCTCACTTGTTACAAATGTTGCTTCCAAATCTATTACATCACGTAATAAAATATCTTCATTTAATAACTCATCTCTCCAAATAGTAATTGCTTGAAATGTTAATGGGCTTTCACACAATCCTGAAATCATGGTGTTTCGCCCGGCTTCAATCCTTTTCGCAATAGCTATTTCACCCTCACGACTTAAAAGCTCGACCGACCCCATTTCTCTTAAATACATTCTAACCGGATCATCTGTTCGGTCTAAGACTTCAGTAGTTGAAGTAGAAACAGCCACTTCTTTAGTCTGGTTCGACTCAACAAGATCTGTTGTTCCTAAAGGTTCTTCCTCTCCTTCTTCATTTTCAACAATATTAATCCCCATCTCTGACAGCATGGACATGACGTCCTCTATTTGTTCAGAGGCTATCTGTTCGGGAGGTAGTACCTTATTTAACTGATCGTAAGTAATATAACCCCTGACACGCGCTTCCGTGATCATTTTTTTTACGGCTGCCTGACTCATATCTAGGCCATTTGCTTCATCTTCTCGCTCTTGTTTACGGTCGTCTGTGTCTTTTGCAGCCATTTAATGATTCCCTAAAACGATTCGTTTTCTACTCTGTAATCCGAATTAATATGATTCGCACGTTTATTTAGTCTTTTTCTTTTTCCAGACCTCATTATCTATAAGAGCCTGCAGTCCATCCGAAAGAGATTTATGATTATCTAACTCACTCTCACTTACACCCTTTTGTAACTTATTGGCTGAATCATTGGCCTCCGCTGCTCTTGAAACTCTCCATGTAAGACTTTCATCTGTAGCTCCTTTTAAATCTTCAACTGCCTCTTTAATCTCTCTTTCGATACCCTGACGAGCATGGATTTTGGTAATCTCGCCTATTATTGTTTGACGAATTGTATCGTCGGACGCCTTTGGTAACATTGCAGGCGCAATCCTAAGATGTTTTAAATCAAAAATCTTGGAGACATTATGCGTTCCAATTTTTTCTTTAAGTATTTCTTCTATATCTTGATTATTTTCCTGATAGTAAACTCCCAGAACAGTAGACAAAATCTTTTTATGCTCTTCTAACCTAAAATCGATTAACTCAAGTTCTTTAACAAATTCACTAATAAAGCGAGGGTTACTAATAATCACTACAAGAAGTAGAGCTTCTCGTAATCTTACCTCCATATCCTCTGATGTAACGATCATCGATTTTTTTGTATTTAAAGACACTGGTCCCTTACTATCGTCTTTATAAGGGTATTTTTTATTTGAATTCCTTATTTGATGTCCCTTGGATTGATAAAATAAGTTTGACCTCAGGGAAGCGAATTCACTTCCGTAGTGCTTACGCAACTCTCTATCCTTTATTTGGTTAATAATAGCTCGCAAAGATTTATCCAGTAAAGCTCTCCTTTCTGGACTGTCAAAAATTTTTCCTTCGGTCTCTCTCTTCCATATAAGATTGATTAATGGTGTTGATCCTTCAATTAACTCCGTCATCTTAGATATCCCAGACAGTCTTAGTACATCATCTGGATCCTGATTCTCTGGCATCAAACAAAAGCGAATTGATTTTTGCGCTTCTAAGAAAGGTAAAGCAAGATCAATTAAGCGGTAAGCTGCTCTAGTACCAGCGGCGTCACCGTCTAGTGCTACAATGGGTTCAGCAGATATCTGCCAAAATAGAGAAAGTTGTTTTTCTGTTATTGCTGTTCCTAATGTGGAAACAGTAGCCTTAAATCCATGTGAATCCATTGCTATTACATCCATATAACCCTCAACAACAAGCAAAACAGCATCATTACCAAAAGACTGTCTTGCGAGCTTATGATTATAGAGAGTATTACCTTTATCAAATAATAAAGTCTCTGGGGAGTTTAAATATTTTGCCTTTGCCTTTTGGTTCATTGCTCTGCCACCAAAGGCAATACAATAACCACGCCTGTCTCTTATTGGATACATAATACGATCTCTAAACCTATCATTTAGTCCTCGACCGTCCGCCGACTTTAAGCATAGGCCAGCCTCTACCATAAGCTCTTCACTTATATTATTTTTTTTCAAATGACTAAAAAGACTTTTATAACCATCTAGCGAGTAACCAATTTCAAATCGATCAATTGACTCTTGTGTTATTCCACGTGACTTAAGATAAGCTCTCGCATTTGTTGCATTTATACTGGTTAGTTGATCTTTAAAAATATTAACAGCAAGTTCCATGACCTTGACAAGTTCGGCTCTCTTGTCATTTTTCTGCTGAGACCCCCTATCGGCTTTCGGCAGTTGTAAACCTGCTTCAGAAGCTAAAATTTCTACTGCCTCAATGAAACTTAAATTCTCTGTTTCCTTAATAAAGCTAATAGAATCGCCTTTTGCATGACAACCAAAACAGTAATAAAATCCTTTTTGATCATCGACATGAAAACTAGCAGTTTTCTCTTGATGAAAAGGGCATGGAGCCCACATGTCTCCTTTACCTTGATTCGATTTTTTTCTGTCCCAGGTTACTTTACGCCCAACAACCTGCATTATAGAGGTTCTAGATCGTAGTTCATCAAGAAATGCTGTTGAAAGGTTCATTGTTACAATATTATGCTCTAATAAGATAAAGTCTAGGCATTACATTTAACTTTAAGAAATAACAATAATTCTATGAACCCATTATAAGCCCTTTAATTTATTCTGAGCAGCTATAGACTTCATAGATCCTTCTATTTCATGCACTAAAGTCTTAGAAAACGACCTAAATACCATCAGCTCAAATCCTAAATCAGTTTTCCTAACTATCGTGGCCATATGCCCTAACAGCGAGCGGATAACGTCACCAGATTCCATCGATCTCGCGTCTACCGGGCACAATCGATCCATGACATCAGATGAACCAACTCCAACTAACTCTACGACCGTCCAAGCATCAGATTGATCTGTTATGGCAGCGGAAATATTATCAACTTTATTTCCTACAAACAAATACTGCCCCATCCCAATCCACATAACTGTATTACCTTTAGCAACCGAACTCCTTCCATCGCCAGGTAACTCTAGATTAAATTTCTTTTTTAACTCTTTTGAAACTGTCTTAGTTTTATTTTTGAAAGGCTGTATTGTGGACATGTTTGCAGACGTTATTTCACTTAAGACTATGGAACCTACCTTTATAGGTTCCATACTGTTCAAAGGAGATTTTGGGATCAAGTTAACCACGAGCTCTTACTCCTTCTTTATCTAAAAACACTGGATCACACACTTTGCAAATTGTTTCTGTACTTCTTAGATGGTCAACTACTTTAATTTTTTCACCCATCCTGGTTTTACCATTTCTCAAAAACCCAAGAGCTATCATAGTTTTTAACTCTGGGGAGTAAGCGACTGATGTTGAGTAACCTTGTTGCGCAACCCTTACAGGTGAGGCCTCAACATCAAAGAAGTATGAACCTGCAAAAAGTTTATCTGTACCAGTTATAGGAATTAACCCTACTAGTTGATCCCTATCCTGATCAATTAAACCAGGACGCATAGCACCAGTCTTGCCTATAAAGTCTTTTTTAGAAGACATCATCTTTTGCATCCCCAAATCAAAAGCAGTTATACGGCCATCAATTTCAGCGTGAGTAATAAATCCTTTCTCGATCCGAAGAACATTTAACGCCTCCATACCATACAGCCCACCCCCTAAATCCTCGGCCGATGATTTCAAATGATCAAACATACTTTCCCCAAAACGAGAAGGTACTGCTATTTCGTATGCATGTTCACCAGAAAATGAAATTCTAAATAATCTAGCTTTAACTTCTCCAATACTAACTTCCTTGTAAGCCATATAAGAAAAATTATCGCTGTTAATTTCTTCATCGATTATCTGATTGATTAATTCTCTAGATTTTGGTCCAGCGACTGCAAACTGAGCCCACTGCTCAGTAACACTCATCAAAGTGACGTCGAAGTGTGGTACCAAACATTGTTGCACGAACTCTAGGTGTGTCATCACTTCTCCAGCGGATGCAGTAGTGGTAGTTAGTACATAGTGGTTCTCTTTTATACATGCTGCTGTTCCATCATCCATAACATGTCCATCTTCACGTAACATTAACCCATAACGAACTTTACCTGGAGCTAGTTTGGCAAAATTATTTATATAGATAAAATCGAGGAAAGCCGCAGAGTCTTGTCCCTGAATATCAATTTTACCTAATGTGGAGACATCAACTATCCCAACACTGTCTCGAACATACCTAACTTCTCTATCACAGCTCTCACGCCAACTGCTCTCTTCTTTTCTTGGAAAATACGACGGTCTATACCACAAACCAGCTTCAATCATCGGTGCCCCTAAATCAACTGATAGCTGATGAGATGTAGTAAAACGCTGCGGCGCAAATCCTTCTCCCTGAGCAAAAGCCCCCATAGCGGCTATAGAAACTGGAGTATAGGGCGGGCGAAATGTTGTTGTCCCTGTCTCTGGTATCGCTCTCCCAGTTACATCAGCAAGAACTGCTAAGGCTACAACATTTGAGTTTTTACCTTGATCAGGAGCCATCCCTTGAGTGGTGTATCGCTTCATATGCTCAACAGATTTAAAATTTTCCTGTGCTGAGAGTTTGATATCTTTGACTGTAACATCGTTTTGAAAATCTATCCACGACCTACCTTTACAGGGAACTGACCAAAGGGGCACTATCACCGTCGGATCACTTTCAGCCTCAGGAACTGAAATAGTCTTGTAGCTTAATCCAAGATTCTTTAAAACTTCTTTTGCTCTAAATACTCCAGACTTCATACATCCTTTTGTTGAGAAAACACCAGTTGCAGCTCCGGCGACCTCTAGCCCTGGAATCATTCCCGGCACTGGTATAAACGCTGATAGTTGATCATTCCATTCTGGTTTTCCGTTCATATGACATGTAAGATGAACTGTTGGATTCCATCCACCGGAAACTCCAAGCATGCTAGTTTCTATTTTTGAAACAGAGCCATTAGCCTGTGTTACCTCGACTTCTTTAACTCCCATTCTTCCCCGAACATTCGTTACCATCGCACCCTTAAATACAGGAAAATCACCTTGAATGGTCGAATCACTCCTACTATCTACATAAGCGGCGATTTCTATTCCGTTCAAATGCAGGTCTCTGGCAGTTCTAAATGCGTCATTATTGTTTCCAAATATAACCGCTTTTTTACCCAGACTCACCCCATAACGGTTTAAGTAACCCCGCATCGCAGAAGCTGTAAAAACTCCTGGCCTATCATTGTTCTGAAAAGCAATAGATCTCTCTATGGAACCTGCTGCATATACAGCACCTTTTGCTACAATTCGCCAAAAAATTTCCACAGGGAGGGCATGATTTTTTTCTTTAATATGATGGGATATTCGCTCAACTGCCCCATAAGTACCTCCATCATAGGCTCCTGTAACAGTCGTTCTTGACATACAGCGAACATTTTCCATTTGACTCAGTTTATCTATTTTTTCTTTAGCCCAAATATCTCCTGGTTTTCCATCAATATGATAGTTTTCTGAATTAAGTCGACCACCAAAAATTGAATCTTCTTCACAAAAGATAACTTTAGCCCCAGCATTCGCTGCAGTTAAGGCAGCCATAATACCAGCTGGTCCAGACCCAATTACAAGAACATCGCAGAATGCATAAGCTTTTTCATAGTAGTCACTATTATTTGCCATTGAAAGCCGACCCAAGCCAGCCGCACGTCTAATCGATGGCTCGTAAAGAGCTTCCCAAAATTTCTTTGGCCACATAAATGTTTTGTAATAGAATCCAGCAGAAAGAAATGGAGATATTAAGTCATTTAACTCCAAAAGGTCCCACTTTAAAGTACCCCAGTAGTTTTGAGAGTAAACCTTTAAATCTGATACTAATTCCTGTGTGGTCAGCCTTACATTTGGAGTGGTTTGATTCCCATCCCTTATCTCTACTAACCCATTTGGTTCGTGAGACCCATCGGTCATCACGCCTCTAGGACGATGGTACTTAAACGAACGTCCAATGACCTTAACATCATTTGCTATTAAAGCTGAGGCGAGTGTATCACCTTCATAACCCAAGAATTCCTTGTCATCAAACGTGAATTTAAGTGGCGCAGATGAATTGATTAGGCGACCCTCTTTAACTCTCATTACTTTGAATCCTTTACGTTATTAACAAGTTCAACTTTAAAAATTTCATGGGTTGCTGTATCTCGCTTAATTAATAACCACGCCCTACAACCTGCCTCGTGTTGCCACAAATCTTCAGTTACGCCACAAGGATTTTCTCTAATGTGGAGATACTTGTGCATCGCATCCAAATCTGACTCTCCTGGTCTACTTAAATAGTCTTTGGCTCCTCGGTAATAGAATTCGCGTCTATCTCTTTCACCACATAAAGGGCATTTGATGCGCATAATTTAGGTTCCTCTTAATGTAAGTTATGCTGAGAGCCCTTGGATTCTTCATCCATTAGGCCAACTCCAGTTCTAAATCGCTCAAAGGTATGTTTTTTTGCAACCTCATGAGGCTTATCCTCTGCCATTAGGTGAGCCATACACCAACCTGAGGCTGGAATAGCCTTGAAACCACCGTAGCACCAACCACAGTCCATATATAAGTTTTCGACTTCTGTTTTATCAATAATAAAGGATCCATCTGGAGTCATATCCATGATACCCCCCCAACTTCGAAGAACCTTAGCTTTTCCGATAGCTGGCATTAAACTCATACCTGCCTCCATAACGTGCTCCATCATTGGTAAGTTGCCTCTTTGAGAATAGGAGGCATGAAAGTCTAAATCACCACCAAAAACAAGACCACCTTTATCAGATTGAGAAATATAAAAATGCCCCATGCCAAATGTTACCACATGGTTAATGGCTGGTTTTAGTCCCTCAGAGACAAAAGCTTGCAAGATATGACTTTCAATAGGTACCTCCAACCCAGCCATTGCAGCCACTTCAGAAGAACGACCCGCCACAACAATTGCTACTTTTTTTCCACGAATAGGTCCTAAAGAAGTTTGAACACCTGTAACTTTCCCGTTAACTACATCTATTCCAGTAACTGCGCATCGTTGAATTAAATCAACACCTAGCTGATCCGCGGCCCGCGCATAACCCCAAGCTACTGCATCATGCCTCGCATTCCCACCTCTCTTGTGAAAAAGGCCTCCATACACAGGAAAACGGTGATTATCAAAATCTAAATATGGAAGCTCTTTTCTTACTCCTTCTCTATCTAAGAGTATTGCATCGTCTCCTTGACTTATCATCATATTTCCCCGCCGAGCGGCAGCGTCTCTTTGGCCATCTGAGTGGAAAAGGTTAATAACTCCACGCTGTGAATGCATTGCATTATAGTTAAGTTCAGATTCCATAGTCTCCCAAAGCTTTAAGGAGTGGCTATAAAATTCTGAATTCCCTGGGATCATATAGTTAGCCCTAACTATTGTGGTATTTCGACCAACATTTCCTGACCCAATGTAACCCTTTTCAAGAACAGCCACATTGGTTATCCCATGATTTTTTGCCAAGTAGTAAGCCGTAGCTAACCCGTGACCTCCTCCTCCAATTATGATAACATCATATTCTGATTTTGGCTCAGGCTCTCTCCAAACAGGCTTCCAGTTTTTATTTCCTGTCAAACCTTCTTTAAGAATCTTTAAGGCATTATATCTCATGTTAGTACTCCTGCGTTAAGTTGCAGATAATCAATAAAATGTGGGCTTTACAAGTGCATTTTATGTATCTTTTAAAAAAATATATGTAATATATATTTATTGGCAATTAACACAGTTATTTATTTCCTAATAGGTACAACCTCATAGCCAGGTTCTTCAGCTTCATCATCCACCATTTCTACAGGAAACCCAGAAGCTGTAATATCTAGTCCTGTTTTTTCTTCAAGTCGCTTAATAATATTTGGGGAGAATTCATTTTCACCATATCGACTTATACCATCTTCAAAAATAGAAATCATAAGAGGGCTTATTTCTAAAGGTATGCCCGCGTTATCAGCTATTTTTTGGAATAAGGATATATCCTTATGAACTAACCCCATCGTAAAGGATATATCTCTAGATCCATTCAATATTACTTGGCTTTCTGTTTCGTGAACAAATGAATTTCCTGATGATATTTTAATGGCTTCAAACGCTGTACTCAAATCCATTCCAGCACCCTTTGCGACAGTTAAAGCTTCTGCACATGTCAAAAGGTTTGCTGTCGCTAAATAATTTGTTAGAACTTTTAAAATACTTGCTGAACCAAGATCTCCCGTATGTAAAACCCGTCTACCCAATGTGGTAAGAAGTGGTAGTACTTTTTCAAAAGTTCGTCGTTCACAACCTGCAAATATTGATATATTTCCTGTATCCGCCCGATGACACCCACCAGATACTGGGCAATCAACTGCTTCTGCATCCTTCAATATTACTTTCTTTCCCAACCTCTTCACTTCATATTGATCCGTAGTTGACATCTCCAACCAAACTTTACCTTTTGACAGTCCACCCAAAATGCCATTCTCACCCTCCATAACCTCAGCTGATATCTTAGGATGTGGTAGGCAAGTTATTATAACGTCAGATTGCTCTGCAACCTCTATGGGACTATCAGCTTTTTGGGCACCCTTTTTTACAAATTCATTAACTAACTCTTGATCTAAATCTCTTACAGTTAAGTTAAAGTTATTCCTCAACAGGCTGCCGGCAAGCTTTCCTCCAACATTTCCTAAACCTATAAAACCAATACGCATCACACTAACCTCTCAATAAATATTTCACTAGCATTTCAAAAAGTTTTTATGCTCTAATTTAATGGATTACAGAATTTATATTTATTAACAATAGACCCAGGAATTAAATCTCTATTATATGGGTATTATTTAAAACGAACATTCAGCTTTGATAAAACATTGTATCTTTATGTAATAAAGTAGACTTGTCAGGAGACATAAATTGTTAAACTCTATAAGTCATGGGAAAAAGTCTAAAGGTCCCCCATTAATTGTCCTTCATGGGCTTTTTGGATCTGCTAATAATTGGAATTCAATCGCCAGAGCAATGTCCGACCAAAGACACGTAATTTGCGTAGACTTGAGAAATCACGGCAACAGTCCTTGGCATTCAACTCATAGCTATGACGATTTAGCTACGGATGTTGCTATGACAATAGATGAACCAGCAGATATAATTGGACACTCAATGGGCGGCAAGGCTGCTATGGTTCTAGCTCTTAGGTACCCTCAGTTGGTTAACAAATTAATCGTAGCAGATATATCACCCATCCGCTATAATAAGTCCCAAACATCCATCATCAATGCGTTATTAGCTATTAACTTAAATATAGCCGAAAGCCGCTCAGAAGTGATTTCTCAAATGCTCACTATAGAGCCTGACCTTAGAGCATTCTTAGCTCAGTCTATAAATATAAAAGAAAAGGTATGGCGAATAAACTTAAAAACTCTAAAAAAGGATATGAACAAAATTGTAGGGTTCCCAAATTTCAAGACAGAATTCATCGGAAAGACTCTATTTATAACTGGGGAAAAATCTAATTATACGCATGAAAGCCATAAACCAAATATCAGAAGACTTTTTCCAAATAGTAGTTTTATAAGCATCCAAAATGCTGGTCACTGGCTACACGTAGAAAAACCGCTGGAGTTTAAGGATATTACTAAAAAATTTCTAAATGAGAAGTAGATTCTATAGTTTTAAAAGTTTGTTAATTATCCATTTTGAGCGCCGAAATAAACGCTTCCTGAGGTATATTAACTTTACCAAACTGTCGCATTTTTTTCTTACCAGCCTTCTGTTTCTCAAGCAACTTCTTTTTGCGTGTTACATCACCACCATAACACTTTGCTGTAACGTCCTTACGCATTGCAGCCAATGTTTCTCTTGCTACAATCCTTCCACCAATTGCTGCCTGTATAGGGATCTTAAACATGTGACGAGGAATCAAATCCTTCAATTTCTCACACATAATCCGACCTCTTTGCTCAGCTCTATCTCTATGAACCATAATACTTAAAGCATCTACGGGCTCTTCATTAACTAAAACCTGCAGTTTCACGAGATTATCAGTTCTATACTCAAGCATCTGGTAGTCAAAAGATGCATAACCTTTCGATATACTTTTAAGTCTGTCGTAAAAGTCGAAAACAACCTCATTTAGAGGGAGGTCGTAAACAACCATTGCTCTAGATCCGGCATAAGTTAGTTCCAATTGAATCCCTCTACGGTCCTGACAGAGCTTTAAGACATCTCCCAAATACTCATCTGGTACTAAAATAGTTGCTTTTATTCTTGGTTCTTCCATATGGTCAACATGTGTTAAATCTGGCATATCAGCCGGATTGTGTAGTTCAATAAACTCTCCATCTCTCATATAAATATGATAAATTACTGATGGTGCTGTTGTTATTAATTCAATATCAAACTCCCGCTCCACCCGATCTCGTACAACCTCAAGATGTAACAAACCTAAAAATCCACACCGAAAACCGAAACCTAATGCTGCTGAGGTCTCCATTTCATATGAAAATGATGCATCATTAAGAGATAATTTCTCTATAGAACTCCTTAAATCCTCAAACAGCGATGAATCTATAGGGAATAGTCCACAAAAAACGACAGGTTGAGACGGCTTAAACCCATCCAAAGCTACATGAGTACCATTTTTTTCATGCGTAATTGTATCACCAACCCTAGTATCTCTTACCTGTTTGATTGATGCAGTAATGAAACCAATCTCTCCAGGCCCGAGCAAATCAACAGCTTCCATTTCTGGTCTGAATACTCCAATTTTTTCAACATGATGAACGGAATTATTTGACATCATCCTAACTCGGTCTCCTTTTTTTAAGAAGCCGTCGATTACTCGGACTAAAACAATTACTCCAAGATAGGCATCGTACCAAGAATCTACCAACATAGCCTTGAGAGGCGCTTTTGAGTCTCCAACAGGTGGCGGAAGCATAGAAATTATGGCTTCCAACGTCTGATGGATTCCTTGTCCAGTTTTAGCCGATACGAAGATAGCACCTGAAGCATCAATACCAATTACATCTTCTATCTGCTCTGCAACTTTGTCGCAATCGCTTGCTGGTAGATCAATCTTATTTAAGATTGGAACTATTTCATGATCAGCATCAATAGCTTGATAAACATTCGCTAATGTCTGCGCCTCCACGCCTTGGGTGCTATCCACTACCAATAATGATCCCTCAACAGCACGCATTGATCTGCTTACTTCATACGCAAAATCAACATGACCAGGTGTATCAATTAAATTTAGAACATAGTCTTGGCCGTCGTCAGAGAGATAATCTAATCTAACAGTATTTGCCTTTATTGTAATTCCCCGCTCCCTCTCAATATCCATAGTATCAAGAAGTTGCTCTTTCATATCTCTTTGACTAACCGTTCCAGTTTCCTGAATAAGCCTATCAGCCAGAGTTGATTTCCCATGATCAATGTGCGCCACTATAGAAAAATTTCTAATTTTTGATAAATCTGTCATGATCGACGCGTATGAGATATGGAGAAGTCTGGGTCAAGTCCCAACACTATTTTTTTAAAAAAAATATTATTAAAGATATAACAAATTTTTATCAAAGAAACCCAAAATTAGTAGATTTTTTAGCTATCCTATTGAACAATTACGGTAGTTTCTATTTCTCCAAAGCTCTCAAAATTTAACCAAATTTTTAAACTATCACCAGTCAAAATTGGTTTATTTGGGCCCATCAGCATTAAGTGCTTACCACCCGATTCAAGGGTGACTTCTTCTCCCTTGGAAAACTTTATTCCCATCATTAAATGCTTCATTTTAACAACACCATCAGTAGACGTTATTGTGTCATGCAACATTGCTTTTTTAAAGTCTAACGTTCTAACAGAAATTAATCTATCAGGACCGTCAGTATCATTTACTATAGTCATGAACACAGCAGCGGCCTTACCCATTCCACCGGAAACTTTTATCGATGAATTACTTATTATTACTTCAGCAACTACAACCTTGGAGAAGCACATAACTATGAGGAAAAAAGATAAAAAAACAGCTTTAAACATATTATAAATCTTACTTTGGTCTATAAATCAGACTATTCTCTACTTATACTGAAGCTACTCTTGCTTTCTCAATGTCTCTTTTAACTTTTTGAGCTTTTAAAGATAGAATCTCTGGTTTAGCCTTAGACATAAAACTATCTAAACCACCTCTATGGTCAACAGTTCTCAAAGCAGCTGCTGATATCCGAAATTTAAATGATCGCCCAAGAGCTTCTGAAATCAAAGTAACATCATTTAGGTTAGGTAAGAATTTTCTCTTGGTTCTATTCTTAGCATGGCTAACATTATTACCAGACATTGGTCCTTTAGCTGTAAATTCACAAACTCTCGCCATAGTCTTTCCCTTTTATTCTAAGTTTACCCAGATGTGTTTGATAGTGATCGTAGCCATTACTAGCACTGAGCTAATTCGTCAAGTAATGAGTGTCAGAAATTCATACATATTACTTATTAAACGATTCAATTATTTTTTTTGCAGCAGAGTCTGGTGATAACTCGTTAAGTGCTACTTTTTTTGATAAGATTTTCATTTGTTTTTTTACATCAGGTTTATTATTCATCTCATTAATTATCCTATTTTGGACTTCATTTTTGAACCAATGCACTGCCTGTGTCTCACGACGTTTTAACCAGCTCCCACTTTCTTTTCTCCAATCCATTAACAACTGAATATCAAGCCATACTGTGTCAATTCCCTCACCGGAAATTGACGAGACTAGAGACACTTTAGGAAACCCTTCTGGATCTTCTTCTCTATCTCTAAATAGCTCTAGAGCACCCGCATAATCAGCCTGAGTGCGTACTGCGGCCAACTTTAGTTCGCCATCAGCTTTGTTAACCACTATAATATCTGCAATTTCCATTATACCTCTTTTCACGCCCTGCAAGTCATCTCCACCAGCGGGGGATAGTAAAAGTAAGAATAAGTCTGACATCTCAGATACCATTGTCTCTGATTGCCCCACTCCAACAGTCTCAATTATAACAACATCAAAACCTGCTGCTTCGCAGATAGTGATCGATTCTCTAGTTCTCCGCGACACTCCTCCTAAGTATGTTAGAGATGGAGAGGGTCGAATAAATGCCTGCGATCGCCGACTTAATTTTTCCATACGTGTTTTGTCACCCAGAATTGAACCTCCAGACTTTATCGAACTTGGATCAATCGCTAGCACAGCTACACTCAATCCCTTTTCAATCAACATTAAACCAAACTTTTCAATAAAAGTTGACTTCCCAACACCAGGAGTTCCAGACAATCCTATCCTTAAAGATTTGTTGTCAGATTTGGATAATAAGTCGATTAAACAAAGGGCCTCTTCTCTATGGTCTAACCGAGAGCTTTCAACAAGAGTTATCCCCTGTGCAATTGCTCGCCTATCTTTCTTTAAAATCTTATTGGCAAGTGTTCTGATTTCATTCAAAGCTTTAAATCTTTCATATACAAATTAATACTCTATTAGTTATAGTCATATAAACATGTTTTATGCTACAATAGTCTATATTATGCCACAATTGTATAACAGTCTGCACGGGAACGGTTCAATGCGCTTTATTTTAAGTTTTTTTTTGATTTTTATCTTTGCTTGTACTGCGGCACACTCTTCCAAAAGTAATAAGGCTTTTTTTTCATTGAAAATAAAGGGTTTGAGCGTAGGAACATTATCTTTTTTAGGGACACATGAAAATAGCAACTACAAAATTTCAGGAGAACTCAAAAGTGGGGGGATCTTCAAGTTTATTAATAAACAAAGGTACAAAGCCACAGTAACAGGCACCTCAGCTAATAATAACTTTAAACCAGTGATTTATAATGAACTTAGAAATAAAAAAGGAAAGAAATCTTCTGCTAAACTTGCATATAAAAATGGTATACCTCAAATAAGAGAATACGACCCACCAAGACAAATAAAAGAAGGTTCGGTAAACCCCAATACTCAAGGAGGAACCGTAGATCCTTTAACTGCCTTGTACGTCACTTTACGAGATAATTATAGTTTAAAGCCTTGTCAGCTTGAGTTAGAGGTTTTTGATGGTAAACGAAAGTCGCAGGTTCGTTTGTTTCCTGAACTCAAAAAACGAGGAGATCTCATTATGTGTATAGGAGAGTATAAAAGAGTGGCTGGTTTTTCCAAAAAAGATATGGACGAAAAAATACGTTTTCCATTTAATATCTTTTACCAAAAAACCAATGAGCATACGTATTATGTAAAAAAACTCGTTATTGAAACAGTTTATGGCACTGCTATCTTAACAAGAAAAGCTCGATAAATATAAATATAATTTTGGCAAGTAAAGACCGCGTTAATATGTTTTAAGAGCGTGTAAATTCTAGAAAAAATGAATTAAAGTAGCTCTATGAGAAAATGTTACTCTTATGTAATAAGCTCTATTTGACTATTAACATTCCTAATCTTTTCCTATTAAGGAGAAAAGAGGCATTACTGTAGGTGATTAATGATGAAGTCTAAATGAATTCACAACTAATGTGTTTAAATATAACCAGATTAATGTTAGTGCCTGACTGCAAAAATCTAGACAGCGTAAAAAACCAGAAATAACTATTAGGATCCCCATTATGGCGATGGAAAAAACTTTTAACTCAAATACAGCTGAAGCGAGAATTTACTCTAAATGGGAAAATGAAGGTTGTTTCAAGGCTGGTGCTAATGCCAGTAAAACTGACACGTTCTGTATTATGATACCTCCACCAAATGTCACAGGCATACTTCATATGGGGCATGCTTTTAACAATACGCTACAAGATATCTTAGTAAGGTGGCACCGTATGCGAGGATACGATACTCTTTGGCAACCAGGACAAGATCACGCCGGCATTGCAACACAAATGGTAGTGGAGCGGCAACTTGCAAAAGATAAATTACCATCACGCAAAGAGCTGGGTCGCGATCTTTTTTTAGAAAAAGTTTGGGAATGGAAAGAACAGTCTGGAGGAACTATAATTGACCAGTTAAAAAGACTGGGGGCATCCTGTGATTGGTCCAGAAATGCTTTTACGATGGATGAAAACTTCCAGAAAGCAGTCATAAAAGTCTTTGTAGAAATGTATAATAAAGGTCTGATTTATCGAGGTACAAGATTAGTAAATTGGGACCCAAAATTTGAAACAGCTATATCTGACTTAGAAGTAGAGAATATTGAAGTTGATGGGAAATTTTTTCACTTCAAATACTTACTGGCAAATAATGAAACCTATAAATTTATTGAAAAAAACGAACATGGAAAAATCATTCTTGAAGAAGAGCGTAACTACATAGCAATAGCGACAACTCGCCCAGAAACAATGTTAGGAGATGGTGCCGTAGCTGTTCATCCGTCAGATGAGCGTTACAAAAATCTAATAGGTAAAATGTTACATTTACCGTTATGCGATAGGTTAATTCCAATAATAGAAGATGAATACCCTGATCCTAATTTTGGCTCTGGAGCAGTAAAAATAACAGGTGCTCATGATTTTAATGATTACGATGTCGCCAAACGAAATAACATACCACTTTACCCACTTTTAGATACAAAAGGAAACTTAAGAGATGATAATTCTATCGAAAATACTGTTCCTGAAAAATATCAAGGGCTAGATAGGTTCGTTGCACGAGAACGCATAGTAAATGATATGGATGTCCTAAACTTAACGATAAAAATCGAAGATAAAAAAATTATGCAACCTATAGGAGATCGGTCAAAAGCGGTTATCGAGCCAATGCTTACTAATCAATGGTTTGTAGATACTAAGGAAATTGTTAAACCCGCAATAGACGCCGTTAAAGTTGGTGATACACGGATCATACCAGAAAGAGATGAAAAGGTGTACTTTCACTGGTTAGAAAATATTGAACCTTGGTGTATAAGTAGACAACTATGGTGGGGGCATCAAATTCCTGTGTGGTTTGACACAGATGGGAACGAATACTGTGCCGCTACTGAGGAAGAGGCTCAAGCAATGGCACCTGAGAAAGTCCTTACTCGCGATCCAGATGTATTAGACACCTGGTTTTCTTCAGGAATATGGCCTATTGGTACTCTAGGTTGGCCAGAAGATACCAAAGAATTAAAAAGGTATTATCCAACAAATGTATTAGTAACCGGCTTTGATATTATCTTCTTTTGGGTGGCTAGAATGATGATGATGCAGTACGTCATCATGGACCAGAAACCCTTCAGTACAGTTTACGTTCACGCTCTAGTAAGGGATGAAGCAGGACAGAAAATGTCTAAATCTTCAGGAAATGTCTTAGATCCGATAGAATTAATAGAAGAGTACGGGGCAGATTCAGTACGCTTCACATTAACTGCAATGGCGGCAATGGGAAGAGATCTTAAACTCAGCCCCCAAAGAATTGCCGGTTATCGCAACTTTGGGACAAAACTTTGGAATGCTGCACGTTTTGCAGAAATGAATGGGTGTGAACTTCAAGATAGTTTTTCGCCCACCAAAGTTAAACATAATGTTAATAAATGGATTGTCGGTGAAACAGGAAAAGTTCGTGAACTCACAGATAGCTCACTGGTTAACTACAGATTTAATGATGTGGCCAATGGTTTATATACCTTTGTTTGGGGTAAAGTTTGTGATTGGTACGTAGAATTTTCAAAGCCCCTTTTAACTAATGAGGACCAATCTGTAGTTGATGAGACCAAAAACACCTTAGCTTGGGTTTTAGATCAATGCCTTATTCTACTGCACCCCATAATGCCCTTTATAACTGAGGAATTATGGTCTTCTGTTGGAAAACATAAAAAACTATTAGTTCATACTGACTGGCCAACTTATGGTACGGATTTGATTGATAGCGTTGCAGATCAAGAAATGAATTGGGCTATAAATCTAATAGAGAATATTAGATCTGTTAGAGGAGAAATGAATGTTCCTGCAGGTCTGAAAATCCCTTTGATAATGATTAGCCTTGATAACTCTAAAAGACCTGGCTGGGATTTTAATATTAGCTTGATTATGAAATTAGCTAGAATTGAAAAAGTGACCGAAAATGCTAAACTTCCAAAAGGTTGTGTAAACATAACAGTAAATGGTGGTGAATTTGCACTTCCACTAGCCGAAATCATTGACATCTCTGAAGAAAAGAAAAGATTAGAAAAAAACCTAACTAAAATTGAAATTGAATTAAAATCCCTCACGGGGCGTTTACAAAATAATAAGTTTTTACAAAGTGCTCCAGAGAGCGTTGTAGCTCAAACAAAAGTTGATAGTAATTTGAAAAAGGAAGAAATTGAAAAGATAACAAATGCTATTGGTAGACTGAGAAATATTGAGGAGGGGTAAATTATGGTTAAAAATGCAATAAAGTTCACACCACTCATGGACAGCCTTCCAAGCTCTGTCCCATTTGTAGGTCCTGAGACGCAAGAACGACTCCGTTCCTCAAAGTTTTTAGCAAGACTCGGTGCAAACGAAAATGTATTTGGCCCATCTCCCAATGCCATAAAGGCAATGCAACAAGAATCAAAAAATATTTGGATGTATGGAGATCCTGAAAATCATGATTTAAAGGAAGCACTTGCTGATCATCATAAAATAAATAAAAATGAGATTATAATCGGAGAAGGTATAGATGGGTTATTAGGTTACCTTGCTCGAATGCTGATTAAACCTGGAGATACTGTAGTAACCTCTAACGGAGCATATCCAACCTTTAACTTTCATGTCTCAGGATACGGCGGAGTATTACACAAAGTTCCTTACAAAAGCGATATGGAAGATCCAGACGCTTTAATAAACAAAGCTGTAGAGGTAGGTGCTAAACTTATCTACCTCGCTAATCCAGACAATCCAATGGGAACATGCCACTCTAGAACAGTGATAACAAAGCTAATTAGCTCAGTACCAGATGGGTGCCTTCTTATTTTAGACGAAGCTTATATAGAGTTTGCGGACAAAGACGTGGCTCCTAAGCTAGATCCAAGTTCTTCAAAAGTAATACGAATGCGAACTTTTTCTAAAGGTTATGGGCTTGCAGGTGCGCGAATAGGCTATGGGATTGGACATCCCGAGTTAATCAGGGGTTTCGATAAAATTCGTAACCACTTCGGTGTTAGTAGAATTTCTCAAATTGGTGCCCTCCATGCCCTTTTAGATCAAGATCACCTAGATAAGACAGTTTTAATAGTAAAAGAATCTAGGGATAAAATAGCTAAGATAGCTCTAAATAACGGACTAAAGCCTATTCCGTCCTCTGCTAATTTTGTTTGTATCGACTGCAATTCAGATGGAGATTTTGCACGTAAACTTCTTAGGCAGTTAGTAGATAATGGAATATTTGTTAGAATGCCGTTTGTAATGCCACAAGATAGAGCAATCCGAATTAGCTGTGGGACAAACAAGGATCTTGAGCTTTTAGAGAAAATATTGCCTCGTGCACTGTCAGCTATCAGCACAAATTAAAGACGCTGCTTCTAGAGCACCATCCCCATGTGGGATTTTTAAAGATTTCAAGCCTGCATCAATAGACCCTAAAGTTCCTAAAACCATATGAGCATTTAAATGTCCCATATGCCCAATTCGAAAAAAACCGTGCCATGCTGGATCATTAGGATCAGCCATCCCAATACCAATACCAAGTGTAACACCAGTGTTGTCAGTTAACCAATTACGCAACTTAGTTCCATGTGAAGGATCAATTCTAATAGCAGTGACAGCATGGCTTCTATTCTTTGGTTCTTTAATGTTTAGCTCTAAAGAACCTTCAGAGCTCCATCTATCTAAGGCTGACCATATTGAACTCGCAAGAATTTTATGTCTTTTCCAGACCGAATCTAACCCCTCTTCATTTAAGATCATAGTCAGAGCTTCTCGCAGCCCAAGTAAATGGTGCGTAGGAGCAGTACCACAAAAGTATTCATAAAAATGACCTGGTTGAGCCCGAGGGATCCAATCCCAATAACTTGAAACTAACTTCAAACTCTTCCTGCGATCCATAGCTTTTTCATTAAAAAACACAAAACTCATACCTGGAGGGACCATTAACCCCTTCTGGCAACCAGCCACCATCACGTCGACACCCCATCGATCCATATGCATTTCATCACATCCCAGACAAGCTATACTATCTACCATTAATAGTGCCGGGTGATTACATTTATTAATCAACTGTCTGATGCCTAAAATATCCGTTTTAGCGCTTGTGGCAGTATCTACCTGAACAACTAGTACTGCCTTGATTTTTTTCTTTTTGTCTTCATTTAGTATCTGTTCAACAGTTTCACCTTGAACTACACTTCTATGTCCAAAGTCGACCAACTCAACCTCTAGACCCCTTTGTTTTGCCATTTCTGCCCAGCTATGTCCAAAGCGCCCTGTAGCCAACACAAGAATATTATCTCCTAAAGCCAACACATTAGCTAGAGAGGCTTCCCAAGCAGCGTGACCATTTCCGATATACATAGCTACGTAGCCATCAGTCTTAGCTATTTTTTTCAAATCAGGGACAAGACTGTCTGTAGTGTCTAATAGAGACCCAACATAAATATTTGGTGCCGCAGTATGCATCGCATTTAATACCCGATCAGGTATTACAGACGGCCCAGGGATTGCTAAAATACTTCTTCCATTAGCTAATGACATTTCCTTGTCTTTCCTTAAATATGAATCCATTGATAAACTCAATAAATTGATAGTGTTTTATAAGTTCACCAGTTACAGACACGATCTATAACAAAATAACAATACGATTTATACGATATGCAGGTTTTATAGAAAATAATTTTTGCCATTGATAAAATAATAACAAAAATGTCTATTATAATATTTTGAAAACTAAATTATTTTGATAAAAAGCTATCATTCATTTTATGCAGAGCATAATTAAACGAAAGAATGTTATGCTTCATAAGGAGGTACTTTGCTTGTGAGCTCTAAAAGAAACCGTACTATCATTGAAATATCCGGTGAAGAAACGCTAAATTTTCTCCAAGGCCTTATAACAAACGACATAGAGAAATTAGGTAAGGGCATTATCTATGCTGCTATGTTAACACCACAAGGAAAGTATTTTGTGGATTTCTTTATCATTGCTTATAAAGGCCGTATATTAATTGATGTATCCAAAGAAGTTAGTGACGATCTACAAACAAAATTATTGCTTTACCGTTTAAGAGCAAAAGTAGATATAATTAAGACTAATATAAGTGTATCTACAGGAATTGATAACCCACCTATAGGCGCTTTTAAGGATCCCAGACATGAAGCTTTGGGTTGGAGATCATATGAAAATAGCTCAATAAATCAAGGAGTAGATTGGAAAAAGCTAAGGGTAGCATACGGTATTCCAGAAACAAATGTAGAATTAATTCGAGATAAGACCTATATTCTAGAAGCAGGCTTTGAAAAATTAAATGGTGTTGATTTCAAAAAAGGTTGTTATGTTGGCCAAGAAATAACTGCTAGAATGAAACACAAAACTACCTTAAGAAAAGGTTTGATAAAAGTTTCAGTAATTGGAGAAACCCCTGTTGGCACTGAAATACTAGCTGACGGCCGGCCAGCTGGAGTGTTATACTCTCAATCAGGTGGGTATGGATTGGCTTTTCTTAAGCTTGACCGCGCTTCTCCAAAAATGAAAGCAGGCGAAGCGACTGTCATAATTGAGAACTAGGCTCGTTATATTAAGAAGAAGATCTTATAATTGTCGAAAATTGTTCAAAAATTTCACCATTTCCAGCAATAAGTTCTCCATCCTCAAGTTCATTTTTGTCAGGGTTTATACTCTCGACCAACCCTCCACTTTCTCTAATAATTAGAATTCCTGCTGCCGTATCCCAAGGCTGTAGACCCCTCTGCCAAAATCCATCAAACCGTCCAGCGGCAACATAAGCAAGGTCAAGGGCAGCAGCTCCAAAGCTTCGAACTCCTGCGCACTTAGGTAATAACATCCCTAATTCTTTTAGTGAAACAGCGAGGTTTTCATCACCTGAAAAGGGAACCCCTGTGGCAAAAATAGTTTCTTGCATTCTCTTGCGACCTGAAACTCGTAATCGAGTATCATTTAGCCAAGCACCTTGACCTTTTTCCGAAATAAACATTTCATCCGTGCACGGATCATATATTACGGCCGAAACTATTTCGTTTTTATGTTCTAAGGCTATCGAAATAGCCCAGTGGGGAAGACCATGCAAAAAATTTGTGGTCCCGTCGAGAGGATCAACAATCCATCTTCGAGTTGGATCCTCACCCTTAATCGGCTCACTTTCTTCACCCAACCAACCGTATGTTGCCCTTGCTTGCAGTAGTTCCTCTTTAATGATCTGTTCTGCGGCTCGATCAGCTCTAGAAACAAAATCTCCTGCACCTTTGATCGAAACCTGTAAATTTTCCACTTCTCGGAAATCTTTTGTCAAGCTCCTACCTGCAACCCTAGCCGCTTTGATCATTAAATTAAGATTGGCACTGCCCTGCAACTTTATTACTCCCTCATATGGTTAAGCGGCGTATAGCGGCTAGACTAAGATATTAAAAGAACAATCGGTATTAATATAAAAACGGGTTAAGAAAATTTTACTATAATATTTAAAAGGAGATAACCTTTCAAGTATAGAGTTACTCATAGAATTATTTTCATCATAAAAGCTATTGTTTTCGTAGTATTCTCTCATGAGTACTAGCAACACTGTCAATTAATTTTTGTTTAAACACCATCTCATAATTGCTTTTTGAACATGTAGCCTATTCTCAGCCTCGTCAAAAACCACAGAGTTCTTTCCATCTAACACCTGCGATGTCACTTCTTCGCCTCTATGGGCAGGCAAACAGTGCATAAATAACGCATCTTTTTTTGTTTTGTTCATCAAATTTTCGTTCACTTGATATTCAGCAAGAACATTATGAAGCGAACTTCGATCAGACTCTGAATGATGCATTGAAACCCAGCTATCCGTGATAATTAGATCAGCACTTTTTACAGCTGCATCAACGTCTCTTTGAATCTCAAAAGCTGCGCCGTCAGCGATGGCGGCTTTCACTACTTTTTTGTCCGGATCTAAAGCACTTGGCCCAGAAAACTTTAATAAAAAATTGAATTTTGCTGATGCCTGAATAAGGGAATTGCAAACGTTATTTCCATCTCCAATCCAGAGTACTTCCTTGCCCGAAATTGATCCTCTTTTCTCTTCAAAAGTTAATATATCTGCCATAATTTGACAGGGGTGAGAATGGTCTGTCAAACCGTTTATAACCGGAACTGTAGAATGTTCAGATAACTCTCTTAAAGTTTCTGCAGAAAAGGTTCGTATCATAATAAGATCAACATATCTTGATAAAACTTGGGCTGTATCACTTACAGATTCACCATGCCCTAATTGCATATCTGCTCCACTTAAAATTAAACTTTGGCCGCCCAACTGTCGAACTCCAACGTCAAAAGAAACTCTAGTTCGAGTTGACGGCTTTTCAAATATTAATGCTACAACGCACCCGGCAAGAGATACGTCTCTATCGAGTTGTCCATTAGTAAAACCCTTGCGGGATTCTTTGACTTGCATGGCGTCGTCAATAATAGAACTCAGATCCTCAGCACTAACTTGGTCAATATCTAGAAAATGTTTCAAAGGGCTGCCTCTAGTGATAGAGCTGTTTGTTCTAACCTATGAAAAGCCTCTGTAAGTTCTACTTCACAAATGTTTAAAGCTGGAAGTAGTCGAATAACGTTATCTCCTCCAGGAACTAATAATAGGTTATGTTCGTAAGCGTTTGCAACTACATCCATGTTTGGAACCTTGCACTTAATCCCAAGCATAAAGCCCTGCCCTCTGACTAGCTCAAATATTTCAGAATGCTCTGCTATTAAACTCTCTAATTTCTGACGGAAAAAGCCAGCCTTCTTATTAACATCAGCCAAAAAATCAGGTTGGGATATTATGTCTAACACCTTCAAGCCAACGGCACAGGCAAGTGGGTTCCCTCCATAAGTAGAGCCATGTGTTCCCGCAGTCATTCCTGAGGCCGCCTCTTCGGTTGCAAGGCATGCACCTAATGGAAACCCATTTCCAATACCTTTAGCAATTGTCATAATATCGGGATAAACACCCGCCCATTCGTGAGCAAATAATTTCCCAGTTCTTCCAACACCACACTGTATTTCGTCAAATATTAGTAATACACCAGTTTGGTCACATAAATTTCGAATTACTTTTAAAAATTCATCTGAGAGCGGAATGATCCCACCTTCGCCTTGTATTGGCTCCACGATAATTGCCGCAACATCTGAGCCTTGAATTTCACTTTCAAGTTGAGAGTAATCGTCTTTTTCAATCGGAATTTGAACAAAACCAGGCAACAATGGACCAAATCCTTTAGTAAGTTTTTCGGAACCAACTGCAGATATTGTTGCTATAGTTCGACCATGAAAAGCATTATCAAATGTAATAATGGTTGATCGGTTCGATTCACCTTTTTCAAACCAATATTTCCGAGCCATTTTAATAGCACACTCCATCGATTCTGCTCCAGAGTTGGTAAAGAAGACGGTGTCGGCAAATGTTTCATCAACCAATCGGTTAGCTAGCTCTTCCTGATTCGGAATTTCATACAAATTTGAGACATGCCACAATTTTTTTGCTTGTTCCTGGATAGTATCCACCAACTCCGGATGAGCATGACCTAGGGCGGTGACAGCAATACCAGCACCAAGATCAAGATAACGTTTATTTTCTTCATCAAAAAGCCAAGAGCCTTCTCCTTTAACAAAACTTAAAGGGGCTCTAGAGTAACTTGGCAAAACTGGTGTAATCATTAGTTTACATCCTTAAAACTGATAAGAAATTCATATATTTTATATATTATTCTTAATAGTCAATGCCTGTGAAAAGATTCTGACTCTGACAGAGAATTTCTATACAGAATTTCAATCATTATATAAAAAGTTATAATTTTCTTATATTGTTTTACATATAAGGAAATTGAGAGTAGGAAGCTACTTATATCCTGGCCAGAAAAAGGCCGAATTTAATTAAGGTTTTGATTATGGCTTGGACAGACGAACGCGTAGAAATACTAAAAAACTTATGGGTTGAAGGTCAATCTGCGTCCTTTATAGCTAAACAGCTGGGAAGCGTGACCAGGAATGCCGTTATAGGAAAAGTGCATAGACTAGGGCTGTCAAATAGGACAAGTGGCTCACCTGCTAAGACAGCAGTAAAAGAAAAGACGTCACCAGATCAGAAAAAAGCTCCAATAAAAGCAAAAATAGCAGTGGAGGAAAAACCTGATTTGGTACCTGCTCTTGCAAAGCCGATCCCTAGGCCAAAATTAATTATCAAAGCAGGCCAACCTCTACCACCACAGCCTTCTGCTAATGAAATTAGTCCAGAGGCACTCGCCACTGTACGAGAAGTTGAGAAAAAGGCAAAAAAACTTAGTGTCATGGAACTCACTGAAAGAACCTGCAAATGGCCAGTAGGCGACCCAGCTACTGAAGATTTCTGGTTCTGTGGCTTAACAGCTCAAGCGGGAAAACCTTACTGCGAAGCACATGTAGGGGTTGCATTCCAACCGATGAGCACCAGAAGAGATAGACGCCGATAATAATTAGTAGGTGAATTATGAAAAAGCCAAATGTCCTTAAACCAAAAATCTAAACGGCCAGACATTGCCCCAAAAATAGACATCGATAGCAACTCTGAGAAAAGACAACCAAACATCGGTATGGTCTCTCTTGGTTGTCCTAAAGCTTTAGTTGATAGTGAACGTATTTTAACAAGATTACGAGCAGAAGGGTATTCTATTAGTCCCGATTATTCTGGTGCGGACGCAGTGATCGTAAACACTTGCGGTTTCTTAGATTCAGCAAAAATTGAAAGTTTAGAGGCTATCGGGGAAGCTTTAGAAGAAAATGGGAAAGTTATTGTTACTGGTTGCCTAGGGGTGGAAGAAAACTTGATTAAAAAGTCTCATCCAAATGTTTTATCTGTAACAGGCCCTCAGCAATACGAGAAGGTGTTGGACGCCGTGCATAGTGCTGTCCCAGCAAGGCCTAATCCATTTTTTGATTTACTACCCACACCGCAAGTCTCATTAACACCAAGGCACTACAGTTATCTGAAAATTTCTGAAGGTTGTAACCACAAATGTAAATTCTGTATTATCCCTTCTATGCGAGGAAAACTAAACTCTAGACCTTCACATGCCATTCTTAGAGAAGCAGAAAGACTAGTCCGTTCAGGCGTGAAAGAGCTCTTAATTATTTCTCAGGATACTTCAGCGTACGGACTTGATCTAAAATATAAAAAGAATCTCTGGAACAATAAAGAAGTCAAAAGCCACATTACTGATTTAACCAGGGAACTTGGAGCATTAGGGGCTTGGATTAGGCTTCACTACGTTTATCCTTATCCACATGTCCGTGAACTAATTCCAATAATGGCTGACAAGGAAAATAATGTATTACCATATTTGGACATTCCCTTTCAGCACGCACATCCAGACGTTTTAAAGCGAATGAGTAGACCTGCAGCTTCGACCAAAACTCTTGACGAAATATCGGCGTGGAGAGCAGAATGTAAAGACTTGTCGATTAGGTCTACTTTTATAGTTGGTTTTCCAGGTGAGACAGAAGAAGAGTTTCAAACACTATTAGACTGGTTAGACGAAGCTCAATTGGATAGGATTGGTTGCTTTAAGTATGAGAATGTAAAGGGAGCAAGATCTAATGATTTACCTAATCACATCTCAGATGAAATTAAAGAAGATCGTTGGCAACGCTTCATGACCAAGGCTCAATCAATTTCCTGCACAAAACTACAGAACAAAGTAGGTAATAAATACGATGTAATTGTAGATAGCGTAAAAGATAAGCTAGCAATATGTCGGACGATGTCAGATGCTCCAGAAATTGACGGTAACTTATTTATTGATAAAGAAACTAAATACTTAAAACAAGGTGATATAGTTAAAGTAAGAGTAACGGATGCAACAGATTATGACTTATTTGGTGAATTATTAAATGAAAACTAACATACGAGTTTTATATAATGCGGAATGTCCGATTTGTAGTTTTGAAATTAAACATTACCAAAAATATACTAACAATAAGAAAATTCCCATTCAGTTCGATGATTTAAATAGTTCACGCTTGGCACACTGGAACATCACGGCTGACCTTGCAGCAAGAAGACTGCATGTCGACATTGAGGGAGAAGTAAAAGTAGGCATGGAAGGTTTTTTAGCGTTATGGAATACAATGCCAAAATATCGTTGGCTATTTCATATTTTTAGACAGCCAGTTATAAAACAAATCTCGTCATTTCTTTATGATTACATATTAGCTCCATATATATATTTTTTACATTTACGCAGGAAAAAGAACATAGCAAGGCGTAATCAATAAACTAGTAAAATACTTAATCCAAGTATTAGGAGGGAGAAATGAGTACAGGTTTTATTTGGGATGAGAGATGTTTTTGGCATGCAGGTGGCGATTTTGCCTTTACTCTTCCGCTTGGAGGTTTAGTGCAACCGATGTCTACCAGCGGTCTACCAGAAAACCCAGAGACAAAACGGCGCTTAAAGAATTTAATGGACGTCACAGGCCTATTAAACGAATTGGATACGAGATCACACAGTGAAGCCTCTTTTGAGGATCTATTAAGGGTACACCCTCAAAAATTTTTAGAAAACTTCAAAGCATTATCAGATAAAAATGGTGGAACAATTGGCCTAAACATACCTTTTACAAAAGGTGGCTTTGAGATAGCCTCTCTATCTGCCGGACTAGCTAAAGAAGCCATTTTTTCTGTACTAAAGGGAACAAATCGGAATTCATATGCGTTATCTCGGCCGCCCGGGCACCATTGCCTACCAGATCTTCCGAACGGATTTTGTTTGTTATCAAATATATCCATTGCTGTCGAAGCAGCATTAGCTGAAAAATTAACTGAGCGAGTTGCAATTGTTGACTGGGATGTTCATCACGGAAATGGAACAGAAGCAATTTTTTATGATAGGGCCGATGTACTTACAATATCCATACACCAAGATAGATGCTACCCTATAGATACAGGTGCTGCAACGGATATTGGAGTTGACAAGGGTGAGGGATATAATATGAACATACCTCTTCCCCCAGGTGGAGGTCATACACTTTATTTAGAAGCTATGGAAAGACTAATTTTACCTCGTTTAAGAGAGTTTCAACCAGATATTATAATAATCGCCTGCGGTTTTGATGCCTCCGCCATTGATCCTTTAGCAAGAATGTTAGCTACATCTGAGACCTTTGGCCAACTTACAAAATTTGTAATGGGTGCTGCACATGAGCTTTGCAGTGACAGACTCTCTATGATTCACGAAGGTGGTTACTCTGAAGTATATGTTCCTTTTTGTGGTCACAGAGTGATCCAAGAGCTTTCTAACAGCTCAATTAAAGCTGAGGATCCCTATAAATTTCTTTTCGAAAGTAGACAACCCAGTAAACGTGTTCAGAATTTTTATTCAGAGTTAATTACTGAACTTGAACAATTTTTCTTTTAAATAAATATTATTAATTGACTTCAAGGCTATCAGCGGCAAGAACAAATTTAGGAAAAGATAGGAATTAAAAAATGAAAAAAGTTTTTAATAATGCTGAGGAGGCTCTTTCTGGGCTTTTAAAAGATGATATATTTATTGCAGCCGGCGGATTTGGTCTGTGTGGAATTCCTGAGTTACTCTTGAATGCTATAAAAGAGTCCAAAGTTAAGAATCTAACTTTTGCGTCAAATAATGCTGGCGTAGATGACTTTGGGATAGGTATTCTTTTACAAACAAAACAGGTGCGAAAAATGATTAGCTCATATGTTGGAGAGAATGCAGAGTTCATGCGCCAATATCTATCGGGAGAGTTAGAGCTTGAATTTAATCCACAGGGAACACTAGCTGAAAGAATGAGGGCTGGAGGTAGCGGTATTCCAGCTTTTTATACAAAGACGGGGGTCGGAACAATAATAGCCGATGGTAAAGAACATAAAGATTTTGATGGTGAAACCTATATCATGGAAAGGGGATTAGTCGCTGATCTTTCAATAGTAAAGGCCTGGAAAGCTGACAAGACAGGGAACCTAGTTTTTAGAAAAACTGCACGTAACTTTAATCCACCAGCTGCTATGTGTGGGAAGGTTTGCGTCGCCGAAGTTGAAGAGATAGTACCAACGGGTTCACTTGATCCAGACCTAATACACCTTCCTGGAATTTATGTTCACAGATTAATCCAAGGTGATCACGAAAAGCGTATTGAACAACGCACTTTACGAGAGGTTAAGTAATATGGCTTGGGATAGAAACCAAATGGCTGCAAGAGCAGCTCACGAACTTCAAGATGGGTGGTATGTAAATTTAGGTATTGGAATTCCCACGCTCGTATCTAACTACATACCAAAAGGAATAGAGGTAACACTGCAATCTGAAAATGGCATGTTAGGAATGGGACCTTTCCCAACAGAGCAAGAGCTTGATTCTGATCTCATAAATGCTGGCAAACAAACTATTACCGAATTACCACAAACTTCATATTTTGATTCTGCGCAAAGCTTTGGAATGATAAGAGGTGGAAAGATTGCAATGGCAATTCTAGGTGCTATGGAAGTTAGTGAAGCTGGTGATTTAGCAAACTGGATGATACCTGGAAAGCTCGTAAAAGGCATGGGAGGCGCTATGGATTTAGTTGCTGGTGTAGGTAGAGTAGTCGTCGTAATGGATCACACAAACAAACATGGTGATAGCAAAATATTAAAGGAGTGTACTTTGCCTTTAACGGGAAAAGCTGTGGTAAATAGGATTATAACAAACCTTGGTGTTCTTGATGTCGTAGATGGTGGACTAAAAATTGTCGAGACAGCGGATGGCGTAACAAAAGAAGAGTTGA
This sequence comes from Paracoccaceae bacterium, assembly GCA_002697345.1. Lineage (GTDB taxonomy): Bacteria > Pseudomonadota > Alphaproteobacteria > Rhodobacterales > Rhodobacteraceae. The sequence goes on along the minus strand of NZVE01000072.1, from coordinate 90,244 downwards.
TTAAATCAACCAAAGCAAAAATTGTAAGTTAATAACCGCTCATAGCTCTAGATAATTTACCTTCCTTATTATTTATAAGTAATGAACAAATTATTACCTTGAAAAAAGCTGTGGGTTAAATTTTTGGATCAGGGTTCTCTGTGTGCCCGTCAACAGAGATAACTTGACCAGAAACAAACCTTGCTTCATCACTTGCTAAGAACACCATCATATTGGCAATATCATCAGCTTCAATAAAGGAGCGCATTGAAGTGCCTGAAGCGTAGCCATGGTATACTTGGTCTCTTGTGAGACCTTTTAACTTAGCCTCTCTTGCTAGCACAAGTTCCATCCTAGGTCCTTCGACCGCACCAGGGCAAACTGCATTGGCACGGATACCAAATGGGCCTAATTCCATTGCTAAAGTTTTCATAAACCCAATTATTGCCCATTTAGCCGCTGAATAAGGCGCGCGATTAGGATAGCCATAAATACCGGCAGTTGATGATGTAAATAGGATTGACCCTGCCAACCTTTTTTTCATCAACGGAATTGCATATTTACTAGTGAGGAATGCCCCTTCTAAATTTACTGCCAGACAATTCTTCCAATCGGAGAGTTCAATTTTCTCTGTTAAGTTGGTTGGCCCTGCGTTACCTGCATTACAGCAAACCGTATCTAAAGTACCCCACTCAGAAGTGATTTTTTCGAATAAACTCTTAACCTTTATTTCGTCACTTACGTCTAATAAGGATGTTTTCCAATTTTGGGGAACTTCATCAAGAGTAGATTCATTAATGTCGCAAACCCATATATTGCAACCTTTATCGGCGAACCTTTCAGCTATTTTTTTTCCAATACCTGCGGCTCCAGCCGTTACTAATACATTTTTCATTTCTTATTACCTATCGATGCCCCCACCCCATCAGGTCGAGGTAGATTAGAATGACATTTAGCTATTTTTCTCAAAGTATTTAAAATTGTATCACTAGGCAAAGACGATCTCCTAGTATCTAAATTGACGTGGATAAGTATATGTTCACCACTTGCTATATAACGATCTCCATTTTTCATAATATGAAAGAGGTGGAGTTTTTTTCCTTCTCCAACCAGGCAATATGTAAAGATTGTTATCAATGACCCTGCCAAAACTTCATCTATGTGTCTTATGTGGGTCTCGGCAGTGAAATAACTATTTCCAGATGAAATATAATTAGAATCGCACCCAATAATTTCCATAAATCGATCCGTAGCATCCCCAAAAGCTTGTAAATAACGCGCCTCATTCATATGATTATTATAATCAACCCAGTCTAATGGTACTACTCGGGAAATAGTTTCAATTGGTTTATCAAATTCATACTCTTTTTTTTCTAAAAATTTATCGATTGAATTAAGGTGTGCTCCAGCGCCCCAATTTTGTAGCTTAAGGGATCTCATAATACCTACTAAGTTGTTATCACGAATTACCTCTAACTCTCTGATTGTATAGCGATCCGACTGAGCATCAGATTGGCTTGAAATTTTTTCTATTAACGATGGAGTTAGTTCTGGAACATCCATTAGTTTAGTCCACGGCCAGGATAGGGTGGGCCCGAATTGCTCAATAAAATGCTTCATACCAGCTTCGCCACCAGCCAATCGGTAGGTTTCAAACAAACCCATTTGTGCCCAGCGTAATCCAAAACCAAATCTAATAGCGTTATCTATCTCTTCGGTAGTAGCGATATCATCCTTTATAAGCCAAAGTGCTTCTCGCCAAACAGCCTCTAAAAGTCTATCCGCAATATGTGCGTCAATCTCTTTATTTACAAGTAAAGGGAACATACCAATATCAAATAAAATCTCTTTGGCTTTTTCTTTGATATTATCAGAAGTACCGATAGCAAAAACCAATTCGACTAAAGGTAATAGGTATACTGGATTAAACGGGTGAGCCACCATTATACGATTTTGAGCACCTGCACCATTATTCAGTTCAGAAGGCTTAAATCCAGAGGTCGAAGAACAGATAATAGCATTCTTATCTGCATATTTTAATATATCATTATATACGTCATGCTTTAGATTTAGTCGTTCAGGTATACTTTCTTGTATCCAAGTCGCATCTTTTATAGCACATTGGATAGAACTGCAAAAAGTTAAAACTCCCTCTTCTGGTAATTTTTCTTCATATAAACCGGGCAAAGAACGTCTAGCATTACCTAAAATTTCATTTACTTTTCGATTAACATCAGGGTCTCTATCAAAAATATTAACATTCCAACCCATTAATAAGAACCTAGAAGCCCAACCAGCACCAATTACACCACCCCCAATGATTGAAGCTATTTTTTTCATAAAATTTTCATCCCTTAATTAAAATTTAAAGAGGTGCTCTTTTAGACAATTTCAGCTTCTCTCTGACTTTTTCAGGTCCAATGACTCTAGCACCCATTTTTTCAATTATATTAACCGCTCTATCAACCAGAGCTTCGTTAGTAGCGAAGACCCCTTTTTCAAGTAATAAGTTGTCTTCAAGGCCAACTCGAACGTTACCTCCTGCTAATACACTAGCCGCAACATAAGGCATTTGGTTTCTACCCAAAGAAAAAGCAGAAAATGTCCAATCGTTTGGTACATTATTAACCATGGCCATTAACGTATTCATATCATCTGGTGCCCCCCAAGGAACCCCCATACATAATTGCACTAAACCTGGGGATTTTAAAATCCCATCTTCAACAAGTTGCTTTGCATACCAAAGGTGTCCTGTGTCAAAGGCTTCGATCTCAGGGCATACGCCTAGATCAGTCATCATTTTTCCCATTGCTGTTAACATTCCAGGCGTATTTGTCATGACATAATTAGACTCGGCAAAATTCATCGTTCCGCAGTCCAAGGTACATATCTCTGGCAAACATTCAGCCACATGCGCCACTCTTTCCTCGGCTCCAGCCATATCAGTACTATTCGAAAGTGCTAAGGGGTCATCAATTGATCCAAAAACCATATCTCCACCCATACCAGCAGTAAGGTTTAAAACTACATCCGTCTCAGAATCTCGAATTCTATCTGTTACTTCTCTATAATATCTGAGATTTCGTGAAGGTACGCCTGTATCCGGATCTCTGACATGACAATGAACTACAGCGGCACCTGCCTTACCAGCAGCGATAGCACTGTCAGCAATTTCCTTAGGTGATCTTGGAACATTAGGGCTCCGATCCTGTGTGCCCCCTGACCCTGTCACCGCGCAAGTAATAAAAACTTCTCGGTTCATTTGTAACGGCATTTTTTAACTCCTTTAAAAGGTACTATCTCTAAATCATTAGCCATCTTAAGATAATCTTACAACATAGACTATGTCCAATATAAGCATTGATTCAGTAAGGCATCGGGTGAGCTTTATGAACTTCACTAATATCATCTAATATTTCTTTATTTAATTCAATATCAACTCCACTAACTATAGTTCTTAACTGATCTAAATTCGTAGCCCCAAAAATTGGAATTGCCTTAAAGGGTCTATATTTAAACCAAGCTAAGGCCATGTGAATTGGGTTTAAGTTGTGTTTTTTTGCTATATCAATGTACCCTTGAGTCGCGGGTAAAACGCGTGGAGATGACCTTCCACCCATCGTATTATTAATAGACATTCTAGAACCTTTTGGTATTTTTTCATTTTGATATTTTCCTGTAAGATAACCAGCCGCCAAGGGAGAAAAGCCTAGTAGGGTAACATTTTCATTTACAGATAATTCAGCTAAATCTGTATCAAACAACCGACATAATAAAGAATACTCATTCTGAATACTTAAAACTTTTGGATAACCTAATTTTTCTGCAATTTGAATCCACATTGATGTTCCCCAAGCAGATTCATTAGATAAACCAAAATGGCGAATATTCCCAATCTCTATCTGCTTCTGTAGTTCTTCTAGAGTATCTTCAATATGGAACACAGTATTTTCTTTAACTTGTTTAGACGGATCAAAGGTCCAGTTTTTTCTAAACATATAACTGCCCCGATTAGGCCAGTGGAGCTGATATAAATCAATATAATCTGTCTTTAATCTACGTAGTGAGGACTCAATAGATCTTCTCAAACTATCAGATGAAATAGCTTCTCCGCCTCTAATATCTAAATTTCCTTCACCAGAAATTTTTGTTGCCAAAATAATAGATTCTCGTTTCTTTGTCTTATTCAGCCAACTACCAATTACCTCTTCAGTTATACCAATAGTATCTTTAGATATTGGATTCACTGGGTACATTTCAGCAGTATCAAGAAAATTGATATCGTTATCTATAGCAAAATCAATTTGATTATGAGAATCCACCTCATTAGTTTTATTAAATGTCATTGTTCCAAGACAATATTGAGAAACTTTTAACTTACTATCTCCCAGTAATAATTTTTCCAATTCCTTTTCCTTTTTAAATAAATCTATTGGCTATGAACTTATAAACCTATAAAAAATAAACAACAATTATTAATAATATATTGAGAACAAAAGAAGAACATGTTAATTGAATAAAATGCAATATAACAATTTCAATAATAATCTAAATTTAAATAAAAAATTCTTAAAAATGGATGAGGAAATTGTATTTTCCTTCGAAAGGGTGCATGAGATTTTTGGAAACTCTCGACGCACCTGTGCACTCTGGATAGCAACAAAAATTAATGGTCCAATAATCTGGATACGTCCAAACTGGTTTAGCGACCAACTTTTTCCAGATGGAATTATAAGCTGGGTTAATCCTGGACGCCTAATAACTATAAGCATAGGAAGTTCTAATGATATTTTATGGGCTGCGGAAGAAGCACTAAGGTCTGGGATATCAAAATTAGTAGTTCTCGAAGTCACCACACATCCAACACTAAAATCTGTAAGACGTTTAAATTTAGCCGCTGAAATAGGTAGAAAAGAAAGGGACAACCATGCCCTCTGTTTAATGTTAACATCACAAAATGGAGGAGTTCAAGGCGCAGAAAGTCGCTGGTCGATGTCAATGCAACATACTGCAAGGGAAACTATGTGGAAATTAGAGTGCATTAAGTCACGACATACTCCCCCATCAACTTGGAAATTAGAAAGTAATCTAAAAAAAACTACTGTCAGAAAGTAATTTAAAACATAAATTACTTTCGATATTACAACCTTTACATTGTTATAAAGTTTAGCTTACATGAATATACCGATGTGATTAGGTCAAGCTAATGCGTATTATTATCTCTTTTGTTGCACTCTTTTTATCGGTGATCCTGTTACAGCTTAGTAGTTCAGCCATAGGTCCTCTCGACGCATTGTCTGGTTTAAAATTAAATTTTTCAAATTTTCAAATTGGACTCTTAGGATCATCTCACTTTTTTGGTTTTTTTATTGGTTGTTGGTGGGCCCCAAGGCTTATGGGATCGGTAGGTCATAGTAGGGCATTTGCAGCTTTTACCGCCTTAGGGGCAATTGGAATTATAGCTCATACACTGACATCAAATCCATATGCTTGGGCTGTCATGCGCATTGGATCTGGCTTATGTGTAGCCGGATGTTACACCGTTATTGAAGCGTGGTTAAACGGTAAAGTCACCAATCAAACGCGAGGTCGCGCAATGGGAACCTATCGAATGGCTGACATGGGTGCCTCTATGCTTGCTCAACTATTAATTGGCTTGTTGGAACCTGCATACTATATCTCCTACAACTTGTTGGCTATAGTATGTTGTCTTGCTATCTTACCATTAACTATAACAAAAATTTCTCAACCAGAAACACCCACCACTCCAAGGCTTAGGCCTAAATTAGCACTTCTAAGATCTCCTCTAGCAACATTTGGTGTTGTTATTGCTGGGTTAACTGCATCTTCGTTTCGTATGGTCGGACCAATTTATGGAGAGAGTATAGGCCTAAGAACAGACCAAATTGGTTATTTCCTTGCACTTTCCGTCCTTGGAGGAGCTATTGCTCAATACCCTATAGGTTGGCTGGCTGACAAATATGATCGTCGAAAGGTCTTAATAAGTCTTTCATTGGCAACTATCGTGGCCAGCACAATAACAATAGTATTTGCTAAATACGGTACTATATATATTCTAACTAGTTCTTTTCTTTTTGGCTTTTTTACATGGCCAATTTTTTCAATATCTGCAGCTCATGCCAATGATTTTTCTAAATCTGAAGAACGCGTAGAACTCGCGGCGGCACTCATATTCTTTTATGCGGTTGGCGCTATTGCCTCTCCTTTATTTACTGCTCAGCTATTAGAATATTTTGGGCCATCATCTCTATTTATATTCTTTTCCATTGGACATTTGGTATTAATTATTTTTGGTATATCTCGATCAAGAATACGGCCAACCAATCAAGTTCGCACCCCCTATGTTTCAATCCCGCGAACAAGTTTTGCAATTGGTCGATTACTACGGCGTTCTCGAAAATAAAAAATTAGTTTCAATCAAATCAGTTTTATATATAAAACAACCTGGCTCTTTTAACTTTGTTTGATTATATACTTTGAGAAATAAACTAAAGGTTTCTACAAATGGCTCGTTACCTGATTACTTCTGCAATTCCTTACATAAATGGTATAAAACATCTAGGAAATCTAGTTGGAAGCCAATTACCAGCCGATTTATACGCTCGCTATCTCCGGCAACGTGATCACGAAGTTATGTTTATTTGTGCAACAGATGAACATGGAACACCTGCTGAATTAGCCGCTACTGAATCTGGAAAACCAGTAGCCGAATTCTGTGAAGAAATGCATAAAATTCAAACTAAGGTAGGAAGCGGTTTTCGACTTTCTTTTGATTACTTTGGGCGCTCCTCGAGCCCACAGAACCATAAGTTAACTCAGTATTTTGCGGGCAAACTAGCGGATGCTGGTTTGATTGAAGAAATTATAGAAAGCCAAATATTTTCTATAGAAGACGAACGGTTTTTACCAGATCGTTACATCGAAGGAACTTGCCCCAATTGCAATTATGAGAATGCGAGGGGAGACCAATGTGAGAACTGTACAAAGCAATTAAATCCAATAGATTTGATTAACCCAAGATCTGCCATTTCTGGTTCCAAAAATTTAGAGGCGAGAGAAACAAAACATCTATATTTAAGACAAAGTGCTTTAAAAGATAAACTCAATACGTGGATAAATAGTAAAAATAATTGGCCAATTTTAACAACATCTATTGCAAAGAAATGGCTACATGACGGGGATGGCCTTCAAGATCGTGGGATTACTAGAGATTTAAAATGGGGGGTCCCAGTAAAAAAAGGAGATCAGCCTTGGCCTGGCATGGAAGGAAAAGTCTTTTATGTCTGGTTTGATGCACCCATTGAATATATAGCTGCCACAAGTGAATGGGCAAAGAGTCATAAATTACCAGATGTTGCGTGGGAACGTTGGTGGCGAACCGATAAAGGCGCCGAAGATGTTAAATATGTTCAATTTATGGGTAAAGATAATGTACCATTTCATACCTTAAGCTTCCCAGCAACAATTATGGGATCTGGAGAACCATGGAAGCTAGTAGACTACATTAAGTCCTTTAATTACTTGAACTATGATGGCGGGCAGTTCTCTACATCTCAGAAACGTGGTATATTTATGGATCAAGCGCTAAACCTTTTACCTTCTGATTATTGGCGTTGGTGGTTACTCAGTCACGCGCCAGAAACATCAGATAGTGAATTCACATGGGAAAACTTTCAACTAAGCATAAATAAAGATTTAGCTGATGTTTTAGGAAATTTTGTAAGTAGAGTTACGAAGTTCTGTCGTTCAAAATTTGGTGAAACAGTACCTGAGGGAGGTAGTTTTGGGGTAGAAGAATACAAATTAATTTCTAATCTAAACAAAAGGTTAAAAACTTATGAATCTTACTTAGAAAGCATCGAGATTAGAAAATCAGCGTCTGAGTTGCGTGCAATATGGGCTTTAGGTAACGAATATCTCCAAATAGTTGGACCTTGGAGTTGTTTCAAAGAGGACCCAATAAAAGCCGCGATGCAAATCAGGTTAGCACTAAATTTAATACGTATTTACGCAGTTATTTCGGCCCCTTTTATTCCTGACACCGCTGATGCTATTTTAAAAAGCTTAAAGATATCGGATAAATCGTGGCCAACCGATTTAACTAAAGCGGTTACTAAATTGGCACCTGGCAATCCCTTTGTCACACCTGAGAACCTATTCAATAAGATTAGTGATGAAGATCGAGATCTGTGGGCTCTCAAATTCTCCGGGAATGACACTTAATTACCTTAAGAATTATACGAGATGTTCTTATAAAGTTTTCTAATTAAAGGAATTGTGAAATAAAAGATAAAATCTAGCTCTGTATCGAATTAGGGCCTTGGCCCTCAATAATAAATCGGTTATCGACATCTATATCATTAAGCTAACACTATTCCAAAGTTAAAATTGTGAAGTGTGAAAAAATTTAGCTTGATAAGCCCGCGTGGTGGAATGGTAGACACATGGGACTTAAAATCCCTGGGCCGAAAGGCCGTGCCGGTTCAAGTCCGGCCGCGGGTACCATAAAGAAGGCGTCTCAAAGGAGACGCTTTCTTTCTTACTCTCCGCTCACTTAAGCCGCTTCTGCTTGAGATCTCCTCTCACTTTCCTCGCGAGAAAGCGCTACAGAAGTTCTAACTCCATTTTCTACAAAAGCCATTAATCCTGAAACAGCTCTCTCACTTGGATCAACGCCCGAACAGCTAAGAACTTCTCTTCCATCACGTGATCGCGCCCATCTAGCTATTTGCTCTGGCCCATTACCGTATTTTTTATCATCTGCAATTGCATCGTCCAAGGCGGCTAATACAACGGCTGCAAACAATTTTCTTGCTCTCTGCCCTTGCTCATAATTAAAAGCACTACTATCTACAAAATCGACTGACATTAAGGATCCTCTTGATTAGTTACAAGTAATTTACTGTGTTGATGTCCTTGTGACATAAAAAAACCCATTTGTCATTGCGTTTAAGGCATACCTATTATGCGTTAAGAACATACCTTTTACTTAACTGATATTAATATATAACACTATTAAGTGATAATATAACTTAGATCGCATGAATTAGCTCTAGAAATCTCAATATAAAGGACGACAGAAATGCCAAAAATAAATGGAAACGAAATAAAAATTGGAAATATTTTAGAGCATAATAATAGTATATGGACCGCTGTGAAGGTTGATCATGTTAAACCAGGGAAAGGCGGTGCATTTGCCCAAGTTGAAATGAAAAATTTACGAAATGGTTCAAAACTAAATGAACGTTTTAGATCCGCTGATAAAGTTGAAAAAATTCGTTTAGAACAAAAAGATCAACAATTTTTATTTGAATCAAACGGAATGCTGACATTCATGGACACTGAGAATTATGAACAGTTTGATCTATCATCTGACTTATTGGGAGAGCTTAGACCTTTCCTGCAGGATGGAATGATCGCTATAATAGAGTATTATGATAATGACGCTTTAAAGGTTACTCTTCCTCAAAAAATAACTTGTAAGGTTTCAGAAACTGAACCAGTCGTTAAAGGTCAGACGGCAAAAAGTAGCTTTAAGCCAGCTATACTGGAGAATGGTGTCAAAGTGATGGTCCCACCATTTATCAATCAAGATGAACACATTATTATAAATACTGAAACACTGGAGTACGCGGAAAGAGCTACTTAAACCTTTTTTTTAAACTTTTAAATTAACACAAAATTAAAAAATTAGATCTTACAGCTACGAAAAAACTATAAATAAACCCTTTTAAAAAAGTGAAAAAATGACAAAGGTAATAATGATCCAAGGATCAGGGTCAAATGTTGGGAAATCGTTAATTGTTGCAGGTTTATGCCGCTTTTTTACAAATGAAGGGCTTAAAGTTCGTCCCTTTAAACCTCAAAATATGTCAAATAATGCTGCTGTTACTGCTGATGGTGGTGAGATAGGTCGTGCTCAAGCACTACAAGCAATGGCCTGTAATTGTGAGCCACACACAGATATGAACCCAATACTCTTGAAGCCCGAATCTGAATATGGATCACAAGTAATAGTTCAAGGCAAACGTTTTGCAACTCTTCATGCAAAAGATTACTTCGTTCAAAAACCCTTACTCCTAGGGAAGGCCTTAGAAAGCTTTTCACGTTTAAAAAAAAATACGGATCTAATTATAATAGAGGGTGCAGGTAGTCCTGCCGAAACTAACTTGCGAAAAGGGGACATCGCCAATATGGGGTTTGCTGAGGCCATCGGGGCACCAGTAATAATAATAGGAGATATAGACCGTGGTGGCGTAATTGCTCAGCTAGTAGGTACCCATGTAGTTATTTCTCCAAAAGATCGAAAACGGATAGTTGGGTTTATAATCAATAAATTTCGTGGAGATCCAAATTTATTTTTGAATGGTATTGAAGATATAAAATTAAAAACAAAGTGGGTGTCGCTAGGGATCCTACCCTGGTTTCAATCTGCCTGGAAACTTCCAGCAGAAGATATTATGGATATTAAAGAAAAAAAGGGGGGTCACATAAAAGTTGTAGTTCCCAAGTTAAACAGGATTTCAAATTTTGATGACCTTGATCCACTTCTCTTAGAGAAAAACATCTCAGTAGAAATTATATCTCCTGGTAAACCACTTCCAGGGGATGCAAATTTAATAATACTACCTGGATCAAAGTCTACAATCTCTGACCTACAACTCATCCGCTCTGAAGGCTGGGATATCGATATCTTTGCTCATGTTCGGAGGGGTGGACATATTTTGGGAATCTGTGGCGGGTACCAAATGCTTGGGAACACTATTCGTGATCCGCAAAAAATAGAGGGGGATATTATAGAAACCCCTGGATTAGGGTTACTAAATGTCAGTACAACAATGCTCCCAGAAAAAAAACTTCAAAACGTTTCTGGAAAACACATTAGCAGTGGAACGGAAATATCTGGTTATGAAATGCATATAGGTAAAACAATTGGCCCAGACTGTAAAAATCCTCTCTTAATGATAGATGGAAAGGGTTCCGGGGCAGTTGGAACAAATAATAGGATTTCGGGATGTTATCTTCATGGAATGTTCGCATCAGATACTTTTCGAAGTAAATTTTTGCAAAACCTTAACAGTATATCTGTTCTTAGCGACTACCAAGGATCTGTTAATAACACATTAGATGAGTTAGCCAAATACTTGCATCAGAATATGGATACTGACCAGTTTCTTAATCTAACTCGAAGCCTATAAATACTTAACAACACTTATGGCTAATGAGTTATTAGCTGTTATACCCATGAAGTTTTTATTAACTAGTTCGAATATCTTTTTAGTATTTTACTTAATTTCTTACCCTTTTGCGAGAAAATTGACGGAGCCGTATGGGCAGAATCTGAGTAGTCTCTTACTTTGTAGTTTTCTAAATCAATATTCAACTCATTTGCTGTGAGTTTTCCTGCAGATGCTAATAATTGATATCCGGCCAATTGCGATTGAGTTTCCAGAATGACACGGTTCGTCTGGGCGTCAAAAAGTGCCTGTTCCGCATCTAACACTTCTAATGTTGTACGAGCGCCAAGGCTTGCCTCTTCACGCACTCCAAAAAAAGCTATCTCAGCCGCTAATATTTGACGCTCATTTGATGAAAGTTGAGATTTAGAAACCGACAATTGAGACCAACTTTGTGCTATATTCTTATGTGTAACTAAACCCTGTTGCCTAAGACTTGCTTTGGATGCGTGAACCGCAGAGTGAGCCTTTCTCAAAAGTGAGTTAAGTTGTCCACCCTTATATAAGGGTAAGTTAATAGTGAGACTAACACTACCATTTAAATCATAAGATGTACTGTCCCCAATCTGAGCCCCAATAGACATAGTAGGGCCAAATGACGCTCTTGCCGCCATCAAATTATACTCATTTGCTTTTACTTCGTGTTTAAGTCTAAGTATATCAGGGTGATACTCTAGGCCATAGATAACGGCATCACTCAAAGCTTTTGGTAATTCAAGGGTATCTTTTAATTTTACTAAATCACCTGGTTGTCGACCAACGGCTAATGTAAATAATTCCTTTGAAATTGCCAGGTTTCCTTCAGCTTCAACCAATGAACTCTTTGCTTGTGCTAATCTTGCTTCAGCCTGAGCAACTTCTGTTCGTGTAACTTCACCAACTTCAAACCTATCTTTAACGGCTAAAAGCTCTTGGTTAATCAATTTCACATTCTTAATTCGCAATGAGAGGATTCCTATATCCCTAGTAACGGCCAGTCGAGATTTAATGGCTTCTAAAAAGACGTTTTGTTCCAGTGCTTTTAAGGCCTGGTATGCTCCAAGCGCTGACTGTTTCTTTGCTAAGAAGGTTGAACTTTTATTTCCAGAATCGAAGATCAACAGATCTGCTGAAATACTTGCACTGTTAGATAAAGTTGAACTTGTAACTGCTCTAGAATAATCTGACTTTTTTGTGGTTAACTTAGAAGTCACAGTAGGTCTTAAATAACTTAATGCCACCCCAACATCTTCATCAATGGATCGAAGAATTGCTCGATTTTGAGCTAATAAATTAGAGTTCGTGTAGGCATCTAATAAAGTCTTATTTAAACTTTCTCCTATCACTAGAGCAGGTGTCAAAGAAATAAAAACTATAACAAAAAATCTTATCATATTAATTTTTTTCCAATCAAAGTGAAAATGTTTTTAATTTTCTAAATTCCTTCATAACAGGTACATCACAACTAAAGCACGATCGCCAGGAAAGTATTCCATTGACCTTAACCCCAACCCTTGCTTCCGTAAGGTTTCTTTCACTAAAGAAAGCAGCGATACGACCATATTCTTTTAATTGAGAAAGTATAATATCTGGCACTAGATCAATTGCACCCTCGAAAATTATCACATCATATAATCCATGTTGAGTGGCACCAAGTGACAATTCACTCTCCACAATGATCACATTATCAATACCTGCTTCAATAACTGATTGCTCAGCGCTCTCAATTAGTACTTTATCACTTTCCACTCCTACAACTAATTCGGCAAGTTTACCTACGACTGAAGCCATATAGCCACAACCACTACCAACAACCAAAACTGATTCGTCCTTTTGAATGAGTAAGTTTTCTAATAATTTACCTAATATTCTTGGCTGAACCATAAATCTCCCCGACTCAAAAACTATGTTCTCTTCAATATAGCTTAGATTTTTCAGGTACTCGGGCACAAAAAGTTCACGCGGCACGCTGGCTAAGGCGTCAATCACTTCAGTGCATGACACACCAGATGGTCTAACCTGAGTATCAACCATGGTTTTCCTTAATTTTTCGAAGTGATTCATTCCAACTCCAATACCGACATAAGCAGATTTTTGATCTTACATATTTAGCAAGGAACAACAATATCAAATAGAGTGAATTGATAATCTATTAACTTTTATACATTTTAATTTTATAAAAAAACTATAAAATTCGTATTTTGTAAAGTGATAAAGTAAATCTATACAATCTTAAGGGCTTGATTGTAGTTTGTTGTTAGTATAGCGGTTTTGACCGTGAGGCGAGTTGGCGGAGAGGTTACGCACCGGATTGCAAATCCGTGTAGACCGGTTCGATTCCGGTACTCGCCTCCAACTTTTTATATTTACATATGGCACTAAAAAAGTAGTCTCAGAGAGGAAGAAAAGGTAAAATTTATGACAATTAGGGCAGTTTTAGACCATATTGATAGCAACCTACCTAAGTCACTTTCACGTCTTTTAGAGTTATTAAGAATAGAATCAATTTCAACTGACCCTGCTTTTAAAGACCAGTGCATTAAAGCAGCTGACTGGTTAGTTTCGGACCTCAAATCTATTGGCTTTCAGGCAGAAAAAAGGAAAACGCCTGGGCACCCAATGGTGGTCGCTCATCATAAAGGTACAGGTCCACAATTTCTTTTTTATGGGCATTATGATGTCCAGCCCATTGATCCAATAAAACTTTGGAACTCCCCCCCCTTTTTACCAACTGTTGAAAATACAAATAATGGTCAAGTAATTAGAGGCCGTGGCTCTTCTGATGACAAAGGTCAATTGATGACTTTTGTGGAAGCCTGTCGTGCATGGAAATCTGTTTATAAGAAATTACCTGCAAAAGTGTCTATTCTCTTTGAAGGGGAAGAAGAAAGTGGTTCACCGTCACTAATACCCTTTTTGAAGAATAACTCGGCTGAGTTAAAATCAAGCATCGCTCTCATTTGTGATACTGGGTTATATGACAATGATACTCCAGGAATAGTAACTTCTCTTAGAGGTACAGTAGGTATAGAACTAGAAATTATAGGACCAAATAAAGATTTACATTCTGGAAAATATGGCGGGCTATCTACTAACCCAATCCGAGTTTTAACCAAAATTTTAACTGGATTACACGATGATAACGGGAAAATAACCCTACCTGGATTCTATGATGGGGTATCTGAAATTTCTGATGAACTAAGAAAACAATGGGAAAGTTTAAGCTTTAATGAAACAAAGTTTTTAAATGATGTGGGCCTGTCAGAGCCTGCTGGAGAAAAAGGTAGAACAGCCTTGGAAATGCTTTGGGCTCGCCCCACTTGTGATGTAAATGGCATTTCCGGCGGATATCAGGGAGAAGGTTTTAAAACAGTGATAGCCTCAAAAGCTTCTGCAAAAGTAAGCTTCAGGCTAGTTGGAAAGCAAGATCCAAAAAAGGTTGTATCTAACTTCAAAGAGTATGTACAAAAGTCGTTACCTTTGGACTGCTCGGTTAATTATGTAGCTGAAAAAGGGTCCAAGGCTACTGAGATGTCTTTAAGCCATCCAGCTTTTGAAAAGGCTCGTGATGCCCTTTCTCAAGAGTGGTCTAAACCAGCTAAGTTCATTGGTAGTGGTGGGTCTATACCTATCGCTGGATACTTCAAAGAAATTCTTGATATGGATTCTATGTTAATTGGATTTGGTAGGAATGATGATCAAATCCATTCACCAAATGAAAAATATAACTTAGAAAGTTTTCATAAAGGTATTAGAAGCTGGGCTAGAATCTTAAACGAACTTGCTGATTTGGAATAAATAGGCCAACTAAAAGCTATAGTTTAACCCACGTCAGTCAGATCCAAGCTCCCATATTTTCTTATTTTTTTTGTAAATAAATTAACCTGCTCAAATAATTTTTCAGATGTAAAATCTGGCCACATAGTGTCTAGAAATGACAACTCGGAATATGCTGAATGCCAAAGTAAAAAGTTTGATAATCTCTTTTCTCCACCAGTCCGAATTATTAAATCAGGAGGTCCACAATGGGAGAGGTCACTAAAAAAATCTAAAGAAGTCTCACTTACTTCATCTACTTTTAATTTCCCAACCGATATGTCATTTGCTATTCTTTTCACGATCCGTACTATTTCATCTCTTCCTCCATAGTCCATAGCAATATTTAGACAAAGTCCATTACAACTGATCGTCAAATTTTCTATGTGATTTATAGATTTTATCATTTGAGGCGATAATCTATCTCGAGAGCCGATAAATCTAACCCTGACATTTTTCTCTTTTAATTCTAATGATTTTTTCTTAACTTGATGTCTTAGTAGCTGGAATAATAGTTCAATTTCTGGCTGGGGTCGTTTCCAATTCTCTGTCGAAAAAGCATAAAATGTTAGGGCTCTTATTCCGCAATTTGATGCAACACGAATAGATTCTTCCACCCTCTCAACGCCAACTTTGTGACCATAAGATCGGGGCATACCTTTTTTTGAGGCCCACCTACCGTTACCATCCATTATTATTCCAATATGCATGGTGTTAACTATATTCTATGCACATTTGGAATGGCCGCATGAACTGCATGTCATACATCCTTCTATCATATGTAGATCATTTTCACCGCAACTTGGACAAAACGTCGTTAATCTCAGAGAAGTCGGAGAGCTTTGTTGCGTTAATGCCGGTTTCTTGATCTCTGGGCTTTGAGGACCTAACACTGCTCTTGACAAAAAACCTATCTCAATCATGTGAGTCTCGATGGTGTTACCAATGGCTGCAAGTATTGACGGTATATATTTACCGCCCATCCACGCTCCCCCTCTAGGATCAAAAACAGCCTTTAGCTCATCAACCACAAAAGACACGTCTCCTCCACGCCGAAACACAGCCGAAATCATTCGTGTCAAACCAACAGTCCAAGCAAAGTGTTCCATATTTTTAGAATTTACAAAAATCTCAAATGGTCGCCTTTGATCATGGAGTAGAATATCATTTATAGTTATATAAAGCGCATGCTCACTATCAGGCCATTTAACTTTGTAAGTTCTACCCTCTAAATCTTTAGGTCGAGCTAATGGCTCTGACATATAAACCACCTCGCCACTAATTCCAGTCATCTTAGATGTTTCTATATCTTTTTTTTCAGATGTATCTACGCTAAGCACTGAACCTGTTACAGCATTTGGACGATATGTTGTACAACCCTTGCAACCCTGATCCCAAGCAGCCATATAGACCTCTTTAAACTCCTCAAAAGATATATCCTCAGGGCAATTAATTGTTTTTGAAATAGATGAGTCAATCCACTTTTGAGCAGCAGCCTGCATTTTGACATGATCAGTTGGACTTAAAGTTTGCGCATTTACAAAATAGTCAGGGAACTCTTTGTTACCAAATTTCTCTTTCCATAAATTAACAGCATAATCTATAACCTCTTCTTCTCGTTTGGTCCCATCTTTCTGGAGAACTTTACGATGATAGCTATAAGCGAAGACAGGCTCAATACCACTGGAAACATTCCCAGCATACAAACTAATTGTCCCTGTGGGAGCAATTGACGTTAGTAAAGCATTTCTAATTCCACGAGATCTAATAACTTCTTTTACATCATCATCCATTTGAACCATATTACCACTTTGGAGAAACTGATTTACATCTAGTAACGGGAATGATCCTTTTTCTTGCGCTAATTCCGTGGATGCCAAATAAGCTTCCCTGGATATTAAATGGAGCCATTCATCAGTTTTTGCTACAGCTTCATCAGAACCATAGCGAACACCGGTCATTAGTAGAGCATCCGCTAGACCAGTAACGCCCAAGCCAATCCTGCGTTTAGCATGAGCTTCCTTTTCTTGAGAAGCCAAAGGGAATTTAGAAACATCAATAACATTGTCCATCATCCGCACTGCCACGGACACAGTTTCCTTTAATAGGGTAGCATCCAACTTTGAGTTTTCACTAAAAGGCGCATCAATCATTTTAGATAGATTTATTGAACCCAGCAAGCAAGCGCCATATGGAGGAAGCGGTTGCTCTCCACATGGGTTAGTTGCTGATATTGTTTCGCAATAATTTAAATTATTCATTGCATTTATACGATCAATAAATATTACTCCAGGCTCAGCAAAGTCATACGTGCTCTGCATGATTTTGTCCCATAAGTATTTAGCGCTTACAGTCTTGTATATTTTTTTATCAAATATCAAAGACCAGTCTTTTTTATTTTTAACAGCATCCATAAATTTATCCGTCACTAAAACAGATAAATTAAACATCCTTAGTTTCTGAGAATCAGATTTTGCATCCACAAACGAAAGTATATCTGGATGATCACACCTCATTGTTGCCATCATAGCACCTCGCCGCGAACCAGCTGACATTATTGTTTGGCACATAGAGTCCCAGACATTCATAAAAGAAAGAGGTCCAGAAGCATCTGCCGCAACACCCTTTACATCTGAACCTGAGGGACGAATCGTAGAAAAATCATAACCGATTCCTCCACCCTGTTGCATTGTTATTGCCGCCTCCTTTAGCATATCAAATATTCCAGGTATTGAGTCTGGAACTGTTCCCATAACAAAACAGTTGAACAACGTGACTGAACGCCCAGTACCAGCCCCTGCTAGAATTCTACCTGCAGGCAAAAACTTAAAGTCCTCTAAAGTTGAATAAAATATTTTCTCCCATCTTTCTGGGCTTTTTTCAACTGACGCAAGGGACTTGGCGACTCTAGACCAAGAGTCAGTTACAGTTTTATCCAAAGGTATTTGGCCAGCATCTTTGTATCGATACTTCATATCCCAGATTTGTTCTGAAAAAGGTGTTACAAAGTCAGACATTGTTTGATAACTTTCCTATTAGCGTTCTAGAACATTTAATCATAAACCGAATAATAGCGTACGGCAAGAATAAGGATGCAGTTGAAACAATAATATGGAAAATTAATGAACTACATTAACCTCGTAAAAATCAATGTTGGGTCCTCATCTGTTAAAGATGTAAAAGAATGGCAAACCACAAACAAGCATAAATGGCCAGATGGGTTACCAAGGCATATAACAAGAATGTGGCCAAAAAGAGAGATGGAACTACTGGCTGGGGGCTCTATTTATTGGGTTATTAAGGGCTATATTATGGCTCGTCAAAAAATAACTGGTATGGAAGAATATCATCGTCATGATGGTGTGAGATGCTGCGCCTTAATATTCGATCCAATTATTTTCGAAACTGAGAGCATACGAAAGAGGCCTTTTCAAGGTTGGCGATATCTTGCGAAAGAAGATAGCCCACTGGATTTACTAATTAAAGAAACCGACGACGACCATTTGCCCATAGAGCTTTTGACTAGGCTAGCAGATATTGGAGTTCGTTAGAAAGCTTTTAGGTTTGGTACTAGCGATCTCTGTTCAGTATTTTACGGACTTCCGCAACAAGGTTGCCCCTTAAAACTTCAGTTTGTGCTGGTTGTGATTTCCACTGCTCAAGGGTGGCGCCTTTCGCAATTTCTGAACCTAACAAAAGATCTTTTAATTGAATTACACCCTTACTTATTTCCTCTGAGCCCTCAATAATTGCTATTGGAGAGTTCCTTTTGTCCGCATACTTTAATTGATTGCCAAAGTTTTTAGGGTTACCCATATAAACCTCTGCCGCAATGCCCGCAGACCTTAACTCAGACGCAATGTTCTGATAAGATGCCAGCATTCCTTTATCCATAACTGTAACTATGACAGGGCCATTTAGCTCTGTTGATCTATCATTATTCGCTGCTAAAGCTGCCATTAACCGGTCAACCCCAATAGAGATTCCAGTAGCAGGAACTTCCTGACCAGTGAATCTCTTTATTAAATCATCATATCTACCGCCACCTGCTACTGATCCAAATGAGCGCTTACCACCAGTTTCATCAAAGACTTGGAATGTTAATTCTGCCTCATATACCGGGCCTGTGTAATAACCTAACCCTCGCACTACACTTGGATCTAAATAAACTTGATCACTCATATAACCTTGTGATTCAGTAAGCTCTAAAATTGTTTCAAGTTCATTCACTCCTGCTAAACCAACAGCTGAACCTTTAACCAAATCTGTTAGGTTTCTAATAGTTTCAGTAGCAGTTGATCCCTTAGATTGAACGAAGCTAAGTACTATCTTAATTTGCTCTTCACTTAAATTAGCTCCTTTAGTGAAATCACCACTATCATCCTTTCTACCTCTCCCCAGTAACTCAGAAATATTTCTAACGCCTAGTCGATCCAACTTATCTATTGCCCTTAATACTGTACCTCGTTCATTTATTTTGTAATCAACGTCGTCAGGCTTTAGGAGGCCCGCAACCTCCATGACTCCATTTAAAATCTTTCTATTATTGACTTTAACAATATAGTCACCCCTACTTATACCAGCCGCCTCGAGTGCGTCGCATAACAAAGTACATATTTCTACATCAGCAGCGAGGTTAGACGAGCCAACCGTGTCAGCATCACACTGGTAAAACTGTCGGTACCGACCCAATCCAGGTTTTTCATTTCGCCAGACTGGCCCCATAGAATAGCGCCTGTATGGGTTAGGCAAATCATTCCTAAACTGAGAATAAACCCGCGCTAGAGGTGCTGTTAAATCATACCTGAGTGCAAGCCAAGTATCATCTTCCTCCCAGGCAAACACTCCCTCATTCGGGCGATCAATATCAGGTAGAAACTTTCCGAGCGCTTCAACAGTCTCCACAGCTGAGCTTTCCAAAGCACTAAAACCATAAAGCTGATAAACTTCAGAAATATCATTTAACAATTTCTGCCGTTGGATAAGTTCATACCCGAAGTAATCCCTAAAACCTTTAGGAGTTTCCGCCTTTGGACGCGGTTGTTTTTTTAATTTAGACATTGAAACAAACCGATTAATAATTCTTTAGCCCTGCTTTAACTGACGTGCTAATGAGGGGCAAGGCAAAGGCTAATTTAAAACTATAAAAAAGGTTAAATTCATGGACTCCATTATAATAGAAGAAAAGTTATCACACATTATGAAGAGCTTGGACGAATTATCTGATATCGTTGCCAAGCACGAGACCACAATTTCTTTATCAGCTTCTAGGATCGAAAAATTAATGAGTACGTTAGCAGAAAAAGAGCTCGAAAGTGGCGGTGCTGCATATTTTCAAGATGACAAACCACCTCATTACTAACTATTTTTGAGGCACGAACTCTACTTAAATTCAATATTCCTCTACTGATAAAACACCCTTAATTTCTCTTAATGCATTGTTTACTTGTGGATTAATTGGAAAAGAGTCTCCAACTAAAAGCTCAACCTCCCCTGGAAGACCTGAGTCTACCAAGCAAAGGGAGACCTCTCCACGACCAAAAACACTTTTCTCTTTATCGGCACGGCTTAATAAGGAGGCAACAGAAGAAATCGTTCCACCTGAGTTAACAAAAACTTTTAAACCTTTTTTACTTTTGTCCACTAAAGCAGTATCGATAGGTTGCGCCGCACGACAAAGTAACTTTAATTGTTCAGCCTCTGAGGTTGCTTCAACACTCATAACCACATTTTCTCCAGCAACAAGGTATTGCTCAGAGGAATCTAAAACATCAGAAAATAAGGTTACCTCAAATAAACCCGTTGGATCTGACACCTGAACAAAAGAAAACCTATTTCCTCGTGCTGACTTTCTATCTTGACGTCCTGAAATAGTTCCTGCGACTTTGGCAATTACCGGTCCATTTTTTACTAAAGTTCGTAGTTCAGCAAGTGTGGTTACTCCATTTCGCTTTAAAGAACTCTTATAATCATCTAACGGGTGACCCGAAAGGTAAAACCCAATCGCACGATGTTCCTCAACGAGTTTTTCACTCGCCAACCAGCTATCAAGCTCTTTCAACTTCGGTTCTAATAAGTCTTCTCCAGCCTCCCCAAAAAGCGAACTTTGATCCGAAACTCTTTGATCATGAATTGCTGCTGAATATAAGACCAAGCTGTCTAGGCTTTTCAATAAAACCGATCTGTTTGAATTGAGTTGGTCAAATGCTCCTGCTCTGACCAACATTTCCAGTGGACGCTTTCCTATTTTCTTCATTTCAACCAGCCTAGAGAATTCAAAAATATCACTGAATTTTTTTGAAACACTTTTTTCACGTGCGTCAACTATTAATTGCATCGCTTCTGGACCAACATTCTTTAAAGCAGTTAGAGCGTATATAAGTTCATTATTCTTAACGGAGAAATCTACTTCCGAACGATTAACGCAGGGTGGTACTATTGATAAGTGCAACCCATTAATAATTTCATCTTTATAAATAGAAAGCTTATCTGTTAAGTGCATATCACAATTCATTACACCAGCCATGAACTCTAAAGGGTAATTAGCCTTTAGCCATGCTGTCTGATAACTAACTATGGCATAAGCCGCTGCGTGGGATTTATTAAAGCCATAATTGGCAAACTTCTCGAGTAAATCAAAAACTTCTGATGCTTTTTTTTCATCAACCCCGTTAGACTCAGCACCCTTCATAAATTTTGGTCTCTCAGCATCCATAGCTTCTTTAATTTTCTTACCCATAGCGCGTCTAAGTAGATCTGCTCCTCCTAGACTATATCCAGCCATAACTTGAGCAATTTCCATAACTTGTTCTTGATAGACAATAATCCCTTGAGTCTCAGCAAGGATATGATCAATGAGAGGATGGATAGAAACTAATTCTTTTAAACCATTTTTTACCTCACAGTAAGCTGGAATATTTTCCATCGGCCCAGGTCTGTATAGAGCTACCAATGCGACAATATCCTCTATGCAGGTAGGCTTCATCCTACGAAGAGCATCCATCATGCCCGAGCTTTCCACCTGGAATACTGCTACCGTTTTGGCCGAAGCATATAATTCGAAGGTTTTTTGATCATCAAGAGCAATGTTACCGATATCAATTATGACATTGCGGGTTTTTAATAAATTTAATGCATTTTGAATAACGGTAAGAGTCTTTAGACCCAAAAAGTCAAATTTTACGAGGCCCGAAAGTTCGACCCATTTCATACTAAACTGCGTTGCGACCATAGTCGATCTCGGGTCTTGATATAATGGGACGAGTTCATCTAATGGTCTATCACCAATTACAACTCCAGCAGCATGGGTAGACGCGTTTCTCAGTAATCCCTCAACTTTTTCTGAATAATCCAGCAGTCTGGCAACTACCTCTTCCTGTTTAGCCGCATCTTTTAAACGAGGTTCATCAGTCAAAGCTTTTGCAATACTGACAGGCCGAACCCCATCAACAGGTATTAACTTAGCTAAAGAATCAACCTGCCCATAAGGCATCTGCAAAACACGACCAATATCTCGAATTGCCGCTTTGGACAGTAATGCCCCAAAAGTAATTATCTGTCCGACTTTATCTTGACCATATTTCTGTTGAACGTAGTTAATTACTTCTTCTCTCCTATCCATACAAAAATCGATATCAAAATCAGGCATAGAAACACGTTCCGGATTCAAAAATCGTTCAAATAAAAGGGAATAACGTAAAGGATCTAAATCAGTAATAGTTAAGGCATACGCCACTAAAGATCCCGCTCCGGACCCTCGCCCTGGACCAACAGGGATTCCTTTAGATTTTGCCCACTTAATAAAGTCTGCAACGATCAGAAAGTAACCTGGAAATCCCATTTCTTCTATTACTTTAAGTTCAAAATCTAGTCGGCTTTCGTATTCTGATATTGGAGCGACCAGTTTAATAACTTTTAACCTTGATTTAAGTCCCATTCTTGCTTCAGTACACAATTCTTCATTTTCGTTCTCGGCAAATTTTGGGAGTATTGGATCTCTAGTTTCAGCTTTGAAGGCGCACCTACGAGCGATCTCAACAGTGTTACTAGTTGCCTCAGGCAAATCAGCAAATAATGTCAACATTTCCTGCTGAGTTTTAAAATAGTGCTGAGTACTCAATTGTCGTCGAGACTGCTTTTGATCAACATAAGAACCAGATGAAATACACATTAATGCATCATGCGCTTCGAACATTTCAGTATCATGAAAATGAACATCATTTGTTGCAACAAGAGGGATTTTAAGTTCATATGCGAGATCAATAAATAAGCTCTCGGTCTTTGCTTCTATATTTGGAAGCCCATTTTCTCCCGGATGCCTTTGAAGCTCAATATACAAATTACTCTTAAAAATATCTAAAAAGTCTACTAATAACTGTCTAGCATCTGAAATTTTATCAGAATTTAACAGCCTTCCTACTGGACCTTCCGCTCCACCAGTAAGGCAAATTAAACCTTCTGAATATAAACTTAAATCCTCTATTTTTATTTGAGCTTGACCTTCACTTTCAAAATAAGCCCTAGAATTAAGTTTTAAAAGGTTTTTATAGCCAATTTCATTTTGAACAAGAAGAACGATAGAATCACTATTTTTGGACGTACCTATTTCTGGTAGCTTTAGATATGACAAATCCATCTGGCATCCCAGGATCGGTTGAATTCCGGCTGAAGAAGCATACTCAGAGAACTCTAAGGCACCAAATAAATTGTTAGTGTCTGTGACCGCTACCGCTGGCATCTCCGCAGAAATACACATTTCAGGTATTTTTTTAAGTCGAATAGCGCCTTCAAGTAGTGAATATTCTGAATGGAGTCTTAAGTGGATAAATTTAGGATTCTTTGACATAATTCAAACTTACTATACTAAGTAGAAATCTAAAAGTGCACAAAACACTTGCCAAATCTGTTTTTTGGCCTTTTGCTAACATACGGGTTCATTTTGTTTACGCCGCATCAACAAAACACGGACTCTAAATAATCTTTAGGTATCGCGGCAGGATGATTTTTAATGGTTACGTTTCTTCTAAACGGGGAAGTCGTAAATGCAGAAGTAAAATCTTCGGACACTCTGTTAAATTTTTTACGCGAAGTCAAAGGGCTTACCGGAACAAAAGAGGGATGCAACGAAGGTGATTGCGGGGCCTGTTCAGTAATAGTGACTGATGAGACCGGCATAGCAAAAACGACTAACTCTTGCATTGCTTTAATGCCACAAATACATGGAAAAGCCGTGAGGACTGTTGAGGGAATAAGTGGTCCAGATGGTTCGCTACATCCCATTCAAAAGTCGATGGTAAAAAACCATGGTTCTCAATGCGGGTTTTGTACTCCGGGGTTTATAAGCACGCTGGTCGCTGCTCATAAGAATGGTGATTCTGACATCGAAAACCAATTAGCTGGAAACCTCTGCAGATGTACTGGCTATGGCCCTATTATCCATTCAGCTAAAGAGAATTTGAATGAATCAGTTCCTGTGTGGATGAATGAAAATCTAGACCGATTAAAAGATATAACCTCCCCTAACAACTTACCTCAATCACTGGAGGATCTAGCAACATTATATAAGAATAACCCAGAAGCAACGTTAGTGGCCGGTGCAACAGATTTAAGTTTAGACATAACAAAGAAATTAAAAAGTTTCAAAAATATGATTTTCTTAGGGGGATGTGAACAGTTAAAACACATTGAGATCACCACAGAAACAGTACAAATTGGAGCAGCGTGCACCATCGCAGAATTAATTGTCAATTTGCGCTCTACATTCCCAAGCTTTACCGACATGCTTTTAAGATACGGAGCAGTCCAAATTAGGAATTCAGCCACGATTGGTGGCAATATAGCAAATGGATCTCCCGTAGGGGATGGTCCTCCCGCTTTAATAGCTCTTGGAGCCATCCTCAAGTTAAGGCATGCAGAAACCATTAGGATGCTACCGATTGAAGATTTTTTTATAGACTACGGCGTTCAAGATCTGAATCCTGGAGAGTTTATCGAATCTATTATAATTCCTAAGGAAGTAGATATTCTAAAGTGCTACAAAGTGTCCAAACGTTTTGATCAAGATATTTCAGCTATTTGTGGTTGCTTTAAATTAACTGTGTTTGAAAACACTATAACAGAATGCCGAATTGCATATGGCGGAATGGCGGGGACACCAAAAAGAGCATTTAAGACAGAAAAGAAGCTAATAGGATCGCAATGGAGCTATAAGACCTTTGAAACCGCTAAAAGTGAGATCTCGAGAGACTTCTTCCCTATAAGTGATCTCAGGGCCTCTTCAAACTACCGCCTAAAGGTAGCACAAAACCTACTAACTCGTCTCTTTTACGAAATGACTGATACAAATATAGATTCGAGAGGGGTACTGCCGTGTCCATAGGTAAAAACATACCCCACGATTCAGGTGAACTTCATGTTACTGGCAGAGCCTTGTTTACCGATGACATTAGTCTTTCGCATGACTCACTGCATCTGGCGTTTGGTCTCTCTTCTATTGCTAAGGGTTCAATTGTAGAATTAGATTTATCAAAAGTGGTAGAATCGGACGGCGTAATCACAGTAATATCTGCCAAAGATCTTCTATTCACTAGCGATACATCGCCATCGGCCAATGATGAGCCATTACTTTCAGACGGGACAATTCATTTTCTTGGTCAACCAATTTTCTTGGTTATTGCAAGCAGTCACATAAATGCAAGGAAAGCGTGTCGACTAGCCAGAGTAAATTACAAAGAAGAAAAACCGGTGTTAACTATCGAAGACGCTATTGAATCAAAATCAATGATAGCAGACGGCGAGTGTCACTACATAAAGGGAACACCTGAAAGTGCTATAAATGCAGCACCAATCAAATTAACGGATAGTTTCTACATAGGAGGTCAAGAGCATTTTTACCTCGAAGGTCAGGTAGCAATAGCCGCACCGCAAGAAGACGGAGGGTTAGTTATCTATTCGTCAACTCAGCACCCAACGGAAATTCAGCATAAAGTAGCAGAAGCTACAGGCTTAAAAATGCACGAAGTACGAGTTGAAGTAAGAAGAATGGGTGGGGCTTTTGGTGGAAAAGAATCCCAAGGTAACGCACTGGCAATCGCCTGCGCAATAGCCGCAAAAGCTACCAAGAAAACCTGCAAAATGCGTTATGATCGTGATGATGATATCATTATAACTGGCAAACGTCACGACTTTCGAATTGACTACGATGTAGGCTTTAATGAAGACGGGAAAATCCTTGGAATTAAATTTAAACACTATGTTAGATGTGGTTGGTCACAAGATTTATCTTTACCGGTAGCAGATAGAGCAATGCTTCATTCTGACAATACTTATAACTTAGAAGATGTATCTATTACATCGCATAGATTAAAAACCAACACGCAATCAAATACCGCTTTTAGAGGGTTTGGAGGCCCACAAGGAATTATAGGTATAGAAAGGGCAATTGATCATATCGCATCTCACTTGAACCTGGACCCCATCGAAGTAAGAACTATTAATTTTTACAGGTCAGGTACATTATTAAAGGGCAATTTACAGAAGCCACAAACCACTCCTTACGGTATGCCCGTTGTCGACTCTATATCAACAGAAATCACGGAAACTTTACTTAAGACAGCAAATTATAAGTCAAGATTAGAAGCTATTAAGGCTTGGAATAAAGATAACTCAATTATAAAAAAGGGAATTGCCCTGAGCCCGGTAAAATTTGGAATTTCATTTACTCTAACCCATCTAAACCAAGCAGGTGCAATAGTTAATGTCTATACAGATGGGTCTGTATATTTAAATCATGGTGGCACAGAAATGGGGCAAGGCCTTTTTATAAAGGTTGCGCAGATTGCTGCAGAAACTTTCGGTATAGGGATTGATAGGATAAAATTTTCTGCAACAGACACTGCTAAAGTCCCAAATACATCTGCTACAGCTGCATCTTCTGGTGCTGACCTTAATGGTATGGCAACAAAAATAGCATGTAGAAAAATAGTTAACAGGATTAGAAAAGTTTTATCAAAAGAAAATAAAATATCCGAAGATCAAATTATTTTTGAAAATGGGAATATTCTAATTGGAACTAAATTAATAAGCTTCACGGAAGGTGTTTTAATAGCTTATCAAAACAGAGTGTCCTTAAGTTCCACGGGATATTATGCTACCCCAGAACTGTTTTGGGACCGAAAGACTGGGGTAGGTCGACCATTTTTCTACTTTTCCTATGGAGCAGCAATCACAGAGGTTGCAGTCGACACCCTTACAGGCGAAACAAATTTTTTACGGGCAGACATACTACATGACTGTGGTCGATCACTTAATCCAGCTATAGATTTAGGTCAAATTGAAGGAGGATACATTCAGGGATTAGGTTGGCTGACAACTGAAGAGCTTGTCTGGGATAAAAGCGGAACACTGAAAACTTTTGCACCCTCTACCTACAAAATTCCTTGTGCGTCAGACCGCCCGAAAGTACTTAATATTGAGTTATGGGACGCACCAAATAGGTTAGATACGGTATATAATTCCAAAGCGGTAGGTGAACCTCCACTAATATTAGGAATCTCTGCCTGGCTTGCTATTTCAAATGCCATTTCGCAATGTGGAACACAATACCCTCACCTTAACACTCCAGCAACTCCAGAAGAAATTCTAAAAGCAATTGACAGGGCAAGAAATGGCGTTTGATTTGAAAATACTTCGAGAGAAAGTACTTCTTCACGGTAGTGTCTGTCGTACGGTAATAGTTGAAACAAAAGGCTCTGTCCCCAGGGAAACCGGAACAGAAATGCTTATTTGGGAAGGTGGCCAGCAAGGCACCATCGGAGGGGGAGCTTTGGAGTTCCAAGCAACTAAAAAGAGTTTCGATGGAGAATACTTAAAAACAGTGCCTCTTGGTCCAAATTTAGGACAGTGCTGTGGAGGTAGCGTGACAATAGTAAATGAAATTTTTAACCTCGACCGTTTAGATCGAATGAACTCTAAAAAGTTTTTTTCTAGACAAGTTGCAGGTTCAAACAAAAAACCTCCTTCTATCTTGAAATTAGAAAATAACATAAATAACAAGTCAGGTGAAAAGGAAAGGTGCTTACTTTCTAAAGGATGGTTAATCGAGTCAGTAAAGACAAATAAGATCCCTATTTGGATATATGGAGCTGGCCATGTTGGACAAGCTTTGATTTATATACTTTCACAGCTACCAGAATTTGATTTAACTTGGCTAGATACTAGTAAAGAAAGGTTTCCTAAAAATATACCCCACAATGTGAAAGTTTTATACTCTCATGAACTTCCCTCTCTAACAGAATACGCACCAGAAAGCTGTCAACATTTGATACTAACATACTCTCACGCGCTTGACTTAGATCTATGCCATAGGCTCTTAGGTAGCTCCTTTGATAGTATTGGTCTCATAGGTTCTAAAACAAAGTGGGCGAGATTCCAAAAACGGCTTACTGAACTTGGGCACTCTTTAGATAACATTCAGAAAATATCATGTCCTATCGGTAATCCTTTATTAGGAAAACAGCCTCAGGCAATAGCTATTAGTGTCGCCCAAGAGCTCTTATTAAATCAAAATGCCGAAAAACTAGGAAAGACTGTCAAAAATGAGTAGCTCCTCTCTCTTAGAAATACATGGCATTACAAAGTCATATCCAGGTGTAATAGCTAATGAGGATGTCAAATTTACAATAAAAACTGGCGAAATACATGCATTACTTGGTGAGAATGGGGCTGGGAAATCAACTTTAGTTAAAACAATATATGGATTAGTAAAGCCAGATAAAGGTTTGATGAAACTTAACGGAAATCTTTACTCACCAAACGAACCACGAGATGCTAGGTCTTGTGGAGTAGCCATGGTCTTTCAACACTTTTCTTTATTTAACGCACTATCAGTCGCAGAGAATATAGCACTTGGAATGGAATCTCCTCCAAGTATGGACCATCTATCCAATAAGATTGAAACCGTTTCAATTGAATATGGTTTGCCAATAAACCCAGAGAAAATGGTTGGGAATCTTTCTGCCGGGGAACAGCAAAGGGTAGAAATAATAAGATGCTTATTACAAAATCCTAAACTTTTAATAATGGATGAACCAACATCAGTTCTCACACCAAATGAAATAAAAACTCTCTTCAATACTCTTAAAAAATTAAAAAGTGAGGGAACATCAATTTTATATATATCTCATAAATTAGAAGACATTCGATCCATCTGCGATACAGCAACAATTTTGCGTGGTGGTAAAAATGTTGGAACGTGTGATCCAAAAAAAGAAAATGTAAGAAACATTGCCGAAATGATGATAGGAGACACAATAAAAATACCGAAAAAAAAATCAACAATAAGTAAATTGGTTGCACTAGAGGTAGATTGTCTGAATTGGGTTCCCAATGATTCTTCGAAAAAAAAATTAAAGAATATTAGTTTCAAGTTACTTAAAGGTGAAATACTAGGGATCGGTGGGGTTGCTGGTAATGGGCAAGACGAACTGACGGAAATTCTTTCTGGTGAGGTCTTAAGCAATAAAAATACAATTAGACTTTTTGATAAACCAATTGGGGACATTGGAATAAACAAAAGGCGCCTGCTGGGTTTACTAACTGCACCTGAGGAACGGTTAGGACACGCAGCAATACCGGATATGGACTTGATAGAAAATACTAATCTTACAGCACATACCCGGGAAAATTTTGTGAAAAAAAGTGGGATAATCGACTGGAAAAAAACTCAAGAATTTGCGCAAAATATAATAAAAGAATTTGATGTTCGAACTCCGAACGCAAAAGTTGCTGCAGGATCTTTATCTGGTGGAAATTTACAAAAATTCGTAATTGGACGTGAAGTTCTCCAAAAGCCTCTAGTATTTATAGTTAATCAACCAACTTGGGGTGTTGACGCAGCAGCGGCCAGCTCGATAAGACAAGCTATTCTTGATCTTGCATCTACGGGTTCTGCAGTTATCATTATCAGTCAGGATTTAGATGAATTACTCGAATTAACTGATAATTTTATGGCTATTAATAGTGGAGAAATGTCACAAAAGATAAATACTCAAGGGTTAACTGTAGATGAAATCGGCTTAATGATAGGCGGAACAGGTGCTTACTGGAAACGGCATGATTAGATTAGAAAAGAGACCACAACCCTCTAAGAAATGGACATCGATAACACCATTTCTTGCAGTTTTGGCAACTATGTTTGTAGGTGGAATTATGTTTTGGGCTCTTGGACAAGATCCTATTGAAGCAATAAGAATTATATTTTGGGATCCACTCTTTAATCCTCAGTTTGCCAGTTATGCAAGGCCTCAAATATTAGTTAAAGCTGGACCTTTAGTCCTTATAGCACTTGGTCTATCTCTTGGTTTTAGAGCTAATATATGGAACATCGGTGCAGAGGGTCAATATATAATTGGTGCTATATGTGGTGCTGGCGTGGGATTAGCTTTTTACCCAAGCGAAGGGTGGTTTATTTTTCCACTAATGGTAATTGCTGGAGCGCTTGGTGGATTTTTATGGGCGATGATCCCTGCAATATTAAAAATAAAGTTTAATACAAACGAAATACTAGTTTCCTTGATGTTGGTATATGTCGCCGAAAAAATATTAGTAAGTGTTTCCCTTGGTTTAATGCGAAATCCAGAAGGCGGCGGGTTCCCGGGATCACGAAACCTCCAATATTATAAAGCAGCTTCAAACCCAGAACTCATTTCTGGTACAGGGATGCATTGGGGGGTCCTAGTAGCAATAGCTCTGACCTGTCTAACTTATATAATGTTAACAAAACATACGCTTGGTTTTCAAATAAAAACTAGTGGTAAATCTTATAAAGCGGCTCGTTTTTCAGGAACAAACCCTTCGTTCATAATAGCTATATGTTTGGGCGTCTCAGGAGCATTAGCTGGTTTAGCAGGTCTATTCGAAGTCTCAGGCCCATCAGGGCAGATCAGTATCGACTT
Organism: Paracoccaceae bacterium; assembly: GCA_002697345.1. Classification (GTDB taxonomy): domain Bacteria; phylum Pseudomonadota; class Alphaproteobacteria; order Rhodobacterales; family Rhodobacteraceae. The sequence goes on along the minus strand of NZVE01000072.1, from coordinate 59,259 downwards.
TAATGTAGGGTACGGTTTCACAGCAATTATCGTAGCATTCCTGGGAAGGTTAAATCCGTTTGGAATTCTTTTAGCAGGTTTATTAATGGCTTTAACATATATTGGGGGAGAACTTGCACAATTCATGTTGGGTCTTCCTGCGGCCGCAATTCAGGCATTTCAAGGGATGTTACTATTCTTCTTACTTGCAGGAGATATTTTAACAAACTATCGACCTAAGTTTACTTATAAAAAGAGGTTATAATGGATTTTTCTTCTCTAAGCCCAGTTGCGCTTTTGGCAAGCTTAATGGTAGCGGCCACTCCAATTATGTTAGCAGCAATTGGTGAGCTAGTTGTAGAAAAGTCAGGGGTTTTGAATCTTGGCGTAGAAGGTATGATGATAGTTGGAGCTGTGTGTGGTTTTATAACCGCTGTTGAAACAGGATCTGCATGGTTTGGATTGTTAGGTGCTGTTTTAGGTGGGATATTAATCTCAAGTATTTTTGCTTTCCTCACGCAAATTTTATTGGCCAATCAAGTCGCATCAGGTCTAGCTTTAACATTATTTGGCTTAGGTGTCTCGGCGATGATTGGCAATGGCTATACAGGTATTAAACCCCCAGGGTTTAATACTGTGCACATACCCCTGTTAAGTGATCTTCCATTTATAGGGCCAGCCATTCTTAGTCATGACCCAATTGTTTATATAGGAATATTACTGGTCATCTTAGTTTGGTATTTCTTAAATAAAACAAAAAATGGATTAGTCCTTAGGGCAGTTGGTGAAAATCATGATGCCGCACATGCACTTGGTTATAAAGTAATATGGATTCGTTTTTCTGCTATCCTGTTTGGTGGGATGTGTGCTGGATTGGGAGGTGCTTATTTGTCACTTGTGAGGGTGCCTCAGTGGACTGAGGGTATGACAGCTGGTGCAGGCTGGATTGCTCTTGCCATTGTTGTTTTTGCTAGCTGGAAACCCTATCGACTTATATTAGGAGCTTATTTATTTGGTGGTGTAACCATTATGCAGCTTAATTTACAGGCTCTTGGAGTAGAAATTGGAATAGCCTATTTGTCGATGGCGCCATATCTGGTAACAATTATAGTACTAGTTATGATCTCATCGAATCATTTGCGTTCTTCTGCGAATGCTCCTGGCTCTTTGGGACGTATTTTTCACGCCTCGCAATGAGGTAATGCTAAAACGTAAAAAGGAAACATGTATGAAACTTTTAAAATCTATTTTACTCGGCGGTGCTCTATTAATGAGTGCCACATTTACTGCGAATGCCGCTGATCCAATAAAAGTTGGATTTGTCTATGTAGGCCCCACAAATGATGGTGGCTGGACTCAAGCACATGATAAAGGTCGTCTCGCTCTAGAAGCGGCACTTGGTGATAAAGTGGAAACAGTCTACGTAGAAAATGTAGCAGAAGGCCCAGACTCAGAACGGGTAATGACCCAAATGGCCCTCAGTGGTGCTGATCTAATTTTTACTACTTCTTTTGGGTATATGGACCCAACACTAAATGTAGCAGCAAAGTTTCCCAACGTAAAATTTGAGCATGCTACTGGGTACAAAACATCTGATAATATGAGTAATTACTCCGCACGCTTTTATGAAGGTAGAGCAATTCAAGGTCACATTGCCGGTAGTATGACTAAGTCTAATATAATTGGATATATTGCTTCAGTGCCAATTCCTGAAGTGGTCAGAGGTATTAACTCAGCCTATATCCACGCAAAGAAAGTCAACCCAAATGTTGAGTTTAAAATTATCTGGCTCTTTACGTGGATGGACCCTGCAAAGGAATCTGATGCAGCAAAAACCTTAATAGAACAGGGCGCAGACGTAATACTCCAACACACAGATTCGACAGCTCCTCTAGCAGCCATGCAAGCTGCTGGAAATGTAATAGGCTTTGGACAAGCGTCTGATATGACCGAATACGGCCCTTCGCCAAGAGTTTCTTCAATCATTGATGATTGGGCTCCTTATTATATAGAGCGGACAAAAGCTGTAATGGACGGCACTTGGAAAAGTCAGGCTGTTTGGCACGGGATTTCAACTGGTATGGTTGGCATAGGGGAAATCACAGATGCTGTTCCAGAAAAAGTTCGTGCAGAAGCCATAGCACTTCAGGAATCTATTGTGTCCGGTGCATATCATGCATTTACTGGTCCTTTAAACAAGCAAGATGGTAGCGCCTGGTTAGCATCTGGTGAAACTGCTGATGATGGCACACTAGCTGGAATGAAATTTTATGTTGAAGGAATAAAAGGCAAGGTTCCAAACTAATCATTCAAGCTTAAGATTTGAGCCCGGGTAACTCCCGGGCTTTTTTATTTCTGGCTCACTAAATACTTTCAATCTTATTCTAAAATGCGTATCGTAAGTTTATGCAAAGACTTCTGACGATAAAAGATTTTCCTGCCTCGTCACTCTGCTTCGGTACCATGCAGTTTGGAGGGAAGTCCTCTTTTTACGAATCTAAAGAAATCTATCAAGTTTGTCGTAATTCAGGGATCAATTTCTTTGATACCGCTCACGTATATAATGAGGGTAGATCTGAAGAATTTCTAGGATCGGTTTGTCGCTCAGAGCGGGAGAATATAATAATTGCAACAAAAGCAGCCTATGATTGCCCTGCAACAAAGAAAAATATCTTAACATCTTTTGATGAAAGCAGAAAACGTCTTAAATCTGACTTCGTTGATATTTTGTATATGCACCGATGGGATAAGCATGTTCCTCTTGAAGAAACTTTAACAGGTTTAGCAGAGCTTAAACAACAAGGATTAATTCGCTATATAGGGGTTTCAAACTATTCAGCCTGGCAAACTATGAAAGCACAGGCTATCTGTCACAACCTTAATATTTCAATTGATGTCATCCAACCTATGTATAGCTTAGTCAAACGTCAGGCAGAAGTTGAAATTTTACCAATGGCACTTTCTGAGAAAATTTCAGTTTGCCCCTATTCGCCTCTAGGTGGTGGCTTACTTACTGGAAAATACCATCAAGGAGATACTGGTCGACTGACAGAGGACCAAAGATACAAACAACGTTACAGTTTAGAGTGGATGCATAATACTGCTAGTAATTTATCTTTACTGGCTACAACGTACAATGTTTCCCCAAGTACCCTAGCGATTGCATGGGTTTCAAATAATAAAAGTATCTCAGCTCCAATAATTTCTGCAAGTTCTTTAAAACAGCTTAGCCCCTCTATTAGCGCCTTAAATTACCAGATGCCTTCTGAGTTGTATAAAGAAATTACAGATCTAAGTGTTTCTCCTAGCCCTGCTACTGACCGGTTGGAAGAAATTTGACTATGTGGAATCTATTCGAATGTTAATATTTTTTGAGTCGTAAGGGCTATCTTCAACTACCACTGCATTCCAAAGCTCATCAAACATCTTAACTTTTAAAGCCTGCCCAACATTAGCAAATTCAGGAGTAATATAGCCCATACCTATCGACTTATTAAATTCAACAGAATAACCACCTGACGTTAATCGACCAATTCTTTTTTTATCAATATACAGCGCCTCCCTTCCCCAAGGGTCAGCATCTTTAGGGCCATCAATTAGCAGTGTTACACATTTAGACTTAATGCCGTGTTTTATCATTTGATCTTTACCAAAAAAATCTTTTGAAAGATCCACAAACCTATCTAACCCTGCTTCTAATGGAGTGGCATCTCTGCCTAACTCTGTACCAAAAGCTCTATAGGATTTTTCTTGCCTTAACCAGTTTTGAGCTCTTGCTCCAACCAATTTCATTCCATGTTTTTGACCCGAGTTTTCTAATTGATCAAAAAGATAATTCTGCATCTCGATTGGATGATGTAGCTCCCATCCAAGTTCACCTGTGTAAGCCACTCGAATAGCGTTCACTGGACACATACCTAACTCGATTGACTTAGCAGAAAGCCATGGAAAGTTTTTATTAGAAAACACGGTCTCTGGCTCAGGGTGCCTAACTAGGTCAGAAAGGATAGCCCTAGAGTTTGGCCCCGCAATAGCAAATACTCCAAATTGAGAAGTTACATCCTGCAACTCAATTCTGCCAAATTCCATTTCTTTGTCCTGGATTGCTTTAATTAAGAAATCAGCATCGTATGCTTGCCATGCTCCAGCAGAAACAAGATAATACTCATCATGTTTAACTCTAACAATAGTATACTCAGTTCTTGTGGTACCTTTTTCTGTGAGTGCGTATGTAAGATTAATTCGACCAACCTTAGGTAATTTATTACAAGTAAACCAATCTAAAAACGCAGTTGCTCCAGGACCTTTAATCACATGTTTAGTAAACGCCGTAGCATCTATGAGACCTGCCGTTTTTCTGACGGCTATTGCTTCTTCTTTTACAAAATCCCACCAAGCACCGCGACGAAAAGATCTAGAGCTTAAGTCATCGAAACCAATCGTTGCAAAATAATTTGGTCTTTCCCATCCGTTTACTTGACCAAACTGGGCTCCTCTCGTTTTTTGTCGTTCATAAGATGGAGCTGTTTTTAATGGTCTACAAGCCTCTCGCTCCTCATCAGGGTGATGCAAAATAAAAACATGTTCATAGCTCTCTTCGTTTTTTCGAGCGGTATAATCAGTCGTAATCCAGTTACCAAACCTTCTTGGATCAAGAGAAGCCATGTCTATTTCTGCCTCTCCTTGGTCCATTAACTGACTTAAGTAATAGCCCACACCACCAGCAGCAGTTATACCAAACGAAACCCCTTCCGCGAGCCACATATTCCTGAGGCCCTGAACTGGTCCTACTAAGGGGTTTCCATCAGGGGTATAACATATTGGACCGTTAAAGTCGGCTTTTAAACCAACTTCCTCACTAGAGGGTAACCTATGAATCATTGATAGATACTCTGTCTCAATTCTATCTAAGTCTAATGGAAAAAGATCTGCTCTAAAAGTATCAGGAACGTTGTATTTAAATCTAGCAGGAGCACCTTTTTCGTACGGACCTAAAATCCAACCACCTCTTTCTTCTCTGACATACCATTTAGCATCAGCATCCCTCAACACTGGATGTTCTGGATTATTTTTTCTCCATTCAACTAAAGCTGGATCTGGTTCTGTAACTATGTATTGATGTTCTACAGGAATTGCAGGGCTTTTGATTCCAAGCAAACCAGCCGTCCTTTGTGCATGGTTACCAGTAGCTGTAACAACGTGCTCCGCTTTGATTATAATCTGTTCCTTAGAACTAACAAGGTTTCCCCCAACTTCAATCATCTTAGTGCAAGTCACATCCCAATGGTCACCCCGCCATTCATACCCATCAACTTGCCATTTTCGTTCAATCAGCACGCCGTATTGGCGTGCTCCTTTTGCCATAGCCATCGTTAGATCTGCGGGGTTAATATACCCATCCGTAGGATGCAGTATAGCTCCCTTTAAGTCTTCTGTTCTCAACAGAGGATAACGTTCTTTAATTTCTTTTGGAGAAAGCCACTCAAACGGTACACCACATGTTTCCGCAGTAGAAGCATACAACATATACTCGTCCATTCGATCAAATGTTTGTGCCATTCGCAAATTGCCAACAACTGAAAACCCTGCACTTAGACCAGTCTCTTGCTCTAGACGTTTGTAAAACTTGATAGAGTAATCGTGAATATGTGTCGTTGCATAACTCATATTAAAGTAGGGAAGTAGGCCTGCTGCGTGCCAAGTAGAGCCCGATGTAAGCTCATCTCGCTCAAGTAGCATAGTATCCCATCCTAACTTTCCTAAATGATAAGCTATCGATGTGCCTACGACCCCTCCTCCAACTATCAGCGCTTTAACTTGGCTTTGCATAGAATTATTTCCTTTTTAATACCTTTATATCAAAATTGATTTTACCGTTACAGCATCAGTCGACCCTACTATGTACATTTACGACACTAAACAAAATTTGAATTAGTATATTCATATTAAATAGGTATAATTATTATCACTTTCTTAATCATTTCAAAGATTCTTAAATTATAAAAAAATGAAAGCTATAATAGTTATTATGAACAAATTAATTCTGGTTTTTATGTTAAGTATAATTGTAAACTTAACATTTTCAGTCAACATTTCATTTGCTACTAAAAAAGGTCAGGTTACAAACCTACCTATACCTCGATTTGTTTCATTAAAAGCAACAAAAAGCAATATTAGGCGAGGTCCAAGTACAACTCATAAAATAGATTGGGTTTTTGTAAAAAAAAACATACCACTTAAAGTTGTTGATGAGTTTGGCCATTGGAGACGCATCATAGATTATGAGGGTGCCTCTGGATGGATCCACAAATCTCTATTATCTGGGTCACGGACTATATTGATACTTGAAGATATGGCTCCCCTTTTTTTAAAACCAACGCCAGATTCGATTATAAAGGCGGAAATCGAAAAAAATGTTATAGGTAGTCTTGGTAAATGTAAGCTAAGTTGGTGCTTTGTTAAATTTTCCGCTGATAAAGGTTGGGTTAATAGAAAACACTTTTGGGGATTAATTCAAAACGAAATACGTGAGTAATTTATCTAAATAAACTATTTAATTTTAGGTTTTTTTTAATACTTTTTTTGTGGTCTTTTTAGGTGTTCGCTTTAAGTCCTCAATGGAGGCCCTCAAAAGCTCATTCTCTTCCCTTGCTTTTGTAGCCATCGCTCTAACCACATCGAATTCTTCCCTAGTTACAAAATCTCTTTGTGACAACCATCGATCTAACACGTCATTCAAGGCATTATCGGCTTCAGTTTTTGCTCCCTGAGCTACGCCCATAGCATTTGTAAAAACTTTTGATAAATCATCCAACAACTTATTTCGTGTCTGCATAACAACCTCTTTGTTTTAAAATAGTATAATTGGGATTAAAGCTAAAGCACAAGGTTGACTTCGTCGCAGGCTCATTGGTAGTTGATATATGGCATCCGCAGCAATTACATTTCCTAATATATCGCCTGAACTATTTTCATTTAATTTAGGGGGGGTTGAGTTTGCATTACGTTGGTACGCACTAGCCTATATAGTTGGAATAATTATTGCATTACAGATAATTAAGTTCTTGTTAAGTAGGGAAAATCTTTGGTCTTTTAAAACTCCACCAATGGCAAAGACCCAAACAGATGATTTAATAACGTTTTTAATTTTAGGAATAATTATTGGCGGCAGATGTGGTTTCGTATTTTTTTACCAACTCGAATATTACCTGATTAATCCATGGGAAATATTTATGATTTGGCAAGGTGGTATGTCTTTCCATGGAGGTCTCCTAGGCGTAACTCTTGCCACCCTTTGGTTCTGTCACAGGAACTCTCTATCCGTGCTAAGTGTGGGCGACCTAATAGCCGTAGCAACACCTCCAGGTATATTCTTAGGTAGGTTATCAAATTTTGTGAACAACGAGCTTTGGGGTAGACCCACCGAATGGTCTTTTGGGGTAGTGTTTCCTGGAGCTCTCGCTCAGAATTGTCCGGGGTACTCTGAACCTTGTGCCAGACACGCTTCACAACTGTATGAAGCAGGTCTAGAGGGTCTAATCTTGGGGTGCATCATGCTCTGGTTAGCTCTTGGTAAAAAATGGCTTAAAAGGCCAGGCTGTTTAATAGGATTTTTTATTTTCGCGTATGGTTTATTTAGGTTTTTTGTGGAGTTCTTTAGGCAACCTGATCCATATTTAATAACAAACGCAAATCCGCTTGGTTATCTTTTCTCTTCTAACAGCCTGAGCCTAACAATGGGGCAGGCACTGTCCCTTCCAATGATTGCTTTCGGGTTGACTCTAATATTGGTGCAGTACAAGAAATGAATTCGTTAAGTAGATTACTAAAGCAACAAATTAGACATAATGGACCAATTAGTATTTCCCAATTTATGGAAATTTGTTTATTGCACCCACAGTATGGTTACTACACAACCTCTAGCCCGTTCGGTCAAAAGGGTGATTTTATTACTGCACCAGAGGTTAGCCAGATGTTTGGGGAGCTTATAGGACTTTTTCTTGCTCAAGCTTGGTCAGATCAAAAAAACCTAGAGGAGGCAGTTCTTGTTGAGTTAGGCCCCGGTAGAGGCACACTTGCCGCTGACATAATGAGAGTAACAAAATCTATTAAACATTTTCCTAAGAAGATATACCTACTGGAGGTGAGTGATAAATTAAAGTTATTACAAAAGTCTAAGCTTGAAGATTATCAAGTTGAGTGGATTGAAAATTTAAATCAAATTCCTCCCGGTCCGATTATACTCATAGCTAATGAATTCTTTGATTCTTTACCTATTAATCAATATGTAAAGGAAGCTGATGGGTGGCATGAAAGACTGATTGGCATAAAAGATGATAAATTAGCCTTTGGTACATCGGAACAAAAACTTAAGATTCAAAGTACTGATTATTTCACACAAACCGTTGAGGGTGACATTGTAGAAATACGACCTTCTGTAGAGCCAATTATTACCGAAATTTCTAATAAAATTTCACATTGGGGAGGTATCTCATTGATAATTGATTACGGTAGTTGGAACTTAAAAGGAAACACTTTCCAGGCCATAAAAGGTCATGATTTCATCAATCCACTCGAAAAACCTGGTGAAGTGGACCTCAGTGCGCATGTTGATTTTTCTGCATTAGCCAGAAACGCATCAAACTGCTTGATCAGTAAACTAACAGACCAAGGAGTACTGCTGGAGCGTCTAGGGATTACTGAAAGAGCAAAAATACTTTCTAAATCACTGAAAGCTGATGATCTTAAAAACCATGTTGCAGCCCATCGTCGCTTGACACATCCAAAAGAAATGGGGACATTGTTCAAAGTGATGGCCATCCTACCAAAGCTGTCACAAATGCCGCTAGGATTATAAATTGAAAATAGAAACCCTATCATCAAAATTTTTAAAACCCATTTCTCACTACTTTTTTACCCGTAAAGGGGGGTCATCGTCTGGCATATATGCTGGCTTAAATTGTGGATTTGGTTCTTCTGATTCTCCACTTCTAGTAGAAAAAAATAGGCACTCCAGCTGTAATACTATTGGGATCAAAAGAGATCAATTAGTTACCCTGAATCAAACTCACTCTAACAACGTAGTTACTTTATCAAAGAAGACGGCAAAAAACGACACATTACTTAATGCAGATGCCATGGTTACAAATAAACCAAATATTGGACTTGGTATTTTAACAGCAGATTGCCAACCAGTTTTTTTTGCTGATCCACACTCACGTATAATAGGAGCAGCTCACGCAGGTTGGAAAGGTACCCTATCCGGAATTCTAGAAGCAACTATTGAATCAATGATTAATTTAGGGGCGAATCGAGAAAACATTCGGGCTGTTATTGGCCCATCAATTTCACAAAAAGCATACGAAGTAAGTTTTGATTTTTTTGAACTTTTTATGAACGAATCTACCAAAAATAAAAAATTTTTTAGACCACAAAAAAGTGGAAAATTCTTATTTGATTTAAATGGAGTAAGTCTTGAGCGTCTAATAAAAGCTGGCGTCGATGCAGAGAGTATAAATAGGTGTACCTATTCTGAACCTGAAATATTTTACTCTTACAGGAGATCATTTCACAAAAACGAAACTGATTATGGACGATTATTATCTGTTATTATTTTATAACATTTATCAATTATGTTTTAGTAAATATAATTATTTCTATGTTATCTGATTAGCTCTTTCTTCAACTATTTCAAACGGTACTCCAACATTCTCTTTAGACTCTCTAATAACTAATGAAGTTTTTACGCTCGCAACATTTTCTGCAGAAGTTAATTCTTCTGTGAGAAATGTTTGAAAAGTACTAAGATCTGGTGCCACACATTTAAGAATAAAGTCTACCTCTCCATTCAGCATGTTACACTCCCTCACTAAGGGCCAGGTATCACACTTTTTCTCAAAAGCTGCTAGATCGGACTCTGCTTGACTAATTAAGCCGACCATTGCAAATACTTTCACCTGAAAGCCTAGTGCTCGCGCGTCAATATTAGCGTGAAAACCGTTTATAAAACCACTTTCCTCTAGTGCTCTTACCCGTCGAAGGCAAGGAGGAGCTGAAATTCCAACTTTTTTTGCGAGATCTACATTACTCATACGACCATCAGACTGAAGTTCAGATAGGATTTCTCGATCAATTTTATCCAGTTTAGAAACTTTCATAACCACCTCTTTCAAACTAATCTTACAAAAAAAACAGTATATAAGCAATAATATTTCTACTTTAAGTATTAAAGTAATAATTAAATATAATTCATAGAAAAATGTAACAATCACCTTTCACTATTTTACAACCCGGATTATAAGCGGTCGGTCAGCAGAAAAAGGAAATAGAATGGGAAATTATAGACATACTAAAGTGCTGATTATTGGCTCTGGTCCCGCAGGATATACAGCTGGTGTATACGCCAGCCGCGCAATGCTCGAACCTCTCCTGATCCAAGGGATTGAGCCAGGCGGACAGTTGACCACAACAACGGAGGTTGAAAACTGGCCAGGGGACAGCGAGGTTCAAGGGCCTGATTTGATGATTAGAATGGAAAACCATGCAAAATCAGTTGGCTGTGAAGTCGTGTCAGATATAATTACGAATTTAAAACTTTCAGATCGCCCGTTTACTGCTACCGGGGATTCTGGAAATACATACACCTGTGATTCAATTATCCTAGCTACTGGGGCAAGAGCTAAATGGCTAGGTTTGCCTTCTGAAGAAAAATATAAAGGTTTTGGAGTCTCTGCCTGTGCAACGTGCGATGGGTTCTTTTATAGAAATGAGGAGATAGTTGTTATTGGTGGAGGAAATACAGCCGTAGAAGAGGCTCTATTTCTTACTAATTTTGCTTCAAAAGTAACCTTAATTCATCGTCGTGATGAATTGAGAAGTGAAAAAATCCTGCAAGATCGGTTATTTAAAAATCCAAAAATAGAAACACTCTGGTTTAACGAAGTAGTAGAAGTACTAGGTGATAAAGAGCCTTTAGGAGTAACTGGTATTAAAGTTAAGAATGTAAAAACAGGAGTCCTTTCTACAATCAAATGCAAAGGTATTTTTGTCGCTATTGGTCACTCTCCTGCAAATGAACTAGTGAAAGATGTTTTAAAAACACATATGGGTGGGTACGTTATAACCGAGCCTGATAGTACAGAAACTTCTATACCTGGAGTATTTGCTGCTGGAGACCTTACTGATCATAAATACAGACAGGCTGTTACGAGTGCGGGAATGGGTTGTATGGCAGCTTTAGAGGCAGAGCGTTTCCTTGCAGAAGCAAAATAAAAAATATTATTATTAATTTAAAATATGTTTTATACTAGAAGAACCGTCTTAGGAACGCAGGAATAATGAACAATAATCTAGACCTAGTACCTGAACTTTATCAGACAGAAAAACCTCTAGGTGAACTTAAACGTTTGGCTTCAGATTTAAAATGTTGGGATTTAACAAAAAGACAGATCTGCGACATAGAGCTTTTACTAAATGGTAGTTTTTCACCGTTAATTGGATTTATGAAACAAACTGATTATAGTAAAGTCTTAGAAGAAATGCGTTTGGAGAGTGGTGCCCTATGGCCCATGCCAATTACTCTAGATGTTACTAAAAAGTTTTCTCTCAAGCTTGCTATTGGCGAAGAAATAGCACTTAAAGATCAAGAAGGCACAATATTAGCTATAATGAAAATAACTGATAAATGGACTCCGAATAAGGTTATTGAAGCAAAAAAAGTATATGGAACGACGGATATAAATCATCCAGGCGTAAATTACTTATTAAATGAAGCAGAACACATCTATCTAGGTGGACCAATAGTAGGATTAGAATCTCCTACCCACTACGATTTTTGTGACAATCGTCACTCTCCAAATAAGCTAAAAGAAAAATTTAAAAAGTTAGGGTGGACAAAAATTGTTGCCTTTCAACCAAAAAATATAATTCACCGCGCGCACCAAGAAATGACTCTAAGGGCAACGAAAGAGGTGGGAGCAAATTTACTAATTCATTCTATCACCGGGATGACAAATTCTGGAGATATTAAACATTATACTAAAATCAAATGCTACAAAGCTGTTATTACTAATTATCAACCTTCTACCACACAATTATCTCTGCTAAACTTAGCCACACGAATGGCTGGGCCAAGAGAGACCATCTGGCATGGTTTAATTCATAAGAACTATGGTTGCACCCACCTAATCGTAGAAAAAGACAGCATAGAGGAAAGTTTAGATATTAAAAATAAACCTCCTTATAATTCGTATGAAGCACAAAACCTTTTCCGTTATTATGAAGAGGAAATGGGAATAAAGATAATTAATGCTCAAGAAATGATCTACGTAAAAGAAACCTCACGATATCAACCAGTAGAAGAAGCTATGAATAATGGACTCACTACAAAAACAATTTCAAAGTCAGAGTTAGAGCATCATCTGGATAAGGGTTTAAACATACCGGAGTGGTTCAGCTTTCCAAGCGTCTTAACTGAAATTCGTCGTACGAGGCCGTTACTTTCCTCACAAGGTTTCACTATATTTTTTACAGGTTTATCTGGATCCGGAAAATCAACAATTGCTAACGTTTTAATGTCTAAGTTAATGGAAATAGGGAGCAGATCAGTAACTCTCTTAGACGGTGATATAGTAAGAAAAAACTTATCTTCAGAATTAGGTTTTTCAAAACACCATCGGGATTTAAATATCCGAAGGATTGGATATGTTGCGTCAGAAATAACAAAGAATGGTGGGGTAGCAATTTGTGCTCCTATAGCTCCATACTCTAAAACTAGACAGTTAGTACGACAAGACGTGGAAAATTGGGGTACTTTCATAGAAATATATGTTGCTACAAGTTTAGAAGAATGCGAACGCCGTGATAGGAAAGGGCTTTATCAAAAAGCTCGCGAAGGAAAAATTAAAGAATTTACCGGTATTTCTGATCCTTATGAAGTACCTCAAAAGCCAGAAATTCATCTAGAAACAGAAAATGTAAATGTACAAGACTGTATCGAAAAAATAATCTATAAGTTAGTTAATCTAGGTTTAATCAAGGAAGAGAAATCTTAAGAGTTACTAATTAATCTAAATAAAATTATTTCCTTAACCAGGCATCTTTTTCGTAAAATAAGCTCTTTACTAAATTGACTATTTAATTGAAGAATTAAGCAAACAAATTAACTCACGTAAAAGACCTACTCAAGTCAGGCATCATTGCGTAACTTAAATATCTATTTATAAGCATCGATTAAAGAATATATTAGCGAGTGATTATGAGACATTTAAAAGTCGGAATTATTATGGGGAGCCAATCAGATTGGTCTGTAATGAAGGAGTCTGCAATCATACTAGAAGAGTTAAAAATCCCACATGAAAAAAAAATTATATCCGCTCATCGCACTCCAGATCGATTATGGGAATATGGTAAAACCGCAATAAAACGGGGGATTGCCGTTATTATTGCAGGAGCAGGTGGCGCGGCACACCTTCCAGGAATGATTGCTTCAAAAACGCAAGTTCCAGTTATAGGTGTACCTATTCCCACTACAGCGCTATCGGGTTTGGATAGTCTCTACTCTATATTACAGATGCCGAAAGGCTACCCTGTGGCAACAATGGCTATTGGTAACCCTGGAGCAAGTAATGCTGCGCTTTTAGCCACAAGTATATTATCACTTAATGACAGTGAAATTTCAAAGCGTTTGATGGCATGGCGACAAGATCTATCACGGTCAATAGAAGAAACTCCAAAGGAGTAAATCTACATGTTACCCATAGGCTCCAAAATTGGAATTTTAGGCGGCGGGCAATTAGGAAGGATGCTTTCAGTAGCAGCAGCCCAGTTAGGTTTCAAATGCCATGTATATGAGCCTGAAAAAAACCCTCCTGCGGGTGAAACTAGTGCGAACCTTACTACCGCTTCATATACAGATTATAGCGCATTAGAAAAATTTGCAAAATCGGTTGATATCGTTACTTTTGAATTTGAAAACATTCCATCAAAAACTCTTGATTATATAGAATCAATAGTTAAGATATTTCCCGATAGAAAAGCTTTAGAAATATCACAAGACCGCTTATTTGAAAAAAATTTTCTTACAAAATTAGGTCTAGACACAGCTCCATACCTTAAAGTTGATAATGTCTCCGACTTTAAGGATGCTATCAAAGAAATTGGCACTCCAGCAATTCTTAAAACTCGAACAATGGGTTATGATGGTAAAGGCCAAATAAAAATAACAAATGAGCATCAAGTGAATCAGATCTCGAAAACTTATAAAAGTTTCAACCATATACTCGAAGGTATGGTAAATTTTACAAAAGAAATCTCTGTTATTTCTGTTCGAAACTCTAAAGGTGAAATTTCGTGTTTTGATCCAGGAGAGAATATTCACGAAAATGGGATTTTAAAAACAACCACTATACCAGCTCAAGTGCCCAGAGCACTAATAACGGATGCTATTCTCTTAGCTAGTAAAATTCTTAATAAACTTGACTATATTGGTGTGCTTGGAGTTGAGTTATTTATTTCAAACGGTAAACTCATTGTAAATGAAATAGCCCCTAGAGTTCATAACTCAGGTCACTGGACCCAAAATGGTTGTCTGATTGATCAATTCGAACAACATATTCGTGCAGTTGCAGGCTGGCCGTTAGGTGACGGTGCTCGTTTTATCAATGTCACAATGGAAAATTTAATAGGTGATGACATTCTAAATACTGAAATGATATCGCAAGATTCCGGAGCGGCTATCCATTTGTATGGAAAAAAGGAAACAAGACCTGGCCGTAAAATGGGCCACGTGAATCGGATGTTTATTAAAAATTAATTTTAACTATCCAATATACACAAAAAACTTTTTTATAATAGAAAAGGGTTTTTTTTGTGACTGACTGTTGACATCCCCCTTAAGTAAATCGCATGTAACGCCGTTAAGGAAGCTATATGAGAAGAGGTAATCCATGCCAGTAGTTATCGTTGAGTCCCCTGCAAAAGCAAAAACTATAAATAAATATTTAGGTAAGGACTTTACTGTACTGGCATCATATGGGCACGTTAGGGATCTTCCATCAAAAGATGGGTCCGTTGATCCAGAAAAAGATTTTGAGATGTTATGGGAAGTCAGTGACTCAAGCAAAAAGCATGTCAAAGCAATTGTAGATGCTCTAAAATCTGATAACTCTCTGATACTAGCTACTGACCCAGATCGGGAAGGTGAGGCAATCTCATGGCATTTGGTCGAGGAGTTAAAAAGGCGTAAAGCTATAAATACAAAAACACCTATTAGTAGAGTAGTTTTTAATGCGATTACAAAATCGGCTGTAACGGAAGCTTTACTGGTGCCGCGAGAAATAGACCAACCTTTAGTGGATGCCTATTTAGCAAGAAGAGCACTCGACTACCTTGTAGGCTACAAATTGTCACCAGTATTATGGCGAAGGCTGCCAGGTGCAAAATCTGCTGGAAGGGTCCAATCAGTGTGTCTTAGACTCATTGTTGAACGCGAAATGGAGATCGAAAGGTTTATTCCAAAAGAGTACTGGACAGTTAAGGCTTCGTTAGAAACTCCTGTTGGAAAGGAATTCGAAGCTAGGCTATCCGAATTAGCAGAAAACAAAATTGAAAAGTTTACTATCACAAATCAGATGGCTGCTGAAGTTGCTGTTCAAGCTGTAGAAAGTAGAGAGCTTTTTGTTGATGAGGTAACAGCAAAACCGACAACACGGAACCCCTCCGCTCCCTTCATGACTTCAACTCTTCAGCAAGAAGCAAGCCGCAAGTTTGGCTTTGGAGCAAAGCAAACAATGTCTGCTGCTCAAAAGCTATATGAGAGTGGTTTAATAACCTACATGAGAACAGACGGCATCGATATCGCTCCAGAAGCAGTAATGGCAGCTAGAAAAGCAATAACTGCTAAATATGGAGAGAGGTATCTTCCAAAAAGTCCACGAATGTACAAGAATAAAGTGAAAAATGCCCAAGAAGCACACGAATGTATTAGACCAACAGATATGTTTAAAAGTATCACAGATGTTACCTTAACAAACTCTGATCAGGAAAAGTTATATGATTTAATCTATAAACGAACCTTGGCTTCTCAGATGGCTGTTGCAAAGTTTGAACAAACAACTGTAGAAATAAAATCAAATGATAACCAGGTGAAATTAAGAGCAAATGGTCAAGTAATACTTTTTGATGGTTTTATTAAAATTTATCAGGAAGGAATTGACGAGCCAGATGAAGAGAAAACCGACAGTAATCTGCCACAATTAATTAAGGGTCAGAAGTTAGAAAAGAAAATTATTTTACCTTATCAACATTTCACACAACCTCCAGCACGCTACACTGAGGCGACACTAGTAAAGAAAATGGAGGAACTTGGTATAGGTAGGCCATCGACCTACGCATCAGTGTTGACTACCATTCAAGACAGAGAATATGTGAGAAAAGAAAAAAATCGCCTTCTACCTGAAGATAAAGGTCGCCTTGTAACAATATTTCTTGAAAACTTTTTTAAGAAATATGTTGGTTATCAATTTACTGCTAATTTAGAAGAAGAGCTAGACAATGTTTCTAATGGGTCAAGACATTATCAAGAAGTACTAACAAATTTCTGGGGAAGTTTCTCTATATCAATTTCTGAGGCATTAGATTTATCAATCACTGAAGTCCTAGAAAAAATAAATGAGGTTTTAGAACCGCATCTTTTCCCCAAAACAATAGACGGCGGAGATCCGAGATTATGCCCTCATTGTGAGAGTGGAAGGCTATCCATGCGAACGGCTAGATCAGGAGGAGCATTCATTGGATGTGCCAACTATCCAGAGTGTAAGTATACAAGGGCATTTGGCCCACCTGGGTTAGAAAATACTGAAATTGGTCCAGATGGTAAAGTACTGGGAGAAGACTCTGGGGATATAATAAGTCTCAGAAAGGGTCGTTACGGACCTTATGTTCAACGAGGAGAACCCACTGAAGACACCCCAAAACCTGTTAGGTTTTCAGTTCCAAAAGGCTGGGACCTCAGTGAATTAAATTTAGAAAAAGCCTTAAAGTTACTTGCTCTACCAAGGGATATTGGTCCCCACCCTGATGATGGTGAAATCATTCAAACTTCAATAGGACGGTATGGACCCTATATTAAGCACAACAAAATCTATGCTAATATATCGAATGTTGATGATGTTTTTGATATAGGAATGAACCGAGCAGTAGAAGAAATTGCAAAAAAAGTAGCAGGAGGTAAAAGTTTTGGATCAAAAAGCAATGAACCTATAAAAGACTTAGGTGAACATCCTGATGCTGGTGGAAAAGTTCTGGTAATGAAGGGTCGCTATGGGCCATATATTAAATGGGAAAAAGTTAATGCCACGATTCCAAAAGATATCGAACCAATAGACGTTACGATTGAAATTGCAAAAAAATTACTCGATGCAAAGGCCACAAAAAAGCCAGCCAGAAAACCTAAAAAAAGGAAAGTTACAAAAAGCAAAGCTACGAAATAGTTTATTTTTTGTAAACTCCTTTGTTGTTAAAGAAAACTTATTATAATAGTAACAGTATCTAATTTTTTAAAATTTCACTAAGGCTCTATGATGACTAAAAACTCAAAAGCTCTAGATTTTCTTCTTACTCGTCGTTCACACCCTTCTAAGACATTAAAAGAGCCTGCTCCAAGTTTGGATGAGCTAAATCCCATTCTTACCGCTGCTATGAGATCTCCTGATCACGGGAAGTTAGAACCATGGAGATTTATTGTACTGCAAAAGGATGCACTCCTAAGACTAGCTAAATGTGCATCATCGCGTTCTGTTGAACTTGACTTAGGAGTGGAAGCTCAAAAGAAAGTGGAGTTTTTTTTTAGTAATCCACCCCTGTCTGTAGCAGTGGTGTCGTCACCGAAAGAGTCCGAAAAAATTCCTATGATTGAACAAACTTTAAGTGCGGGAGCCGTGTGTTTGGCACTTGTTAACGCGGCATTAGCATCTGGTTGGGGCGCTTCATGGTTGACTGGTTGGACTGCAACTGATCGTCCATTTCTTACCAACCAATTAAATTTAGAAGAGCATGAGTTTGTAGCTGGATATATTCATTTAGGAAGTAAAAGTTTTCAACCTCCTGAAAGACCAAGACCAGATTTCAAATCTAAAACCAGTATATTTTCTGATTAATGTATTACCATTAGTTTCTTGGACCAAAGAACTTAAATAAATCCATCGTACTAGCACTTATTAATCCGTAAATAATAGCCAGACAAATAAGTGCCCAAATTACAGCAGATATAATACTCGTTATTATAAATTTTTTTCTAATATTTAAGTTAGCTGGTGCAGAACTTGAGGTACCCTTAAAAACAATACCTATTTCCCCTTGGGTGTTTAATTTTTGGGGCAAAACACAAAAGAGGACCAGAAACCATACTACTGCGTAAACTACTATTGCGGAAGTTATTGCCATTACAGCTCCTCTAATTCTATTAAAGTTCCATTAAATTCTTTAGGATGCAAAAAGATTACTGGCTTTCCATGTGCACCTATCTTGACTTCTCCATCTCCAATTATTCTGGCACCCTTCTCAATCAAAACGCTCTTAGCTTTGGAAATGTCAGCAACCTCATAGCAAATGTGATGTATTCCACCAGACGGGTTTCTTTCTAAAAACTTTTCAATCGGACTATTAATCCCAAGAGGGGTTAGCAGTTCAATTTTAGTATTTGGCAATTCAATGAAGACTACTGTTACCCCATGGTCATCTAAATTTTGCGGCAAACTAACTACGGCGCCGAACAAATCCTCATACTGTTTTGTGGCCTTTCCTAAATCCGGAACCACAATAGCAATATGATTAAGTCTCCCAATCATTTTTTCACCATATAATCTTAACACTCTCTTACTAAATAATTACGAACTCTTTTTAACTACACGTAAACTTAAGTCCATAAGTTGATCACTTGTTGGATCTGAAGGGGCCGACATCATTAAATCTTCCGCTCTTTGGTTCATCGGAAAAAGAATAACCTCACGGATACTAGACTCGTCTGCCAGTAACATAACAATCCTATCAATTCCTGCCGCACATCCACCATGAGGAGGTGCACCATAGCTAAACGCATTAACCATTCCGCCAAAACGTTTTCTGACTTCATCTTCACCATAACCTGCTAGTTCAAACGCCTTTATCATAATCTCAAGCTTGTGATTCCTAATCGCTCCCGACAATAATTCGTAACCGTTACAAGTGAGATCATATTGATATCCCAAAACTTCTAGTGGATCTCCATCCAAAGCTTGAAGACCTCCTTGTGGCATTGAAAATGGATTATGTGAAAAATCTACTTTTCTAGTTTCAATATCTTTTTCATACATTGGGAAATCTACTATCCAAGCAAACGCGAATCTATTATTATCGACTAAATTAAGTTCATTTCCTATAGTAACTCTTGCTCGCCCTGCTACCGCTTCAAAAGAAGTTGGTTTCCCAGCTAAAAAGAATGCAGCATCACCAACGCCAAGATTCAATTGAACTCTAATGGCTTCAGTTCTTTCTGCCCCAATATTTTTTGCTAACGGACCAGCTGCCTCAACAACTCCTTCTACCTCTCTCCAAAAAATATACCCCATGCCAGGGAGTCCCTCTTTTTGGGCAAATGAATTCATTCTGTCACAGAATTTTCTAGATCCACCTGATGGAGCAGGTATTGCTCTAATTTCAGTCCCTTCCTGTTTCAATATCTTTGAAAAGATTTCAAACCCACTGTCCTGAAAGTGTTCAGAAACTATTTGCATTTTTAGAGGGTTTCTTAAATCCGGTTTATCAGTTCCATATAATATCATGGATGTCTTGAAAGGAATTTTTTCCCAACTAACATCAACGACTTTATTACCACCAAACTCTTCAAAAACACCCTGTATAACTGGCTGTATAGTTCTGAATACGTCTTCTTGCTCAACAAAAGACATTTCAACATCGAGTTGATAAAAATCTGTTGGAGATCGATCTGCCCGTGGATCTTCATCCCGGAAACATGGAGCAATTTGAAAATATTTATCAAATCCAGACACCATTAGTAACTGTTTGAATTGTTGCGGAGCCTGAGGCAAAGCATAAAATTTGCCAGGATGAAGTCTACTCGGAACTAAAAAGTCTCGAGCACCTTCTGGTGAAGACGCTGTAATTATTGGTGTTTGAAATTCTCTGAATTCTAAAGCCCACATCCTTTTTCTTATACTAGCAACCACATCAGATCTTAATTTCATATTCTTTTGAAGTTTTTCTCTCCTTAGATCTAAAAACCGATATTTTAATCTAGTTTCCTCAGGATATTCTTGATCCCCAAAAACCATTAAAGGTAAT
Source organism: Paracoccaceae bacterium (assembly GCA_002697345.1). Classification (GTDB taxonomy): domain Bacteria; phylum Pseudomonadota; class Alphaproteobacteria; order Rhodobacterales; family Rhodobacteraceae. The sequence goes on along the minus strand of NZVE01000072.1, from coordinate 38,943 downwards.
TCATCTGCTGCTCCAAGAACTTCAATATCCGATATGAATACCTCAACCTCTCCTGAAGAAATTTTTTCATTTATAAGGTTCAAATCTCTTAATTTGACTACTCCGTCTATTCTTATACACCACTCGCTTTTAACTTTTTCTACCTTACTAAAAACAGGACTATCTGGATCTGCTAAAATTTGTGTCATTCCATAATGATCTCTTAAATCTATGAAAAGTAGACCCCCATGGTCACGTACCCTGTGAACCCATCCAGACAACCGAACAGATTCTCCAGCGTTCGCAGAGTTCAAATCAGAACAGGTATGACTTCTAAACGGATGCATATGAAAACCTTTCTAGATAACTCTTTTAAATGGTGATACACATTGGTTAGCGTTGGAAGTCAAGTCTGTGATCGAAAGACGAGGGTAATATTTTTGTATAGACGTCAAAAAAATATTTTTAAGATATTTCTAAAAACAACACTACTGATACTGCAATGAATACTTTAAACAATAATTATATTTCGTATATTGATGTAATTAATATAATATTTTTATTTTTTTTGCCTATTAGAGCGTTATGGCTCTTGCGTGAATACCATCATCATCTTAGACCATGGATGCGTGTTATCGAGTCTGGGGAAATAGGGGTTTATGCCCAAAAGAACAGATATTAAGTCAATCCTAATAATTGGTGCTGGCCCTATAATAATTGGGCAAGCATGTGAATTTGACTATTCGGGAGCCCAGGCCTGCAAGGCCCTGAAAGAAGAGGGTTATCGAGTAATCTTAATCAACTCAAACCCTGCCACTATTATGACTGACCCCGACATGGCAGATGCTACTTATATAGAGCCGATTACAACCGAGTTTATTACTAAAATTATTGAAAAAGAACGACCCGATGCGCTTTTGCCAACAATGGGTGGTCAAACTGCGCTGAATGTTTCTTTGGAGCTTGAAGAATTAGGCGTTCTAAGAAAGTTTCATGTAGAAATGATTGGAGCAACCAGAGTTTCGATAGAGATGGCTGAAGATAGAAAGCTTTTTAGAGAAGCCATGACACGTATTGGAATTGAAAACCCAAAAGCAGTCATTGCTACCACCCTTGCCGAATGCACAGATGCACTTGAAGAGATAGGCCTCCCAGCAATTATTAGGCCCGCTTTTACAATGGGGGGAACTGGTGGTGGAGTTGCATACAATCAAGATGATTATAAGTTTTTTTGTAAGTCTGGTCTAGAAGCCTCCCCAGTCAATCAAATTCTAATAGACGAAAGTTTGTTGGGTTGGAAAGAATTTGAAATGGAGGTCGTAAGAGATAAAGCAGATAATGCTATAATAGTTTGTTCTATAGAAAATGTAGATCCCATGGGCGTCCATACTGGAGACTCAATTACTGTTGCACCTGCACTTACGCTTACAGATAAAGAATATCAAATAATGAGAAATGGTTCGATAGCTGTTCTCCGTGAGATTGGTGTCGAAACGGGCGGATCAAACGTACAATGGGCAATCAACCCCGTCGATGGTCGTATGGTTGTAATTGAAATGAATCCTAGAGTATCTAGGTCATCTGCACTGGCCTCAAAAGCGACCGGTTTTCCTATAGCAAAAATTGCAGCAAAGTTAGCTGTTGGTTATACACTAGATGAACTTGACAATGATATAACTAAAGTTACCCCCGCTTCTTTTGAACCCTCTATAGATTATATTGTTACTAAAATCCCTCGATTTACCTTTGAAAAGTTTTCAGGCGCCAAACCAGAGCTTTCTACATCTATGAAGTCTGTCGGTGAGGCGATGGCCATTGGTAGAAGTTTTCAAGAGTCGTTACAAAAAGCACTCATATCGCTCGAAACAGGCCTTAGTGGTCTTGATGAAATAGAAATCGAAGGAGCCCCTGATAAATCTGCCATAGTTGGCGCACTATCTAAACAGTGCCCCGATCGAATCCTGATTATTGCTCAAGCAATGAGAGAGGGGTTCTCTGACACCGACATTCATTTAATTACTATGTATGATCCCTGGTTCTTAACGCAAATAAGAGAAATTGTTCAGGCAGAAAACAAAATTAAGGAAAACGGCTTAACGCTAGAGGTTGATACTATTCGTTCATTAAAAATGTCTGGTTTTTCTGATAAACGGTTAGCCGTTCTCTCAAATAAAAGTGAAATAGCTATAAGAAAATTTAGATTAAATAATAATATAACAGCAGTATTTAAAAGAATAGATACTTGCGCTGCAGAGTTTGAAGCACAAACCCCATATATGTACTCAACGTACGAAACTCCTGCAATGGGTGAGGTTGAATGCGAGGCCAGACCATCTCAAAAGAAAAAAATCATAATACTTGGTGGTGGGCCTAATAGAATAGGGCAAGGGATAGAGTTTGATTATTGCTGTTGCCATGCCTGTTTTTCACTAAGCTCAGACGGTTACGAGACGATCATGATAAACTGTAATCCCGAGACAGTTTCAACAGATTATGATACGTCAGATCGTCTATACTTTGAACCACTTACGCTCGAGCATGTACTCGAGATTATTCGAGTTGAGCAATCGAATGGTAGCCTTCATGGAGTTATTGTTCAATTTGGAGGTCAAACTCCACTAAACCTGGCCCAAGGATTAGCTGATGCCGGCATACCTATACTGGGCACAAGTCCTGATGCGATAGATCTAGCAGAAGATAGAGAGCGGTTCCAAGCACTGGTTGTTAGTCTCAAATTAAAACAGCCCAGGAATGGTATCGCTCACACAAAAACAGAAGCTATAAATATTTCTCTTGAAATCGGGTTTCCATTAGTAATTAGACCATCATATGTTTTAGGTGGCAGAGCTATGGAAATAGTTCACAACTCTGTTCAACTAGAGCGTTATATCTCAGAGACTGTTATTCTTTCTGGAGATAGCCCAGTGTTACTTGATAGTTATTTATCAAATGCGATTGAGGTAGATATAGACGCTATATCAGATGGATCAGATGTTCACGTAGCTGGAATTATGCAACACATAGAAGAAGCCGGTGTCCATTCGGGGGACAGTGCATGCTCTCTGCCCCCATATTCGCTTTCTCCAAATATAATTACTGAACTGTCAGAGCAAACAAAAAAACTGGCTCTAGCTCTTGAAGTTGTAGGTTTAATGAATGTTCAATTCGCTGTAAAAGATAATCAGATTTATCTAATTGAAGTAAACCCAAGAGCGTCAAGAACAGTTCCATTTGTTGCAAAAGCTGTGGGATCACCCATCGCGTCGATAAGTGCTCAGGTAATGGCTGGGAGAAAATTATCAGAATTTAAACTTGTAAACCCAATTATTGATGGTTTCTGTGTTAAGGAAGTGGTTTTACCATTTGCACGTTTTCCTGGTGTGGATACTTTACTTGGTCCAGAGATGCGCTCTACTGGCGAAGTCATGGGCTCTGACAGAAGCTTCCACAGAGCTTTTCTAAAGGCCCAAATTGGTGCTGGGAATGACCTTCCGCGAAAAGCTGTTGGTAAGATATTTATTTCTATTAAAGATTCAGATAAAACAGAAGCCTTCTTAAAAGCGATAGTAGCATTAGAACAATTGGGCCATTCAATAATAGCAACTCGAGGTACAGCCACTTGGTTACAAAAAAGTGGTCTAAAAATAGAGGTTGTAAATAAAGTTTATGAAGGACGCCCAAATATTGTTGACCAAATGAAAGATAAAAAAATCTCACTCGTATTTAACACGACGGTCAACAGTCAGGCTGTGGAAGATAGTCGAGAGATTAGAGCAGTGGCTCTGTATGATAAAATTCCTTATTTCACTACTGCCGCTGCCAGTGAAGCAGCAGCCCTATCTATGAAATCAAGGGAGGAAGGCGAATTTTCGGTAACCTCTATTCAAAGTAAAATTAATACTTCAAAATAATAGAAAGAAGAGCAATGGCAAAACTTCACTTTCATTATTCAACCATGAATGCTGGAAAATCTACTTTACTGCTACAAGCTGCATATAACTATAAAGAAATGGGGATGGAAACATTACTATTAACTGCAGACTTCGATGACCGTACCGAAAATGGAAAAATTACCTCTCGAATAGGAATTTCAGAACAAGCAGAACTTTACAGCCAAGGTAGTGATTTACTTTCTTTAATAGAAAAAAAAACAAAAGAGAAAGCACTAGCGTGTGTCTTAGTAGATGAAGCACAATGGCTATCACCTAGCCAAGTTTGGCAACTAGCACAGGTCGTAGATGATCTAAGAATACCTGTAATATGTTATGGGTTAAGAGTAGACTTTATGGGCGAACTTTTTCCTGGTTCCGCTAAATTACTAGCTATAGCTGACGAAATGCGGGAAGTTAGAACCATTTGTCATTGTGGAAGCAAAGCAACCATGGTCGTTAGAAAAGATTCTGATGGGAAAGTACAAACTTCGGGAGATCAGGTTCAAGTTGGTGGAAATGAAATGTATTTCTCTCTTTGTAGGCTACATTGGAGACAGGCTGTAAAAGGAGATTAAGATATTTAACTCTCTAACAAAAGGATCAAAATGTCTCTTTAATAAACCTGACCCCCTACAGGCACATCCTCATCTGGAACAATTAATATCACTTGTTTATTTTCATCTGGAACTCCAAGAACCAAGATTTCTGACATGAATTTACCAATTTGCCTGGGGGCAAAGTTAACAACTGCAAGCACTCGTCTACCTATTAGCTCACTACATTTATAATTATCCTTAATTTGAGCTGAGCTTTTTTTTATGCCAATTTCATTTTCAAAATTAACCCATAGTTTTATTGCGGGTTTTCTAGCTTCTGGAAATTCCTCTGCTCTAATTATTTCACCTACCCGAATATCTAGTTTCTGGAAGTCTGAAAAAGTTACCTCTTCAACCATCTTCAGAACTCCTTAATTCCTTACTTCTGTTTGAAGCAGCTTCGACTGCCTTGGATAACAGGGGGTGAAAACCAGTGTCTTTGTTCATTAAAATTTTAAGGGCCGCTGCAGTAGTTCCCCCTGGGCTAGTCACATTAATACGCAAACTTGCTGGATCTTCATCCGATGTTTCTGCTAGCAACCCTGCACCAACCACTGTTGCCTTTGCCAAAGTCATTGATAACTCAGCGTTCAAACCGTTGGACTGTCCAGCATCTGCCAACGCTTCGATAAGATGAAAAACGTAGGCGGGGCCTGACCCTGAAACAGCAGTCACGGCATCCATTTGCTCCTCAGAGTCTAGAAATACTATTTTTCCAACTGATGACAAAAGTTTTTCTGTAGCTTTTAGCTCCACATCACTAACATAATCGTTAGATATAATCGCAGTAATCCCTTTTCCAATAGATGCTGGGGTATTAGGCATAGCCCGTACTATGGGCGTTTGGTTACCTAAAATACGTTCAAAATATGAGATAGAGGTACCCGCAGCTATAGAAATAAATAAAGTTTTTGAATTTCCTAATTTTTTTAACTTAGGAACTACATCTGGCATCATTTGAGGTTTCACTGCTATTAAAATAATCGACGGGTTGGTCGGTAACGTTTTATTTAACCTGACAGTTTGTTTAATTAACCAATCAGATGGATTGGGATCTATTACGGTGATTTCATTTGGATCTAAACCCTCCGTCAGCCAACCTCTCAATAAAGCAGAGCCCATTTTCCCGCAACCAACTATTACTATGTCTTGTTTACTTAATTTTAATAAATTCAAAGGTCACCTCAAGTATATTTTATAAAAACACACTATGCATGACCTATAGCCTCGGCAATAGCCAGTTGCATAGCAGAGTTAGGGGTACGATCACCCCAGCACACCAATTGAAAAGCAGGATAAAACTGTTCTGAAACATTAATTGCCGAGTCTAACATCTTATTAATTTGCTCTGGACTAGGCGCAACCTCCTCACCCAAGACCAATCCATAACGAAAGGCAATTACTTTTTGCTTCGCCCAATAAATGAAGCTTCCTATCCAACATTCATCATTTGCTAAATTTAATATCTCATAGAGACTACCTAACTTTTCTTTAGGTAGCTCCATTTCAAATGTTGATATCAACCGGAGAGTTTGTTCATGATGAGACCAAGCTAAAGTAACTGAATAAGTTCTCCATTGGCCTTCAACTAGCATTGAAATTTGGTTTTCTCCAAGACGGTCAAATTCCCAATCATATTTTTCAGCAATAGTTTCAACAATATCAATCGGATGAACTTCCTCAAATTCTAGGAACTCCTCTAAGTTTGTCATAAAAGTTACTTTCTTATCGACTAGTGAAAGAATTCTTAACGCAAGATATTGACACAGGCACCACTAGTAGGTTTGAGGGACTATAGTAACACAATATATGGGTAAGTTGAAAATGCCTAGCCAAAAAAGAAAAAAGATTGTTAAAATGTAATATTATTATTTTAACTATTAACGAGTGGGAGGCTCTATTTTTTTGAACATATCGGACAATTCGTATCTTGATTCAATTTAATGGTACGTGTCTCTGCATTAAGAGCATCGTAGATCATTAATCGGCCATTCAGTAACTCACCGGCCCCTACAATTAATTTTATTGCCTCTACAGCCATAATAGACCCTATAACTCCGGGCAAAGCACCCACTACACCTGTCTCAGAACAAGAAGCTGCTAACTCTGTGTTAGGAATATTAGGGAAAACACATTGGTAACAAGGACTATCCAAAGTAGAAGTATAAACCATAACCTGTCCCTCCCACTGAGATATCGCCCCTGAAACCAATGGTTTTTTTAACTTTACACAAGTTTTATTTACCAAATATCTAGTTTGAGCATTATCAGTTCCATCAATGATTAAATCAAAGTTAGAAATTAAATCATCTGCATTTTTTTTGTCAAATAAGTAGTTATAAGTTAAAATATTTGTATAAGGATTTTGTGCTCTTATTGCTTCAGAGGCTGCAAATACTTTTGGGTCTCCAATCATCTTATCAGTATAGATTATTTGTCTTTGCAAATTAGAATTATCAACCAGATCGCTATCGACAACACCGATTGTGCCTATACCACCAGCGCCTAGATATTGAAGAACAGGTGATCCCAAGCCGCCTGCTCCTATTACTAGAATTTTAGCATTTTTTAGCTTTTTTTGTCCAAGACCCCCGATTTCTTTTAAAACAATATGTCTAGCGTATCTATTCAACTCTTCAGAATTAAATAGATTTTTTGTTGAATCTTTTCCAAATTTGACTTTTCCAATATTTTTAGCTTTTTTTAAGAGAAAAACGTAACCAATAATTACCAATAAAAGGAGAAAGCTAATAACCAAATTACTTAATGATCCACCTGTACTCTTAACTAAGATATGATCAGCACTAAAAGTGAAATGAATTAAAAAAATAATACCAAAAGCTATAGATAAAAAGGTTAGATTATAACGACGCTTCACATTAAAAATGCGATCTAGTAATAGGAAAGTTATGCCAAGTAGGAAAAAAACCATCATTATTTAATTCCTGTAGATCCAAAACCCCTAGAAGATCGCCCACTACTCTCAAGAGTATCGACGAGTTCAAAAGTAGCACGTGCCACTGGGGCAACAACTAATTGAGCAATTCTATCTCCATGACATATATGGAAAGGGTTTTGACCAAGGTTAATCATTATTATCCCAACCTCTCCTCTGTAATCACTATCTATCGTGCCTGGGGAGTTAAGTATTGAAATTGCATAGTTTAATGCCAAACCAGAACGTGGTCTAACCTGGATTTCAAAACCTTGAGGCACATGAACAGACAGACCAGTCGGCACTAATACTGGCCTCCCCGATAGCAAGTTAACTCCAACATCTCTTAACTCAATAGGAAAATTTGCTCTTATATCTGCACCAGATGCTTCTACCGTCTGATATTCGGGTCCTGCTACCAAGGGATCCGATAATTTACTCCGTACAAACTTGACCAATTGAGTCATGATAAGTTTAATTTTTTTGCCATAAGACCAACTAGTTTTAACGCAACTTTGGACTTATCCATCCTTTCCCATTTCTCAACCCCAGCATTAGAAATCAATATTACAGCGTTCTCAGTTCCCCCCATAATATTTGTTTCAGGCCTTATGTCATTTGCGACAATCCAATCACATTTCTTCCTATTTAGCTTTTCAGTCGCATTTGCTATTAGATCATCAGTTTCCGCAGCAAAACCTACTACTAGCTTTGGACGATCTTTTTTCAACTTAGATACATATTCTAGAATGTCAGGGTTTTTGATTAGTTTGAGAACTAACTCTTTATCCGAATTCTTTTTAATTTTTGACTTAGAAAACTCCTTAGTCTTCCAGTCAGCAACGGCTGCCACCATAACAAATGCGTCAGCAGGTAATGATTTTTTAACTTCCTTAAACATTTCATTCGCTGATTCCACTCGCTTGATTTCAGCTCCCAAGGGTAATTCGATATGTGTTGGTCCAGAGATTAATGTCACTCTAGCTCCCTCATTTAACAGGGCAACAGCAATCTGGTTTCCCTGATTACCAGATGAAAGATTCCCGATAAATCTAACGGGATCTATTTGTTCGTAAGTGGGGCCAGACGTAACTACTATATGTTTACCTTTAAGTTTCCCAAGAGATAATTTTTTTTTTATTGCTATAATAATTTGTTCTGGTTCTGCCATACGACCAAAACCAAACTCTCCACAAGCCATAGACCCTTCAACTGGCCCAATAAAACCAATACCATCTTTTTTTAATAACTGTATATTTCGTCTAGTAGCCAAATGCTCCCACATCCTGACATTCATTGCTGGAGCAGCTAAAACTTCGGTATCAGTTGCTAGTAAAAGCGTGGAAGCTAGATCATTAGCTAAACCCGATGCCATTTTAGCCAGTAGATCAGCAGTAGCAGGAACGATTACTATCAAATCTGAGTTCCTAGATAATTCTATATGCCCCATCTGGGTCTCATCTTCTAAATCAAAAAGATCTGCATAGACCTTTGATCCTGATAAAACAGAAATACTTAAAGGAGTAACAAATTCTTTTCCAGCCTCTGTAAGTACAGGAGTGACAGAGGCACCTGCCTCGCGTAAGCCACGAATTAAATCGTGGCATTTAAATGCAGCAATACCACCACCTATTATCAGAAGTATTTTTTTTCCATTTAGCATTTCATAATAATCCCTTGACTATACACATAAACCCTATGCTTTACTTTCTCAAGGAGCAATCAAATGGTAATAATTTACTAAAATAGGCTTTTAGATACTATATTAATTCTGTAAGTTAACTCTAGTTAACTGTATTTTTTTGACTAATTTAGCTTATTAAAGTTTAAAAGTGCTTCTCTATAACTTCTGAATTTTTATTAACAGGTGAATTTAATGAACTTATTACCAAACTTAACTTTAATCATTGGAGGTGCTTGCTCTGGCAAAACAAAATTTGCAGAAAACCTCACTTTAAATAATGGATCCAATAATCTTTACATTGCAACCGCGGAGCCTTTTGATTTGGAAATGAAAAGTAAGATTGATTCCCATCAAAAATCAAGGGCGCTACAAAAATGGAAGACTATAGAAGCATTCCATAATCTAGCAGAAACGCTTGAAGGAATGAAAGAAGTAAAATTTGATACTATTTTAATTGATTGTCTCACGATGTGGTTAACTAACAAATTTCTTAAAAATAAAGACCTCCCACAAGAGGTTTCTCACCTAGTTGAGAGCATAAGAGAACAGAAAATGAAAGTTGTAATAGTCACTAACGAGCTAGGGTATGGAATTGTGCCAGATAACAAAATGGCTAGAGAATTTAGAAATCTTAATGGCCAACTGAATCAACAAATTGCTGCAGAGTCTGACCTGGTCATACAAGTAGTTGCTGGGTTGCCCTGCACCCTTAAAGGCACGTTACCCAAGGCAAGTAATGACTACTAATTGGTGGTGGATTAGGCACGGCCCAACGCATGAGAAATCTTTTGTTGGCTGGCGTGACGTGCCAGCAGATCTTTCTGACTTTTCACGCATAAAGAGACTTAAAAAAATTTTACCAAAGAACCCTATTATACTATCTTCTGATCTACAAAGAGCCACTGCAACAGCAAGTGCAATAAATAGTAATGATAAAACTATATTAATTAATCCCAACCTCAGAGAATTTAATTTTGGTATCTGGGATGGAATGGAATTTGAGGCTGTGTCAAGTCGAGATCCAAAACTTAGTAAAGACTTTTGGGAAACCCCAGGAGATATTATAGCGCCCGAAGGCGAAAGTTGGAATATACTCAAAAATCGAGTATCTAATGTTGTAGAGGAATATACCAGAGATTACAGGGGTGCAGACATCATAGCTGTCGCTCATTTTGGTGTTATCCTAACACAATTACAGATTGCATTAGGAATAACACCTTACGAAGCTATTTCTTATAAAATAGATAATTTATCAGTTACAAAAATATCAATTGATGGTGAAAAGAGATTTGTTAGCGGAATTAATATCACGCCATAAAAAATTAATCTAATTTACCTTCTATGCACTGCCAGATTTTTTCTGTGATGTTAACTCCATCAAATCTCTCAAGTTCTTGAATGCCAGTTGGAGATGTTACATTTATTTCTGTTAAAAACTCACCAATCACGTCTATTCCAACAAAAACCTGTCCATGATCCTTTAAATCTGCACCTATTCGTTCACAAATTTCTAAATCTCTTGACGTCAGACCTGACTTTTTAGGTTCCCCTCCAACATGCATGTTTGATCGCGTTTCGCCTTTTAATGGAACTCTATTGATTGCTCCAACTGGCTCCCCATCAATCAAAATAATACGTTTATCGCCATTAGAAACATTGGGTAAAAACTTCTGTATTATTAAAGGTTCATTATTAGTCGTAGAAAACAATTCATGAAGGGAGCTCAGGTTACTATCCGCGTCTGTTAGCCTAAAGACCCCTGCCCCACCATTACCAAATAATGGCTTTAAAATAATATCACCATGCTCTGCCTTAAAAGCTTTAAGTATTTCAAGGTCCCAAGCTATAGTTGTTGGTGGGATAAGTTCTGGGTAATCTAGAACTTTAAGTTTTTCTGGCCAATTGCGAACCCATGTTGGGTTATTAACTACCAAGGTCTTTGAAGCCACTCGATCTAATAAATGAGTTGACGTTATATAACCCATATCAAATGGTGGGTCCTGCCTGAGCCAAATGACATCTAAATCAATTAGATTGACACTTTTTTTATCTCCAAGTTTATAATGGTTTCCAATCGTTCTTTCCACGGTTAGTGAGTTTCCGTTGGCCATCACATTTCCATTTTGATAGGAAAGTCCTGAAGGCATATAGTAAAATAATTCATGCCCTCTCTTTTGGGCTTCCTCCATAATTCTAAAGGTACTATCTCCATTTATATCAATATTTTCTATTGGATCCATCTGAATGGCTATTTTAAGACTCACGATCAATTCCCCATTTTTTTAATAAATAAATTTAACAATTTTAAGTTACTAAATTACGATACTCTAGATATATTATTGATTTCTAATGCTGCCTTGTAAACCAATGAACGAGCTACCCCAGTTCTCATTGCAACCTTTAAAACAGTATCTTTTAGACTATTTTCACTTAATTCTACCAATAGAATTTTATGTAAGTCTTCTAAATTAAATACAGTTTCTGGTTTTTTTCCTATTAGGATCACAATCTCACCCTTTATAGCACGCCCTTCAATTTTTTCATTTATCTCTCCAAGAGTACTTCGGATAGTCTCCTCGAACTTTTTTGTTAACTCTCTTGCAATTACTACTGGCCTTTCTGGACCCAGAATAAATAACATGTCGATTAGAGCCTTGTTCAGCCTTTTTGGTGACTCGTAAAAAACTAAAGTACCAGGAATATTCTCAACAAGAGTAAGAAATTTCTGTCTTGCTGATTTTGAGTTTGGTAAGAAACCCGCATAAAAGAATTGGTTAGTTGGTAGCCCAGAAACTGTTAACGCTGCAATTACTGCACATGCGCCTGGAACAGTCACCACTCTATACCCAGATTCCGATACTTCTCGGCCAAGCTGGTATCCAGGGTCAGCAACTAAAGGGCTACCCGCTTCAGAAGAGTAAGAAACCGATTTTCCAAGAGCTATTTCACTGATAATAAATGGGCGTTTAGAAGTTCCATTATGATCATTATAAGAAATTATTTTTCTTCCTTTAAGAGAAATAGAGTGTATGTCCATCAATTTTCTAAGAGTTCTAGTATCCTCAGCCACTAAGATATCTGCATCGCGCAAAACATCCATAGCCCGTAGAGTTATATCTCTAGCAGCCCCAATAGGGGTCGCAACAAAATACAAACCTGGGTCTAATTTTATAGATTCCTTTACAATCATACCCCCTTTTTAATCCTATTCATTTACTTGACACAAGATACCTCGTATTCTTCTAGACTACAGTTGCAAGCGCATATCTAATTAAGAGTGAACTAAAAATGCTAAATCCATTAAAAAATAAGATTAACACATTCTACAAAGTAACTACTCTGGTAGTAACATTACTTTTAGCTGCGTGTAACAGTTCAATAAGTCTTCTAAATAATAAAAGTGATAATAGCGACCCCACAAAAATAGGTCTTCTGTTACCTTATGGCTCAAAAATAAGAGGAGACGAACAGTTAGCTATATCTCTAGAAAATTCTGCAAGGCTTGCGGCAAATGATCTTGGTTATGGTAAAGTACAACTACTAGTTTATGCTACAGAAGGAAAACCTAAAATTGCTTCACTAGCAGCAAAAAAAGCCGTCCAAGATGGGGCTGAAATTATATTGGGACCACTTAGATCAGACGTCGCCACAGCAGCCGCTAGAGCAGTTGTTAATAAAAATATCAATGTACTCACTTTCTCAAATAATTCTTCTATTTCAGGTAAAAATTTATTCCTTTTGGGCACCACTTTTGATAACATTTCTAATCGTTTAGCTGGGTTTTCACGGAAATCTGGGGCTAAAGAGTGGTTGTTAATCTATCCAAGGACAAAAGAAGGCGAGATAGCAAAGAAAACTGTTATAGAGGCTGCTGCCAAAAATAATATCACAATTCTTGGCAGTGTGTCATTCGACCTAACTGCAGAAAGTATCGTTGAGGCAGTACCAGAAATTGCCGATTTAATGGAAAGTACTCAGTCAGATTCAATAATGCTCACTTCTAATAGTGCAGGAGCTTTACCGCTTCTAGGCCAATTACTACCCGAAAAAGGGGTAGACCCAAAACTGGTGCAATACATTGGGCTAGGACGTTGGGATGTCTCAAAAGAGACACTTAGATTGCCTGGCCTACAGGGAGGATGGTTTGCCTTACCCAATCCAACTTTAGCCTCCAAATTTAGCAGTCGATATAAAACGATCTTTAACCAAACCCCGCATCCTCTAGCAAGCCTTGCCTATGATGGGGTAGCCATAATCGGCTCCTTACGCCTAAGAGGAAAGAGTATGAGTTCAAAAAATTTAAAACAGAAGTTTGGGTTCTTAGGTGTTAATGGTTTAATAAGGTTTGCAGACGACGGGTCTAACGAACGCGCCTTATCAATAGCAACAATTAAAAAAAATAAAGTCAAGGTAATCGACCCTGCTCTCAAATCATTTTTACCTTAGTAAATCTCACTCTGGTTAGGAAAAAATGGAAGTTGTAAATAAAAATAATTCTAACTTTCTTGATAGCTCAACTTTTGACTTTGAGAATAACAATCTCATCTTAAAAAAAGAGCTTAAGGGATTAGACGATAAAAGCGACATTCGATCTAAGGCAACTACACTTTTAAAAGAAAGATATGAAAATGGTCTCAAAGAAATAAAAAAAACCTTTGAAAAAGATGCTACCAGTTCTGAAGTCATCATAAACGCATATAGTAAGTTGATGGATGGCATTGTCCAAACAGCTATATACGTCTCAGAAGAACTATTAGCTCCTAAGGGTAGCTCAGGGATTTTTGCTGTTCTATCAGTGGGTGGTTATGGTCGCCAACAAATGGCCCCACACTCTGATGTCGACATACTTTTTTTAGTAACCACTAAAATAGACAATCGTATACATAGTATAATTGAGAGCACATTATATATTCTTTGGGACCTAAAATTAAAAATTGGGCATGCTACAAGAAGTGTAAAAAATTGTTTAGAAATAGCAAATAGTGATTTTACAGTAAAAACAGCATTACTCGAAAGCAGATTGCTATACGGGGACAAAACTTTAGCAGATAAATTAGACAAAAATTTATGGGGAAATATAAACAAAAATACTGCATCAGAATTTGTAGAGGCTAAGTTATTAGAACGTTCTGAGCGCCTTCGAAAAAATGGTGGTCAACGTTATGTTCTAGAACCAAACATAAAGGAAGGTAAAGGCGGTCTTCGAGACCTACAATCTTTATTTTGGATTGCAAAATACGTTAGAGGAGTCAAATCAGTCGAATCTTTGGTGAAATTAAGGGTCTTTACAAGATCAGAATTTGACGACTTTAAAAAAGCAGAAAACTTTTTATGGGCTATTAGGATTCATTTGCACTTGATTTCTGAAAGGCCTACTGAAAAATTAACATTTGATTTTCAGGTCGAAATTGCCAAGCGAATGCTATTTTCAGACAATAATGGCCGTAGAGCAGTAGAGCATTTCATGCAAACCTACTTTAGGCACGCGACTAAAGTAGGAGAATTCACCCGAATAATTCTTACTGACCTAGAGGCCCAACATGTTAAATCAAAATCCCTAATAAAAAACCTTACTAAAACCAAAAAACGTAAAGCTATTAACCCAATTTTTTGTATTAGGCAAAATAGACTTGATGTAATGACAAGTAAATCATTCACAGGTAATCCTATAAATATTTTGTTACTCTTCGAAGAAGCACTTAGAACAGGCTATCTTATACATCCAGATACTATGCGGTTTATATCATCAAACCTTTCACTCGTGCATAAACTTCAAGGCAACCAGGACGCTGCAAAAGTATTTACAGATACGCTACTAAAGCATGGGAACCCGGAAAGAGCTCTACGCAGAATGAATGAGTTGGGAGTGTTGGGTGCATTCATCCCGTATTTTCAAGATATTATAGCTATGATGCAATTTAATATGTATCACTCCTACACTGTGGACGAACACACTATACAGGTGATTTCTAACTTATCTCAAATTGAAAGAGGCGAACTTACCGAATCCTTACCAATCGTCTCAAATATTTTAAAAGGAAATATTAATCGAAAAATTTTATATGTTGCATTACTACTTCATGATATTGGGAAAGGCCGTGACGAGGATCATTCTATTCTAGGAGCTAAAATAACAAGAGAAATAGCTCCAAGCCTAGGCTTTAACGAACAAGACTGTGAAACCATAGAATGGTTAGTAAGAAATCATCTGTTAATGGCTGATATGGCACAAAAAAGAGATATTGCCGACCCTAGAACTGTTCGTGATTTTGCAAAAACTGTAAAGTCAGTACTACGTCTCGATTTACTAACAGTAATAACTGTATGTGATATTAGAGGTGTTGGAGAAAATACTTGGAACAACTGGAAGGCCGTATTAATAAGAGCATTGTATAGGCAGACACGGTATGCGCTTGAAAATGGTATGGAAGCACTAAATAGAGAGCAACGTGGAGCAGATGCCAAAAGAAAACTGCGGGCAGCTCTAACCAATTGGGATAATGCTGTCTTAAAAAAGGAAACCAACCGCCACTATGCACCATACTGGCAAGGCTTACATGTCACTGCACATATTACTTTTGCTGAAATGCTCATCAAAGTAGAAAAAGATGAAATTAAAACTAGTTTAACGCCAGATGAAGATAGAGATGCTACCAGGGCATGTTTTGTAATGAATGATCACCCTGGAATCTTTTCTAGAATTTCTGGAGCCTTAGCTTTAGTTGGGGCTAACGTTGTAGATGCACGGGCTTATACATCAAAAGACGGGTTTGGAACAAACACATTTTGGATTCAAGACGATCTTGGCCATCCATACGCTTTAGAAAAATTACCAAAGTTAGAACTGATGATAAATAAAACTTTGCGTGGAGATATTCTGCCACAAAATGAGTTTAGAACTAAGGACAAAATCAAAAAGAGAGAAAGAGACTTTGCAGTTCCTACTTCAATAACCTTTAATAATGACGGGTCTGATATTTATACTATAATAGAAGTAGATACCCGTGACAGAAAGGGGCTACTATACGACCTATCTAAAACTCTGTCTCTTGCTAATATTTATATAGCTTCGGCAGTTATCTCTACTTATGGTGCTCAAGTCGTAGATACTTTTTACGTAAAGGATATGTTTGGTTTAAAGTTTTATTCAAAATCCAAGCAGAGTAAAATTGAAAAGAAGTTAAAAGAAGCAATCCTTAAGGGAATTGAAAGAGCAAAAATTTGAGAAAAACCTCCAATCTGTTTAAATCATTTTTTACTGTTGGCGCGTGGACAATTCTATCGCGTATCTTTGGTTTTATCCGAGATATATTTATAGCTATTTTTTTAGGTTCTGGACCAGTTGCAGAAGCATTCTTAATAGCTTTTTCTCTACCAAATATGTTTCGATCATTTTTTGCTGAGGGCGCTTTAAATCTTTCTTTTGTTCCAATATTTTCAAAAAAGCTTAATAACAAAAATGATGCCAAACTTTTTGCAGAGAATACCTTAAGCTATCTAATGATTATTTTAATTGTATTTACTATTTTTGCTCAAATTTTTATGCCTTGGCTTATATATGCTATGGCCTCAGGTTTTTACGAAGACGAACGGTTCAACCTCTCTGTAACTTATGCCAAGATTACGTTCCCNTATATTTTCTTTATTAGTATCACGGCATTGCTCTCTGGCGTTATGAACTCACTAGGAAGTTTTGTAGCGGCGGCTGCAGCACCAATCNTACTAAATCTNACCTTTATTCTATCAATGTTCTTAGCAAACTATTTCGGTCTAGGCATTGGCATCAGTTTAGCATGGGCAGTGCCAATAGCCGGTATTATCCAGATGCTACTATTATGGATTACAGCTAGTAGATTGGGATTTAAATTGACTCCAAAGTTTTCTAAATTAACCCCTGATCTACGCCGATTGTTTAGAGTAGCTGGCCCCGCTGTTCTTTCAGGAGGGGTAATACAAATAAATTTATTAGTGGGCAGGCAGGTTGCGAGTTATTATGAGGGAGGTATCGCCTGGCTAAGTTACGCTGATAGGGTTTACCAACTACCTCTAGGTGTTGTAGGAATTGCCATTGGAATAGTTCTTTTACCCAATCTAGCAAAAAAACTAGCCAATAATGATAATGCTGGTGGCCAAAATTCATTTAATAGATCTTTGGAATTTTCTCTAATTATAGCTCTTCCTAGCGCTATAGCTTTAATTGTTATGTCTAATGTAATAATTTCAGCTTTATTTGAAAGAGGTGCATTCTCATCTTTGGATACGCTAAAAACTGCTGCAGCACTTACTATTTATGGTATTGGACTTCCCGCTTTCATTGGACAGAAAATATATCAACCCATATTTTACGCTCGAGAAAATACAAGGAGTCCCTTTTACTTTGCTTTAATAGCTATGGCAGTTAACCTAACGCTTGCAGTTAGCCTGGCTCAAACCTTTGGATACCTTGCATCCGCCCTGGGGACTACCATAGCAAGCTGGACTATGTTGCTTTTACTTAAAAATAGCTCAAAAAATTATGGTCCTGCCACACAAATTGACTCACGAAATAAAAGAGTTATTCCAAGGGTAGTAATAGCTTCATTAATAATGGGTGGCTTATTATTAATAACAAATCATCTACTGAGTACGACCTTTTTCGACGTAAGAAATAAATATGTAGTATTATTAATTATGATGTTTGTTGGTGGGTTTTCATATATATTAATAGGCCAATTAATTGGGGCCTTCAGTTTTAAAGAAATTAAAAGTTATTTTAAAAAGTAAGGATTAACCGCGTTCTAAAACAATCATTATACTTAACCAGAGTTGACGTCCCTGAGCTGCTTGTTTAGTTCATAGGCAGGCATTGAACCGAATGGAGTTTTAGAATGAATCAAAAGGATTTTAAACCTAGAGTCTTCTCTGGAATTCAACCTTCTGGAGATCTTACCCTCGGCAACTATCTTGGGGCTATTAAGCGTTTTGTTTCCATGCAAGATCAAAAATTTGAAACAATTTTTTGTATGGTAGATCTCCATGCTATAACTGTATGGCAGAACCCTACTGAATTAGCTAACAGTACGAGAGAGTTGTGCGCCGGTTTTATTGCTTCAGGACTAGACCCTAACAAATCAATTCTGTTCAACCAATCTCAAGTGCCAGAGCATGCCCAACTTGCATGGATATTTAATACCGTTGCTCGAATGGGTTGGTTAAATAGGATGACACAGTTCAAAGATAAAGCTGGAAAAAACCGGGAGAATGTGTCTTTAGCATTATATGCATACCCATCTTTGATGGCAGCTGATATCTTACTATATCATGCCACACACGTCCCTGTTGGAGAAGATCAAAAACAACATCTGGAATTAACTCGTGACATAGCAGCAAAATTTAATCACGATTATAATGTTGATTTCTTTCCAATAACTGAACCCGTTATAGAAGGGGCAGGAACTAGAGTAATGTCACTACGCGACGGCACTAAAAAAATGTCTAAGTCAGATCCATCAGAAATGAGCCGGATCAACCTAAGGGACACCAATGAGGAAATAGCGCTAAAGATTCAAAAAGCACGCACAGACTCTGACGGGTTGCCCTCAGAGGTTTCCGGCCTTAAAGGCCGACCAGAAGCAGAAAATTTAGTAAATATATACTCAGCCCTTTCAAATATAAGTGTAGAGACTGCACTAGAGGATTTAGGTGGGAAAAACTTTGCTTCTTTTAAACGTATATTATCAGACCTTGCTGTGACCGAGCTCTCCAGTATCTCCAAAGAGATGACCCGTTTAATGAAAGACCAGGGTGAGTTAGATAAAATTCTAAGACAGGGTGCTGATCGCGCCAAAGCTATTGCCAGTCCTATATTAAAAGAAACTTATGACATAGTAGGGATGGTTCGTTAAAATCTCTAACCTACCCAATCAACCTCTCTAATAGTATTATTAACATTTTTGTTTATGAGTGAAATTACCAAGTCCTAAATTATGTTGAAATTTTGTAAGATAAAGTGTAGTGATAATAAATCATTTTTTTGGTTTTTGGTATTTAAAGGTTACATAGTGAGAAAATTTTTAGTTGTTCTTGATGACAGTGCCGAATGCCTAAATGCTATGCGTTTTGCTGCAATGCGAGCAGCAAATACTGGCGGAGGAGTTGAGGTATTAGCTATAATAAGGCCAGAAGAGTTTAATCATTGGATAGGGGTCGGTGATTTGATGCGTGAGGAAGCTCGAGAACAAATCAATACTCATTTTGAGGAGTTTGCAGAGTGGATGAGAGTTCAACAGAACATTGAACCAGAGCTTGTTATTAGAGAGGGTGAGCCAATTCCAGAAATTATCTCTCAGGTAACCGAGGATCCTGAGGTTGGTGTACTAGTTCTTGGCGCTGGGACAGGTTCTGATGGCCCTGGGCCGTTAGTATCCGCATTAACCCGAATGGCTAGCAGTATACCTGTACCAGTAACGATTATTTCGGGTGATATGACGGAAGAAAGACTTAAAGCCGTAAGCTGATTTGCGACTATAAAAATATTACTGTAAGATTAAGCAATATTAGTTTTAGAATCATTCCAAATAGTTGTATTATGCCCAGAGGATGCCCATATACACAAAGTCACATTATGAAGGGACTATAAAATGTTTATACAAACAGAGGCCACTCCGAACCCAGCAACATTGAAGTTTTTACCAGGAAATACGGTTTTAGGATCAGGAACAGCTGATTTTCCTAGTAAAGACACTTCTGAAAAATCTCCTTTAGCATCAAAGATTTTTCAAGTTGAAGGTGTTGTTGCAGTTTTTTTAGGTACTGACTTTATAACTGTTACAAAAAGTGAGGAAATGGATTGGGATCACATTAAATCAGCCATTTTAGGTTCAATAATGGAGCACTATCAATCTGGTGAACCGGCTATGACAGAGGAAGCAACCGGATCTGGTCACGCGACTCACTCAGGAGAGGACTCTGGAATTATAGTTCAAATTAAAGATTTGTTAGATACTCGAGTACGCCCGGCTGTAGCGCAAGATGGGGGCGATATTGTATTTCACGGTTTTGAGTCAGGAATTGTGTATTTGCATATGCAAGGAGCCTGTGCTGGCTGTCCATCCTCAACACTAACTTTAAAGATGGGTATTGAGAACCTGCTGAGGCATTACATACCTGAAGTACTAGAGGTAAGGCCCGTTGCACCCTGAACCGACTATACTAGGTTTTGATACCTCGGCGGCACACTGTACCGCCGCTTTGCTTAAAAACGATAAAGATATAAGTACTGTTTTTACCAAAATGCAAAAAGGTCAAGTTGAAAGTCTTTTTCAAATCTTAGAGACTTTACTTAAGAATGAATCAACCACCTGGGACAATTTAAGTGCTATAGGAGTTGGGATAGGGCCAGGAAACTTTACCGGAATTAGAATTTCTGTATCAGCAGCTCGTGGCCTTGCACTTAGCTTAAAAATACCTGCTATTGGTATCTCGAACTTTGATATAATGCATGCAGTAAACCAATCTTACTGTCGAGGAAATAAGGTAAAAATAATATCTCTAAAAGGACCTGGGGAATCGGCTTATATTCAAGTATATAAAGAAAAAATGGTTTTGTATAAATCTACTCAAATTTTCTTAAATAAACCAAATATAGATTTCCTCTCTAACCAAAAGTCCATAGTAATAGGGTATAAAGCTGAGCACCTAAGTAAAGAAATTGGCTGTGATTATATTGAAAAATGTCTTACTAAGATTCCTCAAACTATTGTCCAGCTATCAAAAAAAAGGCTTTTAGAGGGACTAGAAACTGGTGTGCGTCCCTCTCCTTTATATATAAAAAGTGCAGATGCCTCTCCTCAAAGTACTCTCTCACCTAGTATTTTAAATTGACACCTGTAGAATTATCAACTCTGCATCATAAATGTTTTTCACGACCTAGGCCCTGGTCACCAAATGAATTCAAGCATCTGTTGGAGAGCTGTTTCTTAGTAGAAAGATCAAATGCGTTCTTACTTGGTAGGTTTATTTTTGATGATGCAGAAATACTTACATTAGCAGTTTCCCCAAGCGAGCGGAGAAAAGGGGTCGCCTCACTTTTAGTAAAGGACTTTCTTTTAAGAGCTACAAAGCAGGGTGTAAACCGAGTGACTCTTGAGGTGGCAGAAGATAATCTTCCTGCTTTAGCGCTGTATTATAGCTTTTCTTTTGTTAGCATTGGAAGACGAGAAGGGTATTATAAGTCCACTAATCAACAAAATAATGTAGCCGCTTTAGTTCTATCATGTGATTTATCACTAACTAAAAAATAAGCATAAACAACATTTTGACCAGTGATAAAATTTATTATCTTAATTTCAAAAATTATATTGACGATTACCCTAATAAAGTACCTTAATAGGCACTATAATTTAATAGAAATTATTGAGTTAACTGAATTAAGCAGTTAACATAGGCTTTTAAAATTAACTTGGGGGTTAAACCATGAATATAAAAAATTTAATAACAAGTGCGGCTACTATTCTGTCTTTAAGTGCATTCGGCGCTTTAGCAGAACCTGCCTTAATATACGACTTAGGTGGGAAATTTGATAAGTCCTTCAATGAGATGGCTTTCTCTGGAGCGGAACGTTGGAAAGCTGACACTGGTGGAAGTTACAGAGAAATTGAGCTGTCTTCCGAAGCTCAACGTGAGCAGGCTTTGCGGCGGTTTGCAGAAAACGGCAACAATCCTATCGTAATGGCAGGTTTTGCATTTTCAACTGTTCTTGGTGAGGTGGCAAAAGACTATCCAGACACAAGGTTTGCAGTAATTGATGGATATGTTCCAGATCAGAGCAATGTATTGAATATTGGATTTACAGAGCACACAGGTTCATACCTAGTAGGCATGATGGCTGCGATGAAGAGTGAAACTGGTACAGTAGGTTTCATTGGAGGAATGGATATTCCAATCATCAGCAGATTTGGATGTGGATACGTTCAAGGTGTAAAAGCTGTTAATCCAGATACTCAAGTCATTTACAACATGACTGGTACAACACCATCAGCTTGGAATGACCCAGTTAAAGGTGGTGAGCTTACTAAAGCTCAGGTTAGTCAAGGAGCTGATGTTGTCTATCATGCAGCGGGAGGCACAGGCGTAGGTGTTTTACAAGCAGCAGCTGATGCTGGAATTTTAGGAATTGGTGTAGATAAAAACCAGAATCATTTACACCCAGGAAGTGTTCTAACATCAATGGTTAAGCGAGTTGACACAGGGGTCTACGACTCTTTTAAAGCTGGAGCTGATTTGGCTGGTGGGTTTGCAACCTTGTCACTAGCAAATGGTGGAATTAGCTATTCAATGGATGAGCATAACGTAGGTCTTGTTACCAAAGCGATGGTGGATGCTGTTGAACAGGCTAAAGCTCAGATTATATCTGGAGAGTTAAAAGTTCATGATTACATGTCAGATTCTAGTTGCCCTGTTAAGTAAGTGGTCAATTAAATGAACGAGGAAATAAAAGGGGGGCGGCATAACAGTGTCGCCCCTTCTATTGAGCTCATAAATATTTCTAAAGCTTTTGGGGCTGTGAAAGCCAATAGCAACATATCCATGCAAATAGCTCAGGGCTCTATACACGGAATTATAGGAGAAAATGGGGCAGGAAAATCTACCCTAATGTCTATATTATATGGTTTTTATAAGGCAGATAAAGGCGATATCCTTATAGACGGGTCTAAAGTTAATATCACAGATTCAAAGGATGCAATAAATGCCGGGATAGGTATGGTTTTTCAACACTTTAAGTTGGTAGAAAACTTTACTGTTCTAGAAAATATTATTCTTGGAGTAGAAGGTGGACAACTATTAGCTCCTTCTATCTCTAAAGCAAGAAAAGACCTAAAAGCATTAGCGGAAGAGTATGAATTAAATGTTGACCCTGATGCTACAATTGATTCTTTAGGTGTTGGAGTTCGTCAAAGAGTCGAAATTTTAAAAGCTTTATATAGAAAAGCAAGAATACTTATCCTTGATGAGCCAACTGGGGTTCTTACGCCAGCGGAAGCAGATCACCTTTTTAGGATTTTAAATAATCTAAAAAAGGAAGGTAAAACAATAATTTTTATTACACACAAACTAAGAGAAGTAATGGAAATTACAGATACCGTGAGCGTAATGAGACAAGGAGAAATGACAGCTACTGTAAAAACAAGTGAAACTAATCCAAGTTCTTTAGCAGAACTAATGGTGGGGAGAAAGGTTCTCCTAAGGGTAAAAAAACAAACATCTGCACCCGGCAATACAACATTAAAAATAAATAATCTTAATGTAATTGATAATCAGGGGGTTCAGCGACTAAAAGATATCTCATTATCAGTAAGAGCCGGTGAAATTTTGGGAATAGCTGGGGTAGCTGGAAACGGACAATCAGAATTATTAGAGGTTTTAGGCGGAATAACAGAGGCTTCTGGGTCAATCAAAATGAATGGAAAAGAAATAGCACTAAGGGGCACCGAAGCCAACGGACAGTCTCGACGTCTCCAAGGTATTGCTCATGTTCCAGAAGACAGACAGCATTTAGGCCTTATATTGGAATTTGAAGCGTGGGAAAACATAGCGCTAGGGTATCATAATAGTGAAGGTTACCAGCACAATCGGTTTCTAATGAGCAATGCTAAGATAAAAGCAGATGCCATTAGAAAAATGGAACAATTTGACGTTAGGCCAAATAATGTCACACTTAGCACAAAAGGCTTTTCTGGTGGAAATCAACAAAAACTCGTGCTTTCAAGAGAAATAGAAAGGAACCCTGACTTACTACTGGTAGGTCAACCAACGCGAGGAGTTGATATAGGGGCAATAGAGTTTATTCATCAACAATTAATACGGTTGCGAGATGCCGGGAAGGCTATCTTATTAGTTAGCGTAGAGTTAGAAGAGATCATGTCACTGTCAGATCGTATAATGGTTATGTTTGATGGGAAAATTATGGGTGAGAAAACACCAACAGAAACTAATGAACAAGAGTTAGGTTTATTGATGGCTGGTATCAACGGGGATACTAACTAATGGACGTACTACCAAAATGGGTTGATACAGTTATAATTCCCCTAATAGGTGTATTAATTTCTTTGATATTCTCAGGAATAATTATCCTGTTTATTGGGGAGAACCCAATTGATGCACTAAATTTAATGATCACAGGAGCTCTCGGATCAACCTATGGCTGGGGTTACACGTTATATTATGCCACAAATTTTATCTTTACCGGGTTAGCAGTTTCAGTAGCCTTCCATGCAAGAATGTTCAACATTGGTGGAGAAGGTCAAGCCACTATTGGAGGCCTTGGAGTTGCTATTGTCTGTCTTTCGTTTGGTTGGACACATTGGTTTCCTGCCCTCTTGGCGGCAACTTTAGGTGCAGCTATTTTTGGAGCTTTATGGGCGGCGATCCCTGCCTATTTACAAGGAAAATATGGAAGCCATATTGTGATTACAACAATAATGTTTAACTTCATTGCAGCCTCGTTGTTAAACTATTTATTGGTGAACGTCATGCGTCCTGCGGGATCCATGGATCCAGCAACACAGAAATTTCCTGAGGCTACTAGCCTTCCATCTCTTCATGATATGTTAGAGCCTATAGGGATCTCATTTTCTAAAGCAGGTCCAGCAAATATTAGCTTTTTAATTGCATTAATAGCATGCTTACTTGTGTGGATCTTTATTTGGCATACCCGTTTAGGATATCAATTAAGAGCTTACGGGCATTCTGAGTCAGCAGCTAAATATGCTGGCATTAAGCCTTTTAAAATTATTATGATATCAATGTTAATCTCCGGTGCCTTGGCGGGGATGATGGCTACGAATAATGTGATGGGAGAAGCTGAGCGATTAATAATGAACTCAACCGAGGGTGCTGGATTTATTGGAATTGCTGTTGCACTTATGGGACGTAGTCATCCTTTAGGAGTACTTTTAGCAGCACTTCTCTTTGGATTTCTATACCAAGGTGGTGCAGAGCTTGCAATGTGGACAACAATCCCCCGCGAATTAATAGTAGTTATACAAGCGCTAGTTATACTTTTTACAGGCGCTCTAGAAAATATGGTGAGGGCTCCACTTAACTGGCTTTGGTTAAAAAGCCGTAGAGGTACAAGTTAATGGAGTTCTTGGTTTTAATTCAAGTTCTAGACTCAGCCCTAAGGCTTGCTGTGCCTTTACTTTTTTGTAGTCTCGCAGGACTATTTAGCGAAAGAGCTGGTATATTTGATATTGGATTAGAAGGAAAAATATTAATTGCTGCATTTTTTTCTGCTGCTACTGCTTCGGTATCAGGCTCAGTATGGGTTGGACTGTTTTTTGGTATTTCTGCCTCTATGCTATTTTCGCTTCTGCATGGGCTAGCCTCGATAACTTTCAGAGGAAACCAACTTATCTCAGGGGTAGCAATCAACTTTCTTGCAGCTGGACTTACAGTCTTAATTGGCCAAAGTTGGTTTAAATTAGGTGGTCGGACACCTTCTTTATCAGGTAACGCTAGGTTTTCAGAAATAACATTACCATTTGCAGATAACGTCTCAAACGTCCCAATTATTGGACCAATTTATTCAGAGCTATTATCTGGTCACACAGCTCTAGCATATCTTGCGATTCTAATGGTTCCCATTAGCTGGTATATATTGTTCAGAACCAGGTTTGGGCTTCGCCTTCGGGCTGTTGGTGAAAATCCGGCTGCAGTCGATACCGCAGGAATTTCTGTGATTCAACTACGTTACCTAGCCGTAATAATTTGTGGGCTACTATGTGGATTAGCTGGAGCTTACCTAGCCACCGGGCTAGCTGCTGGGTTTGTCAAAGATATGAGTGCAGGAAGAGGATTTATTGCGCTTGCTGCCTTAATTTTTGCGAAATGGAGACCGTGGCATATCCTTTCTGCCACACTGTTATTTGGGCTCCTTGAAGCTATTTCAAATCGGTTTCAAAATATTGAAATTCTTGGGATAATCTTACCAACCCAATTAATGCAAGCTCTACCATATATATTAACAGTGATCATACTTGCCGGATTCGTTGGAAAGGCAACCCCCCCACTAGCTGGGGGTGTTCCATATATAAAGGAATAACCATAGCTCCGATTTGTCGCATACCACATTTTATATAAACTAAATTCGTGGTTGCGAATGGAACATCAAGAGGTTTACTAACCATTTATGCAAATTTATCTCCCCATAGCTGAAGTTTCGATAAATGCCTTCTTATTATTGGGGCTAGGCGGACTAGTTGGAATTCTCTCTGGTATGTTTGGTGTAGGTGGGGGGTTCTTAATGACACCTCTACTATTCTTTATTGGGATACCTCCAGCAGTTGCTGTTGCAACTGAAGCAAACCAAATTGTAGCTTCCTCTTTTTCAGGATTTTTAGCCCATTTCCGTCGAAAAAATGTTGATATAAAAATGGGCTTTGTCCTTCTAGTTGGTGGCTTAATAGGGGCAGCCATAGGAGTACAGGTGTTCACGTTATTGAGAGAAATTGGTCAAGTCGATTTACTTGTAAAGCTCTGTTACGTTTTGTTCCTAGGTATAATTGGTATTTTGATGTTCTTTGAGAGCCTCCGTGCAATCAGGAGATCTAAAAACCCTACTCATAAAAGAATAATAAAAAAGCGACATAATTGGATCCATAACTTACCTTTTAAAGCGAAATTTAGGACTTCCGGTCTATACATTTCTGTAATTCCTCCCACATGTATTGGTTTTATAGTAGGAATTCTTTCTGCTATTATGGGTGTTGGTGGAGGTTTTATTATGGTTCCAGCAATGATCTATTTGCTGGGTATGCCAACTAAAGTAGTTGTCGGAACTTCTTTGTTTCAAATAATTTTTGTTACAGCTTTCGCGACGGTCATGCATGCAACGACTAACTATACCGTTGATATGGCTTTGGCTGTTTTGCTTTTAATAGGTGGAGTCTTAGGCGCTCAAATTGGAACAAGGATAGGGCTTAGACTAAAAGCAGAGCAGTTAAGAATACTATTATCGTTAATAGTTATGCTAGTCTGTTTAAAAATTGCTGGTGATTTAGTTTTAGAACCCAAAGAGTTATTTTCATTAGACATGGGTATAACACATTGATAGTTCGGGTAGTTACTTTCTTAATTTCTTTGATGATAGCCAATAATGCGATTGCAGAGAGGTTGGTTGCACAGCTCTCAAAAGAAGAAGTGGCAATTACGGCTAACTTTGACGGCTCAGAAATCTTTATATATGGAGCGATAAAGCACGATGAGTCAGACAAAATTATAAACCCTTTAGAGGTTGTGATTACGGTGTCTGGTCCTACTGAAAAGCTTTACGTTAGGAAGAAATCAAAACATGCTCTGATTTGGTTGAATACTGAAACCATTGAAATTGATTCAGCTCCTAGTTTTTACGCGGTCGCTTCAACGGGTAACTTAAAAGAAATTATAAACAATACAGAAAACCTCAAACATAAGATCTCTATTCGAGAGGTTATACGATCAA
This sequence comes from Paracoccaceae bacterium, assembly GCA_002697345.1. Classification (GTDB taxonomy): domain Bacteria; phylum Pseudomonadota; class Alphaproteobacteria; order Rhodobacterales; family Rhodobacteraceae. The sequence continues at coordinate 11,339 of NZVE01000072.1, read as the reverse complement.
TAGGGAATCCGGCAACGATTAAAAATCCTACGGACTTTACCGAAGGTTTGATAAGAATTCGTAATCAAAATAACCTTTATCAGGACCTGGATAATAGTATTTCATTAACAGACGAAACTCTGTTCGCCACAACCATCAACTTGCCATCAAACCTAGTTGAGGGCGAATACACGATACGTTTTCTCCTGGCTCGTGATGGAAAAGTGATAGATCAATTATCAACCACTATACCAGTTAATAAAGTGGGGTTAGAGCGATGGATCTTTGATCTATCTCGTCAACAGCCCCTAATTTATGGGCTACTCTCTTTATTCATTGCAATTTTTGCAGGATGGTTAGCATCAGCTGTATTCAGATACATAAGAATATAAATTCTAACTTAATAAATCTTCGTACCCTAGCTGCAGTGACGGACGCTCTAAACGATTACGTTCAACCCAAATAACTTTATTCTGTGCACGTGTGATCGCTACATAAGCCAGCCTTTTCCAAAGTGGTTGTCCAGCTTCCTCCCTCCCAGAGCTTGCCGCTGCAAAAATATCTGGTGCAAAGACTTGTACGGTTGGCCACTGTGAACCTTGAGACTTATGAATAGTTATTGCAGCTCCATGAAGAAAAGACGCACCCATCCTAGCCGCGAAAGGGATAAAGGGTTCCTCAGCATCAGTGGTCTCAATCTTTATGATCGAAGCTGCACTGACTCGTGGATCTTCAGCACCCAATACATGGAGTTTTGAAAATCCAGGCTTTTTCCCAGGTCCTAAATAAATTACTTGGGCTCCTTTAACTAAACCTCTAGCTTCAAGGTCAATTCTTTTTTTTCTATGTTTAATAGGCAGCTCTATGCCGTCACAAATTAGGGGTTCTCCAGGAATTAATTCTCCTAATAAAGCTCCAAATGCTAACCTATAAGCCTGAATTAATCGGACTCTAGTCTTATTTCGCCATACTAATACTGGTGAACGCGACATTAAATCCGAATTAACACGGTGTGAGCAAACAACCCTATCATCTCTAGTAGAAATATCTCTAATCAAGTCTTCAAACTGCTTAAAAGTTAGATTAGGCTCTCCTAGGGCATGAGCCAAATCTAAGATTGGACTATCTTCACTTTGCCTATGTACTCGAGATAGATAAATTTTTTCATGGTCTGCAAGATTATCAAAAATCATTTCACCTGATTGAACCACAGGTGGAAGTTGCGCTGGATCTCCAAACAATATTAATGTGCTAAAAATTTCTGATAAATCTTTCAGCTGTTGATCATCAAGCATTGAAGCCTCGTCAACAAAAGCTATATCGAGAGGGTCTTCTCTACGTTTCCATCCCTTTATAAAGTCAGACCCCTTTAATCCAATGCTAGCGAGAGATGCTGGCACTGATTTATTCGTTAAATAAAATTCATAAGCTTTATCTAAAGTTGTACTACTGACACCTTCAATGACAGGTTTTTTTCCTGTCCCAACAAGCCACTCCGCAATTTTTTCAAACTCAGGGTCATAAAGTGGAGTATATAAAATTCTATGAATCGTTGTGGCTGGTACACCGTTATTTCGAAGCACACTCGCCGCTTTATTCGTTGGAGCAAGTATAGAAAGGCTTCTGGATTCTGAGTCAACCGCTCGAGAATAATCCGCAGAAATTACCGATACACCACTATCTCTAACAGATTTTACCAAATCTGACAGAAGTAAAGTTTTTCCTGACCCTGCTCTTCCAATAATAGAAATTAAAGTATTCTTTTTTTCAAATGTTTCTTTAAGTAATTTTTTTTCTTTTAAATCAATACCTACTTTAAGTAGTAACTCTGTAACGATTACATTAGCATGAATTTGATCAGGAGAGTACTCTACAAAGTTTATATTATTTTCCATATACGTATCGTAGAAGGCTATTCATAAGAACTCTAGACTTTTAGATTAATAAAAGCACAACTATCCAAAATATAAATTAATTTCATCCAAACTGCATACTTTATTTAATAAAAGTCAAAAAGAGTTAGTAGACAAATTCTTATTTTAAAGTACAACAAAATAAAATTTGAGCTTATATAGTAAGGAGAGTTTAGAGTGACTATTCACATTGGTGCGACAATTGAAGATATAGCAGAAACTGTTCTACTTCCAGGTGACCCATACCGCGCAAAATGGGCCGCAGAAACTTTCCTTGATAACCCCAAGCTGGTAAATGAGGTCAGAGGTATGCTCGGCTACACAGGTACTTGGAAAGGTAATAGGGTAACCATACAGGGATCTGGTATGGGCATGCCATCTCTTTCTATTTATGTGAATGAACTAATCAAAGAGTATAATGCCACAACACTAATCAGAATTGGTTCCACAGGAGCAATGCAAGAAAATATTGATCTGAGAGATATAATATTAGCAATTACCGCCTCAACAGTATCTAATCCCTCAGCTAGTATCTTTAAGGATTTCAACTTCTCTCCAGTAGCAAACTGGGACCTCCTTAGCAAAGCCTCTAAAATAACCCAAACAAAGAAAATTAAAACACATATAGGGGGTGTATATTCCTCAGATACATTTTATGACGAGCGGCCTGATTTAACAAAAGAAATGATCAGACACGGTGTTCTAGCCGTCGAAATGGAAACTGCGGAACTATATACTTTAGCAGCAAGATACGGATGTAAGGCATTATCTATATTAACCGCCTCAGATCACCTGATAACGAAACAAGAACTAGCGGCCGAAGAAAGAGAGAAAAGCTTTTCATCAATGGTAGAGGTAGCTTTAGAAACAGCATTCGAGGCTTAAGCTAAGACTTTATCCTATAACCCGTCTTAAATATCCATGTGATCACACCGATACAGCAACATGTAAATGTAGCGATAGCCATTAAGCTTAAACCAATACCGACATCTGCTGTACCAAAAAAAGACCATCTAAAACCTGAAATTAAATAAAATATCGGGTTAAACATCGAAATTGATTGCCAAATTGGTGGTAGCATAGAAATCGAATAAAAGCTTCCACCAAGAAATACTAATGGAGTGAGAACTAATAAGGGTATCATTTGAACTTGATCAAAGTTCTTAGCCCAGACCCCAATAATAAACCCAAACAAGCTGAAACTCACACACGTGAGTACTAAAAACACTATCATAAAAAATGGATGCAATATTTTTAAATCAACAAATAAATGTGCTGTAATTAATACCACTATCCCAATCATTAAAGACTTTGTTACAGCCGCTCCAACATAACCCAAAATAATTTCAAAAGAGTTAATAGGTGCAGATAATATTTCAAAAATTGTTCCGACAAATTTAGGTAGATATATTCCAAAACTAGCAAACGAAGTGCTTTGTGTCATAATATTTAACATTATAAGGCCAGGAACGATGAAAGCTCCATAACTAACATCATCAATGGTACCTATTTTACTCCCAATAGCTGTCCCAAAGACAACAAAATATAACGATGTGGATACTATTGGTGAAATGAAGCTCTGAAAAAAGGTTCGAAAAAACCGTGTCATTTCATAGATATATATAGCTCTAATTCCTGAAAAATTCATTTCTTTTCCTCGAGTAAGTTAGTAAAGATATCTTCTAAAGAGGACTGTCGGGTTGAGACATCTTTAAGTATCAATCCTGCCTTAGAAATATCATTTAAAAGTTTTGTTATACCGGTTCGGTTAGCACTCGTATCATAGCTATACAGAAGTGCTGTTTTTTGTTCAGTAAGACTAAGTTTATAAGAGTCTAATGACTCAGGAATAGCTAGAACAGGATCATGTAACTCAATTATTAATTCCTTTTTTCCCATTTTCTTAATGAGCGTTTTTTTATCACTCAGTAGTAATATTTTTCCCTTATTCATTACCCCCACCCTATCTGCTATTGCCTCAGCCTCTTCTATATAGTGGGTAGTAAGAATAACCGTGACCCCAGACTTACGAAGCGAATTAACAAGTGCCCACATATCTTTTCTAAGCTCAACATCAACTCCGGCTGTTGGCTCATCTAAAAAAAGTATTCTAGGTTCATGGCTAAGGGCTTTAGCTATCAAAACTCTGCGTTTCATACCACCAGATAAAGTCATTATTGGAGAATCTCGTTTGTCCCAAAGGGATAGTTTTTCAAGTACATCTCTTAAGTAATTTTCGTTTTTTGGTTTTCCAAACAGGCCTCGAGAAAACCTTAAGGTATTTAGGACCGTCTCAAATGAATCTAGAACTAATTCTTGAGGAACAAGCCCAATCAATTTCCTTGCCTGCCGGTAACTTTTTATTGCGTCAAATCCATCAACGAAAATTTCTCCAGAAGACGGAGTAACGATTCCACAAATTGTAGAAATTAATGTTGTTTTCCCAGCACCATTAGGGCCTAGTAAAGCTAGGATTTCACCTGCAGAAATTTCTAAAGAAACATCATCTAGCGCTGTGAGTTCAGAGTTATAAGTTTTTGATAGATTTTTTACTATTACTATAGGGCTCAAAATTGATTTCTTTCTGCTATTTACGTATTATCTTCTTAAGGTTTATGTGCAAAATAACCAATACTCCAATAAACCCAAGTATAGTCATATTTTGTTCTCTAAATGAGCATACCTCTTATTTATAAACTTAGTACANTTATTAGTAATAAGTTCTGAAACTTCTTCGANAAAAATCTNATAAAATCTANNCATACAATCTTNGTTAGAAGTGCATNACATTATCNATTTNGCACCANAAGATGACAAAAGTAGTTTACCACCTTAAAAAATAGTACGGAAAAGCTGGGTTAGTGTAATTTCTTTGAAACCTCTGTNATNGAGTTCTCAAGAAACGTTTCTTGATCGGCCTCTTTAGAGTGATTTTGTATCACCTCTGCTGCNACGCCTATGGCAACTGATATTGCCGTATCCCTAATTTCTAAAATCGCGGCAGTCTCTGCTGATTCTAATTGCTCTACTGCTGCCTGCGTTCTTCTTTCTATCGATATTTCTAAATCTTTTTGTGCTTGTACCGCCACAGCTTTGGCTTCTTCCTTGGCATTTTTTATTATTCTTTCAGCCTGCTCAGAAATTTCTTTCTGTTTTCTTTCATAAGTTGCCAATAGAGTTTGAGCCTCTTCACGAAGGTTTTTAGCCTCATCTAGTTCTGTACGAATTCCTTCCGCCCTTTTATCTAAAAGCCCGGCTAAGAGGTTAGGTACTTTTAAATATAAAAGAATACCAATAAATAATATAAAACTCAGAGAGACTATAAAGTTAGTATTTTTCAATGAGAAAAAGACATCTCCTGCTGCATAAGAACTTAAAGGATATAATGTGAACGCAACTATAAAGAAAAAGCTTCTCATAATATCACTCCGTTACTTTCTGGTTCACTGATTTAATTATTAACTTTTCATCAATGGGTCCTGGGGAAACTTTTGCAACAATATCAATTGCAATTTCGTTAGCAACATCAAGAATACTACTTGTAGCTTTAGCCTTAATGTCGTTGAGCTTCTGTTCACTTTCTTTAGCACGATCTGCAATTTGTAAATCTGCATCTGCTATCTTTTTAGCTAACTCAGCTTTCATTTCGAGCTTGGTGTCATTGATTATAGTATTAGCTTCGATTCTAGCATCAGCTAAAGCTTTATTATATGCCGTTTCGGCATCTTCAGCCATTTGCTTCAACTCTTCTGCTCGAGCAATATCATGTTCAATAGTATCCTGTCTGTCTGACAAGACTGCACCAATTCGAGGCAAAGCAATTTTCGAAAGAATGAAATATATAGCAACTATTGTAACGAATAACCAAAACATTTGATTTGGAAACGTAGTAAAGTCTAGTTGAGGCATGCCTGGTTCGACTGGTACATCACTTGGTGTTTTTGCCATATATTTGTCCCTCGAAAATTTTATCTAAATCAAATAATAAAAATTATTAATTTTTACTTTAGACTAAATTTATATCAATCTTTAGACAGCAAACATTAGTAAAAGTGCTACTAAGAATGAGAAAATTCCTAGAGCTTCAGCAAATGCAATACCAATAAACATTGTCGCTGTCTGTCCTGCGGCTGCTGACGGATTTCTAAGTGCACCAGATAGGAAGTTTCCTACCACATGTCCAACACCAACGGCGGCGCCACCCATACCAGTACAGGCAAGCCCTGCCCCTATGTACGCTCCCATTTGTACGATATCACCTTCCATATTAAGTCTCCTTTTGTTAAAATAGTTTTAATTAATGATAATTTAATGATGTGGATGAAGTGCGTCCTTTAAATAAACACAAGTCAAAATGGCAAAAACATAAGCTTGAATAAATGCCACTAAAACCTCCAAGGCGTAAATTGCTGTAATAGCAATCACTGAGAAAGGTGATATAACGGCGATAGCAGCAAAAGCAGCAAAAACTTTTATAACAGCATGACCTGCCATCATGTTACCTGCAAGTCTTATAGAGTGGCTTAATGGTCTTACAAAATAAGAAATTACTTCAATAAGAGCCAGTATGGGCCTTAGTATCAACGGCGCTGAACTGATCCAGAAAACACTTAAAAATCCGAAACCATGTTTTATAAAACCTAAAATAGTCACGAAAAGAAAAACACCCATCGCGAGTACAGCAGTAACTGCAATATGTGAAGTGGTAGTAAATGCTCCGGGAAGCAACCCTAGGAAGTTTGAAAATACAATAAACAGGAACAGTGTCATAATTAGTGGGAAATACTTTACACCGTCTTTACCACTTACGTCTTCCACCATTTTAAAAATGAACCCATAAGCAAGTTCGCCAATTGATTGAATACGACTGGGAATCAAAGCTCTACGAGAGGTTCCTAAAACTAACAAAAGAAAAATACACAAAACTGTTAACCCCATCCATAGAGTAACATTAGTAACAGTAAACGTTCCCACGGGCCCATCTCCGAATAGAGGCGTAACCCTAAACTGGTCCATAGGATGAAAAACTAAGCCGCCCTCGTCCGCTCCGCTAGTCTGTTCCGTCAAAGTTATTTTCCTTTTTCTTTGCACTGTTAGTGTGCTTGACTTGTTCCGCCCCAATTTCTTTAGCGGTCTTTAGCATTACGTTTATTCCTGCCGCCATCCCGAGCAAAATAAACAGTATCATGAACAGTGGTTTCGAATTAAATAAATAATCTAAACCAAAGCCTATTCCAAACCCAATAGCTAACCCTGCCACTAGTTCTATAACCATTCTCCAGGCAAAATGAGCCTGGGAGTAATGGTCATCCAAAAGGGGTTCTTCTACTTTATTCCTCTTCAACGCAATCAATCTTTTGGACAACACTTCTATCTCAGATTTTTTATCGCTTTCAGTCATAGTAGTATAACTTCTTTCGGTTGACCTTTAGTATTTGTGAGCGCCACAAAAGTCAATTCTAAATTAAATACAAAAATTTATATTAAGGCATTGATTATATTATGTTTTATCTATCTTTTTTCTTGATGAGACAGCAAGTCGCATTTCAAAAGTAGTATTTTTAATTCAACCATATGGTTGAGTAATAAAGCGATTATGATGAAATCAGATAAATCCAAACACTTAGATCTAATATTTGCCGCACTGTCAGACAAAACTAGACGGAGAATATTAATGCTCCTATTAGAAGATGACATGTCGGTTACAGATATAGCGGACCCATTTGACACTTCTCTTGCATCAATCTCTAAACATTTGATAATACTTGAAAAGGCGGGGCTAATTTTGAGAGAACGAAAAGGGCGAATAAGTTGGTGTAAGATTTCGCCAGATGCTCTAAGGGACGCCGTCATTTGGATAGAAAGTTTTGGACAATTAGATCCATTTAATTTAGATGCACTAGAGGAATTTATTTCTCTAAACTTAAAAAAAGATATTTGATAACTATTTATGGGTTAATAAACTTATTAATGTCTAGTAAGTTTATTCTCTCAATAACAGCAACAACGAGACTATTATTAAAAGTAGTCCTATTAACACAAGGGGCGTTGGGGGTGGGTTTCCAAGTATTAACTCCCACAATACAACCCAACTTGGGATTAGGTAAGTGTAAGCCATAACTTTTGAAGATGGTAAAACCATAGTGGAGTGGTGGATCAAAAGGTTAGTTACAGCAGATGCAAATATCGCTAGATAAAGCAAGCACACCCAAAATACAAATGGTAGATTAACCCAAGATATAGAAACTATATCTTTCCAAAAAACTAAAAACAAAAGTAATGTACCCGCTAGCAGAGTACCAGCTGTGAACACCAGTGGTGTTTCACCTCGATTTAGTTTTCTGACTAATGGGGTATAAATTGCATGGAAAATACACGCAACAACAAATATTAGCTCACCAGTGCCTATATTAAATTTTATGAGTGAACCAATATCAGCCCTAAATATCGTCCAGATAGCTCCTATTGCACCAATAAATAGGGCGAAAGCAATACGAGTGTTAATAAATTGCTTAAGCAGAAAATAACCTGCTACCGCTGAAAACAGTGGCGTTAAGGTAAATACAGCAGACGTACTAACTGGTGGCGCTGTTTTAAGAGCCTCGAACATCAAGACAAAATAGGTGATGAACACCCCACCTAGTACAAAATATCGCCAAGTAGATTTAAACGCAGTACGAGGAATTCCCTCTCTTAAAGCTGCTATGGACCCTATTATACAGAATGCAATCAAAAAGCGCACAGCTGTTAAAGCACCTGGCGACACCTGGTTGGCGATAATAGACCCCAGAGAGAAAGAACCCGCCACTATCACAGAGAACAACAGCATAGATAAGTGCCCGAAATAGTGAGGTTTAGATATTATTTTAGTGATATTTATCTCCCATTTATAATTTAGAAAACTTTTATTTGGTTGATTACCATGCCTTTGATCAGTGCATTAAAAATATAACAATAGGTTACTTACCAATAAAGCGTAAAAAAAATTATTAGTAGTAAAAAAAATTGTAATAAAATACTCTTGCTTGACACGTTAGTTTTATGAGTTTATCCACAATTTAATTTTGAAGCTTTATTCTTCTGGTCTTTGCTACACGCAGAGATCGTCCTCCACCAGCGTTGTACGCCCGTGGGGGCGTTCGTCGTTACAAAAATCTCTAAGCCCAGGGATTGATATTTTAGGAGGGGCCACTGATGTTTGAAAATCTTTCAGAACGCCTCACCGGAGTCTTTGGAAAGCTCACTAAGCAAGGCACATTAACAGATGATGATGTGAGCACCGCTCTACGAGAAGTTAGAATTGCTCTACTTGAAGCTGACGTATCTTTGCAAGTAGCAAGGGACTTTGTTGCGGCAGTGTCGGAAAAGGCAAAAGGTCAGAACGTAGTTAAATCGGTTACACCAGGCCAACAAGTTATAAAAATTGTTCATGACGAGTTAAAACATTTCTTAGCGGGTGACAAAAGTGAAGAATCAGACAAGTTAAAGATTGATAATCCACCAGCCCCAATTTTGATGGTTGGATTGCAAGGCTCTGGTAAAACAACAACTACTGCTAAGCTTGCAAAAAGGCTTTCTGAACGAAATAAAAAACGCGTACTAATGGCCTCATTAGATGTCAACCGCCCAGCAGCAATGGAACAGTTAGCTATACTTGGCTTGCAAATTGGTGTAGACACTCTACCTATCGTTGTTGGAGAACGCCCTGTAGACATTGCGCGAAGAGCAAAACAGCAAGCCACTCTAGGTGGTTACGACGTTTTCATGCTTGACACCGCAGGCAGGCTTCATATTGATGAAATTTTGATGCACGAAGTAGAAGCTGTTCGTGATATCACTAATCCTCGTGAAATATTACTCGTAGTGGACGGTTTAACAGGTCAGGATGCCGTAAACGTTGCTAAAGAGTTCGATGAAAAAGTTGGTGTTTCAGGCGTTGTTCTAACAAGAATGGACGGTGACGGAAGAGGCGGAGCGGCATTATCTATGCGGGCGATTACAGGTAAGCCCATAAAGTTTGTGGGTTTAGGCGAAAAAATGGAAGCCCTAGAAACTTTTGAGCCTGAGCGGATTGCCGGTAGAATACTTGGAATGGGCGATATTGTTTCTTTGGTAGAGAAAGCTCAAGACACGATAGAAGCTGATCAAGCTGAAAAAATGATGAAGCGGTTTAAAAAAGGTCAATTCAATATGAACGACTTAAAATCGCAACTTGAACAAATGATGAAAATGGGCGGGATGGAAGGTGTTATGGGTATGATCCCAGGCATGAAAAAAATGGCCTCTCAGGCAAAAGGTGCGGGGTTTGACGATAAAATGTTAAAGCAACAAATAGCGCTAATTCAGTCAATGACAAAACGTGAGAAAGCAAATCCACAGATCCTCCAAGCATCACGAAAAAAACGCATAGCTGCTGGGTCTGGTCTAGATGTGCCAGACCTTAACAAGCTGCTAAAAATGCATCGCCAAATGTCTGACATGATGAAGAAAATGGGAAAAGGTGGTATGCTAAAGCAAGCAATGAAAGGTATGTTTGGAAAGGGTGCTTTACCTTCAGATATTCCAAACCTTGATAAAAATAGTCTTGAAGAAGCTACTAAAAAACTTAGTGGTGGAAATACTTTCCCAAGCCTTGGTGGAGGGTTTGGGCTTCCCCCAGGCTTATCTGGATTTGGCAAGAAAAATAAATAGGTTTCAAAAGTAAAGAGAAAATTATGAATAATAAAAATACGCAAGCACATGAATTACTTAAGGAACATCGGGAAAGTATTGACCGTCTTGATGCAATATTAATTTATACTCTTGGGGAGCGTTTCAAACAAACACAAATGGTAGGGAAACTGAAAGCTGAGTATAGTTTACCACCTGCTGATCCTGCACGTGAAGAGATCCAGATAGCTCGTTTAGGAAAATTAGCAGAGGATGCAAATTTAAACCCAGAGTTCGCAGAAAAGTTTTTAAAATTTATAATTAAAGAAGTAATTCAAAATCATAATAAACATCAATCTTAATCATTTTAACAAAATAAACCCAAGGAGAAATAAATAATGGCAATGAAAATTAGGTTAGCACGTGGCGGCTCAAAAAAACGTCCCTTTTACCGTATAGTGGCAGCTGATAGCCGAATGCCTCGGGATGGACGCTATATTGAAAGATTGGGAACCTATAACCCACTTTTAGCAAAAGACAGTGAAGAGCGGGTAAAAATGAATATGGAGCGAATTCAATATTGGTTAGGAGAAGGAGCCCAGCCGACTGATAGAATTAGCAGAATGCTCGAAGCTGCTGGTATCCTTGAAAAGAAATTGCGAACTAATCTGAAGAAAGGTGAACCTGGCCAAAAAGCTAAAGATCGCGTAGAGCAAAAGGCTGCCAAGTTAGCCGAAGCAGAGGCAGCACCAGAAGCTCCAGCAGAAGTCGTAGCCGAAGCCCCGGCAGAAGCAGAGG